>NZ_JAKSXN010000004.1 GCF_022427145.1 Paenibacillus timonensis
CGATAAACATGCCCCCAGGCAAAATAAGACCATTTCATGTTCTTATTTTCCGAGGTCTTGTTTTTTACTCTCTACGTAAACGTTTACTCAACCGCTGTATGATATGGAAAACGCAAAATAGAACGGAAAAGGGCAATTCTAAGGAGATAGACTAGAGGAGGACAGGTTCGTGGACAAAAAATGGTGGAAGGAAAGCGTCGTTTATCAAATTTATCCGCGCAGCTTTATGGACAGCAATGGGGACGGGATCGGCGATTTACAAGGGATCATCTCCAAGCTGGACTATTTGAAGACGCTGGGCGTGGACGTGGTCTGGTTATGCCCGGTGTACGAGTCGCCGAACGATGACAACGGGTACGATATCAGCAATTACCAGTCGATCATGGATTCCTTCGGTACGATGCGGGATTGGGAGGAACTGCTGGACGGACTGCATGCCCGGGGCATGAAATTGATCATGGACCTGGTCGTCAACCACAGCTCGGATGAGCATCGTTGGTTCGTGGAGTCGCGCAAATCGAAGGACAATCCGTACCGCGATTACTATATCTGGCGTCCCGACAAAGAGGGAGAAGCCCCGAACGACTGGGGTTCGTTCTTCAGCGGATCGGCATGGCAATTCGACGAATCCACGGGAGAATATTACCTGCATATGTTCTCCAAGAAGCAGCCGGACCTGAACTGGGAGAATCCGAAGGTGCGCCGCGAAGTGTACGACATGATGACCTGGTGGCTCGATAAAGGGATCGACGGATTCCGGATGGACGTCATCAACATGATTTCCAAGCCGCCGGGGCTGCCGGACAGTGCGGACGGCGGGACCTGCATCAATGGGCCGCGGGTTCACGAGTTCCTGCAGGAAATGAATCGCGAGGTTCTGTCCAAATACGATATTATGACGGTGGGCGAAACGTTGGACGTCACGCCGGAAGATGCGATCCTGTTCGCCGGAACGGACCGGGGCGAGTTAAGCATGGTGTTCCAATTCGAGCTGATGGGTATCGATTCGGGCTCGGACGGCAAATGGTGGGGCAAGCCGTGGACGCTGCCCGATTTCAAACGGATCCTCTCCAAATGGCAGACCGATTTGGAAGGGAAGGCGTGGAACAGCATCTATCTCAACAACCACGACCAGCCGCGCCTGCTGTCCCGATTCGGGAATGACCGCGAGTACCCTAACGTGTCGGCCAAAATGCTGGCCACGCTGCTGCACACGCTGCAAGGCACGCCGTACATCTACCAGGGCGAGGAAATCGGCATGACCAACGTGCGGTTCGAATCGATCGACGAGTATCGCGATATCGAGACGTTGAACATGTACAAGGAATACCTGGAGAAAGGCCGTACGCCGGAGGAAATCATGGAGGCGATTTACGCCAAAGGGCGGGACAACGCTCGTACGCCGATGCAATGGGCGGGCGACCGCCCGCATGCCGGCTTTACGACAGGGACGCCATGGCTTGCGGTTAACCCGAATTACCGGGACATCAACGTGGAGCGCGCGTTAGCGGACGAGAATTCGATTTTTCATTATTACCGCCGGCTTATCCAATTGCGCAAGCAGCATGAAGTGATCGTCTACGGCAGATACGAGCTGCTGAATGCCAACGATGAGCAGGTATATGCTTATACCCGCACGATGGGGCAAGAGCAATTATTGGTCGTCTTGAATTTCTATGACCAGCCGGCCCGTTTTGCCTGGACAACGCCGGAGGCCTCGGCAATGAGCGCCGAGAAGGCCCGGGCGGCAGAGTTGCTCATCGCGAACTATGACGCTGTACCGACCGGCGCGGACGTGCGGAGCCTGGATTTGCGGCCGTACGAGGCGCGCGTGTATAAGCTGACGAACTAACCCCAAAAGAAGAGGACGCCTGAAACTCGAGGCGTCCTTGATTTTTATGTTCATATTTTCACAAGTTGATGTAGTTAATGGTATGACCTGACATATTTCGCGTCGGGTCTTAATCCTAAGCTTTAAAAACGCGAATCTGCTCCTTCAGCTCGTTCATCAGCTGGTTCAGCGATTGGGCTGAAGCCTCGATGCCTTTGATGATCGTGGCCTGTTCCTCCGAGGAGCCGGCCACCGATTGCGCGCTTAATGCCGAATCCTTGGCGGTATTCAGCATATCGCCGACCGAGGCGGCAATCTCTTCGGTGCCTGCGGAGATTTGCTGCGTCGTTGCCGACACGTCTTGGATTTGCGAGGACACGTGATGGATCGACTCGCGAATCTGGCCGAACGTCACGCCAACGTTCTCCATCCGATGGATGCCCTTGTTGATCTCCTCAATGCTGTTCTTCACCGAATCCGCCGCTTGGGACGTGGATCCCTGGATGAACTGGATCAATTCGACGATATGGGCGATCGATTGGCTGGTTTGCTCCGCGAGCTTCTTGACTTCGCCCGCGACAACGGCAAAGCCGCGTCCCTGCTCCCCGGCCCGCGCTGCCTCGATGGAGGCGTTCAGCGACAGAAGCGCCGTTTGGTTCGAGATATCGGAAATGACGTTTACGATCTCTCCGATTTCGTTGGAATGCGCGGTCAGGCGTTCGATATCGGTCGCGGTCTGATTCGCGGTGGATTGGATGTGGGCCATTTGCTCGATGGCCGACTGAATCTGCACGTAGCCGTTCTCGACCTCGCCGGCGGCCTCTTCGGCCCGCTCGGAGACGCTGCCGGAGGCTTCGGCGATTCGCTGAACGCCGACGGCCATTTCTTCGGTCGCCCGCGCCGACTGCTCCGCGCCCATTAACTGCGTTTCGGTGCCGCTGGCGACGCCCTGAATCGCATGCGTAATTTCCCCGGTGGCTTCGGTCGATTGGCGGGCAGCGTTTAGCAGCTCGTCGGAAGCGGTCGCAACCTCGCCGATCGTACGGTTGATCTGCTTCACCATCGTCGCCAGAGAATCGATCATCTGGTTGATGTTACCGCTCATTTGCCCGATTTCGTCCTTCGAATTAACCTTCACCCGGTCGCTTAGCTGTCCGTCTGCAACCTTCTTCATGACCGCGGAGACCGAAAGGATCGGCTTCACGATTCGGCGAGCCAGGAAGTAAGCAACGATGGAAACGAAGATCGCAGCTCCGATCGCGATGAGGATGGAGAGATTCCGCGCATGACTCACTTTCGAGAAAATTTCGCTGGTCGGTACGGTGATGACCATTTTCCAACCGGTACTTGGAACCGTACCAAAGTATGTAATGACCTCTTTCCCGGACTCGTCGCGGTAAGTTACCGTTCCTTTTGGAGTGCCGAGGATCGCTTTCTCCGCCTTTTTGAGCTCGGCGGTCTTCGCGTAATCCTTGATGTTCTTGTTGAACCGTTCCTTGTCCGGGTAGCTATAATACACGCCGGTATTGGAGATCACGTAAGCGTAACCGCTTTGGGCAATCTTGATCCTGCTGCTCATCTGGGACAGCACGTCCGGGGTCACGGAAAAAGCCACCCCGCCCAAAAATTGTCCGCTCTTATCGCTGACAGGAACCATGGCGGAGATAAAATACTTGTCGAGCGCTTCAAGATAGGTCATCTCGGAATAGGCCGGAGTTTTGTTCTTCTTGGCCTCTACGAAATACGGGCTTTTGGAAGAATCCGCGGACATGTAAAGCATGTTCGTGAGCGTGCCGTTTTTGTCGATCACGCTAAAGCCCTCCGACTGTTCGTCGCTTTGCTCAAGCACGTTCAGAATCGGGAAAATCCGATCCGGTGCGAGCGATTTCTGAAACTCTGGATTTTGTTCGACAAGCAGCTCGACGGCTTTGGTCTTGCCGGAAATCCACTCATCGATCTTCGCGATGTTCGAATCAAGCGTGGATTGCATCAGCTCTTCGTTGTCCTGCCTGATCACGTCGGCGAAATAGCTGACGAAAAATACGCTGGCGCCGAGGAGCGGGAGGAGGGAGGTCGCAAGAATAATGATCAACAGTTTCCGTTGAAAAGATCCGGACTTCCCTTGGGACTCGCGTTTCTCTTTCTTGAACTTGAACATAAATTACCCTCCTGAGGCTTGTGAAAATATGACTTAAGTTCATCGTATCACGAAAAAAAGGGGCTATTTGGCACAAAATAGAGAAATATGGGACTCAAATCTCGTCGATTTTTGGATGATAATGACAAATTTCGTTGACTGATGTAGGACGTTGGGTATATATGGATCAAGGGAGCCGGTATAGAAGGAAAACGGTTGTTATTCCGAGGACGCTATGGTACAATAATAATGCTGTTTTTGTATCGTAAATATCAGATTGTGAAATAGATGAAGGATGTTTCTCACTTAGGAGGTGGATTGAATGGAAATTTTGCTCAAAGTATTGCTCGTTATTTTCTCGATCGGCTTGATCGCAGTCGTATTGCTGCAGAAAGGGAAGAGCGCGGGTCTTTCCGGTGCCATCTCCGGGGGTGCTGAACATCTTTTCGGAAAAACGAAAGCGCGCGGCATGGAGCTCGTTCTCGAACGGATCACGGTCGGATTGGCCGTCGGTTTCTTCGTTTTGTCGGTCGTCGTCGCTGTCGTGCTGGACTAACTCATAACATTTAGCCAGAGCAAGCCCTCGTTTCCTTTGGGAGACGGGGGTTTTTTTGCGTGTTTTTTTGAAACAAATTGTAACAATATTGAAAGGAATTTATTAGTAATAAATGTTAGATTATGTAGTATTTTCGTGGCTCGCGAAAGGTAAAAATATTACAATTTTGGTACAGACAATGAGAGGAGGAAGGAAATTGTACAAGCTGGTGGAAACGCTGGAGGAAGGAACCTTGTTTCACTCGATTTGGATGGAGGCCTGGATGGAGAAAGGCTTTGAACCGGAATTTGCCGACAACGTCTTAGGCCGTTGCCTCGTTTATGACGCCGAAGGGTTGCCGGTGGGAACGGTGGAATTCAAGCCCTACGTTCCGCGATCGGACGAGCCTTTGAACGGGCTGGTGCCGTTCGACGATCAACCGGCCATCTTGCTCTCCGGGCCGGGGGAAATCGCCGAGGTCGATAAGGTGGCGCTGCTGAAGAGGCATCGCGGGCGCAACCTGAACCGGTTACTTGCGACCATCGTTTTATTTGCCCGGCAGAACGGGATCCGTCATTATGTTACCCTGCTTGAGCCTACGTTGTTCCGGGCGCTGCGCATCTCCTTCCATGTCCCGATGACCCAGGTCGGGGAACGCCGATTCTATAAAGGAGACGACGTCGTGCCGACCATTATCCATGTTGCCGAATTTTACGAGCATCAGGAACATTACGAGTGGTATATGGACACGCTGAAAAGCCTGGAGCAGGAAACGGTGTTATCTACATAAATCATGCAAAAAGCAAAAGGCTTGCCCGCGGGCAAGCCTTTTATATATCCATTACCCGATGGCGACAGGCTCCTTGGCGGTGTCCGTCGGAACGGAGGTTTCTTCTTGAGCCTGACCCTTCTCCTTTTCCGGTTTTGCCGGCGAAGAAGCAGGTTCCGCCGCTACCGGAGTAGGCTTGGAACTCGCGGCTGGCTTGGCCTCCTGCGCCGTCTCGCCCGCGGCGGTAGCCGACAGCGAGAGAATCAGGGCGTCGAGGTCCTGGTAGTGCTGGACGATCTCATGGATTTTGCCGTCCTGGGCTTCGATGCCTGCCAAGATTTGCTGCGCCGCGCTCATGTTATGCTCGGTGCTTTCGGCCAGCTCCATGATTTCCGCCATAATGCGGCCGTAACGATCCTGCATCTGCCGGACCGACCGATCCACCTCGCCGGATTGCTGGTTGACCGAGCGGGCATTGCCGGACACCTTGTCCACGTAACTTTGGACTTCCCGGGCTTCTTCTTGCCCCGAGTGGATCGCGGTGGAACCCAGCGTAATCTGTTCGGCTACACTGTTGATTTGCCCGATTACGTCCGCCAAGATATCGTTAATCCGCTGGGTCGCTTGCTGCGAGTTCTCCGCGAGCTTGCGAATTTCCGCGGAGACGACGGCAAAACCTTTGCCGTGCTCCCCGGCATGGGCCGCCTCGATGGCGGCATTCATCGCCAGCAGGTTCGTTTGCGCGGAGATGCCGTGGATCGTCTCGACGATTTGGCTGACTTGCTCGTTCTGGTCGCGAAGCTTCTGCATCTGCGCAACCGTGCCGGCAATGACCTGCTGCAGATGCTGGATATGTACGGATAAGGAATTCATTTTCGCGCCGGCGGCCTCGGTATTTTGAAGCATGTCGGTCGACAGCTCCTGAAGCTGGGCCGAGATCTCGGCCGTAACCTCCACGGCTCCGCCCACCTCTTGAACGGATTGGGTCGTTTCCTGCAAACCTAGCGTTTGCCGTTCCAGCGTCGAAGAGACGCTGCCGAAGGTTGTCGTAATCTCCTTGGAGATCGTGCCGGTGACGTTTACGTTCTCCCGCAGCTGCGAGCTTAGGCGGCCCAGTACGTCCAGCGAGGTTTGCAAATTCGCCAGCAGCTCGTCACTGCGGCGCTTGGCCTCTACGGTATCCTGCTGCTTGGCCAAGACGTCCTTCTGCAAGCGTTCGCTGAACCGGGCGGCAAAGGCTAAAGCGACGATCAGGAATCCCAGGAACAGCAGCAAATAACTGAGCGACTCCCGGGGGAATAATTTATCGTGGTAGAAGGGAACGTTGAAGAAATAAACCGTGATCCCCATGCCTAATACGCCCGAGAACAGAATCGGCTTGTAATTCGCATACAACGTCATGATGCCGATGGACACGTAGACAAGCAGATACGTGCTGATGATCGGGTCCGGATCCTGATAGATCAGCAGAAACGTCAGCAGCTGGGTGATCACGGGGATGACGAACATGACGTAACGCGTGCCTTTGTTGGCGTAGGTCATGTAGGTCGCGATGGAGCAGCAGATGCCGCCGACGATGATCAACGTAAACAGCACTTTGCTGTCGACCTGGATCATGATGTCGGTCAGAACGCCGAGGGCGACCATTCCCCAAATGATTTTGACGAATAACTTATTGCGCCGTTGCAGAATGCTATTGTTCTCCATACCTTCTCCCTCTCCTAATTCGTGGAATTCTTCCTTTATATTGTCGGCTGAGTTTTCATAAAAATTAAGCCTTTTTCATGAAATCCATGCGATTTCACGGGAAACCGGGGCGAAAACGGATGCCGATCGCGAATTTCGTGTATACTAAGGGATATACGGGTAGAGGAATATCATGGAAATACCGTGCAAAATAACACCCCGGCACCTGCGGGACAAGCCGGGTTTGAGGTGAAATCATTTGAAATTAATCACGGAAGCAGAGCTGCTCGCTTTTATGCGGGAAACCGCATATAAACCGTTGACGTACCAGGAGCTGGAGGAGCATTTCGGCATCACCGATGCCGGCGATTTCAAAGAGTTCCTGAAGATGCTCAACCGGTTGGAGCAGGAAGGACAAATCATATTAACCCGCACTCATCGTTACGGCGTTCCGGAACGGATGGATTTGGTGCGCGGGCGTTTGCAGGCCCATGCCAAGGGTTTTGCGTTTCTGATCCCGGAGGATCGCGACCACCCGGACGTCTACATCCATGCCAATGATTTGAAAAGCGCGATGAACGGCGACACGGTGCTGGTGCGCGTCAGCTCGAAGAGCGCGGGCGGCGGCAAGCTGGAAGGCGAGGTCGTGCGCATCGTGCACCGCGCCGTCACCCAAGTCGTAGGCGTCTTCCAGAACAACGAATCGTTTGGTTTCGTCATTCCGGACGACAAACGGATCAACAAGGATCTGTTCGTCCCGCGCGAGGGCTTTGGCGGCGCGGTCGACGGCGAGAAGGTCGTGGCCGAAATCGTGGAATACCCGGAAGGGCGGTCTGCGGCCGTTGGCCGGGTCATCGAGATTCTCGGGCACAAGGACGATCCGGGCGTCGATATCCTGTCGATCATCCGCAAGCATCAGCTGCCGGAGGCGTTCCCGGAGGACGTCATGGCGGAGGCGCAGGAAGCGCCGGACGTGATCGATGAGGCGGATATCGTCCGCCAGGGGCGGCGGGACTTGCGCGACAAGGTGATCGTCACGATCGACGGCGAGGACGCGAAGGACCTGGACGACGCCGTGAACGTGGAGCGTTTGCCGAACGGGAATATCAGACTGGGTGTGCATATCGCCGATGTCGGGTATTACGTGCGGGAGAATTCGAAGCTGGATCAGGAAGCGTATAACCGCGGCTGCAGCGTGTATTTGGTAGACCGCGTCATTCCGATGCTGCCGCATCGGCTGTCGAACGGGATTTGCTCCCTGAATCCGAAGGTGGACCGCTTCACGTTGTCCTGCGAAATGGAATTCAACGAGCAGATGAAGGTGGTCAAGCACGATATTTTCACCAGCGTGATCCGTACCAAGGAACGGATGACCTACACGAATGTGCGCAAAGTCCTCCAGGAGGAGGATCCGGAAGTCACGGAACGGTACGCCAACCTGGTCGAAACGTTCCAGCTGATGAAGGAGCTGGCCCTGAAGCTGCGGGGGAACCGGATGCGGCGCGGCGCGGTCGACTTCGATTTCGAGGAGTCGAAGGTGATCGTCGACGAGAGCGGCAAGCCGGTCGACATCGTGAAGCGCGAGCGTTCGATCGCCGAACAGATCATCGAGGAATTCATGCTGGCGGCGAATGAAACGGTGGCGGAGCATTTCCACTGGCTTAAGGTGCCGTTCATCTATCGGATCCACGAGGATCCGGACCAGGAGAAGCTGATGAACTTCATGGCGTTCGTCGCCAACTTCGGCTACGCGGTCAAAGGCGGGAAAGGCAACAAGGTGCATCCGCGCGCGCTGCAAACGCTGCTGGAGGACATCCAGGGCACCAAGGAGCAGACGGTCATCAGCACGATGATGCTGCGCTCGATGAAGCAGGCGAAATACGACGCGGAAAGCACCGGGCACTTCGGGTTGGCGGCGGAGTTCTACACGCACTTCACGTCGCCGATCCGGCGGTATCCCGACCTGGTGATCCACCGGGTCATCCGCGAGGTGATCGAATCCGGCGGGACGTTAAGCGATGCGCGGATGGAGTATTTGGCCAGCCGCATGCAGGACATCGCGCAGCAATCGTCCGAGCGGGAGCGCATCGCCGTGGAGGCGGAGCGCGACACGGAACAGCTGAAGAAAGCGGAGTTCATGCTGGATAAGGTCGGGGAGGAATTCCCCGGCATCATCAGCAGCGTAACGAGCTTCGGCATGTTCATCGAGCTGGAGAACACGGTGGAAGGGCTCATCCGGCTTAGCGCGATGACGGATGATTATTACCATTTCCACGAGCAGCATATGGCGCTGATCGGGGAACGGACGTCGAAGATCTACCGGATCGGCGACGAGGTCAAGATCCGCGTAGCCCGCGTGAACATGGACGACCATACGATCGACTTCGAGATGGTCGACATGAAACCGCGGCAGCGCGGCGAGTTCGGCGGCGGGCGAGGCGCCTTTGACGGCGGCCGGGGCGGCGGTGGCCGCGGCGGCAAGCCGGGCAAAGGCGGCAGCAAGGCCGCCGGCAAAGGCAAGGGCGGCCGCGGCGCAGGCAAGCCCGGCCGGGGTGGAGCGGCGGCGGGGATCTTCGCCGCCGCCGAGGCCGAAGCCGCCGGGGCAGGCGCCCCCGGCGGGAAGCGCGCCAAGCGCGGCGGGGCTGCCAAAGGCAGCGGCGGCGTCGCGCTTGGCGGCGCCGTGGCCCGCGCGGACAGCGGCGCGGGCGAGGGCCCGGGCGCGCCGGCGGACGGCGCGCCGGTGTTCGGCTTCGGCTCCGGCAAGGGAGGCTATGCCTCCGGGACGGTCGCCGTCGCCCGCGATGCCGGTCGCGGGTACCGCACCGGCGAGGGCAAGGCCCCGGGCTCGCGGCGGAAGAAAACGTCCGCGAGCGGGATTTTCGTCGGCGCCCGGGCCGAGGGCGCCGGGGAGGCCGCCACGGGCCGCAAGCGGGGCGGCGGCAAGGGCAAGAAGAAGAAGTAAGCGAGCAACGGGCAGCATGAGAAAAGTCGATCCGGAGAGTTTCGGATCGACTTTTTTTGTTCGATACGCAGCGGTTGTACGAATTTTCACTCCCCCTTAGAGCCTCCTGAGACCTGCCGGAGGGAAAATAACTGCAGGAGTGCAGCTATTTTCGCCGATTGTCGGGTTTATCCCAAAATAGCTGCAAGAGTGCAGTTATTCCCAAGGCAAAAGGCCGATTGTCTCGAAATCACAGAAAATAACTGTATTAACGCAGCTATTTAGCCGTTGAGATCAGGCTGTGAGGAAATAACTGCATCCACGCAGTTATTTCGATGATTTCGTGCAATGCAGATTCAGTTCATGCTTGGCGAGTAAGGCCATTTTTTCCTCCCACTACAGGTTTGCTTGGTTTGAACGGCTATCTCCCTACCGCGACTTCACATCTTCCTCATAGACAAAAGAAAAATAAATAATATACTAAGTATATATATTATGATGAGCGAAGATGGGAGTGGCCTGATTTGAAGAATCTACCCTTATATAAACAGATCCAGGATGATATCAAAGAGCGCATCCAATCCGGGGAACTGAGGCCGGGAGACCGAATTCCGTCGGAGAAGGAACTGGCCGAGGAGTACCATGTCAGCCAAATCACGAGCAAAAATGCCTTGATCGGCCTGGCGGATGAAGGGATCCTCACGCGGCATCAAGGCAAGGGGACTTTCGTCAATGACGAGGTGTGGAGCTATTTGAACGCGTCCGAGGCCGCGCAGCGCACGGATGCGACCCGCAAGGGAACGATCGGCTTGATCATCCCTACACTGCAAACCAAGGTGGAACGACGGATCGTGGACAATATCGAACGGTTTGCCTGGGCGTCCGGCTATCAATTGACGCTCAGTATATCGAGGGAATCGCAGCGAAATGAAAGCGAAGCGATCGAAGCCTTTCATCGCAACGGCGTGAAGGGCATGGTTATCTTTCCGACCGAGGAGGAGAACTACAACGAGGATATTCTTCGCCTGTCGATCGATAAATTCCCACTCGTTCTGATCGACCGTTATTTGAAAGATATTCGGACTTACAGCGTCAGCGCGGATAACGAAAAGGGAACCTTCGACGCCGTCAGCTGCTTGCTGGAACAGGGGCACCGGGAAATCGCCCTGATCTCTCCCGTGATCACGAATACCGTAACCGAAGACCGCGCGGCCGGCTTTGAACGGGCGTTCTATCAGAATCAACTGCCGATCAACAAAAACCAATGGTGTATCCTGAATTTCGACGATATCCATAACGGTAACGGCGAAAAAATAATCCATGAATTTTTCGTTTCGCATCCCGAAATTACGGCGGCGTTCGTCATGAACGCGCAGCTCACGAATTTTGCTTACAATGCGCTGGGTCGTTTGAATAAGAAAGTGCCGGAGGATTTTGCGCTGTTCGGATTCGACGGGCCGGAGCGTCCGGGCGTCCATTTCGTGCAGCAAGATATCGAAACGATGTGCAAGCATACCGTGGAATGTTTGCTGGAGCAGCTGGAAGGTCACTCGAATCCGCGGAGAGTTACGGTTCCCGTAGAATTAATATCATAAAGTATATTATATACTAAATAAAGTATACTAATATCTAAGTGGATATACTAAAATGCAAATGTAAAGCGGTTACAATCCGAAACAGACACACATCATTCCGTAATCGCGACGAATTCAATAGGGAGGTTATGCACGTGAAAACCAATCGCTTGGCAGTCATTGCGGTGCTTTTGGTCATGTCCATGTTGGTAGCGCTTACAGGTTGTGGCTCTAGTAATAATGCCAACTCGGCCAATGCCTCGAAGGAACCGGGTAACCAGAATCAAGGTACTTCAAACGGACAGCAAGTCAACTCGGATGAGAAAGTCGAAATTTCTTTCATGGGTCACGGAGATCCAAACGAGAAGAAGATTTTTGCCTCATTGATCCAATCCTTTGAAGACAAATACCCGAACGTGAAAGTCAATTACACCAGCGTGCCGCCGGCCGAATACAACCAGAAGCTCACGACGCTGGTAGCTTCCGGCAAGGCGCCGGATATCTTCTATCTGTCCGGACCGGCCTTTTTCAAATATGCGGAAGCCGGCACGATTCTCAACATTCAAAGCTACTTGGATAACACGGATCTGTTCAATCAAGACAATGTTTGGAAGCAAGCGCTCGACCGATACCGGTACGACGGTACGAATCTGGGAACGGGAGACTTGTACGGGCTTCCTAAAGACGTTGGCCCCTGGGCGATGGCCTATAACAAAGATCTCTTTGATGAAGCCGGGGCGGAATATCCGTCCGCCGAGCCGGGCGGCTGGACTTGGGACGATTACCTGAAGGCGGCCCAAGCGGTCACGAAGGATACGAACGGCGACGGCAAATCCGATATTTTCGGCGGTGCGGGTTTTCCTTTAGAAGCGGCGGTATGGGGCAACGGCGGACAATACATCGATTATGCGACAGGGAAAATCGCCGTGGATACGCCGGAGTTTGCCGAAGCGATGCAATTCATCGCGGATTTGAACCTGAAATATCACGTCAGCCCTTCCGCGGATGACGAGAAGGCCATGAACAGCTATTCGCGGTTCGTCGCCGGCAAGATCGGCATGTTCCCGCTCGGACCTTGGGACCAACCTGCCTTCTGGGATCTGCCTTTCGGCTGGGATATCGCGCCGTGGCCGGCCAGCCCGAACACGGGAAAAACGTCAACTTGGCTCGGATCGATGGGCTTTGCCCTTTCCAGCAAATCCAAACATCCGCAAGAAGCGTTTAACCTGGCTGCCTTCCTATCGTTGGACCCTGAGGGTCAAAAACAAAACATGGAAATGGGCCAGGCCGTGCCGAACCTGATCGATATGGCGAAAAACGATTACTTAAACAACGGCAAAGCGCCGGAGCACAAGCAGGTCTTCCTTGACATCATCGATTACGGGCATCCGCCGGTGGAATACGGCTCGAAGGATACGCAATGGCTGGATACCTTTAACCAAGAGGCCAGCAAGGTGTGGACCGGCAAGCAAACGGCGGCGGAATGGGCGAAAGAAATTGCGCCTAAGCTGCAGGATTTGTACGACAAAGGGAACAAGTAACGCGGGATAAACACGAACAATGGAAGGTGGAAGCCAGGCGCGTACTGCTTTCACCTTCTCTTAATTCTTTCGCGGGAAGGAAGAAGGGTCATGACAAATAAAATCCCCGGTTTTCGGCGCAAGGAGATCATGTGGGCTTACGGGTTCGTTGCGGTTCCGCTGCTTGGGTTCCTCATTTTCGGCCTTGCTCCGTTAATTGCCTCAGCCGTTTTAAGCTTAACCCAGTGGGACATGGTTTCATCCCCCAAGTTCGTCGGATTCGCCAACTACGTGGATCTGTTTAAGGACGAGAAGGTGGTGAAGTCGCTGTTCAACACGGTGTTCATGCTGATCGGGATTCCGCTCGGCATGGTGCTTTCGCTGCTGCTGGCCATCCTTATGAACCAGAAGATCAAAGGCATCTCGATTTTTCGAACCATCTATTACATTCCGGTGATCTCGCCGATCATCGCGGTCTCCCTCTTGTGGCAATGGATCTTAAACCAAGATTACGGGCTGTTAAATCAGCTGTTATGGAATTCGTTCCATATCACCGGACCGAACTGGCTCGGCGATCCCCTTTGGATCAAGCCGTCTTTGATCTTAATGGGGCTGTGGGGCGGCATCGGGGGCAATATGGTGCTCTATCTGGCCGGATTGCAGTCGATCTCCCGAAGCTACTATGAGGCGGCCGAGGTGGATGGGGCTAACGGGTTTCAAAAATTCGTTCATATCACGTTTCCGCTTCTCTCGAACATTCATTTCTATATCGTGGTGATGGGCGTCATCGGCACGTTCCAAGCGTTCAGCCAGATCTACGTCATGGCCGCGGACGGGGGGCCCGAATTCAGCGCGGCTACGGTGGTCTTCTACATTTACCAGCATGCGTTCGAATATTTCAACATGGGGTACGCCAGCTCGTTGGCCTGGGTGCTTGGCATCATTATCTTCATCTTGACGCTGCTCCAATTCCGTTTGTCCAAACGTTGGATTTACAACGATTAGGAACGCGTTACTTGAGACTTTAGCATTGGAGGCGTGTTTATGCTGCTGAGACGTCGAATCGCCCTTAGCATCAATGTCCTTATCTTATTGTTTGGCTCCATCATCATGTTGGCACCGCTGGCCTGGTCGCTATCGACCTCCCTCAAGGAGAAAAAGAACGTGTTCGACCTTCCGCCGAAATGGATTCCGGATCCCATCACGTTTGCCAACTACAAGGGAGTTTGGGCCGAGGCCCCGATACTCCACGGTTTTCTGAACAGCGCGACGATCGTGGTTTTCGTCTTGACGATCGGTTTATTCGTTTCAACGATGGCGGCGTATGCGTTCGCCAAGGTGGATTTTCCGTTCAAAGAAACGATCTTTATGTGTTTGCTGGGCACGATGATGATTCCGTATTCGGTCATGATGATTCCGCAATTTATCGGGTTCTCTGAGTTGGATTGGGTCGACACGTTGCTTCCGTTAATCGTTCCCGGACTGTTCGGCAATATCGTGGTGGTGTTCTTCCTGCGTCAATTCATGCAGGGCTCGATTCCGACGGAATTGATCGAAGCCGCGAAGCTGGACGGGAGCGGGTTCATTCGCACGTTCATGCAAATTGCCCTGCCGATCGCCAAACCGGCGATTGCCGCTCAAGCTGCGCTGGGATTCATGGGGATCTGGAACGATTTCCTCGGTCCTTTGATTTATTTGCATACGCCGGAGAAGCAGACCATCCAGGTGATGATCGCTTCCCTTCAATCGATGTATATCAGCAATTCCGATTATCCGTTGATCATGTCGGCTTCGGTCATTGCCATGGTTCCCGTCATCCTGGTGTTCTTCTTCTGCCAGAAGTATTTCGTCGAATCGCTCGCGATCAGCGGGTTGAAGGGATAGGATGCGACAATGGACCATCTGCCCGGGAGAAGGAAGAAGTTTACGCTGGCCGCCTTGTGCACGGCCGTCTGCCTAGCGCTAATTCTTGGTTCATGCAGCTCGAACGAAGGGGTGAAGGTGAAATTGTATAGCGATCAGGATCCAACTTATCAAAACCCTTTTACGTTGCCCGAGGAATGGGAGGATTACGGAATCGGCGACCCCTATATTCTTCGCCACGACGGAAAGTATTATCTCTACTGCAGTACGAAGGACTTCCGCGCCGGGATCAAGGGCTGGAGTTCGGAGGACCTGATTCATTGGACGCCCGAAGGCCTGGTGACCGAGGACCCGATCACGACGGGCGCATACGCACCCGAAGTGGTGTATTGGAACGGGTACTTCTATATGTACACCTCACCCGCCGGGAACGGACACTACGTCCTGCGAAGCGATAGCCCGACGGGGCCGTTCGAGGTACAAACGGAGAACTTGGGACTTAGCATCGACGGCTCGGTTTTTATTGACGATAACGGCGCGTGGTACTTCACGCATGCGGGAGACCAGGGCATCGTCATTCATCCGATGACGGATCCCTATACGATCGATATCGGGTCTACGACCAACGCTTATCTGGGCGGGTGGACGGAAGGCTCCACGATCATCAAACGCAACGGCACGTACTATATGACTTATACCGGAAATCATGTATTCAGCAAAGGATATCGGATTAACTATGCCGTTGCCCATGATGACCCGACAAGCGCTTATCAGGTGCCGGACAATAATCCGTTGATCATTCACACTTCTGGTTCGTTCGTCGGTTTGGGCCACAGCTCGAGCTTCGTCGGGCCGGATCTGGATTCCTATTATATGGTGTATCACAATTTGGTCGGCCACTCCGCGGAAGGTCCGCCGGTGCGGCAAATGGATATCGACCGCATCGTGTTCAACGGCGACCGGATGGAAGTGCTTGGGCCGACGAACAGCGCACAGCCGGTTCCGAAGCTGGCGGATTTTCAAAGCCGTTTGGATCAGCCGGAGGCCAAGGCGAATTGGGACGTGGAGACGCTGCCGGATGGCACGAAAAGATGGTTAAGCAAGGTGGAGACGAACGACGGATTTACCGCCGAATACAACCTGAGCCTAGTGCAACCGGTCGATGACGAACAGGCTTATGTGGAGGCGATTTTTTCATATACCGATTCGGAAAATTACTGGTCAACGCGTTTGACGCCGGCGAGCGGTGAGTTGTCTGTGGTGCAGGTTAACGAAGGCCAGGTGGAGCAGGTCGGCAGTCTTCGATTACCGGAAGACTTCGATTTTACGAAACTCCATACGGTGCGCGTGGAAAATGACGGAAGCGCGGTTCGCGTTTATTTCGACCAAATGTTGAAATTTAACCTGCCGGTTCAAGCGACCGTTGCGGGCCGGATCGGGTACGCGGCGTTCCATGCCGATCCTTCGTATTCGTACACGGCGTTCTCCAACGATGTGGGCGGGAGCAGCGACTTTGAAGTCTACAAGCCGATTCCAGGCACGATTGATGCGATCCATTATTTGAAGGAGGCCGAACGCGGCTTTAAGGTGAATCCGGCTGCCGACGCCGGGGAGTTCCGCAAGACGGATGGGGTTTCCATCGGCATGGCGGAGGATCGCAGTTATTTCGTGAAGCTGGAGCAGGAAGGGGATTGGCTGACCTATAAGGTCAACGTGGCCGAGGCCGGAACCTACGGCTTGGCGATGCGCCTCTTGACCTCGGAGGAAGCGGCGACGGTTGAGGTGAGCAGCGGGAACGAGAAGCAAACCTTCAAGATTGCGCCCGATCCCGACCCGGACTGGAAAACGGTCAAGCTGGGAGCCATGAAGCTTCCGGAAGGCTACCATACATTGAAAATCAAACTGCGCAAGGGTCAAGTGACCTTCAGCGCGTTGGATCTCTATGCGTCGGCGAAAGCGCCGAAATCGGGGGCGAATCTGCTAGAAGCGGTGGAGGCCGAGGATATTTACGGTGCCTTCGAAGCCATTGACGGCGGGTTCAGGGGGAGCGGGATCGCGGATGATCGCTTGTTCGTCGGAGATGAGGCTTGGGATGACTATGAGATGTCCGTGCAAGTCGGCATCCCGGAAAATCCGGCCGGGGAAGCTCAGGTTTACGTCCGCACGACGAACGAATCCTACTTCGAGCATCAAGTACAGGACTCGGCGATGGGTTACGCGATCAGCCTTACCGACGGGCAGCTGCAGTTGCTGAAGTTGAATTACGGATCGATTGCCGTCAGCAGCGGACGCGCTACGATGGAACCCGGACAGACCTACTCGCTGCGCGTCGTGTTGGCCGGTTCGCGCATCCAAGTCTATTGGGATGGGGCGGATGAGCCGGTCATCGATTATATGGATCCCGATCCTTATTTCCACGGACGGGTCGGCCTTCGAAGCATCGGTTCGACGTTCAGCTTCAACCAGATGCAAGCGAATGCTGTAAAGAGATAGATAGAGGAAAAGGAGTAAACCCATGACAACCCATATGTATATCAAAGATTATCCCAGACCGCAATTCGTGAGGGAGCATTGGATCAATTTGAATGGAGAGTGGGACTTCCGCTTTGACGATGAGAATATCGGCGAGCGGGAGAACTGGTACGAGAATCTGCGGGCCGATCGAAAGATCCAGGTGCCGTTTACGTACGAAACCAAACTGAGCGGGATCGGAGAGGAAACCTTCCACCCTCAGGTCTGGTACGAGAAGAAGCTAACCCTCCCGGCCGATGCGGCGGGGCAGCGGGCGATTCTCCGCTTTCAGGCCGTCGATTACCGCGCCAAGCTGTGGGTTAACGGCGTTTACGTCGGGCAGCATCAAGGCGGCTACGCCGCGTTCTCTTTTGACATCACGCCGTACGTGACTTTCGGCAGCGAAAATGTGCTGACGGTGAAGGCGGAAGACAGCGAGAGCTGTACGCAGCCCCGCGGGAAGCAACGCTGGCAGAGCGAAAGCTTCGAATGCTTCTATGTGCAATCCACGGGCATTTGGCAAACGGTATGGCTGGAGTTCGTGGACCCTGCGCATCTGGACGCCGTGAAGATCACGCCCGATTTCGATAACCGGTCCGTGGCTTTTGAATACCAAGTCGCGGGCGATTTGGGGGACGGCCAGCTTGAGCTTGAGACCGTCATCTCTTTGAAAGGAAGAATCGTGAAGCAGATGCGCCTGGCCATCGACCGGCCATGGCTTCGGGTCGATGCCGATTTGCTGCATGAAGCGGGAGGGCCCTGGAAATTCAGCGAGTGGTCCCCGCAGCGTCCGAATCTGTACGACGTGGAATTTATTTTGTACCGGGACCAACAGGTGGTCGACCATGTGTTTTCCTATTTCGGGATGCGGAAGATTTCGATCGAGAACGGCAAGGTGCTGCTGAACAATACGCCGATCTACCAAAGATTGATTTTGGATCAGGGGTATTGGCCGGATTCGCATTTGACGCCGCCTTCCGAGGAAGCCATCCTCGAGGACATCGATAAAATCATGGCGATGGGTTATAACGGCGTGCGCAAGCATATGAAGATCGAAGACGCCCGGTTTTTGTACTGGTGCGACGTCAAGGGGCTGCTCGTCTGGTCGGAGATGGCGGCGACGTTCGAATTTAACGATCGGGCCGTCGAGGCGTTCACGAAGGAATGGGTCGAGATCGTCCGCCAGCAATATAACCACCCGAGTATCATCACCTGGGTTCCTTTCAACGAATCCTGGGGCGTGGCCAATATTTTGAACGACCGCAAGCAACAGGAGTTTACGGAGGGGATTTATCACCTGACCAAAGCGATGGATCCTTACCGTCCGGTGATTACGAACGACGGGTGGGAGCACACGGTTTCGGACATTTTGACCCTGCATGACTACGAGGAATCGGGAAGCCGTTTCCTGGAGCGCTACAAGGACATGGAAGCCGTCACCGGCAACCAGATTTCGTTTAATAATTGGAAATATGCCATGGCGAACGGGTACGCCTATCGCGGCCAGCCGATCGTCATCTCGGAGTTCGGCGGGATCGCCTTCCAATCGGAGTCGGGTTGGGGATACGGCAACCAAGTAAGCGGCGAAGAGGCGTTTATCGAACGCTTCGAGAGCATCACGAAAGCAATCAAGTCGATCGAGGAGATCTGCGGCTACTGTTATACGCAAATTACCGACGTGCAGCAGGAGGTTAACGGCCTGTTGACGGAGACTCGCGAGCCCAAGGTGCCGCTGGAGACGATCCGACGGATTAATCTGGCATAGCGAAAAAAATCAGCCCCCGGAGTAATGGCTCCGGGGGCTGGTTGTTTTTTAGGCATCGGCTAACGTGGGGGTGGGCTCTTCCAGCTGCGCCAGGCGTTTCAGCAGTTTTTTCAGCATGACGGAGGCCTTGACCTGAAGGGGCAGGCTGTCGGCGACGTGCAGCTCGTAGGCCCCGCTCAAGATGGCCTGCTTCAGCTCGGCGACGGAATCGCAGGGGCGATGCAGCTCGTTATACAAGCTGCCGTATTGCAGACACTGATGGGTGTCGCTCCCGGCAGTCACCGGCTTACCGAGCTCGGCGGCGAAGCGTTCGACGTTGGCGCGATTCACTTCGTTGCCGTATTCGTACATATCTTTGGCGTTCAGGTCAAAAGCGTCCAGCCGCCGCAGTTGCTCCGCCTCCAGATGATGGAGCGGGGTGGAGACGCGGAACGGATGCGCGCCGATTTTGAGCAGGGGGTAGTTCTCGGCTAACGTCATCAGCTCGTCGAAGGGGATAAAGGAGCCTTTTTCCGTATAGTTGTCCAGCGCGTGGCGAACCTCCAGAATCTGCTCCTTGCGCCCGATCAGCAGAATATGGCCGGTTTCGCGGATATCCACCTCCATGCCGGGGAAGATCCGGAGGCCGTCCGCCTCGTAATATTCGCCATTGAAGGGGTACAGGCGATCGAGGTTGTCGTAGACCTCATGGAAGTTGCGCGTATTAAAATGCTCCGTCAAAGCGAGGGCATTCAGCCCGTTCGCCTTGGCTTCGGCAATCATTTCCTCGTAATAGGCCGGCGAGAAATCGGTGGCCTTGGATAATTTGGCGTGGGTGTGCAGGTCGATGCGCATCGAAACAACTCCTTGTCGGTTAGATAATTGAAGCGGACGTCCAGAATAATAGCGCCACATAAAGCGCCGATCCCCCCAGAAAAAGCACATCGCGCCGCTGCAGTTTCAAATGTGACAGCTTGAGCTTCTTGGCGGCGGGGTTCTTCATGCCGTACGAGAAGCCGCGCGTTTCCAGCGCTTCTACGGTGGTGCGGGAGCGTTTGGCCGTCGCCAGCATCAGCGGAAAAAAAGCGTACACCAGCAGCTTCAAATAATACGCGCCCAGCCGCCAGTAGAGAACGCCGTGCCGCTCGGGTGCTTTGCCGCGCAGCCGGTACGAGAGCAGGACGTTGCGGAACTCCTCGAACAACACAGGCAGAATGCGGTAGCCGTAGGACAAGCTGAACGAGAAGGCGGCGGGGACGCCAAGGGCGAGCAGGCCGTCGCTGATTTTTTCCGGATCCATGCCCGAGAACACGGTGATGCTGGCGAGCGAGACGATCGACAGCTTCAGCGTAAGCTTGAGCAGCGGCAGGGCGGAAGAAATGTCTCCTCCGAAGAAAAGCGAGATAATAAACAGCCAGCCCACCTGACCGATCAGACCCAGGCAGAGCACGATGATGATGAACGGCGTGACCCGGGACAACACGGTCGTGATGATGACGAACAGGCACATGCCGGCTAAGACAACGTAACTGTTAAGAAACCACGGGACGATGGCAAAAAACAGATACCAAATCAGTAGTCCCCGCGGATCCAGCCGGGAAAGGGAAGCATGGCCGCTGCCGTAGGCCGTGTTCATTAATTCGAGCTGGATGCGGTCGAGCGAGATTTTGTTAAACCAATTGCGGACGAGCTGCATGCGGGTGGTTCTCCTTTCCGGTGAGGATGCGGTTCAGACGGTCGGCCAGCTCGGTCGGCGATCCGCATGGCGGCTGGAGGCCGAGGACGGCGGACAGCTCCATGCTTTGCGTTAGCGCCAGACCGGCGCGGCGGATCAGCTCCGGGCTGGCGAAGACCTGAGCCGCTGTCCCGTCCGCCAACACCCGGCCGTCGTGCATGACGATGACGCGCGTCGCCCAGCGATGGACGAGCTGCATGTCATGCGTGGCGATCAGCACGGTGCGGACATGCTGGTTCAGCTCCTCCAGCGTGCCTAGCAGCTCTTCGCGGGTGGCCAGATCGAGGTTGGCCGTCGGCTCGTCGAGCAGCATGATGGCGGGCCGGATCGCCGCCCCGATGGCGAGCGAGACGCGGCGCTGCTGGCCGCCGCTCAGGAGGCGCGCGTCGCGGTCCTGGAGCGGCTCCAGCCGGAAGCTGTGCAGCATGCGTTGCAGCGTGTCGTCCGCGTCCGGGTAGCCGCGCCGTTTCAGGCAATACGCGATCTCTTTGCGCACGCTGTCCTCGATGAACATGTCCTCCGGGTTCTGGAAGACAAACGCGACATCCCGTGACAGCTGCTCGATGGAGATGCTGCGGGTATCCTGCTGGAGGACGGCAACGCTGCCGTCGGACGGCTTGGCAATCCCGGCGATCAGCTTCAGCAGAGACGACTTGCCCGCACCGTTGTTGCCGATAAGGGCGATCCGCTCGCCTTCATAGAGCGTCAGGTCGATGCTGTGCAGCACGGTCCGCTCCGCTTTGCGGATCGTGCGGTAGTTCAGGGAGGCCCCGTTGAACCGGATGACGGGGTTCTGTTGGGCGTCGTCAGGGTGATGCTCATCCTCGGCGGATAGGGAACGTGTGCTGGCCCATGGGGCAGGCGTTTCCTCCGGTAGTGTTTGAAGCTGCCGCTGAAAATAAGGGATCGCAGCTTCGGTCGTGATCGGATATGCTGCCTGCTGGGCTTGGTTCTCGTTGGGATTCCGCCGCATTGGGCTGTTGATGTCCTGTAGGGCTGATAAGTAGGCCGCGGCCTGGGTGACCTCGGGCGGCTGAATACCTAGCCGCTCCAGATCGTTTAGGCTGTTCAGGGCTTCGGAGACCGGTCGTTTCCACAACACCCGGCCTTGATCCAGCAGGCAGACCTCCTGACAGTAGTCGGCGATAAACTCAGCATGATGCTCGATGACGATAATCGTCTTGCCGTGGTTCTGGTTTAGCTCCCGCAGCACCTCGTAGACCTGCCGAGCATGGCTCGGGTCGAGCTGGGACACCGGCTCGTCTACGATCAGGATCTCTGCGCCGAGCGAGAGGGCCCCGGCCAGGGCGAGCAGATGCTTTTGTCCGCCGCTCAGCTCCCAAATGTAGCGTTGCTGCAAGTGGGTGAGGCCGCAAAGCTCCAAAGCGTGGAGCGCTCGGACCTTATAGTCCAGCAGCCCGTAGTTCAGCGGGGCGAAGCAGGCCTCGTCCAGTACGGTGGGCCGCACGAGCTGGTTGTCGAAGTCCTGATAGACGTAGCCGACGCGGCGAGAGAGTTGGGCGACGGTTTTTTGCGCGGTGGATTGGCCGTGAATGTGTACCTCACCTTCAAAGTCGCCGGAATAATAATGCGGAATGAGCCCGTTCAGCAGCTTGCATAATGTCGATTTGCCGGAGCCGTTGCCGCCGATGATGGCGGTGAAGGAACCGGGTTCAATCGTCAGGTTCACCTGGTTCAGCACAGGCAGCTCCGAGCCCGGGTAAGTAAACGACACGTTGCGGATGTCGATCACAGGGCCGCGGGTTTCGTTGTTCGGATTAAGCATACGGCAGGTTCTCGGACTCGTCCCCGGTTGGGATGCTGCGCGTCCGCTTGGCTCGCATGGTCAGCAGGACGATAACGGCCACCACGGCTGCAGCGGCAATACTGAGCCAGATGGCCCCCGAGCCCAACCGGTCAGCCAATCCGCTGTCCCACTCGCCGAAGTTCCAGTCCGTCTCGGACAGCGATTCCGCGCCAAAAGCGATCAGCGCCAGCGCGATCCCGCTCAGCACCAGCTTCGGCGAAATGACGCCGGCGGCTTCGTATTTGGTGGATTTGTCGCGCGGTTTGATGCCGAGGAGGGGCTCGATTTTTCCATATAATCTAGGGACTAGATAGAGGGTAGGCAGCAGGGCGAACAGGATGCCGGAGAACAGCACGTCGTTCAGGAAGCCCACGCCTTCGACGATGACGACGCTTTGCGCCAGCCCGGGCACGGCTTCGAATTCTTCGACGCCGATCCAGACTTTGCCGATGTCGACCAGGCTGCTGCACAGCTGATGGATGATGACGCCCGTGATGGCGGCGGTGCCGACTTGCAGGCGGTTTTGCGGGTTACGGACCATCCGTCCGGCGACGTACATGGCGAAGGAGAAGGTCAGGAATTTTTCCAGCTCGCCAAGTCCGCCGAATTGTCCCAGCATCAGCTCGCCGAAAATCACCTCGCCCAGCGCCGCCCCGACCGCCGCATACAGCGGGTGGAACAGCATGCACAACGTGAGCGGGATGAACGCGAAGTACTCCACCGAGAGTTCGATCGGCCCGAGGCGAAACTCGGGGATGAGCTCGGTGAACATGTTGGACAAGCCGTACAGGGACATGGAGAGGACGAAAATCATCATTTTTTGCGAGGACGTGAGGGTGTACAGGGTTTTGCGGTTCATGAAGGGAAAACCTCCTTTAATGAGTCGTTCTTCCCAAAGTGTAGAGGCCGAGTATTAAATGAGGCGTGGGTGTATGTCAACGGATTGTAATATTTTTTACATAGTGAAAATGATGTAAATAAATTTACATAACAATAGCTTGCTAGGATAGGGGAAGAACAGAACGAGACCCTAAGGAGCGGAGCCCATGTCGAAGTATCGGAATCAAATTTTTGCAAAGCAAGTGAAGTTCTCCCCCGGCCATCAAAAAATCGCCGATTTCATCGAGCGTCATCCCGACGAGGCGTTGTTCATGACCGAGCAGGAATTGGCGGATCGGGTGGGCACGAGCATTGCCACGGTGTCGCGGTTTTGGCGGACGGCGGGATACGAGAACGGCAAGGACTTCCGCTTGCGGCTTCGCCAGGCCATCGATACGACGCCGGCGCATAAGCTGGAGGCGACCATCTCCCGGCTCGATCCGTCGAGCTTGCCGTTGAAGCTGCTGGAGCAAACGAGCCTTCACCTGCGGGAGTCGGCGGAGCGGACGGACCCGGAGGAACTGAAGCATGCCGCCGCCTTGATGGCGGGAGCTAGACGGATTTACGTCTACGCGCCGGGGCCATCCGTGGCGTTGGGAGAGCTGTTATTTTACCGGCTGTCGCGGTTTGGGATGTCGGTGCGGATGATGGCGGCCAGCGGCCATGAGCTGCTGGAGTCGCTGGCGCATGTGCAGCGGGAGGATGTCGTGCTGCTGTTCAACTTCACCCGGTTGCTGCCGGAGACCGAGGTGATCCTCGACTGCGTCAAGCGAATCGGCTGCTCGGCGGTGATGGTGACGGACCGCGAGGAGTTCCGGTATGGGGCGCAGGTGGACGCTGCTTTTTATGTGAGCCGGGGGGACTTGGGGGAATTTCATTCGATGGTGACACCGCTGCTGCTGATCGAGCAGATGATCTTGAGCATCGGGCTACTCAACAAAGAGAAGGTGTTAGCCAAGCTGGAGTACTTGGGAGAACTGCGGTCCCGGTATGCGGATAAGCTGCCGCGGGGGAAGGCTTGAAGTTGGTGGCTGGAGGGCGCTCATCCTTGCTTTTGACCGCCTAAGTTGGTACAATAAATGTCTGGTAAACTGCCCTGTGGGGCTTCAGAGGAGAGTGAGAACATGGGTAAGAAAAGTGACGGTAAAGTGCTGGCGCAGAACAAAAAAGCTTCCCATGACTATTTCATCGAAGATACCTACGAAGCGGGCATGGTGCTGACCGGCACGGAGATCAAGTCGATTCGGAACGCCCGGGTGAATATCGGGGATGCGTTCGCAACGATCCGGAACGGCGAGATCCATATCCACAACATGCATATCAGCCCGTTCGAACAGGGGAACCGGTTCAATCCGCTGGACCCGACGCGGACGCGCAAGCTACTGATGCATAAGGTGCAGATCAACAAACTGCTGGGCTTGTCCAAGCAGGAGGGGTATTCGATCGTACCGCTCAAGATTTACATCCGTAACGGATATGCGAAGCTGCTGCTGGGCCTGGGCAAAGGGAAGAAGCAATACGACAAGCGCGACACGGCTGCGAAGCGTGATGCTCAGCGTGATATTCAACGGGCGCTGCGCGAGAAGCAGAAGGTCGCTAGGTAACGTGTGGCGAATTCATTCCCAGCGTTTCCATCAAGTCCATAAACATCGAGAAGCGCAGACGTGGTATACTAATTGATGTAAGAGATGATCACGTTCCTGTTATGGAGAAGGAATTGTGATAACGAACAACAGCAGGCCCTTGCAGGCTGCACCTTTTGATCCAACACCCTTTTATTTCGGGGGCGTTTTTGGATTCGACGGGGGTAGATCGAGCATGGGTAGCGGGTAGTGGGGACGCGTCCACTTCATCAACGCTAAAGCCAATTAAACGGCAAACAAAACAACAACTTAGCTTTCGCAGCTTAATAACCTGTGAGCTAGCTCTATCCCTGCATCGCCCATGTGCCGGGAATAGGGCCCAACTTTAGTGGGATACGCCGTCTGGTCTCCGCCTGGGGTCAACGGAAGAAGATAATCAGGCTGACCCGAAGGGAATCCGGTGACAGGGAGTCTCTAGGGTGACATCAAATCTGTCACTACACCCGTAGAAACCTATGTGGCGTTGCCTTCGGACAGGGGTTCGACTCCCCTCGCCTCCATACTTTTAGAAAACCCGCTCAGTGAGCGGGTTTTTGCCTTTTTATAGGCAGTTTTGTAGATCAATCGTATATATCAGGAATATTACTGATCAATTGACGGAAATCCTGTAGACAACATGTCTACAAGAACCCGATTCCAAACCTTCATAAAACTTCGACACATGTGGAGTGCTGTGTGTCACTCGGAAGGAAGTAGTAGTTAAGAGGCGCATTTACCGATTGAATTAAGACTGTTAGAGCCTAAGCGTATTCAACGCTTGGGCTTTCCTTATGAAGAGAAAGTTTTTCAGGAAATGGAAGGGAATTGAAATACTATGTCGAATTATTTTGAAGATAATTGATGAATCGGAGATAATCTTGAATGGAATATTTATTAATATGTATAGGGGTGTTTTCATGAAAAGAGCATTGATTGTTGGAATTGATGAATATCCAAGTGCTCAACTACATGGATGTGTAAATGACGCAGGTGCATTAGCAGAATTATTAAAAACAAATGGAGACGGGGCACCAAATTTCGATGTTTCCTTAAAACTTAATATAAAAACAAAAGCTGAGTTATTGGACTTGATTGACAAATTATTTAGTGGAGATGCCGATGCTTCCTTGCTGTATTTTTCAGGACATGGAAGTGAGTACGGTCATCTTGTAACGCCTGATTATAAGGGTAAAGATTTAGGTGTACTTATGAGTGAAGTTTTAGGATATGCAAATAAATCAAGATGTAAAAATAAGATAATTATTTTGGACTGCTGTTATTCGGGCAAATTTGGTGAATCACCGGTTGTAAATAGTAATGAATCTACACTTGGTGAAGGCGTAACGATCATGACTGCGAGTTCAAAAGATGAAGTAGCCACGGAAAGCAATGGACAAGGTCTTTTTACAAGCCTGTTTTTACAAGGTTTGAGAGGAAGTGCAGCAGATATAACTGGGAAAATTACGCCAGCAGGTATATATGCATTTATCGATCAATCATTGGGTGCATGGCAACAACGACCAGTTTTCAAGACAAATATCTCACATTTTATTTCAATCCGAGATATAGAACCGAGAGTTCCAAAAAGCATTTTGCGTAGATTAGGTCAATATTTTGATTCTCCCAGTTCTGAATTTAAGTTAGATCCTTCTTTTGAGTATACAAATAATCCTAATTTCAACCATGAAATAGTTGAGCCTTTTTCAATCGAAGAAAACGTTAAAATCTTTAAAGAACTACAGTTATTTGAAAGTGTTGGGCTTGTTGAACCTGTTGACGAAGAACATATGTATTTTGCTGCAATGAAGAGTAAGTCATGCAAGCTGACGGCTCTAGGATTGCATTATTGGAAATTATCCAGTGATACAAGATTTTAGGAGGTTTAGAATGAAAATTAACGTATTTATACCACATCGTTGGAATAACACTGATTACGCTGAGATTAGTGCTCTACTGGATCGCACAAAATTCAATGTTAGAGATTATTCAGTACCAAGTAGTTCACCATTTGATAGTGTTGATAGGAGATTTAATGTTGACCCCCAAATACAAAAACAAATTAAATATGCCAATGTTGTTATATGTTCAAATCGACCGGCAAATAATTCTGGGATGTCAATCGAAGAAATAAAGTTTGCGAAAAGCATAGGAAAGCCTGTAGTTGCGGTCAAAATAACAGAAAGCACAAGTTCGTATATTTCTCAGTTAAATATTAATGTTATTGCTAAGAGAAAGGATTCATTAGAAGCTTGGATTAGTCAGAATTTATAGTGGCATTAAGCAAGAGCAAATGATGACGTTGGCTCCTTATTTGGAGATGTTGGAGTTAGCTCTGCTGGGAGCACACCATGTAGCGTTGACACAGCCAGCAATTCAGGAATTGAATATGTGGGAATTAGCTCAGCTGGGAGAGCGCAACGCAGGCAGCGATGAGTTCGGGGGTTCGATTCCCCTATGCTCTACCAATAACTAACACAAACGGTAGAAATGCCGTTTGTGTTAGTTATATTTATTCTGTAGATTAAAAGTAAAGGGGAAAAATTCATGGAATATTTTTCGGAGGATTATAAGAAGTATTTAGCAGAACACTACGTACTTGATGCTTGGCAATTTGTAAATAATATGCGAAAGAATATTGATACTGCTAGCTATTGCTGTCATATTATTGAATCCTTAATTTCTAAAATGGAAGAGGAGCATAAGGGCTGGCAAGAAGAGATAAATAGAGATATTACACATATGCTAGCTGATAAAGGCAGCGGGTCGGTAGGAATATCTTACGATAAGTTACCTTCGTTCAAAATGGATATGTTTGGTTTACCTGTCGATTACCATTTTCTAATTGATAAGTATATTAAAGATTTTTTTCAGTACATACGAAATGCGATTGATTCTGCTGCTCAAATAGTTAATTCAGCTTTATTAGCTAATCAGAGTCTCAATATCGAAAAGGTTGACTTTAATAAAGTCATTACTGAGTTGAATAAACCTGCATATTCACAAATATTTACAAAGACACTAACTGCTCTAGAGAAAATCCAAACCAGTAATGAGTTTGCGTACGTATCCGAATTTAATAATAGGATTAAACATATCAGTGATGCAAAGATTATTATGTCACATGAACTATTTGGGGAAGGTATGACCTCCCAAATTGACGCTTTTTATAAGAAAGGAAATCAATTTGCTCAACAAGACATACTAACGATAACGAAACGAGTGTTCGACTTCTTGAGTCTTGAAATCATCTCATTATTAGACGCTATTACTGATGATATAAAACAGGATAATTTTATTCATGGACGTATACATGATTTAAAATTTCATGTGCAAAATATTAAGGACGAACCTGATAATAGCTTTACCGTAATATTTGCTGAAGTATTGAACACAATTGATGAGTTACCAGATATTTTGAGGGTATTACTTGTAAAAATTAATGAAGAAATCAGCTCAATGAATTCTGATTATGATGATATATTAGTTCGAGACAAAGACGGAAATTATCTCGGTAGATATAATTTGGACGAAGTTATAAATAATGATGGGTTATTGCAATATAGACGCTATAAAAAGGATAATTATGAAGGGATTCTGTCGTTTATAGAACAAACTAAGAAGAAATACCCAATTAGCCCCTTTCTTATGACAGGGAATATAGTTAGTGTAGGGTTTAGTGATGAGGAGCCTAAAGACGTATGACGGTATTGACCAAAAGGATGGAAAAAATAACTGCGTACATTGATGAATCCGGTAATTCAGGTATCAAGATTTTTAGTGGTCATGACAAGTTCCATTGGGTTGGGGTTATGCTCTCTTCTAGAGAAGCAGACTCTACCCACAGTAGGATTTCTGAACTTGTTAAATCCGAAGGATTTGATGAGCTCCATGCTGGCGAACTAGGTCTAACAAGGATCAATAGACTTGCAGATGAGTTCATTTCACTATACGAAGAATTGGATGTACAGTTTGTTTTTACCCGCGTTGAACGAGAGCATGTTGCAACTATGAAGTTTATGGATTTGGTTTTTGATCCCGAAAATAATAATGCTGTTCCATCTGCGATGTATAATAAGGAGTTTTACCGTTTAGTAACAATATACTCGATGGCTAAAACTTTAACTACTGATCATCGTAAACGATTCTGGGATGCAGTAAGTTTGGGTGAAAAAGGTGTAGTAAAATTTGTCGAGCTCATGAATGATTTGAAAAGACATATAATTGATAATGATCAATATATACAAGATGTAGGTCTGTTTACTGAAATTTTTAATTACGCTGCTTCTCATCCAATAAAGATTCTAGAGTTAGATATTCTAAGTAGTGCGCAGAAGCGTATACGCACGGAAGGAATGGCTGATGCGTCAGAAGATGTCTTTATTAATCACGCAAAGTATCGGTCAGCCAATGTAGCGGCGTTCAACATGACGATAGATTCATTGCATAGGATACTAATGGATAAAGGACAAATAATTACTAAGGTTGTTCATGACGAGCAAACGGAGTTTGACAAACAGCTTAAAAATGCATTTGAACATATAAGTAAAGTTACAATTGTATCGAACCCTTTTGAATTTCCAAAAGCAAAGACAATGGACACCTTTTCGGGCAACATAGAGTTTGTTAAATCATCTCAAAATGCAGGTGTTCAATTAATCGATTTAGCATTATGGATGATGAAAAAGGTTAATGATTCAGGAGTGCAACTAACCGACAAATGTGCTGAATTATTTCAGATGATCAACAGACGAGGGTGTTATACGGGGTTTTGGCTAGAACGTTTAACAGTAGTATTGAGTCAAATGATACAGGAAATGGATAATTATCAAGGTCGACGATGATGTATTGTTATGGTATTGTCGTTTTTTTCTTATTCAATGGTAGTGTAATAACCTTATTCGGTGAGCGCATCACTGGCAGCGAAGAGCTCTTCGGTTCGATCCTGATATCTCCACCAACACTTTAAACGCTAACGGCAGAGATGCCGTTTTTTTGTGTTTTATTGTTGGTTAATTGAGACTGTATGTCTCAGCCAGATAGTTCATGATTCGGATTACGTGTTTGCTCGTGATGATGGTAAGCCATATCGAGTTAATTCTGTATCTGAGCACTTCTTGGATTTCTTACGTAAGCATGACTTGCCGGAGATTCGATTACACTATCTGCGTCATACTTTTGCGAGTGTGATGTATGAAGCTGGTGTTGACTTAAAGGCAATATCTGAAATGATGGGTCACTCGGATATCGGCACCACCAAAAATGATAACGTCTTTAGGCTTTTAAATTAACAGCTGCTTTAGGGCATGCTTAATTAGTTGTGCAGTGATAATTAACTACTTGGCGGTAGTACTAAAATCCTACTGCCTTATATTATATCTTATCGAATTCGGAAGATTCTGGTATAATTTTCATAGTGTTTTAGAAATCTTAATTATTATACATTTTGAAGCAATTATTAAACATTAAGCATTAAAACGAATACAAACAGCAGGAAATGGTGGTGTGAGTTTACTATGAAAGTTATATCCAATAAATCAATCAAGCAAAAAGTCACAAAATCTGGTGATGAGTGGGCTGTATGTTCGTTATTTGCAGGATGTGGTGGGCTGGATCTAGGTTTCTTAGGTGATTTTCGTTATAAGGATGAGCATTATGAGGATAACGGCTTTGATATAAAGGCAGCTTATGAAATTTCGCCTCAGGCAGTGGAGACATATCGCAATAACATAGGCAATCATATACATGAGTCCGACCTTTCGATTCTTGAAGCTAATGAGATTCCCTCACATCAAGTGTTGATTGGTGGATTTCCTTGTCAGGATTTCAGTTCATGTGGACCTCAGAGAGGCTTATCATCGGAACGGGGACAGTTATATAAAGTTTTTTTGAAGGTAATGCAGGAGCACCGACCTAAGGTTGTGGTTGCAGAAAATGTTCCCCACCTTCTAAGGATGAAGAAAGGTGAGGTAATAAAAACAATAAAGAATGACCTAGAGTCAGTTGGTTATCGGTTTCAGGTTTGGACTCTATATGCCCCGGACTTTGGCGTCCCTCAGAACAGGATGAGAGTGTTCTTGATAGGGGTTAGGGAAGATCTCCCAGGCTTTCCGACCCAACCCAATGCCCCTTTTTACTCTACCAATTACCGCTCAATAGATTGGGCAATTTCTGATTTAGAGGATATTCTTGATGAGACCATACCTAATCAAAGTCAATACTTTAAGGCTTCAAGGGCTAAGAGAGGAAATGGTCAGGGTGATGAGGTAAGTAAAGCAGGAGAGCCTAGTTACACTATACGTGCAAATGCAAAATCTAGGGTTCAATTCCACTACAAGCTTGGCAGAAGACTTACCGTGAGAGAGTGTGCAAGGCTACAGACATTCCCCGACGAATTTGTGTTTAATCACTCTGCTACGACAAATATCATGCAGATTGGAAATGCTGTTCCTCCAGTTTTAGGACATTATGTTGCTAAATCGATTTCTCAGTACTTAGGAGCGATTTCGAAGGAGGATGAAATAGATGGCAAGCAACAAAGTTATAAGATCGGTTGATGTAACCCCAAATCCGAGAATTCTCAGAACTCTGGGAGAGATCCCCTTTGAACCATGGCAATGTTTTGCTGAGTTTATTGATAATAGTATAGATGCGATGGAGTATGCAGATAGTGCTCAAATTCCCCTTTCCAAAAAGCAAATTATTATTTCTTGGTCTTCTGAGACAACCGCAGCCGTAGACAGAAGAGTTGAAATTCGTGATACTGGCCCTGGAATGGATTTGGATACTATTAGAGATGCTGTAAAAGCTGGATACTCCTCGAAAGGTAGGACAAGCGAACTAGGTTTATTCGGTATGGGTTTTAATATTTCGACTGCAAGATTAGGGGATGAAACTCTTTTTCTGTCAACGAAACCTGGGGACTTAGAATGGATTGGTGTACAAATTGATTTTGAATCGATGATTAACAATGAGCACTATGATGTACCGGTTGTATCATTGGAGAAAGGTGATCCAAATGAACATGGTACCAGAGTTGTTATTCGAAAACTAAAGCCAGGGATATTCGAGAAACTAAGACGTACTGAATCGCAAATAAAGTCCACTATTGAAGATGTGTATTCTCCAATTCTTTCCTCCAACACAGAACTTGAGATTCTGGTACAAAGCAAGAAGTGTAAGCCAACACCATATTGTGTATGGGGAGAGTCACGCTATGTTATCCATAGCAGTAACCAAGTACCAGCGATAATTCCAATTAATGAAGTCGTGGGGATTTCATTATTTGATGTCTCTAAAAATAGGTATTTATCCTATGAGGAGGAAGAGGTGGCATACGAACTAAATAGGAACACAGGTACGTTTCCTCCCGATGTAATTGAAAGGGAGAAGAGGGTAACTGGATGGTTAGGAATTCAAAGGTATTCAGACACCTCTTTATTTGGTATTGACTTCATTCGAAATGGTAGAAAAATTCTAAGGAAGGACAAGACTCTTTTTAATTATTATATAGATATTTCTGGTACGAGTAAATTAGAGTACCCGACAGAATTAGGCTCGACATGGGGGGGGCGCATCGTAGGTGAAATACATGTAGATCATCTTATCCCCACTTACCAAAAGAATGATTTTGATCGTACTGATAAGTCATGGTATGAGTTGGTTAATATCATCCGTGGGGATGGCCCTATTCTTCCAAAAACCCGAACGGAGTTGGGCTATTCGGGCCCTAATACTTCTCCACTGGGTTCATTAGTAAGAGCGTTTAGTCGTATGGACCCTGGAACGAAGAATCTTGCAATCCCAAGGGAAACCGCTCGTGAATGGAAGAAAAAATTTGAAAAGAACGACCCTGACTATCAAGCAGATACAAAATGGTATGAGGCAGCTCAACAATGCGACCAAGAGAGAGCAAATCGTGGCGCTTCCAGCTCAGGGCCTGTAAATATAGGAAGTAATCCTTCTGATGATCCTGATGGATATGGTCCGCCATCGACATCAACGGGTTCAAGCGGACAAGGATCATCAATTAATACTAGTAACGGAACAAGTGGAACAAACAATAGTGGTAAAACATCTGGCACAACAGTGCCCCAGGATGAGTTTGCGGAACTGATAAGTAGATCAATTATTGACATAGCATTAACAAGAGCTTATCGGTATAAGACCTGTCCATCAGCAATTGAGGTGGAGGTTAGGAGACTAACGAGTGGTATTATTGGAAGTGGGACTGAAGGCGAACCAGTCTTTTGGGATACAAGAAACATAAGAGAATTGAAATTTTTCTATAACCCGAGTCATCAGTTCTTTATGTCATGGAAAACAACACCGCACGAAGTAATGCTTTTACACCTTGCCGAGACATTTCGAATCCGTGACAGATTGGATAAGACCATCTCTTCAGTATATATAGAACTTTTAGAAGAAATGTTCCCAGAAGAGAGAATCGATCAACTTACGATTCAAGAACGTGCTGATAATGTCTTTGAAAGGATACGGACTGCATCGACTCGTTTACTCAGTAGTAGGGAGGCGGAAGTCCTGGATGCAATCCATGAACATGCTGGTGACCTAGAGGATACATTAGCAAGACTAATGTCTTCGCCAGACTTACAAGTTAAGCTTCAGACTAGAGCGCCTGGAGGTATTTCTTCGATTGTTGCGGTTCCTAATAGAACACTTTTACGTCTAATATCAAAGTTTCCAGAGGAATTCTTCGATGGTAAGTTCTTTAGAATTAATTATCAAAGCTTAGTTCTTCCAACTCAAGAGGCGACAGAAAGGATCCGTGATGAAGCTAAAGAGCGCATTCTCACTTACATAAAAGATGCATTATGGGTATTATCCCCCTTGGGGGCCGCACAACGTGGAAATAATCAAAAGCGTATGAGGGATGAGTTGCTGAGATGTAGTCACAGTCTCGATTTATTAGAGGAGGTTATTTGTGACTGAAATCAATAACTTTCTATCAGAAGAGTTGATGAAAGGTACAGATTGGCGTGCGATGGAGAGAGCTGTCGCACGTTTTATGTACCATTGTGGGTGGAATGAAGTTCGGCTTGTCGGTAGGCGGGGTGATGGCGGTGCCGATATTATTGGGAAAAGGGATAATAAGGTATTTATTGTTCAAGTGAAGGCAGTTACGGGTGCGAAGTATATTGGCCCAGATGCTTTGAATGAGGTAATAGATGCACTATCTCTATACGGTGGTGATATTGCAATTGTTGCGACCAATGGGGATTTTACTCAAAGTGCATTTAAACGAGTACAGGAACTTAGTCGCCTTGGGTTCGATTGTCGATTATGGAATGGAAGTTTTATGAAAAGCTTACTGCGAAAGTGGCCAAACCAACATTGGGATAAGCGGCAGCCTAGGCCTTATCAAGAAAAAGTAATAAACAGGGTTTTTCAGAAATATCGTGACGGGGGTAAGGCTGTTCAGTATGTTGTAGCAACAGGACTTGGCAAAACTACAATAGCAGCTGGCATTTTGGAAACGTTAAGAGCAGAAGGTCTTAATAGAGTCCTAGTCTTATGCCATTCTCAGGACCTTTCATTACAACTTGATCAAAGTTTTTGGTCTCAAATTGAACAAGAAGTTCAGACACACGTGTTTTTCGATGGGCTTCCACCAAAACGGTTCAATGGAATTAATTTCGGTACTTACCAAACATTGATAGGATATCTACCAAGCTTAAATCAAGATGATTTTGATGTGGTTGTCGTTGATGAAGCACACCATGCAATGTCTGACGGATTTCTGCTCTGTCTTAATCACCTAAGACCAAAATTATTAATAGGAATGACTGCAACGCCGTGGAGAGGAGATTCTGTTAGTTTGGACACTGTATTCGGTGAGCCAGTAGCACAGATATCTCTGGTTGATGGAATGAAAATGGGATACTTGGCCAAGGTGTCCTACAGAGTTTTTTGTGACACTGTGGATTGGGAGAAGGTCTTTGAATATGAAGAAGCAAAGACACATACAATTAAGGACCTAAATAAAAGGCTTTTTCTTCCTCAACGTGACGAGGCTATGATCAGTGAAACTTTAAAGGTTTCTATGGAAACAACATCCCCGAGAGTTATATTCTTTTGCTCAAGCATAGAGCACTGCAAAAGGGTTGCTGACTTAGTTAATTTGTCAGGAAGCTTGAAGTGTAAGCCAGTGTCAGGCATAAGTCGAGTTGAGAGATTTAGAACTTTAATGGAATTTAGTTCTGGGCGGATTCAAGCAGTTACAGCGGTAGATGTCTTGAATGAAGGTATTGATGTACCAGATGTTAATATCATTGTATTTCTTCGAGTGACTCATTCCAGGCGAATCTTTGTTCAACAACTAGGACGCGGTCTAAGATTGTCAAGGAATAAGACAACAGTTACTGTTCTGGATTTTGTATCCGATTTAAGAAGAGTTGCGGATCTAATTAGTTTGGATAGAGAGGCAAGGGATCAAAGTAGTGATCCTTTTACTACGGTATATTTTCCTAAGGGAATTGTTAAGTTCGAAAACGAAGGAATATTACCATTCGTTGAGAAATGGTTGGCTGACGTTACGAAATCAATTTCCGATGAGGAGAATAATAAGCTAATATTTCCTTCGGAGGTCAACAATGAAGAAATTACCTAATCCAATACGCCAGGATATCTTGAAGCGAGTCTATGAACTTGCAGACAGTGAAGGGTACCTAACAAATAACAGGGTTAATAATTCCATGTTTCTTGAGAGGCTAGTTGATAACGAGGATGTGGGTTTAGTACTTCAAGACTTCATGGAAAAGGACCGTGTCAGGGTCTATATTAAGGATAGTCTGCTAAACAAGTATGCCAAAGATCGAAGAGCAGTCAACCAATACAACCTTACTACTAAGATTGCACACTTATGTAATGAATCTGTGTGTATGCTATCGTCGCAAAACGACGTTATGATGTTTAGGGCAGAATCTACTGGTTCACATATTGTAGTTGCCAAAGGCAGCTATATGAAATGGGAAACAGCACTTCGAAAGGTGCTGCTTTACATTGCTGCTACGCCACAACTTAAACAACAGAATAACCAACTTATTAAAGCCATTGTTATTACGACGGGTGGCGTACCAATTCCAACAGGAGAGGAAGAAGCTCTGCGCAGCGCCTTGTCGGAAATAAACGTGGGACTTGTTGCTATATAATATAAAAGTGAAACTTTGCTATATTAAAAGAACCTCAAGGTTAACCGGAATGGGAACGAGGACAAAAATTATACATTTTAGGTTTTTAAACAGAACAGCAAGGGAATGATTGGGCTTCAAAATATGATTATACTGTGTGGACAATTGCAATCAAAGGGTGTAAAAGTCTTGGAAAGTTGAAGTATTCTAACTATTTCCGTGCTTTAGAAAAAACGACATATGAATGGAACATCAAAATTAGCAATATTGTTATCACGGACGGATGAATCATTAGGGGTTTACTTTAAAATCACTTATATCATATTCATAGATATATAAAAGATGATAATCCGTTTAGAGAAAAGGTGCAACTAAGCTCCTATACTACATAGAACCCGCTCATTGAGCGGGCTTTTTGCATATAATACACATCTATTTGTGGTATTAGAAGCACCTGGCGAAGCCCCAGCTGAATGCCCCTTTTATTTAGTTTTAATCGTTTGTAGAATCAATAAACTTTACATTCCTGAGGGCATATTCCAACGCCATGTTAATGATTTCGTTTCGGGAACGGTTGCTCTTTCGGGCAAGCTCATCTAATTGTTCTTGAAGGATTTTTTCAATGCGGATCGACATCGTTACGGATTTATCTTCCCTTGGGGTTATGATGAACTCGTCATTACTCATATGAATCACCTCACGTATCAGTATAGAAAGAAAGTGAGGGAATATAACATAACACAATTTCTGTTATTATTTAAATACAAATTGCAATGTAAATATGATACAATAATGATCACAAGGGTTTGATGCGCTGACTGAGAAAGCACACCTCGTTGCACTAGACTTATCTTTAGCCCCGAGTCGGTATATTTTGTATAGGAGGGCAGCATTGATGGAGATTGTTGTAGATTCCATTCCAGGTAGAGCCTTATTTTATGATGAATACGCAGACGATTTGTTTAAAGTGAAAATTTACTTGGAGGGCCAAAGGATCGTTGTCCCCATTTATGGCTATGGTCCAAATCCAGAAGAAACGGAACTCGAAGTTGAACGACATATCAATCATTTGTTGCCCTACGTTCATGACGTTAGGGTTAAACGCATTTTATTAGAAAATTTGATCGTGGACGCTAGGCTTGAATTGGATGCCTATGATGAGGAGCTAAACACGGCTTGTCCCGAAGAGCTTGCGATAATATGGGAACCTCGCGACAGGAGTAAATGGTGGACATTGTTATACCTATCAAAGAGGGAAGTACTACAATACAGCAAGTATGAAGCACAAAGGAATCTTAATCAGTACGAGAAGATGCTAAATGATTTGCCGAGTGATGATGAGACACCATCGCATAATGTACTCATAGATATAAAGGAACACCTGAAAGGGTGACTTTATGCTGAAACGACATATTACATATACCTCTCGGGGCTAATTACGAAGTGATTTTGCGAGAGGTGAATGAGCAGATCTATAATCTGTCTTTTGACTTTCTGCGCAAGACGTTTCAGCTTACCGGGTTAAGGGAGACCCGGCATCAGAGTGTGACGGAGTTTTTTACGATATTACAGCAGGTTTTTGGGCAACCGACCCAAGGCGTTGATCGGATCAAAAATACCCCCCACTATAAAATGCGCCGTGAATCTCATCTGGTGGAGGCGTCGAGGGCGAAGCGGGTGGGGAAGGAGAATATCGCCTTTTTGCGCAAAAGGCCGGAGCTGTTTGTTCCGGGGCAGGGGCTGCCTACGCATGTGCTTGAAACCCGGCGGTATATGGACTTCGATACGGCGGAGAATCGGTTCATCCGCTGGGTGTTGCTGCGCATTACTTCGAAGCTAAAGGAACTACGGTCCTACGTTGCGAAAAAAGGAACCGCGGATCCCGTCTTACTGAAGAAAATTGACGTGATGCGTTCGCAGTTGCAGCGGCTGTTACAGCAGGATTTTTTACAAGTTGGGGATATGAAGCAGGTTTCGATCACGCTGGTCCTGCAGATGGCTCCGGGGTATCGGGAGGTCCATCGGATTTATCTCTTGCTGATGAAGGGGCTCTCGATTCAAGGGGATCTGTTCCGGTTATCGATGAAGGATCTGGCGCAGTTGTATGAGTACTGGTGTTTCCTGAAAATCCACGATTTGATGCGGCGGAAATATGAGCTGGTGAGCCAGGATCTGATTAAGGTGAATCGGACGGGTCTGTTTGTGACGTTGGATCGCGGGCAGAAGGCGAAGATGGTCTATCGGAATCCGCGGAATGGGGAGGTTTTTACGCTCTACTACAATTCCTTGCCTCAGGGAGATGGTCACTCTACGCTAGCGCAGAGACCCGATAACGTGCTGACTTTGAAAAAGAATGATGCGGCGATTGAGTATAAGTATATTTTTGATGCGAAATACCGCTTGAACCCCGCTTATGAGGGGACGCCTTACTGGAAGAAGTACAAGCAGCCGGGGCCTGAGGAGGACGACATCAACACGATGCACCGGTATCGGGATGCGATTGTGTACCAGGATCAACGGAACGGTGAGTATGAGCGGAGTATGTTTGGGGCGTATGTGCTGTTTCCGTATCCGGATGAGGCGAAGTTTAGGGAGCATCCTTTTTACAAAAGCATTCAGCTCGTCAACATCGGGGCGATCCCGTTTCTGCCGAACACGACGGATTTGATGGAACAACTGCTGGAGGAGATCATCCAAGACAGCCCGGAGAAAGCCTACGAACGTTCCACTCGCCCTCGCGGGACGAAGGAATATTACTACAACAAGTTTGCGGGTAAGAATGTCCTGGTAGGTTCGCTCAGGGAGCCTTCCCAACTGGAGATGGCCTTAAAACATCAGTTCTACCATATGCCGCTGAAAAATATCGTCGACCACAAGCTGCTAACTCAAATCGAATACATCGCCATGTGCCAGTCTCGCAAAAAGTTTCAGGGCCCAGGGAACACCGGCATTCATTGGTTCGGGCGCGTCCTGGATTGGAAAGTGGTCCGGAGACGGGAAATTACGGAACGGCCGGCCCGGTCCGGAACGGAAGAGGAGCTATATGTTAAGTTTACGATTGAACGTTGGGAGCGGCGGGACAAGCCGATTGCTCTAGGAGGACAAGGGATTTACACCTGCCTCTACACGAGCAAGTACATGTTTGATCGGGCCAGTGAAATTGCCGAGTTGAAGTTGGAGAATGAGGAAGATCTGCGAGAATGGCGCGAAGCTCGTAGACTGGGTAAGGTGAAGGTGCAACTGGATCACACCGATGTGGACTTGGCCGAGAAAGTGGTGGGGATTCGGGTGGAGGAGTCGTAGGGGTATGGCTCACCATTATGAACACCATCCGCAAGAGGATGGTGTTTTGCACTTTATGAATTGGGAACCGTGATGCAGTGAGCCTCAATAATCGAAACCATCTCTTGAAAATGAAAACGATGATTAACCATATCTACTGTAAAATCCTCGGCTTTCTTTGTGTCCATCTTGAAGTGCAGGCCATTATAGCGCAGGAATACAACCAGTGCTGTAAAAGCAGTCCGTTTGTTTGCGTTGTGAAAAGGATGGTTTTGGCCGAGCGATTCGAACATAGCTGCGGCTTTTTCGAAAATAGTAGGATAAGCATCTTCGCCAAAGGCAGAAGATTGAGGTCGATGGACAGCCGATTCGAGCAATCCAGGTTCTTTAACTCCAATGTGTTCCCCCGGGCTATATCGTTGAATCATGGCAACATTGATTGCTATTACTTCTTGGACGGATAAATAACGGATGGATGTCATCTGTCTTTAAGTCCTCGAAGCGTTTGATCGTATTCTTCAATGACATCCGTCAATGTATCCATGAAGTCCGCACTTATTCCTTCAGGCAAGGAGACTTTTGTTGACTTCTTAATAATAATTTCTCCTGTGGCTGGACTAACCTCAATGGTGACGGTGTCACCTTGATCCAGTCCAATTTGCTTCAAGGCATCCGTCATGGTTATACCGAGGCTGTTGCCAAATTTGGTCACTTTCCGTTCCATCTCAATCATCCTGTTCATTAGGTTTCCTCCTTATCATCATATTCAATTGTTATAACAATTATACAGTTATAAAATCGAGAAGACAATCAGGCTGACCTGGAATTGAGCCGATTACGGGGCGTCCCAGTATCGCATACGATGCTTAGGTTAGGTGACATCAAAACCGTGACTACACCTGTAGAAGCTTGTGTTGTCTTCATTCATGCGGATGATAGAAGACCCTATGCGAAACGGTCAGCTCAAGCCGTGACGGAAAGCTTGTCAACTCAGGTTGATAAACTTTCTTTTTATTTCTATACTATTGATAATCGTTATCACTCGTGGAGATCGATAGATTTTCGAGATTGGTCGAAGGGACTGCGTATTAACATGAATCAGAATAGATCAGCCGGGATTCCATTTCGCGATCTGCATTTTTCGATGACCGGCATCCACTATCGAAAACTAACAACCGGGTTAACGGATGAGCTGACAGGTACGCATACGCTGTTGCTGATTGCAGGAGGACAAGGAAAGCTGGAGGGGAGCGGCCTCCATGTCGAGCTGAATCGGGGGAACAGTCTGTTGTTGCCTCCGGTAACCACAGCGAGGATCCATCAAGAGGGGAAGCAAACGCTTCTCTATTATTTGCTGTCCTTCACGGTGTATCGTATGGAAGATGCACGAGGGAATGGAGAGGTTCGTCTGATACCAAGCAGCCAAGAAGAGACGCTTCCATATGGAGATATGGCGGCAACGGCGTTCAGTCGGCTAGAGGAAATGATGATGGAATTGTACCGGCATGCTGACGAACATGAGGGTCAACTTCAGATGGCCGATCACTTCCGATTTCAGAATTTGATGTATTTTATTCTCGAACGGAAGGTTGACCCAGCGGGGAAGGAAAGTCCGGAAGCGGCTGTGGGCCGGACGATTCAGTACATCCAGCAGCATTATCAAGAAGCGATAAACGTGGAGCAACTGGCGCAAATGGCGGGCATAAGCCGGCGCTGGTACAGTTCCTTATTCAAGGAACAAACAGGGCAAAGCCCAAACCATTATTTGACCGATCTTCGAATCCGCCGTGCGAAGGAAATGCTTCATATGACCGGCAACCGTTTCTATGACATCGCGCGGCAAGTCGGCTTTCAGGACGAACACTATTTCAGCAGGCGGTTCAAGCAGACCGTCGGGCTTTCTCCCCGACAGTATGTTACGAACCGGCGATATCTGGGGATGTCCGTCACGTATCCGGAGCTTCTGTATTCGCTTGGCATTACGCCAGTCGCCGCCCTCGTATTCCAGAATGATTTCCCCTCCTATCTTAAAAGTGAGTTTTCAGGTGTCTATCGCTTGAACGGTTCGAAGAAGCCCGATTATGAATCCATTCGGTCAGCAAGGCCCGACTTCATACTGGCACCGGCCTGGCAGGACCAGCATCACTACGAGGAGTTGTCCCGAATAGCTCCGACCGTATTGCTGCCTGAACAAGAGGATTGGCGAGATGAATTGCGAGATATGGCGGAAATTTTGGGAAAGAGAAAAGAAGCCGAACGAGTCATACAGGATTATGAGTCCAGAATCGCTGTAGCGAAAGAGCGTTTGCAGTCGATGATCGGAGACGAATCGGTCATGTATGTGCGGATATCGGGAGATGAAGCCTATATCCATGGCATGCATTCGCATAGAGGAAAAACCATTCACCGGGAACTGGGATTAAAGCCTGCCGCGTTATTATATAACGAGAATCCGGGTATCGCTTTGTCCAGCGAGACCTTAAGGCGATTAAGTATCGATCATATCATTCTGCATATCGACGAACAGATACAGGCTAGGGAATTCTATGAGGAATTGTCGCAAAGCGAGCAGTGGAACGGTTTGACGGCGGTCATGAATAAGCAGGTATATCCTGTAAGAGGTAGGGATTGGTATAACTTTTCTTTTTCTCCAATCGCTACATGTTATGCCGCGGAAGAAATGGTTCGGATTCTTGAAAAAAGGCAACGCAAGCCTCGACATTCCTAAAACGGAAGCCGCACTTCCCAATTCTCCAAGCCGTCATTCTCATTCCTCCATAGGCGGAGTGCAGTGGTTTATTTATAATGAGAATGAGAATTATTATTAATTAGAGCATAGACTTGGAGGAACGAGCGAATGAAACGGACAAGAAACAGGATGGCCTTATTCGTATCCTTAGGGGTACTTTTGTTGTGCGCAGCTTGCGGTGCGGGGGGCAATAAGCCAGCTCCTGCGGCCGAAGAAGCATCGAATACCGCATCAAATGCGACCCGGACAGCAACTTCATCGGCAGCACAAAAGCAGCGTGTCGTCAAAAGCATGAAAGGGGATATTACGGTGCCCGCCGATCCTGAAAGAGTGATTGGCACTACGGTGACCTATCCGGAGTTCTTATTTGCGCTGGGCATAACGCCGGTTGCAGCTGAAAATTATCATGAGGAATTCCCGTCGTATTTCAACGGGGGCTTCAAAGAGGTCATAGATCTGGGAGCGGTGGATAGCCCTAATTTCGAAGCCGTACTTGCTGCCGAACCGGATCTCATCCTTGCGCCGGCTTGGAGGGATGAGAAGAGCTACGACCAGCTTGCGAAAATCGCCCCAACGGTGTTGCTGCCGAACCGGGACGATTGGCGCGATGAGCTTCGGGATATCGGGGAAGCGCTCGGAAGAACGGAGAAGGCCGAACAAGCCATTCAGGAATATGAACGTACAACGGGAGAGGCGAAAGAAAAGCTCCATACATTAATCGGGGACGAAACCGTTGCTTATATGAGAATAACTCCAAAGGGAGTCTTTATTTATGGGGCCGATTCAAGCAGAGGGCGTATTATTCACGAGGAGCTTGGCCTGAAACCTGTTAAAGCTTTTCCGCAAGAAGAGAGCACCGTGCAGATTTCTTTAGAAATACTGCCGGAATACAATCCGGATCATATCATTCTCCAGGTGGACAGCGGCTCGGAAGCGGAACAAGCGAAAATGGAATATGAAAATATGGCAATCAGTTCAATATGGAAAAATTTGAATGCAGTCAAAAATGGCCACGTTTATCTTGTAGGAGACAATGAGTGGTTTAACTTTGGTTTTTCGCCTGTAGCCAACACCTATGCCATTGACGAGATCGTGAAAGTCATTGAACAGAACAACTAACCGGAACGGGGGCGAACCACGATGAGCGATGAACTGTCCCGCGTGATCCGGGAGAGGAGAACCGTCAGGAGATACAGCCAGAAGGAGATAACGGATGAGCTTATTCTGGAATTGCTTGACGATGCGGTGTGGGCTCCTTATCATTCGGCCAGGGAACCATGGCGTTTCATCCTGTTTAAAGAAGAAGGACGGAGAACATTTGCGCGGGCGGTTCTCCAAACCTATACCAGGGAAGAACTCGAGCAATATGGCGAGTCAGCGGAACGGGATTATTGTGATAATGCCGTCGCGCATCTGATTGTTGTCGCCAAAGAAGAACCGCGTCCGAGAGAGGCCGAGGAGGCTCTTCTGGCATGTGCGGCACTTATTCAGAACTTTCAGCTTCTGGCATGGAGCCGAGGAATCGGGGTTGTATGGAAAACCAACGAGTACAACTGGGATCCGCGATTCCGCAAGGTTGTCGGGGTTCGGCCGGGGGAGAAGGTTGTCGGCACGCTTCATATGGGTTACTACCCTTTGGACAAATTACCGAAGCCGCGCCCCCGCCGAAGGGCGGAGCACTTAATAAGCTGGCATAAATCGTAAAGTGGAGAGGGCAATCCCTCTCCTTTAGCATTCTGTTACAAAAGGTCAACCTATATCGTTTATACGTTAGAACAGGTTTGTCTGGATTCCATCCGCAAAGAAGTACGCCGTTTGCAACGATCTTTTTCGATAACAGCATTTTTTCTGGAGGGAAATGATGAAGACAATGAACATCACGGGTATATGTTTTTTATTCGCCTTACTCTTATCCGCGTGTAACAATCAACAAACGGTATCAGAACAATCGCCAATCATGGACGGGAAAGCAGAAATCTTAGAGGTATCCACGGATTTACCGAAGAATGCTGGGTGGTGGATTGTTCATAAAGATGTGAATGCGATGACCATTCAGGTAGAGGCTAAACATGTCGAAACCGTTCTATTTTGGATTACTCCGACGGGTACGGAAACTTGGGGGGAAAGAGAACTCATTGGTTATGATAAGGATGGGAGTGACGGCTGGTCTTTGACATGGAACTTCGGCAACCGGAGTTTTCACGACCGCATTTATGTTCAAGCCTTAGGAAGTGATGGGGCTACTCAGAACACAGAGATCATTAGTATTACTTCAGAATGAAAATGATAGAACTGCATGCGCAGTCATTTTATTGTATTTGCGATTTCAATTAACTTTTGGTAATCGTATAACGGTTCAAGATTGTTATTTTTCCCTGAAATAAGAGAGTAAGTTAAACCCTCGTTTCTCCAATAGATGGCACTTACATGTTCGTTTCCTTGGTCCCATGTTTGCGAACCGTTAGCTAATTTTTGACCTTTCTTCCCACTCGGAGGCGTATCAGCTTTTGAGTTTGTAATCATAAGGATCAGGTTCAATCCTTCATCAGCATTTGCATACGTAATTTCTACTGTATCAAACTTACCATCGGTATCTAAAATCCTTGCTGATTTTTGAGTAACTGGGAAAGGAATGGATGGTTGTTTTATTTCAAACGGGACCTTATTTTCCGCCTCTTCAATTGAAATTTCGACTGGAGGACGTAGATCCAAATTAGTCGTAGGTGGCTTACCTTCCGTATTTTGTGAGCAGGCAGACAATAAAAGTGGCACCATACATAGGAACAGCAACTTATGTACAGGTTTCATTTAATCACCTCGATACCAGAATAGTTACTTCTACTACGTTTCCATTAGCTGGGAAGTTGCATTAGAATGTACATGTAATCAGTCCTATTCATTTACTAGTCAATAGAGGTGAAACCCTCGCCTCCATGAAACAAGACGAACAAGCCTTCAGCCAATGATGTGGTTGATGGCTTTTTTATGTGTATAATAATGTAAAGCAATGAACAGAAAACAGAACGAGGTCCTCGTTATGGCAGTCGATCGAGAACAGCTTCAAAGTATACTTAAGAAGGCCAGCCAACGTGCTCGTCTACAAGCCAAACAATCGGGAGCATCCCTGTACTATATTAAGGATAACAGACGTATTCGCGAGGATGCTGAGGGGAATAAATTCGAGATCATTTTCGATACAGAGGGAAAGCGGACAGAGCGGGAGTGTATTGAATAACCATCCCTCGAAGTGCGTTATCGGGTACATTCTTCGTAGAAACCTATGTGGCGTTGCCATCGGACAGGGGTTCGACTCCCCTTGCCTCCATAGGGTAAATCCACAACAACGAAAAGGAGCTTCGCTACAGTAAAATGTAGAGAAGCCTCTTTTCGTTTGGGTCATGGTTTCCGAATTACGGGTATCCATACTTCGACTTCAGCGTCGGCCGGATTTCCGTTTAACAAGATTTCGGCAATGGGACCCCCGTGATATTCGTAAGGGAAGTTCTCGGTCAAGACCTCCGTGAATGCTTGATCTTCAAGTTTGTCAAAGGCAAGGCGGGACAACCCGCCTTGGCCGCTCAGAATCAGATAGTGACTTTGGGGGAATAACACCTCTTCCGTTCCGTCGATAGGGGGTTGGGTGGTACGGACACCGGCATAGTAGTAAGTACCGCTATCCTTCGCGGCGATTACTCCATACCCATACTTACTCTCCGAGAGGGGGCGAAGCAAGGTCAACTTGCCGCTCTGAATGACGGACTTGAAGAACTCGGTCTTTCGGATGGAATAACTATCGGTATGGATGATTGCCTCTCCACCCAGCAAAATAGGATATCCTATGAAACGAAAGGCATCTTTCTCTTCCACTCTGTAATTGCTCATTTTGATCAAAATCCTCCTTTAAAAGGTTGAATTCAATAGTCCAGCGGCACAAGGTCCAGCTTGCTGATATTTACGGGATCGGAGATCAAATCGATTTCGGCAATCCTTCCTTGCCGAATGGTGTATTGGAGCACGTACTGCAAGTGACCTCGAGGGGCCACGATCACACCGACGGAACCGTTTATGAGAGCGGTTTGTGAAGCCTGTATGCGCCCGGCAACCTGCTGGGCTAGATGGTGCGCTCCATGAGTGATGCGCAATCCTCCACGCTGACGGTCGTCCCGAAGCACAACATTCGGGTCAAGCACAGCCAACAACCGGTCAAAGTCAGCATCCCGCGCCGCGGCGAGGAATGCTTCGATCAGCTCGCGTTGATAAGCCAGAGGAGTCTTGTCTTTTTCTGGGGTCCCACCTTTCACACGGCGTCGTGCACGACTGGCAAGTTGTCTAGTAGCTGCCTCGGTTTTACCCAGGATAGAGGCAATTTCAGTAAAGGGAATAGCGAATATGTCGTGCAGAACAAAGGTGACACGCTCGGATGGGCTCAGACTGCCAAGCACTACCAGCATTGCGAGTCCGACCGAGTCTGCCAGTAGGGCCTCTTGTTCAGGATCACTATCCGAATTATTCATGAATGCATGGGGCGAATAGTCTTCCACCGACTCCTCTCGCCGCGATTTACGTGCCCGGAGCATGTCAAGGCAGATTCGGGAGACCACTGTAGTCAGCCAACCGCCTAGATTCTCAATATTTCTGGAATCTGACAGGCTTAGACGCAGCCAAGCTTCTTGAACTGCATCCTCTGCCTCGCTCCAAGATCCCAGCATTCGATAGGCTATCGCGAGAAGGTTCTTGCGATTCTTTTCAAATTGTTCCGCTATCAATTCCTGTGCGTTCATCACTCCGCTTCCTTTTCCCTTAAATTATGTTCTTATTAGTCTGACGTATGGCCATTGGATTATGTGACAAGTATCCCCGATTCGAGCAAATAAACAATTTGTCTCGGAGTGCGGGTATGCGCTGGGAAGAAGTGCAGGAACGATTTCCGAAATTTGATAAAAAGGTATTGTATGTACCTTAATGGGGCTCGATGCCTTTCGCCTCCATATGTAGAAGAAGGGCCCTGACCAAATGGTCGGGGCCCTTCTTCTATCTAAAATTCAAAATCAAAGCTACCCTCTTCGCTCCATTCAAACGGACCGGGTGTGACATCTGCATCAGGTCTCCTGTTTCCGAAAAAGTCGGAGTCAAAACGATAAGGAGTGCCGTCCGGCTCCTCATACTTCATCTCGGCGTGATAAGTCTTGCCAAGCAGATCGGTGGTCACCAATAGGGCAGAGGCTCCCCGAAGCAATTCGGGCGCATTAACCTGAACTTGCACGCGGCCTTGCGCAGGATGAACCTGGACGGTGATGCCCTTCTGTGCATCAATTTTCGCATGGGGTTCATGACTACCTGGAACCGCATGGTTAAGATATACATTTCCGCCCATCGCCACCGGAAGAACAGCATTTCCGATAAAGAAATCCTTGGCGGCTTCGCCAAGCGCAGCAAGCTCTTCTTTGGTGTATTCCCACCATTTCTTATCTTTGGCATCAGGGTGGTTGTTGTAGCCTCCCAGTCCCACAGCATGCAGATAGCAGATGGAATCGTCCGGAACCCCATCCATGACCGTCTTCCCGTTCTCTCCAACTTCATCCCTTGGTTTAAGCGGAAGATGCTCGAAAAAGGTGATGGGAACCGGCTCCTGATTCGCACCCTCATCCCCCAAAAAGATATTGTTGTAGTACCTGTCATCGCCCCCGGTGATATTGGAGTACCCTGCCATTGCCGTCTCGTGAGGGAAGTGATACGGCGTCGTACGGGTAATCTCGGAACGAACGACAAATCGGCCTGCAAACAAATTATGGACAAATGCGCCGCCCTGCGCCATATTTCGGAAATTCATGGGAGAGAGGAACAGATTGTGATCCGCCAAATACGGACCGTGGCAAACCTCAACGAACAAGTCTTCGGATAGGTTGTCAAAAAATACATTGCGGCTGATGCGGGTGCCCTGTGCCTGCCAGTCAAGCCAAAGTGCTCGGTAACAGCTATAGATGATATTTTCGCTAATTTGAGTATCCAGGGAAGCATGCAGTTTGATTCCTGCGACTTCAGCGCCGTGTCTGAGCCGTTTGTGGTGAATATTGTAAATGCGGTTTTGATAAATACGGCTGAAGGCGGCCCCCATATGGCCCACGATCCCTGCCTGTTCGCAATCATGAATCACATTACCTCGAACGATGTGGCTGCCGATGCGATCCTTATGCCAACCGGAGCGTAAGGCTCGCAAAATAACTTCCTGCTCGCGTTGAGTACCGCCTTTAATATGCTTCCCGGAAGACTTAGCGTGACCTGTACCGATTTCGGTACCCAGGCTGATCCCCACGCATTTGGATTCACTGATGATATTGTTTTCAATAATCCAACCCTTGCTCCAGTGAGGCCCGATCAAACCCTCCTGATAGTCCGTAGGCGGCGCCCATTGTGGAGAGGCTTGGCGAAGCGTGAATCCGCTTACAGTTATGTAGTTAAGTCCGGGTTTCTCAGGCCAGAAGCAATAAGGACGAACATTGATTTCTACATTTTCCTTACGAGGATCTTTTCCGCCAAAATTGGCCCAGATCTTGGTTGTTGCAGATCCAACTTCGGCATACCACGTTAACAACGAGTCTTTCGGATATTTGGCTTCGGGCCAAACTTCGGGCTGGTGAACTTTCTCGACACCATCGCATTCATACAGCGATTTGCCATCCAAATAAACATCCCCGAGATGAACCGGGAAGGGCCCGTCAAACACCCAGTCTCCACGGAGCTCCTCTTTAAAGGGATTACGAACGGAAAATAGGGAGTTAGGTACTTCTGTACTCCAAACAGGGCCTCCCTCCGACTTCCAGTCGGTAATCCGTTCAGCGCCTGTTATGACGACTTCCCCGTCGCCTGCGGATCGATAGAGGATTCGATGTTCCTCTGTTCCTCCATTGGCCGGGTTCACCCATTCCCGGTATACTCCGGCATGAACGATAACCGTATCCCCAGCCAGGGCAAGAGCCGCAGCGCGTGATATCGTACGAAAGGGTTGATCCATTGTTCCGCTTGCCTGATCCTTCCCATGCATGGATACATGGTATTCCATAAGAATCTCCTTCTTCCTGCCTATCGGATGTCGCCGGTTTAAACGGCTATAAATATTGTACAAACGATAGCCGGAATGGTCAAAAAGAGTCCTCGATGGATTTAGAATCGGCTGATACGAAATTGCCCTATATATTGTGAAAACCCGCTCACCGAGCGGGTTTTCACTTTCAAGCTCCTATTTGATTATTGCACCGCACCAAACTCATACCTCACCTGCGTCAGCTCCTCCGAAACCATCCACAACCGCCGCGCGGCGGCTTCGTTATGCGAGCGCGGACTCGATTCGACCTTCTTGGGGAAGCCGCGCAATTCGAGAAGGCTTGGCCCAAAGTAATCGCCGCCTCGGACGTCTGGCGCGGTGGCCGCATAAAGGGTCGGCAAGAAGCCCATTTTCGGGGGTTGCGCGAACATCGGGTTCAGGTGTCGCATGAAGTTGGAATGCCGCAGCGCATTGGTCGCGGACCAGCCCGGATGTGCCGCTACGGCCAGCGTGGATTGGCCTGCGGCCACAAGCCGACGCTGAAGCTCGTAGGTGAACAGGAGATTCGCCAGCTTGCTCTGAGCATAGCCGAGCGATGGCTTGTAATTCCGTTCCAGGTTCAGGTCATCAAAGTGAATGACTCCCGAGCGATGTGAAATGCTGCTTACAGTCACAATGCGTGCGCCTGGCGTCGCGCCAAGCAGATCCAGCAGCAGACCAGTCAGCGCAAAATGCCCCAGGTGGTTGGTCCCGAATTGCTGTTCGAAGCCCTGTACGGTCTTCCCGTAAGGGGGATGCGCCACGCCGGCGTTGTTGATCAGGAGATCCAGCCGCGGGTAGTTCTGGCGAAAGGCCGTCGCAAAAGTGCGGACAGAGGCCAGATCGCCCAAATCGAGCGCCATGACTACGACTTTGCCCGACGGCTTGAGTGCTTGAATCCGGTCAGCGGCAAGGTTGGCATTGGCGATACTGCGGCAGGCCATAATGACCGTCGCCCCTTGGCTGGCTAGGGCCCGCGCCGCTTCCCAGCCAATCCCGCTGTTGGCTCCGGTTACGATAGCCACACGTCCCGTCTGATCCGGCATGTGGTCTTCTGTCCAGGATGTTGTCATAGGGTTTCGTCCTTCCTTTATATCTGAGAGCCGCCTCCATCCACGGGGATTTCGGCTTCGGTTGTGTAAGTCGCATCGAACGCCAGGAATGCGACGGTTTTGGCTACCTCGAGGGGGGCGCCGAAACGCAGCATGTGGATCTGCTGTTCCATCTGAGACTTGGTCTGTTCCGCCGCTTCCTTCGGCATCGTTTTCTCCATGATGCCCGTGTCGATTGGGCCGGGGCTGACCGCGTTGACGCGAATCTTCCGCGGCAGCAGTTCGCGGGCCAGACTGCGGGTCATGGAGCGCAGCGCAGCTTTACTGGCCCCGTACGCACTGAGCATCGGGATCCCCACGGTGTTCGCGATCGAGGTCGTGAGCACCACGCCGCTTCCTTCGTTGAGCAACGGGGTCAGTTTCTGCACGGTGAAGTACGGACCTTTGGCGTTGATCGCCAGCAACTCGTCGTACATTTCCTCGGTCGTCAATTCGAAGGGAACAAAGCCCGTGATGCCGGCGTTAACGAACAAGGCATCGATTGTTCCGAATTCGGCCTTGACCCGATTGGCCAATTCGTCGATATCCGTTAACGACGCGGCGTCGCTAAGCACGGCGACCGCATTGCTGCCAAGCTCTTCGCGAGCGGAGTCCAGCTTCGCCTGGGTACGACCGGTGATCAGGACGCTTGCGCCTTCATCCGCCAGCAGCTTCGCTGTCGTAAGGCCGAGCCCGCTGCTGCCTCCCGTAATTACGATTTTTTTGCCTGCATATTTATTTCCCTGATTGTGATCCATTCTCCTCTTCCTCCCTTGGTTGAACCGATTTACGGCTTTCATAGACACCCTGTCTGTGCTAATCTTATCTAAGCGATTTGGCTCATACAACCAATAAACCGGCGCATTCGTGGCTTATCCAACATATGCTCGGATTTGTTGTTTTTTATCCTGATAGAGAGGAGAGGCTTAACATGCTCACGAACCCCGACGATCCCCGTGTAAAAAGAACGCGTCAGCTCCTGATGCAAGCTTTTATGGAATTGCTGGAGCAGAAGAAAAACGTCTCTTCGATTACCATACAAGATATCACGGCCTACGCGACCGTAAATCGCTCGACGTTTTATGCGCATTTTGAAGACAAATTCACGTTTCTGGAGAGCTGGATGAGGGAGAAATTCCTGGAGAAGCTGGAGGATGAGCTGCCGAATGCGGCTTTATCCGATATCGGGAGCCTGCGGACGCTGATTTTGATCGTTTTCGATTTTCTCTTCTGTACGCGCCCGTATATGTCTTTGGCGGATCGCCAGTATGAGACCCTGTTTGAACTCGTGATGCAAAAGGAACTCTATGATCTCTTATTTGCCTGGTTAGGCGAACAAGCGGAACCCTCTGTTTCGCGCAAGACGGTGGAGACGACCGCCCGGATCGCAAGCTGGGGCATCTTTGGAGCGGCCATGGAGTGGAGCCGGCAACCGCAGCAGAGCTCGGCGGAAGACACGGTGAAAGACGTTCTGGTGGTCGTTGCTGCAGGTTTAGCCCCCGTCACAGGATAATAGAAGAGCAGCATCCCTGTTAGACAAAACAGCCAGAGATTATTTACAATAGGCATAATAGAATGGATGGGAAGGATACAGGGCGGTTGTGATGAATATCCTTGAAGACTTATTGCTGCAGGTAGCGTTCGTCGTTACGTTGATTTTCGCTTTCCAATTATTTTATTCGATCGGCTTCGGAAGATTTAAGTATTTCAGGCTGACGCAGGCGCTCCTATTCGGAGTCGCGCTTGTGTTATGCATGACCTTTCCCGTCCACGTTACCGATCAATTATCCATCGACATCCGTATCGTTCCGTTGCTTCTGGGGGCGTTCTACGGCGGGGTCGAGACGACGCTGTTTCTATCCTTGCTTATTCTGCTCTACCGCGCCTACCTTGGGATGGATGGCGGATTCTACGCGACGACGTTGGCCGTATTTATGTGCATCCCGATCTTCATGTATTTCCAGTCCCGATTCCTGCAAGCGAATAAGAACCAAAAGCTGCGGATCGCGACAGGCCTAACGGTTAGCTATTGCATTTGCAGTTTTCTTTCAATGGCCCTCTTTATTGGCTTATTCGATACGTTCTTGAGCTCTATTCTCCTGTACACCCTGGTTATGGTGGCCGTCGTTCTGGTCTTTGTTGCGTTGAATGAGAAGGTGAAGGAGACGATCGTGAAAAATCAACAGCGGCTGGCGGAAGCCAAAGATGCGGAGATCGCTTTTTTACGTTCGCAGATTCAGCCGCATTTTCTAAACAACGCCCTCAATTCGATAGCCGTTCTCTGCGTAGAAGACCCCCCACAGGCGAAACAGCTTACGCTGGACCTCTCTCAATATCTCAGATCCGGGCTTAACTTCAAGCAAATGGACACGTTCACGACATTGGAGAACGAGTTGGAATTGACCCAGGCTTACGTCAACATTGAAAAAGCACGATTCGGCGACCGGTTGGCCATCGAGTACGAAATCGAGGCCGATCCGAATCGCCTCATTCCTCCGCTCATCTTGCAGCCCTTGGTCGAGAATGCGATCAAGCATGGTCTGATGTCTAGCGTAAGAGGCGGCATCGTTAAAATCTCGGTTCGGGAAGCGGATGAGAAGCTTCGGTTCAGCGTTGAGGATAACGGATGCGGAATGAGCGAGGCAAAGCGGCAAGAAGTGCTTGGTTCGGATTCGGGGCGCAGAGGAATCGGGCTGAGAAACATAGCACGGCGAATCAAGCTGCTATACGACGCAAGCTTGCAAGTCAAAAGTGCGGTCGGAGTCGGAACGAAAGTGTTCTTCGAGCTCCCCTATCCGTCAGACAGGAGGAAGTTGGATGATAAGAGCGATGATCGTGGACGATGAAGCTTTGTCGGTGCGAGGGCTACAGCATCTACTTGCCGAATATGAGGACCTCGAAGTTTGCGGCGCGTTTCTGACTCCGCGCGAGGCGTATGAGTATGTGCGGGCCAACCCCATTCAAGTGGCTTTCCTCGATATCTCCATGCCGGAAGTTGATGGGATGTCGTTGTCCCGACTATTACTGGAGCAGGCTCCCTCCCTATCCGTCATCTTCGTCACGGGCTTCGACGATTATGCGGTACAAGCGTTCGAAGTGAACGCTTTAGACTACTTAATGAAGCCAGTGACGAAACAACGATTTGCCCGAACGTGGGAGAAGATCAGGGAGAAATATCGAGAGGAGGCTTCCGAGGAGGAGCCGGCCTCAACCGGCTTGCTGACCGGACAGGAGACGCGAATCGTCCAATATATCGCGGAAGGGTTATCCAACCGACAAATCGCGGAGTTGCTGCACATCACTTCGGAAACGGTGAAGTCTCACTTGAAGAACGTCTTTCGGAAGCTGGACGTCAATAACCGCGTGAAGGCGCTGCAGCGCGCCAAAGAGTTGAAGATTATTTCATAGCCGACAGGCGCTCCATCCAATCCCCCCCATTCGGGGGATTTTTTAATAGGATTGATTATTCTACATTAATAGACAATGGATCAATCTTAATTGGAGGAGAATTATGCGCCGAATTTTTACCTTGTTCATGTTGTGCGTGATGCTTGGAGGTAACTTGTCCCTGCCGACGGCTCATGCGGAAGAAATTCAAGACAGCGATTTTACTTATGTGGTGCAATCGGATGACACGGTCACGATTACGGGTTATACAGGAACAAGCACAGAGGTCGTCATTCCGAGCGAGATCGAAGGCAAGCCGGTCACCGTCATCGGAAGTAGCGCATTGTCCAACGCTGGACTTGCCAGCGTTACGATCCCGATCGGCATTACAAGAATCGAGAGCTTCGCCTTTTACCGCAATCAGCTTACAGACCTCACGATTCCGGATGGCGTTACGTACATTGGCAACAATGCCTTCGAGTCCAACCAATTATCCCACGCCGCGATCCCGCTGAGCGTTGCGGAGATTTACGATTATGCCTTCAAAGACAATCGCTTGACCGCGATCGAGATTCCCGGCGTAACGTACCTCGGTAAAGGGGCTTTTCAAAAAAACCTTCTACAAAGCGTTACGCTTGAAAACTTAACCTTCCTGGGTGCCTATGCCTTCGAGAACAATCAGTTGGAAAGCCTAACGCTTCCCGGTAGCCTGAATTCCATCGGAATGGGCGCATTCCAGCATAATCGTCTGGCCAGCGTTGCCCTTCCTGAAGGACTGACTCGAATTGAGGATTATGCCTTCGCCAACAATCAATTAACGACGCTTCAAATCCCCAAATCGGTAATCGCCATCCACGTCAATGCCTTCGAGAGCAATCAATTGGGCAATGTTGCGATCCCACCGAATGTCGATTTGGGCAGCGGGGATATGTATCCCGTATTCGGTCTGAATCCGAATGTTGCGATCTATGTTCCGCTCGCCGGCGACGTATCGGTTCAAAACCATGCCAGCAAATACGGTCTCCAGATCATCCCTTGCAAATATGGGATTACCTATGACGGGAACGGCAGCACAGGGGGCACGCCTCCCTCATCGACGCCTTATGTGTGCTATAAACCGTTTGCGGTCCCGGATCAAGGTTCGTTAACGAAGGTCGGTTATACCTTCAAAGGATGGAATACGATGCCGGATGGAAGCGGGACGAGTTACTTCGGCGGCAACTATCCGATTATTTATGGCTTTCCGTACGGGAACTTGACCTTGTATGCCAACTGGGAGACAAGTACCTATCAAGTAACGTTCGATACGAGAGGGGGAACGTCCGTCGCATCCCAAACGGTTGCCTACGGAGAACAAGCAACTGAACCTCCGGTGCCGACGAGGGCGGAATATGCCTTTGACGGATGGTATCAGGACATCGGATACTCGCAACCATGGGACTTCGCTCAGGATAACGTCTTCGTAGATATAACGTTGTATGCGAAATGGAAGTGGAACGGATCGGCAGCGATCGCTTCACTAGAGCTGGCGGCTGATAACGTGAATGTGACGGGCGGCGATAACCTGACGGTAACCGGCGTGGTGAGAGACGAGAACAACTCGCCTGTTGCGCATGCCGTCGTGAATCTGAATAGCACGAGGGGCAAATGGAAGCTTACGGAGGGCAGTGACGTGTCCGTGACAACGGATGCGAGCGGCAGTTTTACCGCGGAATGGACGGCTCCTTGGGTCACGGATCCTGAATCCGTGACCCTCACGGCAAGCGTAGACGGTACGATCGACGTGATGGACAGTCGGACGATTCAGGTCGTCCCGTCGGAGAAGTCCAAAGCCCGGTTAAGCGGATTGTCGCTAGACTCCATGACGCTCAGTCCGGAATTCTCGGGCGATACGTACAATTACACCGTTGCGGACGTCAGCCATGTCGTCACGAGTATCGACGTGACGGCAAGCACAGCCAGCGATCTTTCCACGCTGAACATTAATAATGTGCCTGCCGCCAGCGGTTCAGCCGTCCGTGTACCGTTGCAAACCGGGTTGAACTTAATCCCGATCGTCGTCACCGCGGGGGACGGACTCCACACGCAGACGTATACACTGCAAGTACGCAGAGCCAGTACGACGACCAGCGGAGATTATACCTACCGTCTGAAAGACGACGGCACCGGGATTGTGATTACGAGGTACGAAGGAACGGATTCGAATGGGGTCATTCCCGAGACGATCGACGGCTATGACGTGAAAGAGATTGGAGAGGGGGCTTTTGCGAACGAGGAGCTGACGGCGGTGACGCTGCCGAATGGCTTAACTTCCGTGAACAGCCGTGCTTTCGAGAATAATCGGCTAACTTCGATTACGATCCCAAGCAGTGTGACTAAGGTGGGTGATTACGCATTCTATAACAATCTTCTCGAGAATGTAATGTTCGCCGATGACGGGCTGCAAGAGATCGGGTTCGGCACGTTCTCCGAGAATCGGTTGTCTTCCATCATTCTGCCGGGGACGACCACTTACTTGGATTCCAATGCCTTTAAAAACAACAGGCTCACTCAAGTGATCCTGCCTGCGACCTTGAGGTTAGGGGACGAAGTATTTGGAGGGACGCAGAATGGAGTCAAGCTCATCTTTCCGGCCGCTGGCGATCGAGACCTAGTTAATTATGCGAACTCGAACGGGCTCCCTTTTGAGACGAGCGATGTCCGCGTCGAATATGACGGCAACGGACAAACCGAAGGGGAAGCGCCGGCCGACAATACGCATTACAGTTATTATTCATCATCTGTCATTCAGTCGGGCGGGAGCTTAAAGAGAACGGGATATACTTTTCAAGGATGGAATACGGGGGAAGATGGAAACGGAAATTTCTATGAGGCGGGTAAAAGCTATAAATTCAAGCTCATAAAGGGAATTGTGAAGCTTTATGCCGTATGGCAACCTGCGCCCGCGCAATATTCCGTTTCGTATGAGACGAACGGGGGAACGGCCATCCCTGCGACGACCGCCAGCGGGGGGGCCCATCTTGTCGAACCGCCCGTGCCGGGCAAAGACGGGTACCGATTTGCCGGTTGGTACAAGGACTCGAGCTATGCGACACCATGGAACTTCGAACAGGATACGGTTACCGGGGACATGACCTTATACGCCAAGTGGGAGAGCAAGCAACTCGCGATCCAACTGTTCGCGTTCAGCAATGTGGTGTCAGGCGGCGAGGAAATTCGGGTTACCGGTACGGTTGTGGATGAAGACGATACGCCTCAAGCGAACCTCTCCGTTCACTTGAGCAGCCCGAACGGAGGCAAGTGGATCCTGACGGAGACCGACACGGCAACGGTGAAGACCGATGAGAACGGCACTTTCGAAACCATTTGGAAAGCTCCGCAGGTAACCGAGACAACCATAGTCGAGCTATCGGCGAGCCTTGATGGGTCGAGTGCGGAGCCGGCAACGGTATCGATTCGGGTTAAGCCGATGTCTGGCTCAAATCCAAGCTCGGATGCCAACTTATCGGGCTTGACGCTGAGCGTCGGTGATTTAACGCCTCAGTTCCAAGCGGAGGTTACCAGCTATACTGCCGACGTCGGACATGCGACGAGCAGCGTCACGATCGTGCCTGAAGTATCTGATCTGGCGGCGACCATAACCGTCAACGGGAATATAGTTGAGTCCGGTCATCCTATAGAGGTCCACCTGAATGTGGGCTCCAACCCCGTAACGCTATTCGTAATAGCGGATAATGGAACGACCAAAGCTTATCGGGTTACGATCACGAGGGCTTCGGAACCGGTGGTCACGATCCCGGTTGCCAGCATTACGGTGACAAGCGTCACCTCCTCCGTTTATGAAGGTGGCACGCTGCAAATGACCGCCCGCGTGAATCCGGACGATGCCACGAACAAGCAGGTATCGTGGTCAATCCAAGGCGGTACCGGTAAGGCGGTCATTGATGAGAATGGATTGCTGAAGGCGGAACATGCTGGCACCGTGACGGTTCAGGCGGCGGCTCAGGATGGCTCCGGGGTCGTCGGAAGCCAAGAAGTCACGATCTACAAGCGTCAATCTGGCGGCGGGGATACCCCGACAACGCCAACGAATCCGACAACGCCAACGGGTCCGACAACGCCGACGGGCCCGGCAACACCAACGAACCCGACAACACCGACGGGACCAACGACGCCGACGGACCCGACAACGCAGCCGCCAGAGAAGCCTTCGGTACTCCATGTCGTTCCCGGCCGACCTCCGATTGACGTGAATGACGCGGAAGCGATTCATACGATGCTGGAGGTTCTGACCGCCAAATTCAACGATCCTCGCCATGCGAATGTTCCCGTCTTTCCGGATACGGAAGACCACTGGGCAGCGGATAGCATCCGCTTGTTCGCAAGACTAGGGATTGTTCAAGGATACGGCGACGGGGCTTTCAAGCCGGATGCCATCATCACGCGAGGAGAATTCGCTTCGATGCTCGTAAGGCTGTTCCCGCTTGCCCAAGGCACCGCAGCAACGCCTGGCTTTACCGATCTTGAGAACAGCTGGGCGAGGGATGCAGTTCTTATGCTGGCCAGTAACGGCATCATCAAGGGCTACGAGGACGGCATGTTCCATGCCGATCGAAACATCACGCGTGCCGAAATGATTGCGATCCTCGCCAGGATTGTTAATTTGGCGGAGGTGAAGCAAGAGAAGACGGTGAATCTGCAGGATATTGAACCTACGTGGGCCAAGGATCAGATTCGGCTAGCCGCGAATGCCGGCATTATCAATGGCCGGAGCGAGAATGCATTCGGCCCGAATCAGAGCGCTACCCGGGCCGAAGTGTTGACCGTCCTCTTGCGAGCGATCTCGTTAAGTCCTGAAATCGAACAACTGTTGGAGGGGATGAACTAAGCCATGGCTGCGAACGAATATTACATGCCGACCCACTGGCGGGTAAAGGGGAACATCTGGGAAATCTATGAGATTTGCTCCGACTTCTTGGACTATCAACGCTGGTGGCCCGAAGTGTACTTAAAGATTCAAACGGGAGGTACCGACAAGGAGACAGGCAACGAGGTCTATGATATTCTCTCCAGAGGCAAGTTGCCCTACAAGCTTCGCTGGAGGTCATGCAAGACGGCGGAACAAGCGCCGCATTCCATCGCTTTGAAGTCTTCGGGTGACTTGGTCGGTCACGGAACATGGCGGTTCGAGCAGGACGGGGAATACGTAAACGTACAATTCGACTGGTATGTGAACGCCGAGAAGCCCTTGCTCAAACTGTTCTCGCCGATCTTGAAACCGCTCTTCACCTCGAACCATTTCTGGGCGATGAACCGAGGAAGAGAGAGTCTGGAGAAGGAGCTGATTCGGAGGCGCGAGGCTTGATCTGCCAGATTGCAAAATAGAAAGCAGAACTTTCTCTACTTTCCAAGGTGACTATTGGCTAAGATCACGAATACGATTCCGAAATACCCTTGAACGCATATCGTTCAAGGGTATTTTTCCTAAAAATGCACAGATTAAGGTGGTTGGGGCGATGCGACCATCTCAGGAACGGTCAACAATTCAAAGGGCAGCAAAAAGGAGCCCAGTAAAAGAGGAGTCTGTTTAAAAGTGAATTTAAAGGTACAGCTAACCCGCGCCTTTTTTATAAGCCTTCTGAGCGCTTTAGGATTTGGAATCGTAGCCCTGCTGGTATCCGATCAAAAGATAAACCAATTTGACAGCGTAATTACTTCTTTGGTTCAAGGACGAGAAGCACCTGCACTTACGAATATCATGAGATTCTTTACCTTTATCGGCGGAGGAATTCCCGTCGTCGTTCTTACAATAATTGTTCTGTTTTTTCTATATCAAGTTCTACATCACCGTAGAGAGTTGATTTTATTTGCATCTGTGGTCGTCGGTTCAGCTCTTTTAAACGAAACATTAAAGGTTATCTTTCATCGTGCCCGTCCCACATTACATCGAATTGTAAATGCAAACGGGTTTAGTTTTCCCAGCGGACACTCTATGGCTGCTTTTAGTTTGTATGGAGTTCTCGCCTATTTACTCTGGAACCATATATCAACACCCGTTGGCCGTGGATTGTTAATCATAATTAGCATCACGATGATCACCGCAATTGGAGTCAGCCGTATCTATTTAGGCGTACATTATCCAAGTGATGTTCTTGGTGGATTCTTAGCAAGCGGCAGCTGGTTAACGGTTTCCATTTGGTTTTATCAGAGGTATCTGGAAAAAAGGAAAACCGAAGGTTTCAGCTGAAAAAACGAGGGAGATAAGGAAATGAGGGTGTTGACGGGAGGGCCCGCGAACCGAAAAAATATCATTGACATAGGGCTGAATATAAAATAACATACGTAATATAACAATTGTTATTAAACGTAAGTGAGGAGGAAACCATATGCCCCCGAAACCGAAGGTGACGCGGGAGATCGTATTGGATGCGGCGCTGGAGCTGCTGCGTGAAGAGGGAATGGATGCCGTCAATGCGCGAAACGTCGCGAAGAAGCTGGGCACCTCTACGCAGCCGATTTTTAGCCACTTTACTTCGATGGAGGAATTAAGAGAAGCGATATACGCCTATGCGGAGCATCTCTACAATACGGCGATGCTGGCAGCGATGCAGGGCGGCGGGAACGGCTTTCTGGAGATGGGTCTCGCGTATATCCGGTTTGCACGGACGGAGAAGAAGCTATTCCAGCTTCTGTTTATGTCGAACCGGCTGCAGCAGGAGAAAGTGACCGAGATTGCCGGCTCCACCGAAGGCGACGAACAGGTGATTGCGATGATCGGGAGCATGACCGGACTTTCGCCCGATTTAGCGCGGAGGTTATATGCCGGGATCTGGTATACGACCCACGGGATCGCCTCATTGGTCGCAACGAATAGCAGCACGATGGACGACGCGGAGGCACGAGACGTGTTAGGCAGCATATTTAAAGGCTTGTTGGTTGTACTCAAAAAAGAAGGCGAGGAGCTTTAACCATGTCCGAGAAATTCATCACCAAACATCCCTATCTTGCAGCCGTCATCGCGGCACTGATCTGCACTTTTCTGACCGCTGTCGGCTCTGCGGCAGCCCAAGTCGCCGAATTGGCGGAAGTCCCGTCTTACCTTGTCATGACAGCGTCCGTGGTTTTATCCATCTTGGTGGGCCTGTGGTTGTTGCGCCGTTCCCGAATTTCGGCTGAAGAGATCGGCTTTCGCCGCCCTGCCTCGGGTAGCGTACGCTCCATTTGGTTAGGCGTGCCGTTGCTGCTGTTGGAGGTCATTCCGCTCGTCGCCTACGGTCCCGACGCGTATACCCGTCCGGGGGCCGAATACGCCGTGCTTGCTCTGTTCACCATTATGGTAGGCTTTAACGAGGAGCTTTATTTTCGAGGATTGGCTTTTTCCTTCCTATCCCGATTAACCCGTAAACAGGCCGTGATCGGCTCGTCCATCGTCTTCGGCGTGCTGCATGCCGCCAACGCCCTGAGCGGAACCAATCCGGTCGAGGTGTTGCTACAGATTGTCTTTGCATTTCTTGTTGGTATTGTACTGGCACTCATCGTCAGTATTACCCGCAGCCTTTGGATTGGCATCGTATGGCATGCAGTACATAATTTCCTTTCCTTCGGCACGGAAGTAGTCTTTGACCAAACGGCGTTGATGGTGGTTTCGGCCCAGCTAGCGATTCTGTTGATCTTCACGGTTGGGTTATGGAAACGCGGAACGGCAGCAGCCTGACGCGAACTAAGGCGATGCTAATTACGGTTTATCAAGCACCTTTTTGGGTGCTTTTTTTATTTGTTCAGCAAGAGTAAATGTCTATGCATATGATTTTTTTCTGACATAGGATGTCTTGATATTGATATAAGGAGGATGTGTATGGCGGCACATGGGAAGGTAAGTCCTCAATTCAGAAGACTGTGTAACCAATTCGGCAAAATCTTGGGCGGCGAATCCGAGATCGAAGAAGGTCCGGTCTGTTTTGTTACGCGGATGACGAATCTGCGCGAGTCGATCTTGAGAAGAAGAACGCGGTCTCCTTTGGTTCAGATGCAGATGTTTTCGTTTGAATCGCTGGATAAGTCGGGGCGTGCGCTTTGTCTGGGGGAGACGGCTCTGCATCAGAATCAGGTCAACCGTTTGATCACGAACCTCCGGAAGCGGGGGATCAAAGTGACAGCCGTTCATAACCACTGGCTGAAGGAAAATCCACGGTTGATGTATATCCACTGGGAGGCTGTCTCGGATCCTATTGAGTTTGCTAGAAAAACCAAAGCTTCAATTGCCTTTTTGGGTTAGTCCGGCTTTGTTTCGTGATTTGATTATCGGATGAATGGAAAGGATGAATGCAATGGCGGCACAAGTGAAGGCAAGTCCTCGTTTTCGAAGATTGTGTAACGAGTTTTCTAGCATTTTAGGCGGAACGGAACATGAAATCACCAAAGGCCCCGTTTGTTTTGTCAGCCGAAATCGAAGAATCAATGCTGCAATATTGAGGAGAAAAACGACTTCCCCGTTGATCCGTTATCAACTGTTCTCGTTTGAGTCATTGGATCGCTCAGGTCATGCCCTTTGTTTGGGGGAAACGGCTCTCTTCCAAAGCCAGGTCAATCGGTTGTTAACCAATTTGCGCAAAAACGGGATTAAAGTAACGGCGGTTCACAATCACTGGCTCTTTGATAGTCCGCGGCTGATGTATGTTCACTGGGAATCCATTGATGATCCGATTGATTTTGCCAAAAAAGTAAAGCGCTCTATCGCATTCTTGGGCTGATTGCACGGCGGCGGATGGTGGAAATTCCACGGTTCGCCCCCAAACCTATCTTTTCTAATCGAATCGCCCTAGCCTAAAGTCTAGCTTCCAAACACCACCTAAGACGGTTATATCGCGCCAATACGGTAGTTATAATGGGTTTATAAACTTTGCGCGTGACTGATGAAGGTAAAGGAGTGTTTGAAAGTGAAAGCAGTAGAAGCGACGAATGTGGCGAAGGTGGGGAAGGTGAATTGGGCGCTGTTTAATCCCAAGACCTATGCAACGATGCTCTATCTCTTGCTCTCTCTCCCGTTGGGGATCATCTATTTGACGTTAGCGATTACGGGGCTTGCCCTTTCCATTGCGTTGACTCCGGTGTTTATCGGGATCCCGATGTTTTTTGGAATGGCCAAGCTGTTGAATGGGATTGTGAGCTTTGAGCAAAGTCTGATTCGGCATATTTTAAGGTTGCCGGTTCCGCCCGCGGCGGTTCCAAACTACGCACAAGCAGAGGCTGGACAAAATTGGTTTATGCGTATGGTGAAGGGGTTTGACGGGGAGTTGTTCTTCCGAAATCTGATGCTCGTGATCCTTCGTTTCATCACCGGCATCGTCTTCTTTGCGGTGATGGTTACGGCCCTTGCCCTAGGGATCGGCTTTATTGCCCTTCCCGTCGTGCATATCATTCTGATGAATGAAATGAAGCTGGATATTTTGGAAAACACCCTATTCACGTATTTCCATATCGATTGGACCTATAATCAGCAGTATCTGCTCTCCGAAGGCATTGGCCTGGTGTTGTTCTGGGTCGCGCTTCGCGTCGTGAATGGATTGATGCAGGTTCAACGCAGAATCATGTATGTGGACGAGGCTTATCTGCAGCCGACGCCAGAGCCGGCTCCAACTCAATTCCATGCGCCTGTTCAGCCGCAATATGAGGAGTTCCTGGACGAGCAACCTGGGCAAGAGAAGTTGTGGTTGGCTTAGATATGGTTTGGATATCCCCTTGATACACAAGAAGAGTTATCGGATCACTTCCGATAACTCTTCTTTGTTTATTGATCATCGGCCATTCCCAGACCGTCGTTATCATATAAGGAATATGGATAATGTGGTAGAAGAAGGGGGAAAATACTCAAAGAAAATGGGGGGGCTAAATAATGACGAGAGAAAACTATCAAAACAATTTTATTGAAGAAACATTTGTTGTCGATTGGATGGCTGTTGCAGGATGGATTGCAGCAGGAATTGTTAGCAAATTGGCCGGAGATACGATTGGAGTAGAATTAGAAAAACTACTTGGCATTGAATCATCTACTGATCAATTAATACGAAGTTCAGTTGATGAAATCTGCCAACGGATTGATCAAATCGTAAATCAACAATTTATTGAGGAATGGTCTGCTGATCTTGAAGCCGTTAGAAAAGACATTCTAATGTATTTACCCAAGCAAGATACGGATATGATCAAACAACTTGAAGGAAAGGTTCATATTTTGGCGGAGCGTTTTATCATGGAGGGCACTAAAACTTTAGGACCTTTCATGATCTCTGCAAGTATGGATTTAGTATGTCTAAGATATCTATCGAGTACCAATGGAGCTTTTGTTCAAGATTTGACGAGTCGTGCAAAGGAATACGCAGATTGGGCGGAGGCAAAATCAACGGAAATTATAGAATTGGCAAAAACCTTTGTCTCTTCATCCTGTAGCAGCGGTAGAGGCTTGCCCGTAGGAGATATGGACCCTCAAAATTATGCCTATTACACTTCACAGTGGGGCAAAAAAAAACATAGATGGAGTGGATCTGAGAATTTATCTGTCTATAAGGGAAGATGTGAAGAGAATCGACTGAATCATTACAATAATACTGTGGTTCCGGCCCTGGAAAGACATAACCAGATCATCGATTGTGTTAAATTGTGGAGAAGTATACCCGCAAATACATCGATTGTATTTAGAGATGTGGAAAATTTACTTCAATATAGATGCAAAAACCATTCTTTGGAAAGGGGTGTAATTGTCCAAGGGAATGATCGAGACGGACAGTACAGCAATCCGAGTATCCACTATGATTTAATGAATTTACCAGAAAATACAACGATCCATTTCTATTCAAAAACTCGGGCAGATAAAGAGATAAATAGAATTGGTGAAATAGTGATATGGGAACTTGGTTCTGAAAATGTTCCTGTTAGTTCAGGTCAATTTAAGGTGTCGATCGATTGGAACGTAAATAAAGTTGTCGCCATAAAGAAAGAACCAAACTCGAACATTAGATGCGAGATCTATTGGCATGATAATGAGGAAGTAAACACAATTGTAGATGTCCAGGAAACAAGAATTGAAATTACTTAGACCCTGGATTTTTCGACAGGGTTCTGTCATTCATGAATGATGCATGCAGAGCCCTTTTTTTGCTATATAAGAGCGTTCATCCCCACCTTCTATAACCGAATCTATAACCGCGGTTAGATTCGATAGCCGATGAGATCTTTTATAATTTTAGAATGATTATCATTCGGTGAAAGAGAGAAGGAAGGGTTGAACGGAATGAAGCGTTTTTTCATAGGGTTGATGGTACTGTCGTTGGTGTTGGGTGTCCCGCCAATGGCCGTTTTCGCGGATTCGGAAGGATCGGCGATGGCGGGAAACGGGACGGCGGGGGATCCCTTTATCGTCACGACGCTGGATCAGCTAGATGAAGTACGGGGCAACTTGACGGCCCACTATCGGCTTGGCGCGGATATCGATGCGTCGGCGACGGCGGGTTGGGACGGCGGAGCGGGCTGGATGCCGATTGGGGAAAGAGGCAGCGGGGACAGCTCCACGCAGTTCACGGGGGTGTTCGACGGGGCAGGTCATGTCATCCGTAACCTGACGATCAATCGGCCGTCTCAGGATGGGGTGGGGCTGTTTGGAATGATTGGCACGGGAGGCATGGTTCGAGATCTAGGGATGGAGGGCGGTACCATCACGGGCGGCACCTCTACCGGCGCACTGGCAGGGAACAATAACGGGACGATCGAGCAGTCCCATGCCGGGGTCGATGTATGGGGATCTGGAGTGGTTGGGGGGCTGGTTGGTTACGAATACGGCCAGATTCTCGCCTCGTACGCTACGGGGAATGTCAGCGGAACGAATAATGTCGGAGGATTGGTAGGACGCAGCGATGGAACGGTAACGAAATCGTATGCGACCGGTCATGTGGAAGGAAATGACACGGTTGGCGGACTTATCGGGCTGAAGGAAGGGGGGGAGTTAAGTCGATCCTATTTTGCCGGCACGGTTCATGGAAGTGGTAATTACATAGGCGGTTTGACGGGGTATCTGTCCGGTGGAATCTTAAGCACATCCTATAACATCGGGTCTGTCAGCGGAGACAAAATCGTTGGCGGACTGGTCGGTATGGCGGTAGATGGCTATATCGGTAAGTCCCATGCCTCCGGTCAGGTTACTGCTCCCGCAGGTGATGTCGGCGGTGTGCTTGGTTCCAATAACGGCACCTTTATGGAAGGTAACTACTGGGATGAAGAGACTTCAGGGCAGGCGGACGGGTGCGGCTACTTTAATGATGCTTACGAGAAGGTTTCTTGTGACGCGACAAGCCTAACAACCGCACAAGCGCTGAGCCAAGCGAGCTACACCGGGTTGGATTTCACGGCGGACTGGTTCATGATGGAAGGTTCAACGCGGCCTTTCCTTCGGGCGGAATGGTCACAGGTTGTCGGCAACGCCCATCAACTACAATTGATGGCGATGGATCTGACGGCGGATTATACGCTGGTAAGCGATATGGATTTCGGCACGGTGTTCACGGACGATAGCCGAGCCGATATGTGGGCCACGAGCAACGAGGATGGGGCGGGCTTCGCGCCGATTGGCGATGCGACGCTCGGCCCATTTACCGGGCAGCTCGATGGCCAAGGGCATGCGGTTCGCGGCTTATTCATCAACCGCCCGGGAACCGTCCAGGTCGGGTTGATTGGGAGTCTCGGCGTTGGAGGCCGCGTGCACGGCATTGGGGTAGAGGGCGGCCGCATCAACGGAGGATACTCCAGCGGCGGCTTAATCGGGGATATGAGCGGGGGAACCGTCGAGTTGTCCTATTCGACAGCCAGCGTAAGCGGCATTGAGAAAGTCGGGGGCCTGGTGGGGAATATGTATCCCGGCGTCATCACGAAATCGTTCGCGGGAGGCGATGTCTCCGGCTGGATGGTGGTTGGCGGCCTGGTGGGCCGTGCCGATCTGGGGAGTTTAATTGAAGATGCTTATGCCACCGGTTCCGTTGCAGGGAGCTCCGAAACCGGCGGTCTGATCGGACGACATGTCGGAACGGTCAACCGGGCTTATGCCGCAGGGAATGTCCCAGGCTCCGGTTCCGAAATCGGAGGGTTGGTAGGCCGGGATTTCAGCCCGACTTCCAGCGTCACCGCGGGATATTATGATGCTGCAACAACAGGCCATGGAGGCGGGAAGCCGACTGCAGCGATGAAGAGCAAATCCACGTTCGAGACGTGGGATTTTAATGGGACCTGGACGATCGAGGAAGGGAAATCGTATCCGGCCTTGCAAGGCATTGCCGCGAATCTCGGCATTGACACCGCTCCCCCGGCGATCGTGAACCTACGAGTCGAAGTTCCCAATCACCTTGTGGTGACTTTGGATGAAGAGGTAAACCTGCTTGCAACGGGAGGGTTTTTCGTATCCGTAGACGGTGTTGGAATTGGGGTTCTTGATACCGTAAAAACCGGAGCGAAAACCTTAGAGTTGACGGTCGGCGAGGAGCTGCATAGCGGACAGGACATCCAGCTGTCCTATGACGCGAATGTGGGAAATGTCTCCGATCTGGCGGGTCATCCGCTGCTCAGTGTGGCAGATCAACCTTGGCCGCCGGAGATTACGATTACGATGACCACGTCAAATGGGGACGAATATCTAGACGGAACGTGGACGAACGAGCCAGTGACGGTGAGCGCTTCGGTTTATGGAGATTCTGCAGCCGTCACCGAGTTCGTTTATTCATTGGATGGCGGGGATACGTGGACGGCGTACACGTCGAGCCTTGAGCTTCGGGATGACGGCGTACATGTCCTCGATTTCAAGGCGGCTAATTCGGCGGGGATGGAAACGACGATACGGCGTACGGTGAAAATCAGCGCCAGCGGGCTGACCTTGACCCCGGAGATGGTTCAAGCGGATGGCAGTCCTTATGGGGAAGGGGACTGGACGAACCAGAGCGTTACCGTCAGTGTGTACGCTGCGGCGGGATTCGGCGAGATCGTCTCCTTTACCTATGCGGTGGATGGCGGATTGCCGCAAGCGTATGCGAACGGGACGCCAATCGAAATCACCGGGGATGGGGATCATCGAGTTGTTTTCGAAGTGGAGGATGAAGCTGGACATCGTCTGTCCGAAGAGATGAAGGTGAGGATCGATCAAACGCCTCCTACTATCGATTTCTCCCCGAACGGGCGGGAAGTCGCGGAGGTTTCGGCTTCAACCCGGACGACGGTAGGGGATACCGGAAGCGGAGTCGATGCTTCAACGCTCCAATATGTATGGACAACGGATCCCGCTTTGCCAACGGATGGCTGGGTACCGTTCGTTAGTGGCGCTAATTTGACAAAGAGCGGAGCGGACGGCGATTGGTACCTGCATGTGAGAGCGGCAGATCAGACGGGGAACGAGAAGACGGCAACGTCCCAGCGGTTCCGGCTGTTCCAGAGAAGCAGTAACCCGGCGCCATCGCCGGGCGGCAATACGTCCTCCAACAGCGGGGCTCCGTCCTTGCCGAATAACGTATATCCGATCGGAGCTGCTGGCGGCACAGCGAAGTTCACTGGAGGGGAAATCCGGTTTCCAGCAGGTGCGATGGATCGCCCGTTCCAGGTGACGATCGAAGAGATCACGGATACGAGTGCCCTGCCGTTGTCCGAGCAGGAACGTCTGGTTAGCCGGGTATTCGATTTTAAGAAGAATGTGCCGGGGAAATTCCTTGTCCCTGTGACCATCCAACTGCGTCTGAACGCCGACGTGAAGCAGGAGGATGGCAAACAGATCCTGCTAGTTTGGCTGGACGAGGAGACGGGGGAATGGGTTGCGTTGAACGATCTGCTCGTTGACTACGAAAACGGCATCATCAGCGGCACAACCGATCATTTTACGAAATTTGCGGCCCTCTCCCGAACGCTTGAGATCCAAGAGCCAGCGGTCGAACTAACGGATATCCAAGGCCACTACGCTGAGGAAACGATCCGGCATCTTACGGAGAGCGGGATCGTCAGCGGGTATCCGGACGGCACCTTCCGGCCGAACCGTCCGATTACGCGGGCAGAGTTCGTTTCGATCCTGAACTCGGCGATGGCATGGAAAGCGGCGGGGGATAAAACGTTTGCCGACACGGAGAAGCATTGGGCACGGTCGGCAATCTCCATCGCCTACGCCAACGGGGTCATCCGGGGGATTGACGACACACTCTTTGCACCGGACCAGCCGATTACGAGGGAGCAGATGGCCGTGATAGCGGCAAACGCCTTGCATTTAGAGAAGCCGAAGAGCGTTCTGTCCTTCGCGGACGGGGAACGAATCTCGAGTTGGGCGAAGGATGCCGTCCAAGCCGTGACGGAGCAGGGGATCTTCTCCGGATATCCTGACCGCACCATACGCCCCCAAGACCAGGCAACCCGGGCGGAGGCGGTGATGGTCATTGGCAGAATGATAAAAATGATAGAAGGATAACCCACACTTGTCGATTCTCCTTCGAAATAGATTGGAAGGAAATCGATAAACGATAGAAATGGGTATTCGCATGAGAAAAGCTCAAGCCGGTAGAGTGGAAAACCAGGTATATTCGAACCGGGCGATCAGCTTGTGACCGGAGTCAAGCCCTCTTCTTCGATTTCTTGGCGGATATCGGCCGCGACATTTTCGATTCCCGGATAGAGGTCGTGCTCAGTTAAGCCGTAGTGGAGAAGCTGTTGCTTCATGTCTACTCGGGCGCTGTTGTTGATGACGATTTTATACAAGTAGCTTGGGCTGTCGGGAAGCAGGTCCAGAGCGACGCTTTTTGGAGTGATGGGAAAGATGGTAAACGTCCCGGCCTGTTTGATAATCCGCGGATTGTTGAGCGGACCGATGGCTGCTGCGGCTTTGACGCTGTCGCTCTTGGCGTTCGGGCCGAAGCGGGCGGTAAATGCCGGCTCAACGACATTCGGAATATATCCGGGCTTTAAATAACGGTAGAAACGAAAAGCCTGGTTCAATGTAACGGGATCAAGCAGCCAGACGGCCTTGTCGTTGGTCACTTCGGTGGGGTTCGTCGGCTCGCCCAGAGCGAACAACAGAGCTACGAGCGCTTCCCGGGACCAATCCAGCAGACGGGTGGGGACGCCATAATGCTGCATGAGGAAGAGCCACCCCCAATACGAATGGGTTTTGTCTTCGGAATAAGGAAAATAGGGTGGATCCCCTAAAAAGGGATAAGCAAGAGAACGAAATTTGGACAAGTATACGATTTCGGATTGCGTCCCTAAACCACGAACGATCGACGGATCCAGGTGGTACGTCGTACTTTTCACGCCTCTGAACCATAACACGCAGGAGTTGGGATGGTCCGGCGGAGAGATCTTCCGGTAAATTTGGTCGACGGCCTGCAAATATTTCTCCACGGTATCGATGCCGGTGATTTCATAGATTCCGCCGTTAGCTGCGGGTTGAATCACCTTCATGGGTTTCGCCACGTTTAAACCTCCTCAATTGTCATACGCCATAAAATATGCGCAGATGCCCAGGAGGGTTCGACTCCCCGCTTATATATCCATGATTAAAAAGCGAGCGACCGATAAAGGTCGCTTTTTTGTTTTTTAGCGGATGAGATTTGTGTACTGTACTATATGTTATGATGAATATATTATATATAATTGAAATAGGAATATCATTTTGGGAGGGATAAAATTGAAGAATACAACCGCTCGTGCGGATCGGGATTGGGCATCGTACGTCAATACCAATATCGGGACTTTGTCCTACAAAACGTGGTCCACGTCTCCAACCGTTCAGCTTCCCCATGGGATGATGGAGATTGATCCGGTGACCACGCCGGGCATCGGGGACAAGTATTTGGCGGATAAAATATTCGGATTTTCCTTTGGACCCGCAACCGTGACGGTTTCCGGCGGATCTTTGTCCGATCGGCGGGAAGCGCATGCTTCTACCTTCGATCATGATTTGGAGGAGACCCGGCCCTATAAGTATCGCGTCTTCCTGGAGGATCATGACATCGATGCCGAGATGACCGTGGCTCAGCGAAGCGCTTATTTCCGCCTTCACTCCGCCGGGCCGGTCCATGTCATCCTCGATGGCGGCGATACTACGCAAATTCTCAAGCACGATGGCCGCGCGATCGAAGGGGAGCGCGCCCATAAAGGACATGTTTGCTATTTTAGCTTGGAAATGAGAGAGGCAACGTCATCATTTGGTTTTATCGAAAACGGCCCCAAAGCCTACTTAGCCTACGGATCGCCGCAGGGGGAAGCTACGATCGAGTTGAAGGTAGGCATCTCCTACATCAGCCTGGAGCAAGCCCGTAAGAACCGACAGCAAGAGCTGCCGGACTGGGATTTCGACGCTGCCGTTTCCCGGGCCCGCGAGGCTTGGAACCGCGCGCTTTCCGCGATCGAGGTGGAAGGCGGGACGGAGGAAGAACGGACGATTTTCTATACGGCGATGTACCGTACGCTACAACGGATGCGGAATATTACGGAAGACGGACAGTATTACAGTGGCTTCGACGGACGCGTTCACAAGGCGGAGGGACGGGATTTTTACACGCATGACCAGCTTTGGGATACGTATCGCTGCGCTCGCCCGTTGCAAAGCCTCATCGAACCGCGCGTGTTTGAGGATATGGTGTACTCGTTGGTCAGAATGTACGAACAGGGCGGGTTGTTGCCGAAATTTCCCCATCCGGGGGGGGATCATGCGGTCATGATCGGCCATCATGCCGCTTCGCTTATTGCCGATGCTTGTGCCAAGGGACTGGATGATATCCAGGTCGAGAAGGCCTATGAAGGCATGCTCAAAGATGCGACGGAGATGTCCCTGATTCCCTGGCGGACGGTGCCGGCTACGGAATTGGACCGGGTGTACCACGAACAAGGCTGGTTCCCGGCACTCCCCGTAAGGGAGGATACGAAGGTCGCGGATCCGGACGAGTGGAGAAAACGACTCTGGGACCTCGTCATGGAGAAAATGCCGAATCAGATTACCTGGGTCCCCGATGTGGGCGTTGACGAATGGGTGCCGGAGGTCGATCCCTGGCACCGCCGGCAATCCATATCCGTTACGCTAGAGAGAGCTTATGACGACTGGTGTGTCGCCCAAGTGGCCCGTAAGCTGGGGCGGGAAGCGGAAGCCGAGCGTTTCCTTCAACGCGCGGGTAACTACCGCCATCTGTTCCGCCCTGATTTCGGACTGATGGCTCCCAAGACGGCGGAAGGGGAATGGGTTGAGCCGTTTGATCCGAAGCTGTCCGGCGGATTTGCCGGGGAGGAGTATTTTGCCGAAGTGAACAGTTGGATCTATACCTTCCATGTGCAGCACGATGTGGAGGGATTAATCCGGCTGATGGGCGGGAGAGAAGCTTTCGTCCAAAAGCTCGATGCGTTGTTTACGGAGCAGTACACGATGGAGAAACCTTGGTTTCTCGGGCAATTTCCCGATATGTCGGGACTGATCGGAATGTATGCCCACGGCAACGAACCCAGCTTTCATATCCCGTACTTATACAATTACGCGGGGACTCCTTGGAAAACGCAGCGGCGCGTACGCGATATCCAACACCTAATGTACAACGCCGGGCCAGCCGGTCTGTGCGGGGACGATGACATCGGTTCGCTATCGTCCTGGTACGTATTCAGCGCGATGGGTTTCTATCCGGTGTGCCCGGGGCGGCCCGTCTATGATATCGGCAGCCAGATCTTCGAGAAGACGACGCTCCGTGTCGGGGAGGGTCAAACGTTTGTCATCGAAGCGCGTCAGGTCTCCAAGGCGAACAAGTACATCCAATCCGCCGTTTTGAACGGGCAACCGCATTCGCGGCCTTGGCTTACCCATCAGGACTTGATGAGCGGAGGACAGCTTGTGCTGGAGATGGGGCCGCGGCCGAACAAGGCATGGGGAAGCTCCCCGGAGGATGCCCCGCCTTCGATGACTTCGCGTTAGGATCCCGGTGAAATGGAGGAATGTGACATGACCCTTGGCAAGCCCATTTATCATTTTACCCCGCCTGCGAATTGGATGAACGATCCGAACGGACTTGTTTATCACGAAGGCCAATATCATTTGTTCTATCAATACAACCCGCATGGGGATCAGTGGGGGACGATCCACTGGGGGCATGCGGTGAGCACGGATTTGGTGCATTGGCAGCCTCTGCCGGTCGCGCTGGCGCCGTCCACCGAGCTTGGCGAGGTGCATTGCTACTCCGGTTGTGCGGTGATCGATGATCAAGGCGTGCCGACCCTGTTCTATACCAGCGTAGGTGAGGGCGAGCGGAATGCCGAGACCGGCGCGGAGCAATGGATGGCCACCAGCCCCGATGGTCTGTTGACTTGGGTAAAGTTCGAGGCAAATCCAGTATTAACCTCGGATATCCACGGCAAGGATCTGACCGTACGGGATTGGCGAGACCCTTATGTCTGGAAAGAGGGAGACTGCTGGCTGATGGTGCTGGGAGGAAGCGTGGAAGGTAAAGGCTGCGCGTTATTGTACGAGTCGGCGAATCTGCAGGAGTGGACCTTCTTGCATCTCCTGCATACGGGGGAGGAAAACCTGTGGGAATGCCCGAACGCCTTCCGCCTGCAAGACAAAATGGTTCTGATCTACTCGCCAAGCGACAAGGTGAAGTATCTTGTAGGATCCATGGGGGACGATCTCCGGTTTATGAAAGAGCAGGAGGGCTTCGTGGATCATGGCGGCTGGGAAGGGTACTATGCACCGCAATCTATGCTCGCTCCGGACGGCCGGCGTATTCTGTGGGGATGGCTCCCCGACAACGCCCGCGGAGAGATGACGGAGATCCAGGGATGGTCAGGGGTGCAGTCGATCCCGAGAACCGTGGAGCTCCGCCCAGACACGAACACCCTGCGCTTTCAACCGGTCGCGGAACTCCAGGGGTTAAGGGAGAATCCGTATGAGCTTCCGAAGACGGTCTGGACGCAAGGCCATCATAAGCTAGAGACAAAAGGTAAAGCCGTCGAGATCATCGCTGAGTTTGAGCTGGCCGGTTCTGAGGCGTCGTTTGGATTTGAAGTATTCCGTTCGCCGGAAGGAGAGGAACAAACCACCCTGAAGTTTGATGTAGCGGGAGGACGGATCGTACTGGACCGTTCCCGATCCAGTCAAGCGGCGGGCGTTCACGCTTGGGAACTCACGGCCCTTTACGATATGCAGCAGCACAAACAACTTCGAGTTCACCTCTTCATCGACCACTCCATTGTTGAAGTGTTCGTCAATGAAGAACTTTGCTTGACGGGCCGAGTGTATCCTCTTCGCGAGGATAGTGAGGGGATTCGGTTATTTGTACAGGGACCAAGCGTGGCGATGAGTTCCCTTTCCGCATGGAATTTACGCGGGATTTAGTGAAGACTTGGCAGCTGACGAGAAGCTCTCGACTCAGCTGCTTTTTTTCTGATGTTGATGTTGTCACAGAATGAATCGCCTCGTCGTTATATTTTCGTGCTTGATCAAAAATGGGAGGTAGATGAACAATGACACAACGCATCAATTACATGCAACAATCCCCGGAATTTTTCAACCGATTAATGGAACTCAGCGGGGCTGAGAAGGGAAGCTCCATTGAGGAGGAGATTCGCCACCTCGTTCACATCCGAGCCTCGCAACTCAATGGATGCGGATTTTGCTTCGATATGCACGTGAAGGAGGCGAAAATCCACGGTGAAAGCGAGCTGCGCCTGTACCACATTTCGATTTGGCGGGAATCAACGCTGTTTAGCCCCCGCGAACGGGCGGCCCTGGCCTGGACCGAGATTCTGACCCATTTGCCGGAGCATGGCGTGCCGGATGAAATGTATAATCGGGTTCGCGAGCAATTTTCCGAAAAAGAGATTTCCGACCTCACGTTCTCGATCATGACGATCAATGCCTGGAACCGGGTTAACGTTGCCTTCAAGACCGTACCGGGTTCTGCCGACGCCGCCTTCGGATTGACGAAAGCCGGACTGAGCTAAGCGATAAGCCTCGACGTAAAAAAACAGAAGCACCAAGAATCCCTAGGGGCTCTTGGTGCTTCGTTTCATTCCTCGACATGTTTTAGTTTATCCGGGTTTCTAACCAGATAGATGTTGCGGATTTGGTGGTTCTCCACATGGAAAATTCCGACGGAATGAATCCCTTCCTCCGATCGAATCCGAAAAGCCGGCTGTCCATTCACCCGAGTAACCTCGAATTGGATTCCATCGATCGTGGTGGCTTGCCGGAACGGCCCCAGCAGGAATTGGGCAACGAGATCTCTGGTAAAGATCGGTTTGGCAGCGGCCAAGACTTTGCCTCCTCCATCGGCGACAAGGACAACCTCTTGGTCCAGAATGGATAAGATTTGATCGAGGTTCCCTTGTTTGAGCGCGTTAAGGAAATGATGGACGAGCTCGGGAGCGGTTCCCTCCTGGGGAACGAGTTGATCCGCAGTCATCCCCATTTTTGCGTGGGCTCGACTGAGCAGTTTGCGACAGTTCACTTCGCTTTTCTCCACCAGTTCGGCGATTTCCTGATAGTCAAAGCCAAGCGCCTCTCGAAGCACAAACACGACACGTTCCGTTGGAGATAACCTTTCAAGCAGAACCAGCATCGCATAGGACAGCAGGTCATCGCGGACGACGGCTTCCATCGCATCGTTATGCAGGCTGTGCAGCGGCTCCGGAAGCCATTCCCCATAGTATTGCTCCCGTTTTCGGCGTGCCGATTTATACAGGTCCCGGCAACGGTTCGTGACCATCTTGCAAAGATAAGCTTTGGGTTCCGTCAGCTTCTCTGGCGGCACATCGGCGATTTTCAGAAATACGTCGTGTACCACATCCTCCGCATCCGTGACGGATCCGGTCAGTTGATAAGCGAGTTTAAAGAGCAGTCTATTATATTTCTCGTACAGTTCCTTCATGGTTTCACTTCCTATCGTTTCTCGGTTTCATAACCTATTCATACTAGGCCTTAATCATAAGACGAGGTACGGGGTGATTTTGTGACAAAACTTCCGGCAGCCGTATTTTGCCGTGAATGAGGTTATCTTATCGCTTGCCGAGGAGTTCGGGTATTATTCGATCGGTTGGTGACGGTTAGGGAGCTTATGACGATGACGAATGAACAAGTATCTGATACCACCCACCTCCCATGAACTCCCATCCATCAGTCATGCATGCTCAAATTTAAATAAGAGACCCTATATCTTACAACTATTGAGTAGATGAGGGTTGGGGTATGAAGGTAGCTATTATGGGGGCGGGGTTATCGGGCCTAGCTTGTGCGATTACCTTGGAGCGTAACGGCATTGAGCCGGTCATCTTTGAGAAAAGGAGCCAAGTCGGCGACCGGTTCGTGAATGCGGAGGCGCTTCTTTCGATATTTTCGCGGCCGGTTCAGGATGTCATTGCTAAGTTTTCCGAAGAATACGGACTGTTCCTTCACCCGACTGCGAGCATTGAACAGATGACGATTCAATCCAAGCGGGAGAAGGCCATCCTGGAGGGACCGTTAGGCTTCCTCAATATCCGCGGGAGAGAAGAAGATTCGTTCGAAGCCCAGCTCAGCCGGCAAGTGAAATCGCCAATCCATTTTCATTCGGAGAAAACCTATGAGCAGCTGCTTGCGGACTATACGCATGTGGTCATGGCTACAGGGGACGCGGGTTACGCGAAAAAAACCCGAAACTTTCGGGAAGACCTCTCTGTATCCTTGATGGGGGCTACCGTCGAAGGTCAATTTGATCGCTACGCAGTCAAGACCTGGTTCGATTACGACCTTGCTCCGAGAGGGTACGGATATCTCCTTCCTTTTTCGGAGAAAGAAGCGAACCTGGTCATCGGCATCCCCGATATCCCCGCGAATGAGGGAGTCAAACTTCAGGACCTCTGGGAACCGTTCCACCAAACCGTTCGAACCGAACTAGGGCAGACTCTTCCCATGACGGATGAATTTCATATCACGCATTACCTGATGGGGATCTGCGAAAGGGCCCGGATCGGCAACACCTTCTATGTTGGAAATTGCTTTGGCAGCATGATGCCGTTCTTGGGATTTGGGCAATATAGTGCACTTTTGACCGGAGTTTATGCGGCTTACGATCTATGCGGTCAAGGCAAGTATGAGGAGTTGACTGCCCCCCTGCGTCAAAGCTATGAGGATTCGCTGGTTCTGCGTAGGGTGATGGAACAGCTCGACAATGCCGATTTGGATCGGATCGTACGGGTGCTGGATGGTCCTCTGGCGAACAAGCTGTATTTTGCCAAACGGATCAATCCCTTGAAAGTAGCCAGTTATTTGATGCGTCCTTATGTGAAAATCAAACAAGGAGTGACCTCCTGAGCAAATCCTAGGAGGGGATCAGCGTGATCACCGTATTGAATATGGATGGCCGAGAGCTAACCCCGTGCACGCTGGATCGCGCTTGGCGGGAAGTAAACCGGGAACGGGCTGTCTGGCTGGACGAGCAGACCATCCAATTGCTCTACAACCCGTTCTTATTCCGAGATTATCGGAAGAGCGCCCTAAGGCGAGACCGCTACACCTGCTTATGGTGCGGTGCTCCTGCAACGACGGTAGATCATCTCATTCCCTCAAGCAAAGGCGGTTCGGATCTACCCCATAACCTGATTGCCTCGTGCAGCGAATGTAATTCGAGACGGGGGAACCGTGCGGCCTTTAGTTATTTAAGAGAAAACGGGTGGAATGCACCCTATCCCTTCAAGCTCCGTTACCGTATCATCAGAGCGATGATCGGTCCGTACCTTCTGTCCAAACGGAAACGAAGGGGGGAATCGTAAAAAAGGCTTCTGACCGAACCTCCGGTCCGAGGCCTTTTAGGTTTGCGCCCCCTGATCCTATTCATCCTTTCTAGTAAGCTCTAAAAGTCGAGTGGGTTCCTCTGAAATCCGTGTGATTAATTTGTGAAAGTTACATAGCAAACGATTAGTTTCAACGGATGAGGGTATATTAATTGTGAAGACTTGGTGAAGTAGATTGACGTTGAGAATGGTTCGCATATAATAATTAATATAAATAACAGACAAACCACAGCCAAAAGGAGAGTTAAAATCATGTCATTGATTGGAAAAGAAGTATTGCCTTTTAAAGCTCAAGCTTATCAGAACGGGAAATTCATCGATGTTTCCGATGCAGACTTTAAAGGGAAATGGAGCGTTGTATGCTTCTATCCAGCGGACTTCACGTTCGTATGCCCTACGGAGCTGGAAGACTTGCAGGATCAATATGCTACCTTGAAAGATCTTGGCGTTGAGGTCTATTCTGTATCGACCGACTCCCACTTCGTGCATAAAGCTTGGCACGATAGCTCCGAAGCGATCGGCAAGGTTACTTACATTATGATCGGTGACCCTTCCCACACGATTTCCCGTAACTTCGACGTTCTGATCGAAGAAGAAGGCGTGGCGGATCGGGGTACCTTTATCATCGACCCGAACGGCGTGATCCAAGCTATCGAAATCACGGCTGGCGGGATTGGACGCGATGCAAGCACCCTGATCGACAAGATCAAAGCAGCTCAATACGTTCATAACCATCCAGGTGAAGTTTGCCCGGCGAAATGGAAAGAAGGAGCCGCAACTTTGAAACCAAGCCTTGACTTGGTTGGCAAGATCTAAGGAGAGAGAATCATGAAACTGGATGCAGACATCAAACAACAATTAGAGCAATATCTTCAGCTTCTTGAAGGGAATGTTCTGCTGAAAGTCAGTGCCGGAACCGATACGGTTTCGAACGATATGCTGGACCTCGTTCACGAGTTGTCCAGCATGTCGGATAAAATTACCGTCGAGCAAACGACTTTACCCAGAACCCCAAGCTTCAGCGTGAATCGCGTTGGGGAAGAGACCGGCATCACCTTTGCCGGTGTCCCACTGGGCCATGAGTTTACTTCCCTGGTACTGGCTTTGTTGCAAGTCAGCGGAAGACCTCCAAAGGTTGAACAGCACATCATAGATCAAATTAAGGGGGTTCGAGGCGAATACCGCTTCGAAACCTATGTCAGCTTGACTTGTCACAACTGCCCGGACGTCGTTCAGGCATTGAACCTGATGAGCGTACTGAATCCAGGCATTTCCCATACGATGATCGACGGTGCGGCTTTCAAGGATGAAGTTGAAAGCAAAGAGATCATGGCGGTGCCAACCGTGTTCCTGAACGGGGAGCTGTTCGGTAACGGCCGGATGTCTGTCGAGGATATTCTGGGGAAACTGGGCTCGTCGGACACGACGGCATTTGAAGGCAAAGAGCCTTACGACGTTCTCGTTGTAGGGGGCGGACCTGCCGGCGCCAGTGCGGCGATTTATGCAGCACGCAAAGGCATCCGTACCGGGATCGTTGCTGAACGCTTCGGCGGACAAGTGAACGACACCCTTGGTATTGAGAACTTAATCGGCGTGAAGTATACGGAAGGGCCTATGCTTGCGGCCAATCTGGAGGAACACGCGAAGGAATACAATATCGACATCATGATGTCGCAGCGGGCGAAGGGCCTTCAGAAGAAGGACCTGATCGAAGTGGAGCTGGAGAACGGTGCGGTGCTGAAGAGCAAAACGGTTATCCTGTCCACCGGGGCACGTTGGCGCAACATGAATGTACCGGGCGAAGCGGAATTTAAGAATAAAGGCGTGGCGTATTGCCCGCACTGTGATGGTCCATTGTTTGCAGGGAAACGTGTCGCTGTTGTCGGCGGAGGCAACTCCGGTGTTGAGGCAGCCATTGACCTGGCGGGCGTGGCATCGCATGTGACCGTACTTGAATTCATGCCTGAGCTGAAAGCCGACTCTGTCTTGCAGGATCGTCTGAACAGCTTGCCGAACACCACCGTAATCAAGAACGCGCAAGTGAAGGAAGTTACGGGGGACAGCAAGGTGAACGGAGTAACCTACATCGAGCGGGAAAGCGGTGAAGAGAAGCATCTCGAGCTGGAAGGCGTATTCGTTCAAATCGGCCTTGTGCCGAATACGGAATGGCTGGAAGGCACGCTGGAACGTACCCGGATGGGCGAGATTATCGTCGACAACCGTGGGGCAACAACTCTTCCAGGTGTATTTGCGGCCGGCGACTGCACGAACTCGGCTTACAAACAAATCATTATTTCGATGGGTTCAGGTGCGACAGCGGCCTTGGGCGCCTTCGATTACATGATCCGCAATCAATAACATCATAGGTATGACATCAAGCCCGCTCATCGAGAGCGGGCTATTTTTGTGTACAAATCTAAAGTTTGTTGACTATAGTATCAAGTTTATGGTCTGGATGTAAGCGCTGTATTCCCGATAAAATGAGAGTAGACAGAGCAGTACACGCTGAAGGAAAGAGGTGACGGAACATGAAGTCGAAGGAAAACAGAAAGCGCTTACAAACGCGTTGGCGCAAACAAGACACGGAGCTGACGTTATTGGCCTTGCCAACAACCCTTTGGTATATTCTGTTCAGTTTCCTGCCGATGTTCGGCATCATTATCGCCTTTAAGAATTTCAAAATAACCGGTGGGTTTCTGAGCAATGTATTCAACAGCCCCTGGGCAGGCCTCAAAAACTTTGAATTCCTCTTCAAGTCGAACGATGCCTGGATCATTATTCGGAACACCATCGGGTACAACTTGATCTTTATCGTCCTTGGGATTGTGATCCCCGTGGCTTTAGCCTTGATGATCGGGATGATCCACAACCGCCGGGCCGGGAAAGCCTATCAAACGATGATGTTCCTGCCCTATTTTCTCTCCTGGGTTGTAGTCTCCGCAGTGGGTTGGGCGTTCTTAAGTTTCGATAAGGGGATTCTCAATCAAATGTTGGTGAATTGGGGAAATGAGCCGGTCAACTGGTACATGGAACCGAAATATTGGCCTTACTTCTTGATCTTCATGAATATCTGGAAGGGGCTGGGTTATGGAATGGTCGTCTATTTGGCGACAATCGCCGGGATTGATAAGACCTACTATGAAGCGGCCGTGATCGATGGCGCTACGCTCTGGCAGCAAACCCGGTTTATCACGCTGCCGCTGATGAAACTGGTTATCGTGATGATGTTCATCTTGGCGGTGGGACGGATCTTCTACACGGACTTCGGGTTATTCTTTCAGGTCCCGAGGGACTCCAATTCCCTGTTTAATGTGGCCACGACGATTGATGTCTTGGTTTACAAGCAGCTCAAAACGGCAACTGTCGGCATGGCTTCGGCTGCGGCTTTTGTACAATCGGTTCTCGGCTGTCTGATGATTCTAGCGGCGAACTGGACGGTTCGCAAAATCGATTCGGATAGCGCGATGATCTAAGGAGGTGCGTTTATGGCAACAAGAACGGTTTACGAGAGCGGCCTGGATCGCTTTAATCGTCCAAGCAAAGGGGTGAATGTACTCCTCCATCTCCTCTTCTTCTTCCTTGCGGTGATTTGTGTTGTGCCTATGCTGGTGGTCTTATCCATCTCGCTGTCCAGTGAAGACTCGATTCGGGAGAACGGCTATCACCTGATCCCAACGGCCTTCTCGGGAGATGCCTACGGGTATATCGCGAAGCAGGGAACGATGATTTTGCAGGCCTTGGGGATCTCCGTCTTTGTTACGATCGTTGGAACCGTGTTGGGGATTCTGCTCACCACCTCGATGGGGTACGTTCTCTCTCGGCCAAACTATAAGCTGAAGGGGTTCCTGACGTGGGTCGTATTTATTCCGATGGTGTTCAACGGCGGTTTGGTCTCGAGCTACTATATCAATGCCAATTTACTGGGGCTGAAGGATACCGTTTGGTCGCTGATCCTGCCGCTGGCGGTCTCCTCATTTAACGTCATTATTTGTAAGACCTTCTTTAAAAGCACGATTCCGGACGGATTAATCGAATCCGCAGAAATCGATGGAGCCGGCCAGTTGCGCATTTTCTTCTCGATCATTTTACCGATCTCCTTACCGGTCATCGCAACGATAGGTTTATTCCTATGTTTTGGTTACTGGAATGACTGGTTCCAATCGATGTTGTACATCAACAATCAGGACCTGTATTCGTTGCAGGCACTGTTGAATAACTTGATGAGCAATGTGGACGCGCTGGCAAGGAATGCTTCTAGTCTGGGGATTAGTTACGCGGAGCTGGTTGCCACGATGCCTAAAGAATCCGCCCGCATGGCGGTGGCTGTCGTGATTGTGCTCCCGGTCGCCTTTGCGTATCCCTTCTTCCAGCGATACTTCATCTCCGGCTTGACTGTAGGCGCAGTCAAAGGATAATCCGAAATAAACTGGGCTTGTCTCAGTTTATGTATATTAAGAACACAAAAGGGAGGAAATATCTATGACAAGGTCTTTGAAGCTCATCTCTACCCTATGTATTATGATGCTTCTCATGTCCGTTCTTGCCGCATGCGGTTCGAAGTCGAATTCTTCGTCGGCGAACAACTCGCCAGACTCTTCGACGAACACTTCTACAGAAACACCGACAACTTCGGGGGAGATCCCGACGTTGGTATGGTGGACGATCGGCGGTCAGGTTCCGGATAACTTCGAGAAGGCCATCGAAGCCATGAACGAATACACAGCCGAGAAAATCGGCGTGAAGATCGACATTAAAGTGGCAAGCTGGGGCGATTGGGATACGAAAATTAACACGATCGTAAACACGGGTGAACCTTTCGATATCCTCTTCACCAACGTTTCCAAATACAATCAGCAAGTGACCATCGGGGCGCTCGCAGACATCACCGATTTGGTGCAAAGCGAGACACCGGAACTGTATAAGTTCATTCCAGAGAAGGTATGGGATGGGACGAGAATCGGCGGCAAGCTTTATTCCGTGCCAACCTATAAGGACTCCTCTCTAACCCAATATTGGGTGTTCGATCATAAGTATGTTGAGAAATACGGCATTGACTTGAACAACATCAAAACCCTGAAGGATCTGGATAAACCGTTCCACGACATGAAAGCCGGAGAGGGCAAGAGCTTCTATCCATTGCCGATGACGCAAGGCGACGGATTTAACGGATTCTTTAACCGGTATGACGATCTTGCGCTGGGATTCCCTCCGATTGGGGTGTCGGTGGATGACGCTTCCCGCAAGGTGGTATCCGTTCTGGAACAACAGGATGTCATGGACGAATTGAAGATTCTGCACCAATGGTATAAGGATGGCATTATCAATCCAGATGCTCCAACCAAGCCGGAAGCGGACAAAGGCCGCGCGTTCTTCAGTGCTCAAGGCTTCCCAGGGGCGGACATTACTTGGCAAATCAACGAGGGCGTCGAGAAGTACGACATGACGCAGGTTTACGGACCGCTCTACACGACGGCAACGATTCAAGGTTCCCTCAACGGAATCTCGGCCAATTCCAAGTATAAGAAGGAAGCTTTGAAATACCTGGAGCTGGTGAATACCGATCCGAAGCTTCGCAACATGCTGGCCTTTGGTGAAGAGGGCGTCGACTACGTGAAAGTGGACGGCGAGAAAGTCATTGAACGTATTTCCGATACTTGGCCGCTGGCTGGATATACGCAAGGGACCTTCTTCAATATGGCGACAACCAAAGGAGCTCCGGAAGATCAATGGTTACAAGTTCAGAAGCTGAATGAACAAGCAACCGCTTCATCCTTGCTCGGTTTCTCACTCGACACGACCAATCTGACTACCGAAGTAGCGAACGTGAAAGCGACGTGGGATAAGTACCGTTATGAATTGCTCACAGGCGCATCCGATCCGGAGAAGAGGGTGCCACAGATCATCGAAGAACTGAAAAAGGCCGGAATGGATACCATCATGAAAGCTGCACAAGAGCAGATCGATGCCTTCTTTAAATAAGAGCTAAGGCTCCACTCGATTGGCCCGGACGGAAGATTTATCTACCGTTCGGGCTTTTCAATATGATGGTATAATGAGGACAGAGGATGGCATTGGAATCAGCGCCGTAAGACACAAGGCAAAGGAGGCGCCGAATGGGCTCCTTTTGGCAGATTAAAATATACCGAAGTAAATTCATTGCCTATACGATATCTGTTGTGACCATCGGTTTGGCGCTGGGCATCATGACCTGTGCAGTTCTCATGTATCAGTGGATCGAGGGTGCTCGAGCTGAAGCAATCAGCACGTTTGCTCGAATTGAGAACGAGCTGCAGTATGATACCGATCGAATTGAAGCTTATATGCAGCGAATTTACTCTAATGATCGCCTGATGACGGATGTTCGTTTCTTTCTTGGGAACACCGCGGAAGGTTACCAGACGAGCAGGCTGCAGAATAGCCAATACAATGAACCGCTGGTCTCTTTCCCGGAAGATATGAGGGCTTTCTTACACAGTTCCATGAAGGGAGATCTGACCCAAGTCAGTCTGCATACCGATTCCGATAGCAACGTGGTGCGGTTTGATGACAATGGCAATCCTAGCTTTCTGTTTCGCGTGCCGAACACGGATGAGATCTTTCGCGAGTCTATGGAGAAGGGATTTGTGTACCGAAAGAAATTGTCCGACCCCAACCAGATTTCTCGTCAAATCGGAGAGTTCCGCTTCTTGATCGGCAGCGATCCGTTGTTCAGGAAAGTACAAGGTTATAAGTTGGACATCGCCGCGGCCATTAGTGATTCGGGTGAAGTGTATATGATCTCCGGCATGGACCATGGGACCAAGGAGATGGCGCTCAAAGCCACGGAGGAGAAACGAAGCAGTGGGTATTCCTCCTTAGGGGGGATGAAGAATGTCTTCTTCATGACCTTTACCTCCACCAAGTTTGATTACCGATTTGTGTTTCTCGTGGATCTGTCGCACCTGATGCGTCAAAAGGCGGGCATCCTGATCACTGTCGTAGGGATCGTTCTGTTGGCCATGATCAGCGTGCTGCTGCTCATCGTTTACAATATGCGGGACGATGCGAGATTCTTAAAGCACATTATCCATTCCATCAAACGCGTGAAAACGGCGGATTTTACGTCCAATTCCCCTGCCCGGTATCGGCGCAACGAATACGGCATGATTGCCCGTGAATTGGACGATATGGTTCATGAGCTCGATAAACACATCCGCACCGAGTATCTGCTGAAGCTGAAGCAGCAGGAAACCGAAATGAAAGCGCTTCATCATCAAATCAACCCGCATTTTCTATACAACACCTTAGAATCGATTCGCTCTACCGCATTGGTTCACCGTGACGTTGACACTGCGGATGCCATTGCGACCTTAGGTTCTCTCTACCGCGATATCGTCCATAAAGATAATCTGATTTCGATCGGCGAAGAGCTGGAGTTATTGCAGAAATACCTAAGCATCATGGAACTGAAATATCCCGGAAGGTTCTATTTCCAAATCAATGTGGATGAGGCCCTCTTATCCTTATTGACGGTCAAATTTTGGATGCAGCCGCTGGCCGAAAACTTCTTCGTTCATGGGTTCAATCCGAGCAGCGAGTTTAATCTGCTTGTCGTGAATGGCTGGGAGGAGGAAGAACGCTTCGTCCTGGAATTCGTGGATAACGGAAAACGGATACCCGAAGCGCGGTTGGAGGAAGTGAGGCGTAACCTTTACTGCAAGGAAGAAACGCCTGTACGGAGCATAGGGTTGCGGAATGTGTACACCCGGCTGCATTTTTTCTATGGAGAAGTCTTTTCGATGGACATTGAGAATAACGAGGAAGCAGGAGTCAAGATTACCGTGATGATCTCAAAGGGGTGACTTCAGGATGTACAAACTTCTGATCGTTGATGACGAACCGCAGATTCTGGAAGGCATGAAGCGAACCTTGGATTGGGCCGAATACGGCTTCCACCAAGTCGAGACGAGCGAAACGAAACAGGATGCGATCGCCAAGTCCGTGGAGTTCATGCCGGACATCGCCATTTTCGATGTCTGTATCGGCACCGACCTCGGCTATGAGATCATCCATAAGCTCAATGAGCTGCGGCTCCCTACCAAATATATCATTATGAGCGGTTACAGCGAGTTCGAATATGCTCAGGCGGCGATCCGCTGCGGCGTGAAGGACTATCTGCTTAAACCCGTCGATCGTTCCAAGCTGCAGAAGGTGATCGAGAAGATCATCGTGGAGGATCTGAACGGGACGTTGGACGGGATCCACCGGAAGGACATGAACACGGATCCGATCCTGGGGATTCCTTACGAGGAGTTATCCAAGCTGACCAACCGCATCCTGCTGATGGTGAAGGCGGAATATGCCCAGAACATCACGCTGAAGTCGGTGGCCGAGCGTTTTCGCATGAATAGTACCTACCTCGGGCAGCTGTTTCTAAAGGAAACCTGCATGAAATTTTCCGAATATTTGATGGCTTATCGGATGCGGAGCGCAAAGGAGCGCATTCTGGCCACGAACGAGAAAATCTCCAGCATCGCCCATGACGTGGGGTACCAGAACCTGAATTATTTTTACACGCATTTTCAAGGATATTATGGCTTGTCCCCTTCGGATCTGCGGAAAAAAGGTTAGGCTCCTCGTAGCGGAAAGGAGGATGTTATGCAGCGCCCCTCTTGGTTCAGTCGCATGGTCCTTTGCGTGGTGGTGACCGGCTTGTTCTCCCTGCTTGGCGCAGGCTGTTCCCTTTCTTCGGACAAAGGGGATACGGTACCCCGCGGGGACATGGTCAATCTGATCTACTATACGATTGGAGAGCCGGATCCGGATCTGAAGATGGTGAACGACAAAATCAATGAAGTGTTGGCCAAGAAAATCGGCATCACCGTCACTTACATCAAGATCGGATGGCAGGAATACGAAAATCGCCTGAACACGATGGTATCGGCAGGGACTCCCTTCGACATTGCCTACTCCCCGGAGTTCACCACGTATGTCAAGCGAGGGGCCTGGCTGCGGCTGGATGACTATTTGTCCAGTACGGGCAAGGATATGTACGATGTGATCGACCCTATTTTTTGGCAAGGGGTACGCATGGACGACGGGGGGATCTATGGCGTGCCGACCAACAAGGAGTTATCGGTGCGGCAACAGTGGATGTATCCGGAAGAGCTGGTGAACAAGTATAACCTCGATATTGCCAAGTACAACACCCTGGAGTCGCTGGAACCCTTGTTTCGGATGATCAAGCAGAAGGAATTCGATTATTTGCCGATGGAGCTGGATAAGGATTCCCACAACTTTTTTGCTTTGTATGGTTACGAGTACGTGATTGATAAGGAGCTCCCGCTGATGCTGAGGTCTTTAGATCCGAGATCCCGGGTCGTGAATATTTTCGAAACCGCGGAAGCCCGGCAGGTGCTGGATACGCTTCGGCGTTATTACCAAGCAGGCTACATTAACGAAGATGCGGCCTTGCGGGAAAGTCAGCAGCTGGAGAGAGGGAAGAAGGTGTTCTGGAAGGCTTCGAGCGGCGGACCTCTTTCCGAGAACAGCTGGAGCAAGGATCGCGGCTACAAGGTGGTGGCGCATCCCGTAACGAAGGAAGTGGTTACGACCGAAGACGTACGGGGAGGCGTTATGGCGGTCAGCGCGGATACGAAGTACCCGGTCGAGTGCATCCAGTTTTTGAATCTGCTGAATACCGACCCGGAGGTCCGCAACCTGTTTAATTATGGGATCGAGGGCGTGCATTACATGCTGGACAAGAACGGTCAAATCGTGCTGATCCCCCCGAAAGACGCAGACGGTCATCCGATACCGGACGCCCCGCCAAGCTATACGGGAGTGACGTATACCCAAGGCAACTGGTTCATCTTAAAGACGAGGGGCGGCGAGAGTCCGGAACCGCTAAACAAATGGGAGGAATTTCGCGCTTCGAACGAAAGAGCCGTTAAATCCAGCACGTTTGGGTTTACGCCGGATTTATCGATGATGCCGATCCAGATGCAGAACATCAAGATGGTCTGGCAAAAATACTATCCGAGCCTCATGACAGGCAGCGTCGACGTAGACACGGAGTTGCCGAAGTTTAATGAGGAGCTGAAACAGGCGGGCCTGGACGAGGTTCGGGCCGAGGTTCAAAAGCAGCTGGATGCTTGGCGCGCTTCGAATAAGCGGTGAGTCCGCGGTTCTGAGGTGGAAATGGAAACGGCGGTGCAGGGAGAACTCCCGGGCACCGCCGTTTTGGTGTTATTGTAGAAGGAGATGTTCCGGGAACGGAGAATAACTCTAAATCAGCAAAATTATCGAACTAGCGGAGGGAGCCATTTTGAAGCAGATTTTTCGGTATTTTCGATTTCACGTTTTCCTAATCCTCATCTTAGCCTTGAGTCCGATTCTTCCTCATGATGCGTATGGTGATAACGTTCCAACGGGAAGCGGCTCGGAGGTTTACTCCATTCTCAAGGAGCTTTCGGATGCGAAGTATAAAGGGAGAGTACCCGGAACGCCTCAGTATAAGCAAGCCGCCACTTATGTCAAAGGTTTGTTCAAGAAGTGGGGAGTGGCTCCTTTGGGGGTGGACCATCTCTTAAGTTACCAGACCAATCTGGCCACGTACATAGATCAGCCCAGCATGTCGTTAGACGGGAAGCCTCTGACGATCCTGCAAGACTTTAAGCCTCACGGAAGCAGCGGTTCCGGAACGATCAAGGGCGAATCGATTCTCTATGCCGGCATGGGGTACCCCGAGGACATTGCATCGCTTAACCTTAAGAATCAAATTGTTCTGATGGATGCCAATACTAAGCCGGATAAGGCCATGGGCGTAGCGGACCGAATGATCCTGATGAAAAACAAAGGAGCCAAAGCGGTGCTTCTGCTGCCAACCCGGTTTTACCCGATTTACTCCTATGAGCGGCCATTAAATGGCGCGGAGACCGGTATAGTCTCGGTATATATCCGCGAGAAGTTGCTGGATACCGCGAATTTGAAGGTAGGGGATTCGTTGGCCAAGCGTATCGAGATTCATGTCAAGATCGACCGGAAAAGCTCCGTGGAGGCGCAAAACGTGGTTGGCTTCGTACCCGGGAAAGACCCGCATCGTACGGTGATCGTGTCCGCGACGCTGGATGGTTTGGGGTACATCCCGAATACGGCGGCCTTTCAATCGGCAAGCATGAACGGGAGCGGCGTAGCGGCGGTATTGTCACTGGCCCGATACTATCAAGAACATCAACCGGAAACCAACGTCCTATTTGCCCTGTTCGGCAGCGAAACCACAAATCGCGACGGGGTTACTTCCTTCTTGAAACAGTATTCTTCACTGTCGAAGGCCAAAATCATCGGAGCCTACAATCTATTTGATCTAGGCGGCATCGAGCAATTTCCGAAACTGTACGGAACCGCAACGGATGGCAGCCCGATAGCCGAATCCATGAAAACAAGCCAGGACGTGGCCTATACGGACCATGGCGTTAAAGAGCTATACAATTTCACCAACGGGGTTTTTGAATCCAAGGGGATTCCCAATGCCTTCATCCGAGGCTCTGAATCCATCGATGCCTTGAAAGATACGATTCAGGCCATCAACCTTTCGGCCTTGCAGAAGCATATCAAGACCATTCAAGGCCTTGTCGACCAGTTGATGAAGGATCCGGGTTATGCCCTTTATGTGTCGCCCTCAAGCGTGACCCCGGATGAACGAGGCATGGTATACGTACCGGAAGTAAACCATAACATGAGCTTCTTCTCAACCGAATACTTTGATGTCTATTATGAAGCGGACCGTTGGAAGAATCCCGAGGGCCTCGCCAAGAAAATCGACAAGGTCTACGAACAAATTTCCTGGTGGAACTATTTCCCGCAGGATCATGAACGCATCAAGGTATATTATACGAACAGTTATGAAGACAACTGGGCGACGGCCCATCGAACGCCGGAACCCCAGAACAAAACGTCGGGCGGGCTGCAAAGTCCGGATAACCATAGCATAAGCGTGGTTTATGTCCCTAATGTTCCGGAGGATCTGGTCAACTCGCTGGGGACAATCTATCATGAGCTTAATCACAATCTCGTGACCTATAAATTAAAGGAATTGGGATACGGGAACGGGTACAAAACCGAGGTGCAGGAAATTCAAGGACATGCCAATAACTATGAATCTCAAGAAATGGGGTATCGCGCACTCCGTTCTTCGCTAGCGGGCCTCCTCCAAAAGCCGCTGTCCAGCATCAGCTGGGATCGGTATGTCACGGACCTGGAACCGGGCAAGGAGCTGGATACGACGTATAATCAATCCGCCAGCCTGATCTTCTACATTTACAGTAAGTATGATCCGGAGAAAGGGCGGGAGTTTGCTTACCGCATGTATACGGAGGATAATCAACCGCTGAAAACCATCGTGAAGGAAACCTTGGGCGTCGATTTCGATGATTTTATTACAGGATGGTATGATTGGTTTCAGGAGAAAGAGGTAACCCCCCTTCCCTATAAGAAGGGCGCTTATTCTCCTCCCGCAAGAAGCGCGGCAGGGGATCATTCGGGAGGAACCGCCTCGAACAGTCCGTTTCAGGCTATCGCGGGGAATATCGCCCAAGGAAATATCACGAGCCAAGGCTTGAAAATTTCCTCGGTTACGGTTGCCCAGAAAGGGACGGATGCGATCTTCTCCATTGCTTATACAAGTCAAAGAGAGTTTTCCTTCTTGTTGTTTGATCCGCCAAACGGCAATCAAATCAGCGTGAGGGATAAAGTAAAGCCAGGAACGAATAAGCTTCAGGTCAAGGTGCCCGTAAGCAAACTGCGATCCGTTGAGAATCTAACCATGAACCTATTTGATAACAGCAGCAATAATTTTATGTCCATCGACATGAATGAATTGTGGAAGATCTTAAAATAGTGGGCGAAAAACAAGCACTGACCTTGTGGGTCAGTGCTTGTTCGTTCCTATTTCTTCTTTCCCTTCGGGACTTGGACCGTAGTGTTGGCGGTCGTCTTGTTGCCGGCCTTGTCGGTAGCTTCGTAGGTAATGGTGTAGATTCTTCCGTTCCCTTTGCCCGAACGCTCCGCCCGAAGCTGGAATTCCTGATCGGCGGTTCCAATATCGGCGCCTTGGATGTCGTTCGGTTTATCCCCGTCGCCGAGGCCGTTGTCGCTCTCATTGCTGGTGATGGATACCAACTTGATCGACGCGAGGCCGGAACCCGCATCGGTCGCCTTCCAGCTGATCCGGATCGGAACCAGCTTGTGATTCGGCGTTGAGAGAACGGCGGGGCTGGCAGTAATCTTCAAGACGGGCGGCGTTGTATCGGCAGGTCCCTTGCCCGCCAGCGTCAGTACGCCGTAAACGGAGGTGTCCTGATACCCGTTGCCGGTCGTGTCGTTCCAAGCGGCCACGCTTTGGCGCGCGCCGTCCTTGGCATCGTTGATCTGCGCGTCGAAGCCGATTTTCACGTTGTTCGCCGGGCTGACCGTTTTAAGCGGAATCTTCATTTCGACCGTATAATTCGTGCCGTCGACCTTGGTGGCCGATACGAAACCAGTGGCGAGCTTCTCTGGATTAAAGCTGGCCTCATTCGCATAGTTGACGCGGTATTGTCCATCGTCGTCTTGGTAGAACGAGGTCTTGGCATTGTTTTCGTCCACGAACACCTCGACCGAATCCTGCTCCCAAGGGTTTGGACTGTTCTTATCCAGCTGCGCGTCGCTGACTTGGATCAGGACGTACAGGTTGTGATCATCCCAGAGGGCCTTAGCCGTACCGGTTGCGCCTTGCCAAGCCGTTTGGTAACGCTGGATCGGCATCGCCGTTGCCTTGCTCCAAACCGCATCCGCCGTTCCATCTACGGTAGGCGTACCATAGAACGCGGTAGACTGGTTGGCTTCCGATACATCCGGTTGATGCTCTGCGATGAATTTGGCCGGATCGATCACGCCGTAATAAGCCGGTTTGGCCTGAAGGTTCTTGTCGAACAGCAACGGGTTGGACGAGGAGCGCCAGCTGGTGCCATCATCCAATCCCCAGAAGGTGACGCGGGCAATGTGGTCCGCATGTGCCTTGAAGATCTGCATCAATTGCGCGTACAAATAACCTTGCGCGTTGGCCAGCTTCTCGGACAGCTGGTAGTTGCTGCCGGCTTGGATGTCCAACTCGGTGATGCTGACTTCCACGCCCAAGGAAATGAATTTCTCCAGGGACAGTCGAACGTTCTCCGGATTCGTGTTGACGTTATAGTGCGCCTGCATGCCGACGCCATCGATCAGCCGTTTGCCCGGATGGGTCAGCGCATATTTGTCGTTCAGCGCTTTGACCATGTTGTAGATGGCTTGGGCTTTGTTCTGGTTATCTTCGTTGTAATCGTTGTAATACAACTTGATATTCCATTCCGGATGCCGGTCGAGCACTTCCCGGGCGGCGAGGAACGCCTGCTCGACATAGTCGGCGCCGATCGCGGTCTTCCACGGGGCTTGCCGCAAGGAGGCTTGCCAATCCGCCGGATTCCCGGGGTTATCGTTCATCGCTTCGTTCACGACGTCCCAAGAAATCACCCGGTCGCCGAAATGCTCTATGACGGTTTGAATATGGGTGCGCAAGTTCGCCAAGGCTTCCTCCCGGCTTAAAGGCACCACGTTCCCTTGCGCATCGGTAGCGGTATTCATCCAGGCCGGCGATTGCTGATGCCATACCAATACGTGGCCATGCATTTGCATGCCTTCCGCCCGGACTTTATCGACCATGGCATCCGCCGCGGTAAACGTAAAGTTGCCTTTCGTCGGCTGCAGGCCGTCGGGTTTCATGGCGTTGCCGGCCGTGGCAACGTTATGGTGCATGCCAAGCAGCTCCAGGCGCACGCCTTCCAAATCTTCTGCCGAGATGGCGTTACCGATCAAGAAGTCGTTTTGGTAAGCCGTTTTAACCGGGATCAGGTCTTTTTGGATGGCAATCGGGCCGGATCCGGTGCTTTCGAAGCTCACGTCGTCAATGTAAAAAGAAGCGGTCGCGTTATTCGAACTTTCGACGTAGATCGTTAGGAATTCGCCGCCTACGCTGTTGTAACGGTAGGTTCCTTCAAACTGGACCCAGTTGTCCCCGGTGCTGAGGGTCTTGGGAGAAAGGGCGACGTAATTCGCGCTGCTGCCCTCGCCGATTTGGGTGGACAGCTGGAGTTGCGAGCTGGCGGGATCGATGAGCTTCACCCAGGCCGAAATCTTGTATTCGGCGCCTTGGTCCACGTATTTCTCCACGCGCAGCGTGGGTCCGTGCCAGGTGTTGGTGCGGCCTTCCACCTTCAGCGCATAGGAACCGCCCGGTGTATGGTTCGCCTCGTTCGTCACGGTCAGCGTTTCCGTACCGGCTCGTCCCGTGAACCCGCCGGCGGTTTGATCTTCAAAGGTGATCGTGGAGAAAGGCAATGCCGGGTCTCTTGGCGGTTGCTCGCCGCCGCCGGAGCCTGCTTGTTCCGTGATGCGAATGTCTCCGATGTAGTAAGAGATTGCAGCGCCTTCAGCGTTGGAGTTGATGCGCAGCGCCTTGTCCGCGCCTGTATCCACGGTAAACTCCTTCGTTAACGTCACGGCTTGGCCGGCGAGATAATCCGCCTCGGCATAATTGCCGTAGCTGTCTACGGTTTGGAGGGCGGCTTTGGCGCCGGCAGGCACGCTAACGGCGGCGTCCACGTATACGGTCACGTTGACCGTATAGGTTTTGCCGTTAGTCAGGCCGATGTCGCTAAACCGGAAATCGGCCGCATCCCAGTTGTTCACCCGGTTGCTGACATAGAGGGCGCCTCCGTCCTCGTTGCCGGCAAACGTCTTGCCGGTGACTTGGGTCAGGGTTGCACCTCCCGATTGGATCGCCTTGCCTACTCCGGTTGCGAAGTCCTCATGATACACCGTGACCGTGCCGTCCGAAGCCGAGGTATCGGCCTTGGTTACCGAGATCGGCCATCCAGCAGGCAACAGCAAGACGACGGCGATCAGCAGCATGAGGGCACGTTTCATCGTTTGATTCATTCGATCACTCCCCTTTGTCAATGAATGTGATGGTTAAGCGCTTTCATTTTGTTGGAAGGCTCCTCCTTTCCTGCTCAAATGATACCACCCCGTCGGGAAGCCCGGCATTCTCGAAATTAAAGGTATTGCCGTGGTTTTTTTAGAAGAAATGGAAAAAAGCGCCGCAAGCCGGCAAAACCATAGGTTTCGCTTGCCTCTTGCAGCGCTTGGGCCTTGTCGTTGGTTACGTGTGCTTACGCATACGCCCGGATCTCGATGACCTCGGCATGCCGCGACCCGTTCGTTTCTTCGATGATAAGCCGGATGGCTCTGACCGGGACGGCGGTTTCCAGGCGGTGCACCCGCTTGCGCCGACGGTTGTCGGTTTCCGAAACGAGGGTGATCCAGTTTCCGGCGGGATCCTGGGCCTCGAGCCGATAGCTCTTGACCAGCTCAGGGATCACCTCGAACGGCGTGCGATGGTGGTGCAGGTTGATCAGGTCCTCGTTGACGTCGTCGTTAAATATCAAATGAATTTCACGGACGGTTTGCTCGTTCTCCCAGACGAGCTCGACCCAAGGCTGGGCATCCCGCGCCATCGGTTCCGACAGCCAGAGATGCGGCCCGCCGTAAGGCCGCTTATAACCGTCCAGAATCTGCTCAGGGCGATAGGCGTCGGTGGTGAAGTCTGCGCGGAAGCAAAACGTTTTGCGCACCAGGCGCTTCATGCTCCATTCCACGACGGGCTGGCTGTCGTCATGGTCCTCCAGATCCTTCGAGACGCCGGCTGCCGCGCCCCGTTCGAAGGCAAGCAGTCCCGTCAGCGGCGTATGCGACAAGTAGAGTCGGACCGAGGGGTTGCTGCGGATGATGACAAAAGCGTTCTGCGGCTCTTCCGGCGTCCAGTCGAGCCGGACGGGCACCCACTGTCCATCGCCCTTGGCCACGGCTACGGTCGCTTGGTATTCCAGGGCGGCGGGCACGTAGTTTTCCGGTCTTCCGGTGCTCCACACCTCGACGGTGAGCTCCGTGTCTTGCGCCGAGTCCACCCGCCATTCGATCGTGCCGGCGAGGCCGGGATCGGCCGGAAGCAGCAGGGCGACGTCGCGTTCCAGCGGATACGCCTCATCGGCCGATTCCACCGCCAGCCGGGACAGGAAGGAGGAGGCGCTCAGCTTCGCGCTCCGGGCCAAGTCCGCGGCGTCCTCGTTGGCGACGCCCAGCACGGAGGCATCCTGCCGCAGCAGCGTTTGCCGCAGCAGCGGGGTGTGCCGGCGCGACAGCTCCCGCGGCGCGATGCCCAGCTCCGCGCACAGGGCGGCGGCGGTCCCGGCGGCTTCGCCGATCGTGGCGCAGGTCGCCATGACCCGCGTCGTGCCGAACGCGACATGCGTCGCGCTGATGTTGCGGCCCGCAAACAGCAGATTGGACACGTTCGCGGAGTAGAGCGAGCGGAACGGGATATGGTAGTTCCCGTCCGCGTGCAGATGCTTTGAGCCGCTCTCCGTGGCGTACATCCCTTGCGGCGGATGCAGGTCGATCGACCAGCCGCCGAACGCGACCCGGTCCTCGAACGGCTCCTGCGCCAGAATGTCGTTCTGGGTCAGCGTGTAGTCGCCGAGAAAACGGCGGTATTCCCGCTTGCCGGGGATCGAGCCGACCCATTCCAGGGTCATGTGGTCGGCATCGAACTGTCCGGAATTTTTGATGTAATCCCAAATTCCGTAGATGACGGCCGACAACTCGTCGCGGATGCGCTCGTTGTCATGCACGGTGTCCAGCTCGCCGCCCCATTCGATCCACCAGTAGTGGCAGCCCGAGTCGCCGCTGCGGATGACTCGCTTGAGCGGGATCGGGGTCTGCGTAATATCCTTGGCGAAGGACGGCGGGACGAATTTCACCGGGTGCCCGGCGTCCTTCGTGTAGAACAGCAGCGTGCTGCCGAGCGTGATGTCGTCGGCGACCTCGGGCGCCCAGGCCTCACCGAATTCGTGCCGGGCCTCCCGGCCGAGCCGGTACTTGGCGCCGGCCAGGAACCCGACCAGCCCGTCCCCGGTGCAGTCGAGGAAGATCGGGCTCTCGAAGCGGATACGCCGCTCCGAGCCCATCATCCAGCCGGTGACGGACCGGATCTGACGCGCCTCCTCTTCGCCGTCCGCCTCGACTTCGTGCACGTCGGTGTTCAGGTATAACGAGAGGTTCGGCTCGGCCAGCACCGTTTCCAGCACGACCATATCCCACAGATAGGGGTTGCCGTCGGGATTGCGGTACTGGTTCTCCACGAACATTTCGCCCATGATCCCGGTCTCGCGGGCATACCGGTTCGTGCCGTGCGCGGTCGCTCCGCAGACCCAGACGCGCACCTCGCTGCTGGAATTGCCGCCGAGTACCGGGCGGTTCTGCACGAGCGCCACCTTGCGCCCGAGCCTGGCCGCCGCCACGGCGGCGCAAACGCCGGCCAGTCCTCCGCCGACGACCGTAATGTCACTGTGTACCGTTTCGTTTCTCATTGGTTTGTAAACCCCTTTCGTTTGACTGAATTAGTTGAAGGAGATGCCGAAATGATGATCCGACGAGCCCTAAGTGTGAGTGCCGAGCCATAAACGCGAGTGGCGAGTAATATATGCGAAAAACCGAATACATTTCGTCGCTCTTGGCGATTTTGGCGGATTGTATATGAAATTTCATATATAATCAGCGATCAGGGGGACGGAAGCTGGGAATCTGTATGAAAAATCGAATACAATTCGCATTTTTGGTCGTTAGCAACGAATTGTGTTCGAAAAACCGAATACAATTACGGACGAAGAAATCGCCTTACCCCTTCACCGCCGAGCTGGCTACGCCTTCGATAATGTACCGCTGGCCGATCAGGAAAACGACGATCATCGGAATAATGCCGGCAGCGGCGGCGGCCATCATGCCGTTGTAATCCACGGTGTTTTCCAGGATGAAGTTTTGCAGGCCGAGCGGAACGGTGAACAGTTTATGGTCGATCAGGAAGACCAGCGCATTCTCGTAATCGTTCCAATGCCAGGAGAAGTCGATGATAGCTAAGGTGGCAAGCGACGGCTTGGCCATCGGCAGAACGATGCGGGAGAAGATGCGGAAATGGCCCGCCCCGTCGATAAACGCCGCTTCGGAAATTTCCGCCGGCACGGAGAGGAAGAACTGCCGCATCATAAATACGCCGAAGATCGTGAACATGCCGGGCAAAATCAGCGCCCAATGCGTGTTGAATATCCCGACCCAGTCGAACATGATGAATTTCGGCACGAACAGCACCTGCGGCGGGACCATCATCATCGACAGGTAAATGAGGAACATCGCGTTCCGCCCCTTGAACTCGATGCGGGAGAACCCGTAAGCGGCGAGGGACGAGAGCAGGACGGCCCCCGCCGTGCTGATCACGGCGACCTTCAGCGAGTTGGCGTAATACTGCACGAAGCTGTTGTCGCCGGACCAGATTTTGACGTGATGGCTCCAATTGAAATGGGCCGGAATCCACCGGATCGGATATTCGAACACCTCTGCGGGCGTCTTAAACGACGTGCTGATCATCCAGAGGAAAGGAACGATCATCACGATGCTGAAGAACAACATGACAAGGGTTAGGATCGTTTTGCGGATCATGGCTTTGGACATGTCGGTTTTCCTCCTCCTTTTAGTAGTGGACCCAGCGTTTTTGGCCCAGCCACTGGACGACGGTGAAGATCAGGATAATGGCGAACAACGCCCAGGAAATCGTGGAAGCGTAGCCCATTTCGTAATAGCGGAAGGCGTTCTGGTAAATGAACAGCGATAAAACGGTGGTGCTGTTGCCCGGGCCGCCTTGGGTAATCGCCTGAATGATCCCGAAATGCTTGATCGACATGATCAGGCCGGTAATCAGCAGCAGGAACGTGGTGGGGCTCACGAGAGGCCACAAAATGCTGCGGATCATCTGCCAGGTCCGTGCACCGTCGATCTTGGCGGCTTCCAGCAGCTCGCCGGACACTTCTTGCAGCGCGGCCAAATAGATGATCATGTTGTAGCCGAGCATGAACCAGATCCAGATGATGTCGATCGCGTACATCGAGGACTCCGTCGTCGACAACCACCCGGGGGGATGGGCGATGCCGATCGACCGCAGGATTCCGTTAATCGGCCCGTTGTTCGGGCTGAACAGCAGCATCCACACGAACGCCACGGCGACGCCGCTGGTAATGTAGGGCATGAAATACAGCGCACGAAGCAGGTTCTTCAAATAGACGGAACGGTTCAAGATGACGGCAACCACGAAGGCCAGCGCGATCGAGACCGGGACGGACACCAGGAACAGCAACGTGTTTTTGATTGCGATATAAAAAACCTCATCCCCGAGCATCCGTTGAATGTTAGCGAGTCCGACAAATTTCGTGTCCGGGCTCATGAATTTGTAATCCGTAAACATGAGGTAAAACGAATAGAGGGCAGGCAGGATAAAAAACAGGATCACGCCGATCATGTTCGGCCCGATAAACAGATAGCCGAGATACTGCTGCCGTTTCATCCAGGAACTTCTCACGCGGGTCTCACTCCTTAACGTCGTTTGCTTGCAACTCCAGCATATCAACCGGGGCTTAGGCGGTTAAGGAACAAAACCCCCGACTTGATGCTACAGAAATACGCAATTTCAAGGCTGGGGCAAGCGGGCAGGATCATAGTTTTGTTCTATCGCAAGTGCTTGTTTACGCGAAAAAAAACAGCGGCACTCCACTGGAGCACCGCTAACCGCGAAAGGGAAAGTTTATGAGGACACGGCCGTTTCGGAAGGCCTCCCGGTTTTAGCCGTTTGCCGGTATTGGCTGGGCGTTTGCCCCGTCAGCCGTTTGAAGATTTTGATGAAGTAGTTGTCGTTCAGGAAGCCCACGCGATGGCCCACCTCGTAAACGGGTAAATCCGAATGGCGGAGATAATGGATCGCATGGTTGACCCGCACCTGATGCAGATAATGGATTAAGGTGTGTCCGGTTTTCTTCTTGAACAAGGTGCTGACGTAGTTCTCGCCCATCATCACCAGCTGAGACATCGACTTGACGGTAATGTCCTCCGCGTAATGGGCATGAATGTATTGCAGAATCTTCTGGATTTCCGGGTGGGAGGTGACCTCTTCATGGAGAAGGGGCAGCGCTCTCGGCTGGCGATCCGCCGCCGCCTCGGCAGGCAGGGTTCCGGAGGCCTGCGGTTCCCGGCTGAGCAGCTCGCCGCGGATCTTCCGCAGCGTATCCCGCAGCGAGTTCACGCTCATGGACAACTTCAGGATATAGTTTGAAGCCCCGTATTCCATCGCCTGCCGCACGTATTCGAAATCGCTCATGCACGTCAGCATGACGAACCGGGAATCGTGTCCCTCGGCCCGGGTCTGCTTCAACAGTTCAACGCCGTCCATGTCCGGCATGATGATGTCGGTAATCACGAGATCGGGTTCTTCCCGCCGAATGAATTCGAGCGCATCCGTGCCTGTTCCGGCCTCTCCGCAGACGGTAAACCCTAGCTCTTCCCAGGCGATGATCTCCCGCACGGATTCCCGTACGAAGACTTCGTCTTCTACTAGCAACACTTTCCACATGATCAACAACCTCCCGTTGCAAAGATGATTAAGCCGGATGCTCGGACCCGTAAGGCGTGGACAGCAGGAACGGGATCGCGAACCGCACGGTGACGCCCTGCTCGGACGACAGCACTTCCATGGTGCCTTGATCGCGGAACAGGAGCCGCAGTCTTTCCTTGACGTTGCTTAGCCCGATGCCTGGACGTTTGCGCTCGGCCTGATTTTTTCGCGAGAGGTCCATCCCCACCCCGTTATCCTGAACCTCGACGATCAGTCGGCCCGAGTCCTCCAGGTACACGCGGAGATGGATGAACCCTTGGCCGCGCAAAGGGGCGATGCCATGGATGATGGCGTTCTCCACCAGCGGCTGTAGGCTGAGTTTCGGTACCAGCGCGAATAGAATATGGTCTTCGTATTGATACGTGACGTCGAATTTATGGGAATAGCGGACCTGCTGGATGTGCACGTAAGCCTGCACCAGCTCGATCTCGTCCTTTAGGTAAATCAGGTCCTTCTCGGTATTCAAACTGGCTTCCAGCAGTTTGCCGAGAGATAAGGTCATGTTCGTAATCTCGTCGTTGTGCTGGCGGATCGCGATCCATTTGATCGTGTTCAGCGTGTTCAACAGGAAGTGGGGGTTCGTCTGGGCCAGCAGCATCTGGAAATGGACCGCTTCCTTCTGGCGTTCTTCGGCGTTCAGCTTCTGGATCAGGAGATTGGTGTCGTCCAGCATCGTATTGAAGGTGCGCGTCAGGTCCAGGACTTCGCCGTGGAATTTGTGCTCCGGCAGGCGGATTTTCAGGTTCTTCTGAACGGCGGCTTTCATCTTGGCCTGCAGATGGGATAAAGGACGGGTAATCGTCGTCGAGATGACGAAGGTCATGATCAGGAAGACGCCCATCAGCGCGAAGAAGGTCACGAAATATTGGCGCTTCAGCTCCTCGATTTCCACGAACAACACGGACAGCGGGATGCGGTTGACGATATACCAGTCCAACGACTCGACGTAAATGTAATTAATGAAGGAGTTGGAATCCTTGTCGATAAAATACTGCTTCCCCGGTTGGTTCGCGATTTCCGCTTTTACCTTTTTCGGCAGCGCCGTATCCGGAACCGACTGGGAGATGTCCTCTCCCGCGCTCGTCATGATAAAATACTGCTGCTGCAAATCCGATTGCTTGTGAATGGTTCGCAGCCAGGACGAGTAGTCGATACTGATGCGGGCTAACCCGTAGGGCGTGTTCCGGCTGTCTTCCAAATACGCGTAGAGGGACAGCAGATACGTACTGGTCGAGACGTCCCGCAGGACGTAGTTCGGATCATTGGGCACCCAATGGTAGGCACTTGCGTTCATGAGCTCTTTGCTGAAGCCCGGCAGGCTTCGGAGCTTGTCGTAGGCCAACGGCTCCTTGGGCAGATACGAGGTGTATGCGTTTTCATTTAGGTCCAGGATCAAGAAATATACCGAAGGATTATACAGGAAGAAGCTATTGTTCAGGTTGTTGAAAATACTCTCCATCTGCCGTTTGTTCTCCAGCTCATCGTGCTGCTCGGGATAGCGAAGGACGGATTTGACCGTGTCTTCCTGCTTCAGGAAGATCAGCGTTTTGAAGGCGATGCCGATCTGGTCCTCCAGCGTCCGGTACATTTGCTCCAATTGGGAGTGGCTTTGTTGGCTGATTTTTTGCTGGACCAAGGTTTCGATGCGTTGGTAGTTGTACAAATTCAGGGCGCTGAAGGGAAGAATGATCAGACAGACGAACGCCATGAACAGACGATATTTCAGCTTCTGCGGGATCAGGCATCGCAGCAGTTTGGACATGCGGAACGCCCCCAATACGGTGTAACCGGTGTTTGTGTCCATTATATCACACGCCTAATCCCGCAAACGCCTTCTCGAAAATTGCATAGTTTTGTATCAATCATGCAAAGATTTGTTCTATTCCGATATCATAAGCGCCGGCTTTGAAGCAACGGCCCCATGAAAGCCGCCAGCCGCTCGCCGATGCGGACCATACCGAAATTGCCGGGATGCAGCAGGTCGTGGGACAAGCCCCGCCAGTCATCGAGAAGCTCCTGTCCGTCAACGTAATGGACCTGGGGTTGCCCGGAGCATCGCACGATGTCGCGCAGCGCGTCCCGATACTCCCGGCTGGCGGCGTTGACCTCTCTCTCCGGCCAGGCCCAGCCCAAATCGGCGAAGCTCGGGAACAAGCCGATGCAAACGAGCGGTTTGTCCGGGTGGGCCTTGGCGATGGTCTGCACCATATAGGCGGCCTTTGCTTTGAACTCCTCGGCGGATATGCCTTGATTCAGCATGTTGACCGAAAGGCATAACGAAGCGATGGCCCAATCGTTCCTTGCGGCGATATGGTCGGCTATTGACGGTTCGCAGAACGCGGCCCCCGGCATGCCCAGGTTGATCGGATCCAGCCCTAACCGCCAGGCCGTTTGGCTGACGTAGGATAGGTCCGGCGTCGAAGCCGAGATGCCGAACGTAATCGAGGTGCCGTAAGCCAAGTATTTGAAGGCGGGCTTCTCATGCGGTTGCGGTGGACGGACCCTGCCGCTCGGAAGGTCGATCAAATGAACCTCGAATCCCTGCAGCACGATCCGCCAGATCGGGCCATACGCGGAGCGGGGGACTTCCCCGCGCCAAGGCGCCGCGAACTGGAACATCGGCTCCCGTTCTTGAAGGTGGATCGTCGTTGGCGCCTCGCCGAGGCGTACGTCCTCCACCCAGTAATCGCCGTAGTATACCTGGGCCAGGCTGATGCCGCCATAGCTGGCGAGCGTCACGGGCACTGCCGTGCCCTCCTCTGCGCCTAACCGGATTTCGATGGCGGATGCCCGGCGGATTTGCTCTTGCCCCTTCTCCAACAACCCGGTCCGTACCGATTCGGATACCCGCTGCAGCAGCAGCCCGGGACGGCCCTCCACGGGGACGAGTTCCGCGACGTTATGGAATTCGGCATTGCCATACAACATGTTGCCTGCCTCCTTAGTCCTTATGAAAAATACCAAAAGAGGAGGAGGCCGCCTTAGGATGCGGCAACGTTCCTCCTCTTTATTTTGAAACTGGCTGCGTTTATTGGTTTTGTTTCAAAAAGGTGTTATGCCGGGCGACCATGGCTTCGATCGTCTGGTCAAGCGTTTGGGCACCGAGGAAATACTTCTCGTATTCTTGGGCACGCAGGTCCATGACTTCCTGCGGGAGGCTGCGCACGTAAGTCGGCGTCGTGTTGTCGAACATGACATACATCAACGAGTCGAGATCGTACGTATCGCGTTTGTCGCCCAGCAAGCTGTTCAACGCGTCGTCTTGGTTGGCGTCCTTGGAGGCGGGTAATCTTCCGCCTGCGGCCATCGGGGCCATGCCGCCGTCCGAATACCATTTCAGGAATTCCCAGGCTTCCGCCTGATGTTTGGATTTGGCGTTAATGGAAATATAGTCGCCCAGCCCGCCGCGGGTCACGTATTGATCGGCGCTGTCCACCAGTCTCGGTACCGGTGCGAAAGCGATGGTGAAATCGCGCGGGAAATCCGTGAAGTTGTTCGAGCTGCGCAGCAGCCAGGCGCCGATATTGAGCATCGGCACTTCGCCGCTCAGGAATACCTGTTCGACCGGCATTTTGGACGTGAGTTGCTCGCCGAGCGGCGGCGTCGTTTTGTCTTCCTTCATCATCGTGTTTAGCGTTTCCAGCCATTTGGTCACGAGCGGATGGTCCAGGTTGGATGTGCCGTCCGCCTTGGTGTAACCCTCTTGGGATAACACGGAGTCGATCGGGTCTACGAAAGGCTCCATATTTTGAATGAACCCGTATTGGTTGCTGCCCTTCAGCTTCTTGGCGTATTCGCGCAATTCATCCCAGGTCCAGTCCTTGGGGACCGGCAAACCTGCCGCATCCAAGGCTTCCTTGTTCATCGCGATGAAGAAAGGGCTTTTCGTGGTCGGCACGCCGTAGTATTTGCCGTCGATTTTCCAGCTGGCTGCGTCCCCGCCCATTTTCTCGTCGATGTTGTAATCCGTGAATTGGCTCAGGTCCAGGGCCAATCCCGAATCCTTGCGCTTGGAGGCTTGCGAAATCGTGTAGTTGACGAACAAATCCACGTCTTGACCGGTAATCATCGCCGTATCCAGCTTCAAATTGCCGTCATCGTCATTCACGAAGCGGACATATTCGATTTGAACGTCGGGATGTTCTTTGTTCCAGTTGTCGATCACTTCCTGCGGCCCCGACTCCGGCGGAACGCCGCCCCACATGGTTAACTTGACCGGGCTTTTGGCCGTCTCCGCGCCTCCGTTGCTAGCGCTTTCATTCTTGGCGGCGGAAGAGCCGTTGCCGTTCCCCCCGCAACCCGCCAAGAGGCCCGTCAACAGTACAAGCGCCGCAGCCCCGGCGATCCAGCGTTTTTTCTTATTCACGATTGACACCCTCCCTAAGCAAACTCGTTATTGTCTTTGCATCCTCAGCATAACAAACCGGGTAAACCGTCATAAGTAACAAAATACCAGAGAATATGGAACAAACCTGTGCATTTTGCCGGGAGGCGGGGAGGGGAAATGTTCTATTGGACTAGAGAAATAAAGTGTTAAAGTCATCTTGACTTTCCAAATCCGAATCGCTACGATGTTCTGGTTGTTAGGATAGAAATGTGGCAGAGAGAGGATTAGAGTTGGAATGAAAAAGAGAATCGCGGATATCGTTATTATCATTGTGGGGGCCTTTTTGTTTGCGCTGGCCGTCAATTTGTTTATTATTCCGAACGACTTCGGCGAAGGGGGCGTTACGGGGGTCACGATCATTTTGTACTACCTGTTTCAGTGGTCGCCGTCGCTGGTCAATATTGGGATCAATGGGTTGCTGCTGATTGTCGGGTACAAATTTCTGGATCGGCAGACGACGATCTATACGGTGATTGCGGTGGCTTTTAACTCGTTGTTCCTGCATTTGACCGAGAACTGGAGAATCGATTCGCACGAGCCGACCATCAATGCGGTGTTCGCCGGCGTGATCGTGGGGGTTGGCATCGGCCTGATCGTGCGGGTCGGCGGAACGACGGCGGGAACCGTCATCCTGGCCCGGATCGCCAATAAATATCTCGATTGGAATATCAGCTATGCGCTGTTGTTTTTCGACCTGATCGTGGCGTTCTCCTCCTATTTCATCATTGGCGCGGAGAAGCTGATGCTGACGATCGTCATCTTATATGTAGGCACGAAAGTGATGGACTTCATGATCGAAGGGCTGAATCCCAAGAAAGCCGTCACGATCATCTCCGAGAAGCAAAACGACATCGCCGAGATGGTCATCACCCAAATGGACCGCGGCGTAACCGTCCTGTCGGGCCATGGCTACTATACGAAGAACCCGAAGGAGGTTCTCTATATCGTCATCAGCAAGCAAGAGGTGTCCACCCTGAAGAAAATCGTCCGTTCCATCGACCAAGCGGCGTTCCTTACGATTCACGACGTGCGGGATGTGTTTGGGGAGGGGTTTTTGGATATTTCGAAGTGAGGGGTGTTGGATCGAGGGGAACTTACTCAACGGTCAATTCATTACTCTTTAGACAACAAGTTTGTCGCCATACCGTGCTGTTACTCCCGTGTCGTAAAGAGCGAGATTCTTGATGTTCTGAACATAGGAATCGAACTCGGCGGGCGTTCTAACCTTCTCGATCTGGTAGTATTAAAAACGTCGTCCGATTTGCGATAAACTTTTGACAGAATAACGGCAACAATCCCGGAGGGGAGCTCACTCAAATATCATTTCTTTTTTAGCATTGTAGATTTGAACAGATGATCTTCCGTCCGATGCCTCGTCGTAGTCACCGGAAACGATATAGTTCCTTTTAGAGCTATCTATGTCTAAACGATGCCATTTATTTTGATTGAAAGTGGCATAAATCTGGTCGCCCTCTTTGAGAAGGTGATCATCATTGATTTGAATCATAAGATAAGGATATCCCGTTCGAATTCCAAAAACCTGGACAGGTTTGTCCTCATCCTCGTTAAGCATGAAGTCCATGCCGTAAACCAACTTATCATTAATGACGCTTAGATAGTATGCCCCTACTTTCACGCCCCGCTTGTAAAAAACATAGGCAAAGGGCTTGTCTAGGTCGTTTTTCATTTCGACATCGAGGATTTCAATGTGTTCCTTTTCACTTAGCTGTTGAATATGAAGATCGGAAATTTTGCTGTAAGAATCCCTTTGAGAGAAGTGAATCAGGGCCAAAAGTGAGAAAAGCAGAAGGAGGGCCAATCCTTGAAGGAACCATTTCTTTTTCAGTACTGGCGTCAAATAAATCCCTCCATTCATGACGGTTCCAAGTATGGTTAAATTATACTATTATAACCGAAGAAGTGTACACCGAAGATAAACGTAAACCACCAGCAATCTCGGCAGGCATCTTGCTTGTTGGGATTGTTTCTTATTGAGTTTCTTATTGAGTTTTTTATTGAGTTTTTTATTGAGTTTTTTATTGAGGCTTTTCACTCGTGTATTGGTGAATAATGACAAATTTTGCGGTAGAATAGGACTGGGTTCTATGCTAGTCGTAATATTTTTCATTACCTTCTTGACACAAAGCAAAGTGATCCAAAGGGCTATGCTGATGACGGACGAGGCCCGCAAAATGTTTCTGAAAGCATGGCAAACCAAGAAGTAAGAGAATATTACACACCCCTATCTGGGTGAAAAAATCCCTTGGGGGCGGGTCCCTTACTTTCAAGCCTTATTTTTGGCCCGATTTTTGTGCGGTGATTTAGATGAATAATCGCCATTTTTTATGGAAGTAGGTGAGTCGGGATGCCTGTACTCATTACTTATGATGTTCAAACATCAGGTGTGGGAGGTGCCGCGCGGCTTCGGAAAGTGGCAAAAGCATGTCAGAACTACGGGCAGCGGGTGTAAAACTCCGTGTTTGAATGTATCATCGATACAGCACAGTTCACTGCTCTGAAACTGGAACTATCCCAACTCATTGATCAAGAAAAAGACAACTTGCGGTTTTATCGGCTGGGCAATAACTACAAGATCAAAGTAGAGCATATGGGTGCCAAACCGTCATTGGATTTAGAAGACCCCTTAATCTTTTAATGGCTAATGGTGCGAACCCCAAGTTCACATGAAATCCCTGGGAGGTTCGCACCCCACGCCATTATAAGGTTTATTGAGATTCTGGTTGAAATAAACGGTAAAATTTCGCACTTACACAATAGGTTCGCACTTCTTGGTACGTGAGGCCTTGCGGCTCAAGGCTTCACAAGACCCGCTGTCGCACTCCTTGTGAGTGTGTGGATTGAAATCGAGCTGATGCTGTTAAAAGGGGCCATTCGCGGTTACACTCAGATAGGTTTGGCCAGATTATGAAACATGGCGGCCAAATCTCGTATTTGATTTCCAGATTAAGCAGATCATTGTATCAATATAAATTGTTATTTATCTACCGGAAGATCGCATGTTTCTGGCATTTACAAGAAATCAGGAGGTTATTTGATGGAGGTTTGAAGGGGAGGGATTGAAAAAGGTTCGATGAGATTGAAATGGGTGTGGCTGCCGAAAAATTGGAGAAGTGATTACGTAAATACGTACCACCACATACTGCCTCTGATTCTGCTATGCTTGTGGTAAAAAGGAGGAATCCCATGCCATCCCTTCTCGAATCCCTCTATTACGGCAACCTTCTCCCCGAGGAGCAGGTTGTCCCCAAAGACCCGCAATACCGCCAATTAAGCAGAGAACTATCCGAAGCAATGGTTGCTTGGAGGGAGAAGTTATCCGGCGAGGATTTCACCGAATTGGAGACTCTAATCGATTTACAACAGAAGATTCAAGGAATGGAAATGACCGAGGTGTTTACGAATGGGTTTAAGCTGGGGGCGGGACTCATGATCGAAGTTCTGATTGGGAGCGGGCCGGAGAGGGCATAAACCCCAAGCAACGACCGGCCGAGTATAGCAAGGCATCGCAATAGGAAACCTCAATGCCCGTACCTAACTTCGGGAAAAGCCCAAGCATTTCCCCAGCGCAACCCCATAAGCTACCATTAGTAGCTCAGCAACTTCACTTTCCTACCACAGCCCCTCCCTAAAACACCACCAAAACCACCCACAACCCCAACAACGTCGCAAACAAAATCGGGATCGTCAGCACGATGCCGACTTTAAAGTACGTCCCCCAAGAGATGCGGACGCCCTTCTTGGCGAGGACGTGGAGCCAGACGAGGGTGGCGAGCGAGCCGATCGGCGTAATCTTCGGGCCGAGGTCGGCACCGATGACGTTGGCGTAGATCAACGATTCGCGGATCGTGCCGGAGGTGGCGGTTTCGGCGATGCCGAGCACGCCGGTCATGACGGCCGGCAGGTTGTTCATGATCGACGACAGGAACGCCGAAATATAGCCCATGGCCATCGTGGACACGAATAGGCCATGGTCCGCGGCCGCTTGGATGAGGTCGGCCAAAACATCGGTCAGCCCGGCATTGCCAAGGCCGTATACGACGACGTACATCCCGATCGAGAAAACGACGATGTTCCACGGCGCGCCTTTCATGACGGCCTTCGTGTCGACCGCTTGGCTTCGGCGGGCGATGGCCCAGAAGATCAGGGCCACCGCGTCGGCGAGCAAGGACACCGGGAGGTGGAGAAACTCGCTGACCAGATATCCGACCAACAGGATCCCCATCACCACCCAGGACAAGCGGAATAAGCGCTGGTCTTTAATGGCCTCGGCCGGTGCTTTAAGCTTGGATGGGTCATAGGCGCGAGGGATGCTTTTGCGAAAATAAAGCAGCAGCACGGCAATCGTCGCCGCGAGCGAGAACAGATTCGGTATAATCATCCGGGCGGCGTATTGCGCGAAGCCAATCCCGAAATAATCCGCCGATACGATGTTCACCAGGTTGCTGACGACGAGCGGCAGCGAGGTGGTGTCTGCGATAAATCCGCTCGCCATGATGAACGGAAAGATCATTTTCTCCTCAAAATTCAAATGCCGGACCATCGCCAGCACGATCGGCGTGAGGATCAAGGCCGCCCCATCATTGGCAAAAAACGCCGAAACGACCGCCCCCAGCAAGCTGACGTAAACGAACATGCGAATGCCGCTGCTCCGTGCGGCCCGGGCCATATGCAGCGCCGCCCATTCGAACAAGCCGATCTCGTCCAAGATCAGCGAAATGATAATGATCGCGATAAACGTTAAGGTGGCGTTCCACGTGATCTGCACGACTTCCCCCACGTCGCCGAACCCGACAACGCCGGCCAGCAGGGCCAGCACCGCGCCGCCGCAGGCGGACCACCCGATATTCAGCCCCTTCGGCTGCCATATAACAAAAGTTAAAGTAATCACAAAAATCAGCGATGCCGCCAAGATGTCAAATTCCATCGGTTTCTCTTCTTCCCCCAAACGCTCTCTATCTTTCTGAGCTCTGTATGCGAGCCGTTAATCATTGTCTCACTGCTTTCTTTTTTTGTACATAGATTTCAAATATTCCTTTACAGGAATATTCAGAATGGTGTATATTGTTCTCATAAAACCTAAATCTCTAATCCCAATGAGGAGGATTTGTCGATGTCGAATCAAACGATGGTTCACCGCGTGGAAAATGAAACGATACTGGTACTGGAACGGGTGTTCAACGCGCCGAAAGAGCTGGTGTTCTCCATGTTTAAGGAGGCGGAGCATTTGAAACACTGGTGGGGGCCAAGGGGATTTGAGGTTACGGTGTGCACCGTCGATTTCCGGCCTGGCGGCGTTTGGCATTACTGCATGAAATGCATGGACCCGCAGATGGGGGATTTTTACGGAACGGAATCCTGGGGCAAAGCCGTATACAAGGAAATTGACGAACCGGACGGTTTCGTTTATACCGATTACTTCTCGGATGCCGAGGGGAACGTAAACGATTCGTTGCCAGCCACCGTAGTTAAGATGGAGTTCATTGATTTGGGCGGCGGACAAACGAAGCTGGTCAGCCGCGGGGAATACGTCTCCTCGGATTCCCTCAAAACCGTTATGGATATGGGCATGCTGCAAGGTATTACCGAAACGTGGGATCGCCTGGAAGAGCGCTTGAACGAAGTGAAATAAGCTAGAACGCAAGAGCAGCTGTCGGCTTGAAGTGCCGGCGGCTGTTTTCTTTTGCCTAAGAAGCCGTAGAGACGCTAACTAATGGATCCCTCCAAACGTAATTCCGATATATCGGAACCTCCTTGTGGGAGGTGACCCAATCAAGGAACCAAGGAAGGTGTGTCTACAGTATGGATTCCCCGTTCGATCGCAGAAGGAGCGTCATATCCAGCCAAGCCAGGACCAGCCGATGGCTGCTGACTCTTTTTTACTTGCTATATTTCGCATCTGGTTTATTTACGCTTCAGGTGATTTTGTTTAAGACGGTTCCGTTTTCGGCGATCTTCTACCACGCCGGAGTGCGGTCGATAAGAAGCATCAATTGGATTCCTTTCTATACGATCGCGGAGTTTTTTACAAGCCGGGACATTGGGATAGGGAGGGCGTTCATTAATGTAGGGGGGAATATCGCGATTTTTGTGCCCTTGGGGATCTTGGCGGCCCAGATCGGGAACGGAAAGTCATTTCGCATGCAATCGCTTTGGTTGCTGATCGCTTCGCTCCTGCTTGAAATCATCCAATATGTCCTGGCCTTGGGCAGCAGCGATATCGATGATATTCTATTGAATACTTTGGGTGGGGTCATCGGTATCGGGATTTATCGTTGGTTCCGCAAAAAAACGGCCACAACCAATCGCCTTCTGACGGCTTTGATCGCCCTCTTCTTGGTGGTTGGCTTTGCCGTAGGCGCTTCCGCCAAGATGCTGGGATATGACAGCCTTTTGCCTTTTTCCAATGCAAGGGTTGGATTTGTCGACGAGAACAAAGAGGTGATGGCGGGATGGGACGAAGTCCGGGCCGACGTGTTTGGGAATTTGATTGCCGTAGGGGCACAAGAATTGACGGTGCATGTGAATCCGATGCATAGACAAACGTCGGAGCCAACAGAAGCGGAGGGGCAGGAGGTCCGGATCCCGATCACGGACGCTACGAAATTCTTCATCAGCCATATCCGTTCCCATAAACATACCGTGATCAGCGACTATCAGGAGGCAACAAATCCCGAAGTCGTTTCTTTGTTGGAAACGAGGGATATGGCTCCCCCGGTTAAAGTCTGGTTCTCCAGCGATGATCGGCAAGTGGCCGAAGCGGTGCTGGTTAGCGTGGTTGAATAAGGCGTGCGGGAGTGTTTCATGGATAGTGGGCGCGCGCGGGAATAAGGGTAAAAAAAAGGGCCTTATTCGCTGCAAACTCGGAGTTTGGCTTGAAATAGCGGACTTTTTTGGCCTTATTTTGGCTAAATGGGCCGGAAGGGGCGGTTTTGGCAGGTCGCCCGGATTGATAAGGGCATAAAAGTCCCTTATTTTCGGGACATGGACCCAATCAACGCAAATAAGGCCCCAAAAGGGCCTTATTTTGCATGCGCAGAAACCGCAGAGGGAGCAGGTTACAATTCACAAGGCGCGTCCTCTTATTCCCCTCTCACAACAGAAGCCAGGCGACCAACGGCGCCAACACGGAGCCGAACACGGCGCTAAAGGTCAGGGCTACCGTGCTGGTCGAAACGACGGTAGGTCCAAACTCCGCGGCTTTGCCCGTTCCGAGGGCGTGGGAGGCGGCCCCAAAGCCAATGCCCCGTCCGTTGTCATTGGTGATGCCAAAGCATTTGAAGACGATAGGACCTAGGATCACTCCCGTAAGCCCCGCGATCATCACCAGCGCAGAGGTAATGGAGGCGTTGCCGCCCAAGCTGCTGGAGATTTCCATCGCCACCGGCGTGGTAATCGATTTGGGCAAGATCGACAGGATGAGCTCACGTGGGTACCCTGCCCATAGGGCAAACCCGATGCCGCTGATCATCCCGGCCGCAATGCCGACGATCGTGCCCGCGAGGACCGCTCTCCATTCTTTTAGCAATGCGTTGAGTTCTTTGTACATCGGGTAGGCGAGCGCTACGACGGCGGGGCCCAGACCATACTGCAGCCAACGTCCGCCTCTCATGAAATCTCCGTAGGAGTTCCCCGTCGTTAGCAACAAGCCGATCACGAGCGTGGAACAGGTCAGGACCGGAACGAGAACGGCCCACTTCAACTTGCGGTACAGCCCGCTCATCAGGAGGTACAAAAGGACAACGCCCAGCACTATGCCTGCTTCGTGAAAGATTTCACGCATGGGGCCGCCTCCTCTTTCGGTTTCGGGGTCCGTTGGGCTACCCATTGCGTAGTCAACCCTGCCAATATCATGGTTAAAAGGGTGCTGAGCACAACGATCAGAATCAGCCATTGTCCGCCCGCAGTGAACACCTGGAAATAGTCCATGACGCCAACCGTGGCCGGTACCAGGAATAAAGGGATGAACTTCTGCATAAACCCGGCCCCTTGTTCCATCCACTTCGCAGGAACAATCCTCAGTTTAAGAGCCAGGAACAATAGCACAAGGCCGAAGATGCTCCCGGGAATCGGTGCCTTGCTTACCGTCTGAAGCAACAACCCCGCACCATAAAACCCCGTGAGCAGGGCAATCTGTAAGAAGAACTTGATGACTTTCATAGTTGATGAAGAGGGATCCCTTCATTGCGCCTCCTTGCTGCCGAAAAATGTCAAAGTAATCTTATCCCTTCCGGAGCACACTTACAAGGGTGAAAAGCAACAAATATGTGGAAACAAGCCGGTCGGGCAAGATGATCATCTTGTCTGGCCGGCTTGTTTTGAACTTGACTTAGGTTAGCGCTAGGGCTGGCTTCTTCGCCGGGAACTGGGTAGCTTGTTCAAAAGCATAGCCCACTTTAAGTAAGGTCCCTTCATCGAAGGGCTTCCCCATGATCTGCATGCCGACCGGCAGTCCGTCTTTGAACCCGGATGGGACAGACAGGCTGGGCAGACCTGTCAAATTGGCGGGTGGCGTGAGTCGAATAAGCTCGTTATCAACGTTGGCCTGGGTTCCGTTCAAGCTTGCGAAACTCTCGCCGACTTTGCTGGCTGTGATCGGCAGCGTTGGTGCGACGATTACGTCGCATTGCTCTAAGGCAGTCTCAAACTCGAGGGATAATTTGCGACGAATTTGTTGGGCCATCACAAAGTCCACGGCGGTTGGTAAATGGGCTAACCCAAGGGAATGCCGGACGTTTTCGCCGAAATCCATAGGCCGAGTTTTCATATTGTGGTGATGAATCGCCCCCGACTCGCCTAATACCGTGGCTAATTCGGCAAACAGTGTATGCTTGAGCGTCGGAATCGATACGGGTTTGATCACTGCGCCGAGAGCCCGCAGCGTTTCGATGCCTTGACGAACTGCCGCTGCCACGTCCGGATCGATATTGTGGAAGAAGTAGTCCTCCTCGACCCCGACGACCAGCCCGCGAATATCCTCCGTAAGGAAGTCGGAATATTGCGGGACAGGCACCTTCAACGTCGTCGGATCCTCCGCATCGTAGCCGGCAATAACTTGCAGCAGAATAGCAGCATCCGATACGGTTTTGGTCATCGGTCCGATGTGATCGAGTGACCAGGAGAGCGGGAAGCAACCGTGCTTGCTGACACGCCCGTGAGTAGGCTTCAAGCCGACGATACCGCAGATCGATGCGGGAATACGGATGGAACCCGCCGTGTCTGTACCCAGGGAAGCGAAGGACATGTCGGCGGCGACGGCTGCGCCTGAACCGCCGCTGGAGCCCCCGGGAATCCGCTCCAAATCCCAGGGGTTGCGGCAGGCGCCGAAGTGGTCGTTGTTCGTGGTCCCTCCCCAGGCGTATTCATGCATGTTCAGAGTGCCCGTCAATACCGCTCCTGCGTTTTTGAGTTTAGAGATGACGGTAGCGTCATACCCCCCGATAAAATCCTTATGGATTTTTGAACCCATGGTCGATACTTTGTCCTTCATGAAGAAGATATCCTTAAGCGCCAGCGGAATTCCGTGCAAAGGACCGCGGTATCCGCCGCCCGCAATGTCGGCTTCAGCTTGTTTGGCTTGCTCTATGGCCGATTCCGCATCAACATGAATATATGCATTGACGTGGGGATTCAATTGTTCTACGCGATCCAGCAACGCTGTGGTTAGTTCGACGGGGGACAGTTGCTTCTGTTTGATCAGCGGAGCGAGTTGCGAAACGGATTGACGCATCAATGCTTCACTCATGATTCTCCCCTCCTACCGGAATTAGAAATAATTGCATGTTTTGAATGTCCAGCCACTCTGTCTCCGCTTCTTCTCTCAGTTGGACGAAATCGGCCATTCTGTCAACCAAAATCGGAATATCCTGTTGGGGCAACTCGATTTCGTTCGATATCAGCAAAGTTTGAACATATTGTTCCATTCCCACTTCCTCCTTCACAGGTTTATCCCGGAATTCAATGTTAGATAACATTACATATTTGGTCGAATCGGGATATTGAATGCCATTTTATCAGACAAAAAGATGTTTGAGATATAACAAAATGATATATGTTACACAAACCTAACATACACAAACGATTCACAGTGATTTCTTACTGCAATGACATAATAAATCCTTTATTGGCGGGGGATTTGGCAAACGTATCCGTATAAGCTCGGTTGACCTAATCACCTAAAATGAGGGTATAAAAAGTTGATATACCTTACGGATCCACATTGTATGCTATAGTTTTTGATATAAAACACGCCTCAAAATGTTATATATTCTAACATTAAAGTAACGAGAGAATTGGCGTGAGAATCACATACACTGGATAAAGGGTAGGGGATGCGTGATGAGAAAAAGAAGCTGGATGTCCGTTTTGGCGGCAGGGCTGGTTTTGACACTTGCGTTAACGGGCTGCGGAAACTCTGGAGGCAGTGTTGGCAGTGAGGATGGCATAAAGGTCGGCGTGTTGTTTTCCACGAGCGGTCAAACGGCTTTAGGCGAACAAAGTATGGCGAACGCAACGCTGCTAGCGATCGATGAGATCAATGCCGATGGCGGCGTCAATGGAAAGAAGCTGGTTCCGATTCAAGAGGATTATGCATCCGACCCGTCCATGGCAGCCACGAAGGCGAAGAAGCTGTTAATGCAAGATCAGGTAGCGGCCATTATTGGAGCTTATACTTCAGCAAGCCGGCAAGCTGTATTGCCGATTGTCGAACAAAACGACGGGTTGCTGGTATACCCGATGCAATACGAAGGTGAGGAGTATTCCGATAACATCATTTACACCGGACCTGTTCCGAACCAAGGGTTGCAAATGTTTGTTCCGTGGCTGTTGGAGAACGAAGGAAAGAAATTCTTCATGATCGGTTCGGACTACGTATTTCCGGTAGAAACGAATAAGCAGGTTAAGGCATTGCTTGAAATGAACGGAGGTTCCGTGGTTGGCGAAGAATATGTGCCAATGGGTCAGGCCGAATTCGCCTCGTTGATCAACAAGATCAAAGAGGCTAAACCGGATATCGTGTTCTCAACTTTAGTCGCGGAGAGTGTATCTGCATTCTATAAACAATTTGCCAATTACGGATTGACGTCCGAGGATATTGTGATTGCCAGCACGACGCCGACGGAATCGGATTTAGCTGCGATGGGAGGCGAGGCGGCCAAAGGGCATATCACCGTGCAACCGTATTTTCAAACCGTCGACACGCCCGAGAATAAGAGCTTTATCGAAAGTTACCAGAAAAAATATGGTGATGAGCCGGTGAACACACAAATGGAATCCGCTTATTATTCGGTTTATCTGCTGAAAGAGGCGTTGGCGAAGACAGAGGATTATTCGAATACGAAGCAGCTCATCGCGAATTTTGCCGAGTTGGAGCTCGAGGCGCCGCAAGGGAAGATTCAGGTGGATGCCAAGAATCATCATACGAAGCTGAATGCTTACATTGGGATCGCCAATGATCAAGCGCAATTCGACATCGTTGAAACCTTCGAGCCGATTAGTCCTGAACCGTGGTCAAAACTGATTTTCCCGGATCATGAGGAGCCTTGGAACCAATAAGCCAAGTAAGTCGGCGAGGTTAGCGGCATCATCACGCCAGCCGGAAGATAGGGGAGGCGACTCCCCTCTTCTTCTATAAAGGAGGAAAGCTATGAACATCGCACAACAAATTGCTGATGGTTTCAGCGTGACCGGAACGGTGCTGTTAATGACGCTGGGGCTTGCGATCACGTTTGGTGTTATGAAAATCATCAACCTAGCCCACGGGGAATTGATTATGGTTGGTGCATATACCACGTATGTCATAAACACTCAGTTGCATCTTCCGTTTGTAGTGGCAGTAATCTCTGCTTTTGTGGTGACGGCGCTAATCGGGGCGTTGATGGAAATGCTGGTGATTCGCAGGTTGTACGGAAGGCCTATGGAAACGCTGCTCGCGACGTTTGGTATCTCGATCGTGCTGCAGCAGATGGTCAGGCTGGTGTTCGGCGCGACAAATCAACCGATCGAAAGTCCGATCTCCGGCACACTGGAAATAGGGGGGATCGTCATCCCGTACCTGCGGCTGTTTATCATCGTGTTTGCTTTGGCGCTGCTAGGCATAACCGCCTTGATACTGTATAAAACCAAATTCGGCATGCTGGTAAGGACCGTCTCCCAGAACCGGCAAATGAGCGAATGCTTGGGGATCAACACGACGAGAATCGACTTGCTTACCTTTGCCTGGGGAGCTGGACTCACCGGCGTGGCAGGCGCGGTGCTCGCTCCGTTGCGTAACGTAGCTCCGACCATGGGGGTCGATTATATGATCGATTCCTTTATGACCATCGTCTTAGGCGGCGTCGGTTCGTTGGCAGGAACGATCGCGGGTTCGTTCATCATGGGTGAAGCTAGCCAGTTGTTGACCTACTTCGGCGGCGAGACCGGAGCGAAAATTATTGTGTTCTTGATCGTGATCGTACTGATCCGATTTAAGCCGGAAGGCCTTATCAAAATGGAAAGCAGGTGAACGAGATGAAGAAATGGGTGTCGGGACACGCGGTCAGCGTATTGCTGCTCATTTACTTGGCATTGACCCCCATGTTTTCGTCGGCATTTGGCATAGAGTTGATGGGGAAGTTCGTCGTCTTTATTATTTTTGCCATTGCCCTGGATCTCGTTTGGGGTTACGCCGGGCTGTTAAGCCTAGGGCATGCCGTTTTCTTCGGATTAGGGGGTTATGTGCTCGCCTTATCGTATTCGATTCAGGACGGTGTTCCGGGCTTTATGTCCCGGTTCGATATTCAGGAAATCCCGGGATTTCTTAAGCCGCTGCAGAGCATTCCGGCTGCCCTCGGCATCGGTGTACTGCTTCCGGCCGCTGTCGCCGGGATTGTTGGCTATTTCATCTTCAAGAGCAGGGTAAGCGGCGTATATTTCTCCCTCATCACGCTGGCGTTGGCCAAATTGATGGAGATGATTGCCATCAATAATCAGAAGTATACCGGAGGCTTCAATGGGCTCATGGGATTGCCTCGATTCCCGATTAACGGGAAGCCAATGGATTTGGTTCCCTACTTTTACCTGGTACTGTTCGTGACTGTACTCGTTTATTTGTTCAGCTATTGGCTGACACGCTCTCACTTCGGGAAAATTGTCAAATCGATTCGGGAAAACGAGGGGCGTATCTCTTTCTTTAGCTATAACGTTGCTAACTATAAAATCTTTATCTATATCGTTTCCGGATTTCTATCCGGTTTGGCGGGCATGCTGTATGTCCCGATGGTCGGATTCTTCTCGCCGCAGGACGTTGGCCTGAGCATGTCGACCATGATTATTGTATGGCTTGCGATTGGCGGCCGCGGCACAATTGTCGGCGCAGCGATAGGTACATTACTGATCAATGTTTTGTCCAACAAGCTATCGGAGCAATACCCGGATCAGTGGCAGTTATTCCTTGGTATTGTGATTATTCTCGTCGTGTTATTCTTTCCGAACGGCATTTACGGTACTCTCAAGGACGCGGCGGGCCGCTGGTTTAAGCCCAAGGAAGAGGTTGTCCCGGATACGAAGGTGCCGGCCATACCAAACCAGATAAGGGAGTGATGGGCATGAACATCTTGGAAACCTCCGAATTGTCCGTCAGTTTTAACGGGTTTCAAGCGATTACGGATTTGCAATTTTCCCTGCGAGAAGGTGAAATCCGGGTCATTCTTGGCCCCAACGGAGCTGGTAAAACGACCTTTATGGATCTGATAACAGGGAAGACGAAACCCACGGCGGGTCGCATCCTGTTTCGGGAGGTCGACATCACCGGTATGGACACGCATCATATCGCCAAACTAGGCGTTGGGCGGAAATTCCAGGGTCCGCATCTGTTCGATAACATGACCGTTACGGAGAATATTGAAGTTGCCATTCAAGGGTATCATCCGGTGTTTAAAGCGTTATTCTTCAAAAAGACGAAGGAGATTCGCGAGCGGATCGACGATATTTTGGGCAAGGTGAATTTGCGGCATAAAGCGAATGGATTGGCGGCGAACTTATCCCACGGCGAGAAGCAATGGCTGGAATTGGGAATGCTGTTGGCCCAGGATCCACAGCTCATTGTACTAGACGAACCGACGACCGGTATGACGGCAGACGAAACCTATAAAACCGGTGAACTGATCGAAACCTTGTTCCGAGGACGTTCGATTCTGGTCATCGAGCACGATATGGCGTTCGTGCGACAAATTGCCCGCGTGGTGACTGTTCTTCATCAGGGGAGGCTGTTGGCGGAAGGAACGCTGGAGGAGATCGAAAACGATGAACGGGTGCAAGAGGTTTATTTAAAGGGGGGTGCCCATGCTTAACGTAGCGGATTTATCGGTATCGTATGGCAAAACCAAAATCGTAGAAGGAGTTTCCATGGACGTAGAGCGCCAGGACAAGGTCTGCTTGCTCGGTCGTAACGGCGTAGGCAAAACAACGCTGCTCAAAAGCTTGGTTGGGCAACTTCCTGCTAGAACGGGAAGCATTCGGCTGAACGGCCAGGAGATCTCCGGGATGAAGCCGTACCGGCGGTCCCACGAGGGGGTTGCGTATGTTCCGCAAGGCCGAGAAATCATTCCGATGTTAACCGTCAAGGAGAACCTAGAACTGGGCGCGTTAGCCCATCACCCTAAAGAGACGGATACGTTGATGGAGGAGGTGTTGACCTATTTTCCGGCATTGCGGGAGCACTTGAAACGTAAAGGTGGGGTATTATCGGGCGGTCAACAGCAGCAATTGGCCATTGGGCGCGCGTTGATGTCCCGTCCCCGCATTCTGTTGCTCGATGAGCCTTCCGAGGGGATCCAGCCGAACGTCGTGCACGAAATTTCGGAAATTTTAAACCGGGTAAATGAGGACAAAAAACTATCGATTTTTATCGTCGAACAAAATATGGAATTTGCATTTCGGATCGCCTCGCGGTATTTCGTGATGGAGAAAGGACGAATCGTGGCTTCCGGAAGCACGCTGGATACGGACAAGGATGAAATTAAACGCTATTTAACCATTTAATGAGAGATACGAATCCTTACTCTATCGCGGTTAACGTATGGCGTAGGCACTCTATCTCCTCAATGAAGGGATGGTCAGGAGAATATAACATGCGAATATCGGTGGGGGCAAAACCGGAAAGATCGACGATTTTCAACTTTGCGGCCGTATCGAATTGCTCAAACACCAAGCCGCACGATTTGGGCAGCATCGTGTAGGCTAATCCCTCGGAAATAAGTGCTGCAGAGGTATATAGATCGTCGACTGCATACAGGTACTCGATGCCATAAGTCTCAAAAATACTGGACGTAATATGCCGGTGTGCCACTAAGGTGGGATTATCGAACAGAAGGAAGGGTAAATGCTTCACGAGGTCTAGATTGCTTAAATCCGGGCGGATTTCTTCCCCTGCGCTGTCCGGATGGTAGATTAGGATGATGCCATCACGGATAATCGGAACCGATAGCAGACCGGGTCTTGCCTCGTTATGGAAATGAATACCGACATGCAGGCCGTGGTGATATACCAGATCGACGAGGGCTGGCGTCGAGCGCGTAATGATGCGATATTTCAATTGGGGGAATGTGCGGTGGAAAGCGGCGATAATTGGCTGGGCCAACCGAGGGGCCAGCCAGTTGTCGATGCCAATGAGAAGTTGATCTGATCGGTTTATTACTTCTTCAAAGGAGAGCATACGCTCTCCTGGCGCGAATGACAGTACGGCTGCGGCGTCATGTAGATCCTGAACGAGCTGAATGGCGTACGGGAGAAAGTAGTACCCCTGCTTGGTCAGCCTGACGCCATCCCAATTTCGTTCCAGCAGCGCAAAGCCAAGGCCGTCTTCCATTTTACGCAATCGGTTGCTGAGCGCTGGTTGAGTCATATGAAGGGATAATGCGGCTTTCGAGATGCTTTTTTCGCGGGCAACAGCCAGAAACGACATCAATCCTTCAATATCCATTAGAGAAGCCTCCTGAGCGATGGTTTGTACTATTATAGCAAACAGAAAGATTTATCTTCAATGAAATAAAGCGATAAAGAATCCAGAATTAAATAAATATGCAACCCGGAGGCGGAAGCCTACCGGGCTTTTTTACCTTAGAGAATCGACAATGTTCATATACCTATGATTTTAATAAACTTCGCCATTTCCATTAATCCAGCGCAAACAGTCAAAACCTATACTCTACTTGGGTCGAAATCAACAGAAATACATAGCGAACCCACAATAATCCACAGGGAGTGCATGGAAACCATGAAATTCGGGTTAAAGAAGCAATTCACGCTGGGTCTGGTTTTATCCTTGTTTGTATTGATGCTTGCGGCTTGTGGTGCGGGAGGTAGCGGCGGCAACGCGGCCGCAACGGACACGAGCCAGGCGGCGCAGGCCGAGGAGCTCTCGCTGGCCGATCTGGAAGCGAAGGCGAAAGAGGAAGGTTCCGTCGTGAGCGTCGGCATGCCGGATACGTGGGCGAACTGGAAAGATACCTGGGCGGATCTGAAAACGAAGTATTCGCTGGATCACACGGACACGGATATGTCGAGCGCCGATGAAATCGCCAAATTCGAGGCGGAGAAGGACAAGCCGACCGCGGACATCGGCGACGTGGGCATCGCGTTTGGCCCGGTCGCGGTGGATAAGGGCGTAACCCAACCGTTCAAAACCTCGTACTGGGACGAAATTCCGGATTGGGCCAAGGACAAGGACGGCCACTGGGTCGTAGGCTACCAAGGTTCCATCGCGTTCTTTACGAACACGGACCTGGTCAAACAGCCGCCGCAAAGCTGGGAAGATCTGAAGAACGGCGACTATAAAATCATCGTCGGCGACGTGACCAAAGCCGCGCAAGCGCAAATGGCCGTCTTGGCCGCCGCCATCGCTTACGGCGGGGACGAAACGAACATCGAGCCGGGGATCGCATACTTTGAGGATTTGGCGAAAAAAGGCCGCTTGTCCAGTGCGGAAGCTTCGCTGGCGAACATCGAGAAAGGCGAAGTGCAAGTGACCCTGTTCTGGGACTTCAATGCCCTGAACTACCGCGATCAATTGGGTGGCGCGGAGAAGTTTAACGTGGCGATTCCGAAGGAAGGCAGCGTGGTCAGCGGCTACGCCACGATCATCAACAAATACGCGCCGCATCCGCATGCCGCCAAGCTGGCGCGCGAGTACATCTTGAGCGATGCCGGCCAAATCAACCTGGCGAAGGGTTATGCCCGTCCGATCCGCGAAAGCGTGCAGCTTCCCGAGGAGGTTGCCTCCAAGCTGCTGCCCGCCGAAGCGTATGCCAACGTGAAGCCGGTCGGCGACTACAAGGCTTGGGAAGAAACGACGAAGAAGCTGCCGCAGCTGTGGCAGGAACGCGTGCTTGTTCATATGAACTAATCGGGCGAATCACGAGTCCGAGTTCAACCATTTGAAGCGGTGCGTCAGACGTCTTGGACGGAGGGCGCCCCTTTTTTCCAATAAGGAGGGTGTGGCGTGAAACGGAAAAATCGCTGGTATTTGCTTGGGCTGCTTCCTTTCGTCGTCATGGTTGCCCTGTTCCAGCTGGTGCCGATCGTGTCGATGGTAACGGGAAGCGTCCGCCCGGAGGACGGCGCCGGTATGACGTTCGGGTATTACGCCCGAATTTTTCAAAGCGATTATTATCTTAAAGCCATTCAGAACAGTTTGTTGATATCGGTCTTCTCGAGCGTGATCGGGATCGTCGTCGGATTGGCGTGCGCCTATTCCGTGACACGGTTCGCGCCGAGGATGAGAGACCGTCTGATCATGGTGTCCAATATGACTTCGAATTTCGCCGGCGTGCCGCTCGCCTTCGCGTACATTATCCTGCTGGGCAGCAACGGGGTTTTTACCTTGCTCTTTAAGCAGTGGGGCTGGGACGTGTTCGCCGGTTTCAACTTATATAGCTGGTCGGGGCTGGTCCTGGTGTATGTGTATTTTCAGGTTCCCCTGGCTTTATTGCTGCTGTACCCTTCGTTTTACGGGATTCGGGAGCAGTGGAAGGAAGCGGCGTCCCTGCTGGGCGCGAGCCATTGGCAGTTTTGGAGAACGATCGGGATTCCGGTACTGATGCCGGCCGTGTTCGGCACGCTTGGGATCTTATTCGCCAATGCGATGGGCGCTTACGCGACGGCTTACGCCCTCGTCGGCAGCAATTTCAACTTGCTCGCCGTGCGGATCGGGAACTTGGTCTCGGGCGACGTCGTGACCGAGCCGCAGCTGGGGAATGCGCTGGCGGTCATTCTAGGCCTGTCGACGCTGCTGGCGGTGTACCTGAACCATAAGATGACCCAGCGTTTGCACCGGTTCCAACCCGGTTCGGCGGAGCGGAAGGTCCGCAGCCGGCGGAAATGGCCGAAGCTGAAGTCGCCTGCGCTGAAGGAGGAATTGTGATGCAGACGCCAAGCAAGAAGGCGGGCTGGGCTCCGCGTTCCCTGATGCTGCTGATGATGGTTTACTTGCTCCTTCCCCTGCTGGCGACGATGATTTACGCGTTCGCGGAGGAATGGCAAGCCACGATCTTGCCGGAAAGCTGGACGCTGGAATGGTTCGGCGGGATGTTTCAGGATGCGCGTTTTCTGGACGCGTTGTGGAAATCGCTGTACCTTTGCGCGATCAGCATCGTGCTAAGCCTGGCCGTCATGCTGCCGGCCGTGTTCATCATTACGGTCTATTTGCCCCGGCTGGAGAGCTTCATGAAAGGGATCGTCGTGCTCCCTTATGCCGTGCCGGGCGTCGTCGCCGCGGTCGGGCTGATCCGCGCGTATTCCTTCGGCCCGATGAACATTTCGGGGACCGCCTACATTTTGATCGGCGCCTATTTCATCATCGTCCTGCCTTACATGTATCAGGGCATCCGCAACAGCCTGTTGACCGTATCGGCGCCGGAGCTGCTGAATGCTGCGGAGGTGCTGGGCGCCGGCCGCATGCGGGCGTTCGTGAGCGTGATTTTGCCGAACATCTGGCCGGGCGTGGTGACGTCGACGCTGCTGTCTTTTTCCGTCCTTTTTGGCGAATTTGTCATGACGAACATGCTGGTGGGGGGACACATTCAGACCATCCAGGTGTATCTGTCCCGGCGGATGAACGAAAGCGGGCATTTGGCCAGCGCGATCGCGATTTCGTATTTCTTGTTTATCCTGGCGTTGTCCATGATCTTAATGAAACTCGGCAAAAAAGTGAACAGGGGGATTTCGGAATGAAGCCATATCTGAAGCTGGAGGGAATCCGCAAGCAGTTCGGAACGACGACGGTATTGAACCAAGTGAATTTGGATATCCGCGAAGGGGAGCTGGTCACGCTGCTAGGTCCTTCGGGTTGCGGAAAAAGCACGCTGCTGCGCTGCATCGCCGGCCTGACGGAGATCGACGAGGGGCAGATCTGGCTCGACGACAAGGATATCGTCAATCTGCCTCCCCGCAGCCGGGAGATCGGCATGGTGTTCCAATCGTACGCCTTGTTCCCGAATTTGACGGTCCGCGAAAATATCGAATACGGCATGCGGATGCGAGGGGCGGCTAAAGAAACCCGCCGTCAGAGATCCGGCGAACTGCTGGAGCTCATCGATTTGGCCGACAAGCGGGACGCTTATCCCGCACAACTGTCGGGGGGACAACAGCAGCGGGTGGCGCTCGCCCGTTCTCTCGCCGTCCGCCCGAAGGTGCTGCTGCTGGATGAGCCGCTGAGCGCGCTCGATGCGAAGATCCGCAAAAATCTGCGTACGGAAATCCGCGAAATCCAGAAGCAATTCAACATGACCACGATCTTCGTTACGCACGATCAGGAAGAAGCGTTAACCTTATCCGATCGGGTCTGTTTGATGAATCAGGGGAATATCGTACAGCAAGGGACGCCGGAGGAGTTGTATGCCAAGCCATCCACGGAGTTCGTCGCCCGGTTCATGGGCAGCTACAACGTGTTGACGCGGGCCGAGGCGCTGCGGCTGTTCGGCACGGTCCCTGGCGATGGGGAGAGCTATGCCATCCGGCCGGAGGCGCTCTCGCTTGCCGGACAGGATCAAGAGGCTGACCCGGCCCATGCGGGCAAATCCATCGTGGAGGGGACCGTGCATTCGGCGTCGATCCTCGGCAACGTCATCCGTTACGCCATCGATGCTGCCGGGATCCGCCTGACGGTGGATGCGCTGAACGACGGGCGTTCCCGGCGATTGGAGGAGAACCGCAAGGTCGCTCTGGCTTTCGATCTTGCGCAGTTGCTGCAACTGGAGAAGGAAGGGGCATAAAGCAAGTTGTCGATTTCATCCGAGGAACGCAAACGGGTCATCATGGAGCAGTTGAAGCAGGAAGGACAGGTGAAGGTTCCCGATCTATCGCATCGGTTTACCGTATCGGAGGAGACCGTCCGCCGCGACCTGATCCTGCTGGAGAAAGAAGGCTTGGCCAAAAGAGTGTACGGCGGCGCGGTCCTGACCAAGCTGACCAGCTACGAACCGCCGTATTTGCAACGCCAGAAGGTCAAAGCCGAGGAAAAGGAGCGGATCGGACGCGCTGCCGCCGAACTGATCGAATCCGGCGATACGATCGCCATCGATATCGGCACGACGACGCTGGAGATGGCCAAGGCGATTGCGGGCCGGGAGCGGCTCACGATCCTGACGAACTCGCTGGCCGTGGCCTATCACTTAATGGAGTCGCTGAACGGAGGAAGGTTTTCCGGGAAGATTTTCGTGGTGGGCGGGGAATTGAATCCGGAGCAGCAGTCCATGTCGGGGACGATCGGCGAAAGCATCCTGTCGCAATTCCGGGTCGACAAGGCGTTTATCTCCATCGGAGGGATGTCCTTGGAACGGGGAATCAGCGACTATGACGTCGACGAAACGGGCATGTCGCGCCGGATGATCGAGGCGGCCTCCCGCACGATCGTGCTGGCCGACGCCTCCAAGCTGGGCAAGGAAGCGTTCGTGGAGATCGCGCCGCTCGGCAAGGTTCACGCGATCGTCAGCGACGCCGCCGCGCCGAAGGAATGGCTGCAAGCGCTTCGCAGCCATCGCATCCAATGGATTGAAGCGACCAATTAAAGGGGGAGAAACGAATGTCATCAGCAGAAGCAGAAGCAGAAGCCAAGAAGCTCGTCGTCGTTGTACTTGACGGGTTAAGATATGATGCCGCCCGCAAGTATCTCGGGTATATGGAGCATCTCGTGGAGCAGGGAGAGGCGGCCTGCTATCAAGTGCAGTCGCAGCTTCCGAGCCTGTCGCGCCCGCTCTATGAGGTGTTGCTGACCGGTACGCCGGTGGCCAGAAACGGCATTACGGCCAATCACATCGCGCGGCTGAGCCGGGAGCAAAGCGTGTTCCATCTTGCCGTAGCCGCTGGATTAAGAACGGCCGCCGCCGCGTACCATTGGGTCGGCGAACTGTACAACCGGGCGCCGTTTAACCCGGTGACCGACCGGCATCAGCATGAGGTGAGCCAGCCGATTCAACACGGAATCTTTTATTTCGAGGACCACTATCCGGACAGCCACCTGTTCCTCGATGCGGAACATTTGCGCACGGCGTACGATCCGCATTTTCTCTATATCCATTCGATGAACATCGACGATATGGGGCATAAGCACGGCGGGGAGAGCAAGCAGTACGAAGGCGCCGTCCGCGCGGCGGACGGGATGCTGGCTACGCTGGTGCCGCTTTGGAGATCGCAAGGGTACGAAATCATCGTTACGTCCGATCACGGCATGAATGCGATGGGCCAGCATGGAGGCACCGAGCCGGAGGAGCGGAACGTTCCGCTGTATGTTTTTGGCGAGTTACCGATCCCGTCAACGCCGCTTCAGGGCGATCAAGGCCTGTCCCAGCTCTTTCTGGCCCCGCTGATGTGCCATTATCTTGGGATCAAGCCTTCCGAGGCCATGGTGAAATGGGAATAGAGAAGGAGGGAGTTTGCGGGTGAAGGTTGACATGCATTTTCATCTGGAAGAAGGCCCGTATTCCTTGCGCTGGCTATCGCGTACTTTGCAAGGGTTGGCTGCGACCGATCCGGGACCGGATCCGGCGCTGGGGCATCATACGATCGAGTATGCCGAAGAAATGAATAAGCTGTTGTCCCGGCGTATGGAGCAGGGAGCATATAGCGAGGAATGGTTGGACCGTTACCTGACCCGGGGGCGTGAACGGGGCATCCAGGAGTTTGGCGTCGTCGATCATTTGTATCGGTTCCGGGAGTGCCGTCCGTACTACGAGAAGCATATGCTGCTGGACGACAGCCGGGTTGGCAAGCTGCAGCGGACCTGGCTGGACCAGGTTTGCGTAGCTTCGATCGACGATTTCGTCGGCTTCGTTACGGAGGCCAAGAAGACGCGGCCGGATTTGGCTCTCGGCATCGAAGCGGATTTCTTCCCCGGGTGCGAAGCGGAGCTCCGCGATATCCTGACAGGCTACGATTGGGATTACGTGATCGGCTCGGTGCATTTCCTGGATGGCTGGGGGTTCGACAATCCGGAGGCGAAAACCGGCTTCGACGGCCGGGATCCCGTACAAACCTACGCGGATTATTACGAATTGCTGCGTCAAGCCAGCGTCTCGGGGTTGTTCCAGATTATCGCCCATCCGGATAACCTGAAGGTGTTTGGCTTCCGGCCGGCCAATGAGAAGAAGCTGCTGCCGTACTACCGGAGCATCGCCAAAGATATGGCGCGAAGCGGCGTCGCCACGGAGATCAATACCGGCCTCGCGTACCGCTATCCCATTGCCGAGAGCTGCCCGAGTCCATTGTTCCTGTCCGTATTGGCCCATTACGGGGTTCCGCTGACGTTATCCTCGGACGCCCACTTCCCGGACGATATCGGCACCCTGCTTGACACGGCTTTGGCCGATGCGATCAAGCTCGGGTACAAGGAGCTGGCGGTGTTCCGGGACGGGAAGCGGCGGATGGTGCCGATCTTCGCGAATCGCGCGGCCGCCAAGTAATTCGGATTCGGAGGGGCTAGCCTGCATAGAACGGCGCTTTTCCGCGCAAGTTACCTTAAAAATAGGGAGGAGCGTGCGTCATGCAGCAGGATTACGAATTTACAGATTTGGAGAATGAGGGGCCGTTGGTTCAGGAGATTCGGAAGCTCGAGGAGAAGATCGAGCAATCCATCGGGGAGAAGGTCAACCTGATCGCGTACTCCGAGAAAAAAGAGGAACCGAATCGCTAAACCAACCTGCGGCCGGGAGGATCAGTTTATCCCACGCGGTTCATGCGGTCTGCGATAGCCTCGTTACCTCAGAACGCCCCTAGGGGCGTTCTTTTTTTGCCATGCCTTCGTTTACGACAGTGAAACCAATAGATTGGATTTGATGTATTATGAAGTAAAGACCATCTGGAGGAGGGACGAAAGTGGGAATCTTGTCGAGGTTTCGGGACGTGATGCGGTCGAATCTTTCCGCAATGCTGGAGCGTTCGGAGGATCCGGCTAAGACGGTGGAGGAATACCTGCGTCAATTGAGGTTGGATGTAGGGCAGGTCAAGGCGGAGACGACGGCGGTGCAGGCGGAGGAGGACCGGGCGAAGCGCGCGCTGGACGAATGCGTCGAGGAGGTCCGGAAGTTGCAGCGGTACGCGGAGAAAGCGGTGGAATCGGACGACGAATCCGCCGCGCTGAAGTTTTTGGAACGGAAGGCGAAGCAGGCGGAGCGGATGAATGGGCTGCAGATGGCTTATGACCAAGCGGCGGATAACTCGTCCAAAATGAAGCAGATGCAGGAGAAACTCGTCTCCGATCTGCAGCAGCTGGAAGCCCGGCAAGCCGTGCTGAAGGGCAAGCTGGCGGAGGCCGCCGCGCTGAGCCGGGCGCAGGCTTCCGGCGGAACGGAAACGGCTCTTCGCGAGCTGGAGGCCAAGGCTGACCTAGCGCTGAACGAAGCGCTGGCTTTGGCCGAGCTGCGAGCCGGTTCGCAGGAAGACGATTTGGACGCCGTCTTCGCGGAGCTGGAGAAGGGCAACGCAGCGGGGACAAAACCGGGGGAAGCCCTCGCATCTACGCCTGAGGACGAACTGACCGCGCTCAAAGCGAAAATAAACAAGCAAGATTCCTGAACGCGAATTTGGGATGGATGGAGGTGAACGAATTGCCGGTCATTGAATACAAATGTCCGAGCTGCGGCAGCGGCATGACGTTCGATAGTACGACGGGCAAGTTATCCTGCCCAAGCTGCGGCCGTAAGGACAATATCGAGCAAATTCCCGACCCGCTCAAGCAAGAGGTGTTTGCGGAGGACGAGGTCCGGGAATACCATTGCGAAAGCTGCGGCGCGGTGATCGTGACAGAGCCGGAGACCAGCGCGACGACCTGCAGCTTCTGCGGCTCCGCCGTGGCGCTGAGCGATCGTTTGACCGGGAAGCTGGCCCCGCAGCTAGTGATCCCTTTTGCCATCAGCAAGGACGAAGCGATGGCTGCCTTCAAGAAGTGGTGCCGGAAAGGGCTGCTCACGCCCCGCGGCTTCATGACCGCGGACCGCATCCAGGGCATCACCGGGATGTACGTGCCGTTCTGGTTGTACGATTTACTGAATAATGTCGATGTTCGCGGCCAAGGGACCCAGGTAAGAAGCTATAGAAGCGGCGATTATCAATATACGGAGACGGATTACTACGAATTTTATCGGAGAATTCGGCTCAATTATGTGCGGCTGCCGATCGATGCCTCGGCGAAAATGGACGATCGGCTGATGGATAAGCTGGAGCCTTTTCCTTACGAACAATTAAAGACGTTTAAGACGCCTTACCTCGCCGGATACATCGCCGAAAAGTTTAACTATACCAGCGATCAGCTTACCTCGAGAGCCCGGGAAAAAATCATGCCTTATATCGAATCTTATATTTCTTCGACCGTTTCCGAGTATTCTACGGTAAGTTATGCCGACAAACAGATCGATACGACCGTCAAGCGGGCCAATTACACGCTGCTGCCGGTGTGGATGGTCTATTACAACTACAAGGGGAAGCAGTACACGTTCGCGATGAACGGGCAGTCGGGCAAAGTGGTCGGAAAACCGCCGCTAAGCACAGGGAAAATAGCGGCATGGTTCGCCGGCGTTTCGGCATTATCTTTTCTGGGGTTGAAAATTGCGGCCTGGCTGTGGGGAGGCGTATTCTTATGAACAAGCGAGGGGTTACCCTATGCTCGGCGTTGCTTCTGATTGCCCTAAGTCTGTTGGCCCCGCTGACGGCTTGGGCTGAACAAACTCCGACCGACAAGAAGCTGATCTACGACGAAGCCGATATCTTGTATCCCGAATATATCGAAGATCTAAACGCTTTGGCGAATGAATATGGGCCTAAAAGGGAGACCGACATCATCGTTTTTACGACCGATAATCCCGAAGATGAGGATGTTGTGAAGCTAACCGAGGATTTCTATGATGAGCGGGCTCCGGGGTACGACAGGCCCCATGGCAATGCCGTGATTTTGACGTTGGATATGCGCAACCGCGATTTATATCTGGCCGGGTTTTATAAAGGTGAGAAATACCTGGATGACGGCCGCTTGGACAAAATACGCAACAAGATCGCCTCGCTGTTAACTGCAGGCGATTATCATGGCGCATTCAAAGAATACATACGCACTTCCTACCGGTATATGGGGTACCGACCGTGGGTTAATCCGGATAACCCCCTGTTTGATACTCGTGTTCAACTTCTGATCGCACTCGTCATTGGAGCGTTAGTCGTTGGCGTGATGGCGTTCCGGAGCGGCGGCAGGGTGACGGTGAACAACCGTACCTACGAGGACTCGGGCGACTCCGGCGTCATTTGGCGGCAAGACAACTATCTTCGCACGACCGTAACGAAAACGAAGATCGAGAGCAGCAGCAGCAGTGGAGGCGGCGGTGGCAGCAGTAGCGGAGGCGGTGGCGGCGGAACGACCAGCGGCGGGCACTCGCATAGCGGAAGCCGGGGATCATTTTAACGGAAGGGGCCAGGGAGCCTATGAGCTTTTTCAAAAGCCAATTTGCCAATGTCGTGGAATGGGAAGAATTCCGGGACGACATGATTTTCTGGAAATGGAATAACCGCGAGATCAAAAAAGGGAGTAAATTGATCATTCGTTCGGGGCAGGACGCCGTCTTCATCAATAACGGGAAGATCGAGGGGATTTTCAAGGAGGAAGGCGAATATCACATTGCTTCGGAAATCATCCCGTTCCTGTCCACGCTGAAGGGATTCAAGTTCGGCTTTAACAGCGGCATGCGAGTCGAGGTATTGTTCGTCAATACGAAGGAGTTTACGGTCCGATGGGGTACGCAAAATCCCGTGTTAATCCCTACGCCGCAGCTGCCCGGAGGTATGCCGATTCGCGCGAACGGCACGTTTAATTTCAAGGTCAATGACTACGTAACTTTAATCGACAAGATTGCGGGGGTGAAGCAAAGCTATTTGGTGGAGGACGTCAAGCTTCGGATTACCTCCGTGCTCGACCAGCTGCTGATGAAGTGGATCAGCCGGGAAGGGAAAGACATGTTTAATCTGCAAGCCAACGCCGTGGATATCGCGCGGGGCATTCAGGAAGACCTTGATATGCAGGTGATGGACGACGGGCTGGCGATCACGGGATTTCAGGTCATGAGCTTCAGTTATCCGAAGGAGATCCAGGAGATGATCAACAAGACGGCGTCGCATGAAATGATCGGCAATCTGCCGAAATACCAGCAGGTCAGCATGACCGACGGCCTCGCCTCGGGCAAGGTGCAAGGCGGCGGGGCGGCTTCGGACATGGCGGGCATGATGATGGGAATGAACCTGGCCAAGGAAATGATGAAGAACCTGAATCAAGAACCGGGCCAGGGGAAAGATCAACCGCAGCCGCAGCCGCAAAATTCGAGACCGGGCCAGCCGCCGCAATCCACGGCGCCTTCCTCCGTCGACGCAGGTTCCAAGCGGCCTAACTTCTGCCCGAACTGCGGGGCTAAAAACGTAGGCGCGAACTTTTGCCCGAATTGCGGGGAGAAGCTGGCGTAAGGTAAGGGCAGAGAGACCATGAGTCGAAGAGTGTTCAGGTACTTTGTTTCTGTGGAGAACCAGGAAAAGTGGTTGAACAAGATGGCTGGGGGCAAAACGAAACGCGCATGCAATTCCCCAATTAGCCTCTAATCCAATAAAAAGAGCCCGAACCGCAACGTTTCAGTTGTGAAGTGCACCCCTTAGAATGGACATTGGAAAAACCCCTGGGTATTCCGATGAATTCTAAGGGGTGCATTTTTTATGGCGATTAAAGGTCAAAAGTTCAAGTCATACACGGAGGAACTGAAAATGGAAGCGATCCGCCTTCACATAGAGGATAAGTGGACGTACCGTCAGATCAATGAATATTTGGGGATACAAGATAAAAATCGAATGAAAGTGTGGATGCGGCAATACAGGGAGAAAGGGCAGTTTGGCCTCTTAGATCAAAGGGGAAGACGGAAGAACTACATAGACCAGGATCGGTATGTAAAACAATTGGAACGGGAGAACCGAATGCTAAAAAAGTGTTTGGAAATCTGGATGCGGGAGGTGCAAAGGAAAGGTATGTAATCATTCGCGAGTTAGCGGATGGCTCCAATATTCGCTATCTCTGCGAGTTATTCGACGTTTCTCGTAGCGGATATTACGCCTACCTGAAACGAATGGACATAGATCGGGATCAGGCCTCCAAAAAGTTGGTGAAGGCCGTATATGACCGGTATGAGGGCAAATACGGGTACAGGCAAATTCAACTCTTCTTACTCCAAGACCATCACGTATGGTGGAATCACAAGAAAGTATTGCGCCTTATGCAAGCCTTGGGATTACGCTCAAAGATTCGGCGCAAGCATCGCTGCAACTACTCCTCATCCGTTCAGGGCCGCGTTGCGGAGAACATCTTAAAGCGCGATTTCAACACCCAAGCGCCTAACCAAAAATGGGTGACAGATATTACCCAGTTTCGAGTCTTGGATACATGGATGTACCTCTCCGTGATTAAGGATCTATTCAACAATGAGATCGTTTCCTACCACATGGGCTTACGCAACGACAACCAACTCGTCCTGGAGACGTTTGCTAAGGCCTTTGAAAAGACGAAAGACGTGACTGGATTGATCGTTCACAGCGATCAAGGCTTCCAGTACACGTCCTACGCTTATCATGACATGCTGCAACAGGTTGGCGCCCAAATCAGCATGTCGCGAAGAGGCAATTGTTTGGACAACGCCTCGATGGAGAGCTACTTCTCGCATCTCAAAACGGAAGGGCTCTATCCCTATGATATCCGAACTATGAGCGAGGCACAAAGGCGAATTGAAGAATACATTCATTTTTATAACCATAACCGACCGCAACGAAAGCTAAATAAGCTGCCGCCAGTACAATACCGACGACAGCTTATAGCCTAGGTGTTTTTACAATGTCCACTAAATGGGGTCTTGACCAGTTGCAGCTCGGGCTCTTCTTTTTGGTGGAATGCTGCACTACTTCTCCTCCAACGCTCTTTGCTTCAGCAAATCGCGGATTTCGGCCAGCAGTTCCTCCTCCTTGGAAGGGGCGGGCGGTGTTTCAGGTTTAGGATCCTCTTTTTCCTTGCGCCGCAGCTTGTTGATCCCTTTGACGAACAGGAAGATAGAGAAAGAGACGATAAAGAAGTCGATGACGGTTTGCAGGAAAGCCCCGTATTTCAGCACGGTGTCCCCATATTGAAACTGTAACTCTTTCAAGTTAATACCGCCCGCCAGCAAGCCGACGATCGGCATCAAAATGTCGTTGACCAGGGAGGTCACGATGCTTCCGAAGGCGGCACCGATAATGACCCCGATGGCCAGATCAAGCACGTTCCCTTTCAGCGCAAAGGCTCTGAATTCTTTCCACATGATAGAGTACCTCGCTTTCGGCATATTATTTGCAGTATACCATGAGCGAGCCGGGGGTAGTCCATCGCGAGGAAATATCATGAGCTAGAGTTCGAGTTTACGAGT
>NZ_JAKSXN010000040.1 GCF_022427145.1 Paenibacillus timonensis
CTTCGTTCTTTCGTTCATCGCTGTGTTTCAGCGGCGACTTAAATAATATAACATATCGAGAACCGAATATCAAGCACTTTTTATTTAGCATTTTGTTCCAAGTGTCTGGCATTTCGTTTCTCTCTATTGCTCCTCCCTCAAACCAATATTTTTTAGTAGCTTTCGGGGGGACATTTAATATATCACATTCCGCGTGCGGGCTCAAGTCCTAACCCTAAGGAAATGAATGGAGGCATTCCTAAAGAAGAGCAGGGGGAAGGAGATCCCCCTGCTCCGCATTCCCATTATTCATTGATCCATGGATTCCGCCGTCCACTTGCTTTGCTGGTCCGTTGCCGCGTTTTTTTAGAAGCCGTTCCAGCGCTGGATTTACTTTGTTTTTTCGAGGCTGATTGCGAATCAAGGCTGCCTGAAATTTTTGCGCTTTTCTTGGAAGAAGTTTGCGTTTTAGATTTGGTTTCCGTTTTTTTTTGCCCGCTATCCTCCAATTCGTCACTGGAATCCGAGACTTGTGCCTCCCGATCGAAGTGCCCCTTCATATTCTCGATCCCTCCAATTTCACCTTTCAGGGGTTCGTAAGAAATCGGAGCCTGGTTGTTCGCTTCAGGATAGGCCATCGGGTATCCGGGCATGGATGGAGCGGAATAGGCTGCAGGCATTACCGACGTAGGATAACCTGGAACGGGCGGGCCGTAGCAAGGCATATATCCCGGTTGATGTCCCCAATCCATCGCTTGCGGATGAAAGGTGTTTCCATATGATTTCGGGGATACGGCTTCCGGAGAGATCCCGTACGGCTGATAACCCGAATTGGGTGCCTGATTCGTATATGGACTCATCCCTCCCAAATCGGGCATCTGTGAGGCAGGAGCGTGAACGTTCGATATCCCCGGATACTCCCCTTCCATAGGCGACAGCGCTGGCGGAATTGAAGGACTCCCGTAATTGGCCGATACCGGTTCAGCCGCTATCGGATATTGATAAAAGGGAGGATAGGCTTCCGGGGCCGCATACGGGTACGGGGACGTTCCCGAGCATCCGCAAGGCGACGGGGCGTAACCCATGGCCGGAAGAATCATCGGTGATTGTTGCGTTGGATAGAACGGCAGCATATTGGAATTAGGATAGGAAGGATTAGCGTATACGTTTGGTTGCACATTAGGCCCATAAGAGTAAGGACTAACTCCGGTAGGTTCGCCTTTCATCGACTCATACCCATACGGGCTGACTCCCATTGGCTCACCTTTCATCGGCTCATACCCATACGGGCTGATTCCCGTCGGTTCGCCTTTCATCGGCTCATACCCATACGGGCTGACTCCCGTTGGCTCGCCTTTCATCGGCTCATACCCATACGGGCTGACTCCCGTCGGCTCGCCTTTCATCGGTTCGTATCCATACGGGCTGACTCCCGTCGGCTCGCCTTTCATCGGTTCGTATCCATACGGGCTGACTCCCGTTGGCTCGCCTTTCATCGGCTCATATCCATACGGGCTGACTCCCGTTGGCTCGCCTTTCATCGGCTCATATCCATACGGGCTAACTCCCGTTGGTTCACCTTTCATCGGCACATTTGCAGCAGGGCTGACATTCGTTGGTCCATAGTTCACAGGGGCGATGTTCATCGGTCCATAGTTCGCGGGAGCAATGTTCATCGGTCCATAGTGATAGGGTTCGACCTTGACCGGTTCATGCTTTTGAGGTTCATAATGGATCGGCTGGAGTTTGGTGGATTCGTATTGAATTTGCTCCACTTCGATTTTAATCTCCATCGGTACCGCTTTAGGCGGCTCTACATGCACCGGTTGCTGCTTCGGCGGCTCTACCTTGACCGGCTCCACCTTCATCGGTTCTTCCTTCGGTTTCTCCTTTTGAACAGGCTCTATCTTCGGTACCTCTACTTTCGGCGCCTCCACTTTCGGAGGTTTGGGCGCCGTCATTTCCGGCTTGACGCCGGTTGGAACCTTCGTTCCCGCGCCTGCAATGGGAGCCGTGTTTTTCTTTCCGGTTTGCGCCGGCAACATGCCCGTATTCGCTCCTGACGGGTTGTCGGCTCCCCCGGCGGGTGCTCCCGAACCCGTAGGAATGTTCACGATATCCCCTACCTTTAACGGGTTCGGATCGTTAAGCTGAGGATTAGCCGCAATCAGGTTCTGCAAAGGCAAGCCCCAAGCTTTGGACAGTTTCCACAACGTGTCCCCCTGCTTCACGACGTGCTTGTAAATATTGCCCGGTTCACCGCCGATCGGCACGGCCACGGCCGGAATCTTCACTTTGTCGCCGACGTTTAACTGATTCGGATTCGCGATCTGCGGGTTGGCTTCGATCAATTTCTCCAGAGGCACGTTATACTTTTTTGAGAGTTCAAACAAAGTATCGCCTTTTTTCACAATATGGATTTTCACGCGATAAAGACCTCCTAGGTTTCTTCTCCGGTACGTGATGATCGCCCGGGGCCCATTTATTACATCCTATGCAGGAGCCCGGTTTTTGACATCCTGGAAAAGAAAAAATCCTATCTTCCTCTAAGTCAAGGAAAATAGGATTCTTACCCGCGTCTACCGAGGGTCTACCAAACCTTCAATCCGTCCTGATCCACGATCGCGCGGAATTCCTCCAGCAGCTTCAACGTAATCGGGCCGGCATGCCCCTCGCCGATAATACGGCCATCAACTTCGCGAACGGCGATAACTTCGGCAGCCGTCCCCGTCAGGAACACTTCGTCAGCGACATAAACATCGTGAAGCGTAAACGGCTGCTCCTGGATGCTGTAGCCCTTTTTGCGGCAAATCTCGATGATCGCCTGGCGGGTAATTCCGTCCAGCGCGCCCAAATAACAAGGAGGGGTGGTGATCATTCCGTTTTTGACGATGAAAATATTGTCGCCCGAGCCCTCGGTCACGTATCCTTGCGCGTTCAGCATAATTGCTTCGCCCGCACCCGACAGGTTCGACTGGATTTTCACCAAAATGTTGTTCAAATAGTTCAGCGATTTGATTTTCGGATTCAAGGCGTCCGGGATGTTGCGGCGCGTCGATACGGAGACGGTTTTCAACCCCGTTTTGTAGGCTTCTTCCGAATAGATCGCGAGCTGCTCGACGATAATGACGACCGATGCCTTCGGGCAGCGGTTCGGATCCAAACCTAAGTTGCCGGCGCCGCGGGAAACAACCAGACGGATGTAGCCGTTACGCAGCTCGTTGCGGCGAAGCGTCTCGACAAGCGCGTTCTCCATTTCCTGGTACGTCAGCGGAATCTCCAGCATGATGGATTTGGCCGAATCGTAAAGACGGTCCAGATGCTCCTTGCATTTAAAAATATTTCCGTTATAAATGCGGATGCCTTCGAAAATGCCGTCCCCGTACAAAAATCCATGATCATATACGGAAACCTTTGCTTGATCTTTGGTTACGAATTGTCCATCTAAGTAAATCCATTGTTCTGCCATTATTTTGGCACCTCCGCTTTTTGTTCTCCAAACGATAAGCTGGGATAACTCCCCAGCACGCGTACTTGACAGCCCAAGGCTTCGATTTCCCCAATCGCTGAGCTAAGCAGCACGGTATCGAGCGACTCAAGCACATCCATAATAAAATAGTAATTGCCGAGCCTTTTCTTGGTAGGGCGCGACTCAATGCGCGACAAATTCAGTTTACGCCATGCAAACGCGGACAATACCTGATGCAAAGCACCTGGAAAATCCTCCGGCAGCGTTACGAGCAGACTCGTTTTGTTTTGGGCTGCCGGGATCTCCGGCTCCAGCGGCCGAGGGCCGATCAGAACAAACCGGGTATAGTTGTTGTCGTGGTCCGTCACCTGGCTGGCCAGGACATCCAAACCATGACGTTTGGCTCCGAGCGCCGTCCCGATCGCCGTCCAACCTTGTCCCGGATTTTTCTTCACCAATTCCACCGCTTCCGAAGTGCTGCCGGAATGCTCCAACTCCGCCCGGGGCATCCGCGAGCGGATAAATTGCAGGCACTGGGCCATCGCAACCGGATGGGACAACACCTTCGTCACTTTGGCGTAATCGATATCGCCGGGTTGATCGGCCGATTGGAACTCTTCCCGCTTGCCGATCAAATTCTGCACGGAAGGGTACACCCATTCGATCTGCATCGGAATATCCACCTCATGGACAAGCCAATCCATATGAAGGCTAACGGAGCCTTCGATCGTATTCTCCATCGGAATGACGCTGTAATCGCTGTGGCCGCTGGCCGTAGCCAAGAATACGTCGGAAATCTGCTTGAAATGAAGCAGCTCCACCGGCTCGTCGCCGAATAGGTGCAGCGCCGCTTCATGGGATACCGAGCCTTCCGGCAGCAATGCTATTCGTTTCATCTCCGCAACTCACTCCCTAACTTCATCCAACGTTCAGGTGCTCCAAATTTATTGAACGCAGCCGATCCTCCCGCCCACTCAAGCCTGGATGTAATCCAAAAATGAACCTTCACTCTCCATAGTAAGCTCCACGGCCCCCAATGTGCAAGGTTTCAGCCGCATCGTCTGCGCAGCGATGCCTTGTTCGCCGAGCACCTCCAACAGGAACGACTCAAGCTGATCGTCCGTTCCCTGACGGCGATCCGTCAGGCAGAGCAACGTCGGGCCGGCCCCGCTCAAAGCGGCGCCCAAGGCTCCGTGGGCCGTCGCCTCCTCGAGGATCCGGGCCATGCCGGGCACGAGCGAAGCCCGATAGGGCTGATGCAGCCGGTCGCGCATGGCGGCCGGAATCAAGTCTAACCGGCCTGCGGCTAGCGCCGCGGTGAGCAGGGACGTGCGGCTGACGTTGTACACTGCGTCCTGCAGGCTGATCTGCTTGGGCAGCGCCTCGCGCGCCTTGGACGTGGACAGCTGAAAATCAGGGATGGCCACGAGCACCTCCAGATCGGCCGGCGGCTCGATGCGCAGCACATCCGCGTGCGATCCGTCCCAGACGGCGGTGATGATCCCGCCGAACAGGGATGCGCCCACGTTGTCCGGATGCTTCTCCAGAGCCGTGGCCATGTCGAACAGCTTGGCTTGGCTCAAAGGCTCGCCGATCAGCAGGTTGGCGGCAAACAGCGCCCCGACGATCGCCGAAGCGCTGCTGCCAAGCCCGCGGGTCAGCGGAATATCCGATTTCATCGAGATTTCCAGTTCCGGCAAGATCACGCCGGCTTCCGCAAACACCGATTGCGCCACTTGATACACCAGATTGCTTTTATCGGTCGGCAGTCCTTCCAGGTTTCCCCCATGCAGGCGAAAAACCGTGGAAGCGGCCGGTTTCATTTCGATCCAGGAATAAAGGTTAAGCGCCATGCCAAGCGTATCGAAGCCAGGGCCCAAGTTCGCCGTGCTTGCCGGCACCTTGACCCGGACGCCTTCCCGGCGAATCATGCCCGCGCTCCTTGCAGCTTGGCGATCGCATCCAGGACCGCTTCTTCCGTGTCCTGCACGACAAGCGGTTCGCCGCCGATGCTCTTGATGGCGATGTTCGGGTCTTTCAGGCCGTGCCCGGTCAGCACGCAGACGACCGTCTCGCCGCCTTTGAAATAACCTTCCCGATGCAATTTATAAACGCCGGCGATAGAAGCCGCCGAAGCCGGCTCCGCGAAGATCCCTTCCTTAGCGGCGATGGTGCGGTATGCGTCAAGAATTTCATCGTCCGTAACGTAGTTGATTTGCCCGCCGGATTCCTCCGCGGCCGCGACGGCCGTCTTCCAGCTGGCCGGATTGCCGATGCGAATGGCGGTCGCAACCGTCTCCGGCTCCAGAATCGGCTCGCCTTTGACGATGGCCATTGCGCCTTCGGCTTCGAAGCCGACCATCCGCGGCAAGGAAGCCGATTTGCCGCGTTCATGATATTCCTTGAAGCCTTTCCAGTAGGCGGAAATGTTACCGGCGTTGCCGACCGGAATCGCTAGTACGTCAGGTGCTTTCCCCAGTTGATCACAAACCTCGAAAGCCGCCGTCTTCTGACCTTCGATGCGGTACGGGTTCACCGAATTCACCAGCGTGATCGGATGTTTGGCGGTGATGTCGCGCACGATTTCGAGCGCCCGGTCGAAGTTCCCTTCGATCGCGATCACTTTCGCGCCGTAGATCATCGCTTGGGCCAGCTTGCCGAGAGCGATGTTGTTGTTCGGGATCAGTACGATGCAATCGATCCCTGCACGTGCGGCGTATGCCGCTGCGGCTGCCGAAGTATTTCCCGTGGAGGCGCACATGATCGTGCGGCTGCCTTCCTCCACCGCTTTGGCGACGGCCATGACCATGCCGCGGTCCTTAAAGGAGCCGGTAGGATTTAACCCTTCATATTTGAAATAAAGGTCAAGCCCCAGCTCCTTCGACAGGTTCTCCGCGCGAACCAGCGGGGTATTGCCTTCCTGCAGCGTCAGCTTCGGCGTTTTGTCGTTCACCGGCAAATATTCCTTGTACGTTTCCAGCAATCCGAGATATCTCATCCAATAAGAACTCCTTTATCTGATTAATGGTATTATCCCTCTACGCGATACACGCTTTTGATTCGATGAATGACATCCAGCGATTCGAAATGGGCTAGAACCTTATTCATGCTCGCCTTGCTGGCGTTATGCGTCACGATCATGATCTCTGCGCCGCTCAAATTCGTATTCGGCGTTTGCACGACCGACTCCAAGCTAACCTCGTATTCGGCGAATACTTGGGTGATCTGCGCCAGGACGCCGGCTTTATCGTCAACGTGAAGCAACAGGAAGTTTTTGTAGGCGATTTGTGCGTCCGTTTTCAGCTTCTTCGGCTTATACGGAACGATCGCCTTCAAGCCGTTAACGCCAAGCTTCAGGTTTTTGACGACGGCGACCAGGTCCGCGACCACGGAGGTAGCCGTCGGCATTTCTCCCGCCCCCGCGCCGTAGAACATCGTTTCGCCCACCGCTTCCCCGTAGACGTAAACCGCATTATATACGCCGTTTACTGCAGCGATCGGATGTGTCTTCTTGACCATCGTCGGCTGTACCGTAATGCTGAATTCGTCGTCTTGCCGTTCGGCGATGCCAAGGAGCTTCATCTCGTACCCGAGGCGCTTGGCATATAAAATATCTTCCTTCGACACCGAAGAAATCCCCCGGACGTGCACATCGCCAAGCTCCACGTTGGTGCGGAAGCCCAGCGTCCCGAGAATGGCCATCTTGCGGGCCGCGTCCAGCCCTTCCACGTCGGAGGTCGGGTCCGACTCCGCGTATCCAAGTTGCTGCGCTTCCTTCAGGACATCCTCGTAAGAGGCGCCTTCCTGGCTCATTTTGCTCAATATATAATTGGTCGTCCCATTGACGATCCCCATGATTTTCATGATCCGGTCGGAGGAAAAACCTTCAATCAACGTGCGGATGATCGGAATCCCGCCCGCCACGCTCGCTTCGTAAAATACGTCGCATTGATGCTCCATCGCCTTGGCCAGAATCTCCGAGCCGTACAACGCCATCAAATCCTTGTTGGCGGTCACGATATGCTTGCCGCGTTCCAGCGCCTCCAGGATATAAGCTTTCGTCTGATCGACGCCGCCCATCACTTCCACGATGACGTCGATTTCCGGGTCACGGATGACCGACCAGGGATCTTCCGTCAGCTTTCGCGGATCCACGTCGATGCTGCGCGTTTTCTCTAACGTTTTGACGGCGATTTTCTCGATGACGATCGGCGAACCGACCTGACTGCTGAGATCCTCCTGATGTCCTTCCAAGATCCGGACGACGCCGGTCCCCACCGTGCCGAGTCCGAGCAGTCCTACTTTCACAGCCTTCACAGCCGTCCCCTCCCGTTAACCAAATCCGGGTGTTCCCGTTTGGCTTCTTCTCTTATCCTTGCCCAACAATCTGCGTTCTTCTTACGCCCGGGATGCCTTGCAGCGAATTCAGCATCACGTCCAGCTCCTCGGTCAATCGCGAGGTTTCCACGGAGATCACGACATTGGCTTTGCCTTGCAGCGGAATGCTTTGATTAATCGTCAATACGTTGCCGCCGGAACCGGCGATCAGCGAAAGCACCTTCGATAAGATCCCCGACCGATGCTCCAAATCAAAAGAGATGGTTACGATGCTTTCCCGTTCGATTTGATTTAATTGATGAATGCCGTCCTTGTATTTATAAAAAGCGCTGCGGCTCAACCCCACCTGAGCCACGGCCTCGTGCACCGTTTTCGCATCCCCGGAAGCGAGCAGCTGCTTCACCTGCAGAGTCTTGACCACCGCTTCGGGCAAGATATCTTCACGTACCAAATAATAGTGCTCTTTCACGAACGTCCTCTCCTTAGAGACCTTTGTTTTCGTATAGTGGACATTATAACGGAAATACGGCGGAGTGGCAATGCTTTTTATCCCGCCCGATAGTAAAAAAAGCACCCAAAAGGTGCTCTTTTACATCAATAATAGTAGCTGCTGCCTTCGACGAATTCGAACTCAAAATCACCGATGCGAACCAACGTACCGTCCTTAGCTCCCCGCTTACGCAGCTCATCGTCGACCCCCATATGCCGCAGCGTACGTGCCAGCTTCAGGATCGCGTCATGGGAATTCAGCTGCATCCGCTTCATCATCCGCTCGATCTTCGCGCTTTCCACCACAAACGTCTCATTCTCGCGGCGGATCGTAAAGCTGTCGTCTTCCGTTTTATCCAATTTGTAAATTTTGCGTTCCGCCAACTCGGTAACTTCTTCGATGGCCGGAGCTTCCGGAATTTGTTCCAGCAAATCGGATACGCGGTACAACAGCTCCTGAATGCCCTGACGGGTCAGCGAGGAAATCGGCAGGATTTCCAGCTCTCCGCGCACTTTGGCGACTTCCTCGCGGAATTTCGCGAGATGCTCCGCGGCTTCGGGCATATCCATCTTATTGGCGGCAACGATTTGCGGACGTTTCTCCAAATCTGCGTTGTATTGCCGCAGCTCATCGTTGATTTTCTGCCAATCCTCAAACGGGTCGCGCCCTTCCGAACCAGCCATGTCGACGACATGGACGATTAACCGCGTCCGTTCCACATGGCGCAAGAATTCATGACCCAGGCCGACGCCTTCATGAGCGCCTTCGATCAACCCGGGCAAATCCGCCATCACGAAGCTGCGCCCGTCGCCCACCTCGACGACCCCAAGATTTGGAGTAATCGTTGTAAAATGGTAAGCACCGATTTTCGGCTTGGCTGCCGATACGACCGACAACAACGTCGACTTTCCGACGCTCGGGAACCCAACGAGTCCGACATCGGCCATCACCTTCAGCTCCAGCACAACCCAGCGTTCCTGGCCCTCTTCGCCATGTTCTGCCAGCTCGGGCGCCGGGTTGTTTGGCGTAGCGAACCGAATGTTGCCGCGTCCGCCCCGTCCACCGCGGGCGACGACAATCTGCTGTCCGTGGCGCGTCAAATCGGCAAGCACCTCCTGGGTATCATCGTCGATGACGACCGTTCCCGGAGGAACCCGTACGATCATATTCTCCGCATTGGCCCCATGTTGGCTCTTGTTCCGCCCTTTCTCTCCGCGCTGCGCCTTGAAATGCCGCTGATAGCGGAAATCCATCAGCGTTCTCAGGCCCTCGTCGACGCGAAAAATCACGTCGCCGCCTTTGCCACCGTCGCCGCCGGCCGGTCCGCCCTCGGGCACGTATTTCTCCCGGCGAAAAGCCACGAGCCCGTCGCCGCCGTCGCCCCCTTTGACATAAATTTTCGCTTTATCTACAAACATGCGTTCACCTCGTTTATTTTTCCGCAAGGCACCCGAAGCCGCAGCGTACCGCTCTCCGCATCGCCCCGTTCTGCCCGTACCCGCATTCCCGCTATTCCCTCATCAATGTGACGGGCAAGGGCCTCTGGGTTCCCTGCCAGGCCTGCCTGATCAAATCGAACCAACACTTCGCCGCCTTCGCGATACATCGACATCTTTAACTGAAGCGTCTCTCCCCAGGAGGATCGTCCGCTAAACTGAAATGCTCGCACCGTTTCCACGATGGCTTCCGTCAATTCTTCCGCCTCATCCGCGGTAAGCAAGCTGTCCAACTGCAGTTCGTCTTCAATATCAACGTCGAGCTGTACCGACCCGTTCACCTCGCGGAACGATTGCAAATAGAAGACCAAAGCCGGAATGCCAAGCCTGGAGATTTTGCTCTCCACGGCCATTCGTCCTTTTATTCTTTCCACGCAATCGGCCAGTTTATCAATTTTCCGAAGCTGAATATACCCGTACAAAATCTGCAGGTCGTTCATCCAATCGTGACGATGATGACCTAACGTCGCGGAGGCCGTTCGTTGGACCGACTCGAGCAAATGCTTCCGCTCGATTTCGGCCGTTTTCCGAAGATGCCGAACGTAAACCCAAAACAACACGAAAAGAGCCCCGCACAGAAGAACCTGTCCGATCGGCGATTTCAGGAAATAAGCAAGTGTCAGGCTAACGGCCGCCAGCAGCACGAACATCGCCCTCACCATGAACCGATGTTTCATATTTTCCCCGTTCCTCTAACAAATTGGGCGGAATAAAGTTCCCACCCTGGCATCACTACCCAGTATAACATACCTAAACCAAGTTCGCTCCCGTTATGTATGTAAAAAAAAATAAGCCCCGACACCAAGGTGCCAGGGCTCTTGCTTATAGGGTCTTAAGCTTCGACTGTAGCCGCTACAGGAGCGGTTTCCACAGGGTAGACGCTCACTTTTTTGCGATCGCGACCCCAACGTTCGAATTTCACGACGCCGTCGACTTTCGCGAACAGCGTATCGTCCGAACCGATGCCTACGTTCGTGCCCGGGTGAATTTTCGTTCCGCGTTGACGAACGAGAATGCTTCCGCCCGTTACGACTTGACCGTCAGCACGTTTCACGCCAAGGCGTTTCGCGATGCTGTCGCGTCCGTTCTTCGTGGAGCCTACGCCCTTCTTGGAAGCGAATAACTGGAGATCCAATTTCAACATTGTAGTCTACCTCCTTCTTCAAATAATGACGTCCTGTATCTGAATATACTTCCCGTATGATTCTTCGATACTCTTCAGCATAACGACAAGCGAGGCAAGCAGCAATTGCGCTTGTTCTCCGGCTTCCGTTCCATCCGCAGCAGGAAGATTCGCGCTGAGAAAGCCGTTCTTCATCCTGGAGTCCATCACAATGCCCGTCAACGCCTCGATCGAATTGACCGTTCCCACGGTCACGGCCGAAACGCCTGCACAGACGATGTCCTCACCCGCCTTAGCGAAGCCGGCATGGCCTTCCACCTCAAAGCCCGCGATGCCGTTATCTTTCCGGCGCAATATGGAGACGATAATCAAATTACCGCACCTTCTTACGCTTGAATTTTCTCGATCGTTACTTTCGTGTAAGGTTGACGATGACCTTGCTTCTTGTGGTAGTTCTTCTTAGGTTTGTATTTGTAAACGATCACTTTTTGGCCTTTGCCGTGTTTTTCGACTTTCGCCGTAACACTTGCGCCGGATACCAATGGAGCGCCCGTTACCAATCCTTCGCCTTTGGATACTGCCAACACACGGTCGAACGTTACGCTTGCGCCGTCTTCTGCGTTCAATTTCTCGATGTAAAGCACATCGCCTTCTTGAACACGGTATTGTTTACCGCCGGTTTCGATAATTGCGTACATTTGCTTGCACCTCCTCATGTCTCAGACTCGCCTGATTCAGGTGCCGATAGACGCAAGGTCCAGCGGACTTGTCAACCCGATCGGAGCGGTTGCAGCATGTGCACAAGCTAACTCATGACACATACCCTAATATACTATCATGTACCTCGTAAAAAATCAACTGATAACCATATTCTCTTCCCGCATTCGTTTTCGCGTCATTTCTAGCAAACCAAGTTTCGTCCAGCCCAAAATATGATGTTGCGTTCGGTCGCCGGACAGCGCTTGCTCCAGCCGTTCGCACACGGCCGACCGATGCTCGTCGCTGTCCATGTCGATAAAATCGACGATGATGATGCCGCCGGTGTCCCGCAGCCGAATGAGCCGGGCCATTTCCTGCGCGGCTTCCAGATTCGTGCGGAATACCGTGTCCTCCAGGTTGTCTCCCCCGGTGAACTTGCCGGTATTCACATCGATGACGGTTAACGCCTCGGTGGTGTCCCACACCAGATAGCCGCCTCCCGGCAACCAGATTTTCCGCTGAAAATCCTTCTCCAGCTGCGGCTTCACCTCATAATGATCGAATAATGGCGCGGCGCCGTCATAAACAATGACGCGTGGCGTCTCCCCCGGCAGCATCGCCTGCAGGAAGGCAAGCGCCTCCTCGGCCTGCTCCGGACAATCCATGATCAGCTCGTCCGTTTCCGGGCTGTATACGTCGCGCATCAAGCGTTGGATCATGCTTAAATCCTGGTGAAGCACGACCGGCCCCGCCGCATGCTTCGCTTTCTCCAAGATGGCGGCCCACTGCTTGCGCAATTGCGCGAGGTCCTCGCCTATCGCCTCTCCGTCTTCTTCCTCGGCGACCGTACGCAGAATCAGCCCTTCCTCTTCACGACGGAGCTCCTCGCCCAGCAGCTTAAGGCGGTTTTTCTCCTCTTCGCGCCCGATCTTCTTGGAAACGGCAACATAACCGGCCGTCGGCATATAAACGAGCCAACGTCCCGGCAAGGAGTAATGGGTCGTCACCCGCGCGCCTTTATTGCCGATGGCCTCTTTAACTACCTGCACGACCAGCTCTTGGCCTGGCTTCAGAAGCTCGGCGATCGACGGCTTCTGCTTCGGTTGCTTTTCCAAATGAGGGTGCAGCACGTCGTCGATATAGAGAAACGCATTCTTTTTTTGTCCGATATCTACAAAAGCGGCCTGCATGCCCGGAATGACATTAACCACCTTGCCTTTAATGAAACTGCCAACCAGCCCTCTATGCTGAGAACGCTCTGCCGCATATTCCACCAGTTTGCCGTTCTCCAGAAGCGCGATTTCGGTAGAGCCGGGTCCGCAGTGAACAATCATCCTTTTCATGATCTCACCCTTCATACGTTCGTCATCCAATGATCATGAACTCAACATTATCAAGTAACATGCCCGTTCCATTATATCACGACTTTCGCGCTTCAAGCCCCGGAACTCCCCTGTAAGAAAGAGGAAATCACTCGCTGTTCCGGCACGACCGCCACGATGTTCCCTTGGTGGTTCATCACATAAACGAAATGGTATTTTTCTCTTTTAAATAGACGCAAAATATGATCCAAAGGTTTCGTTTTGTCGGCAACGATCGGCTGGGCCAAAGTCCCGGTCAGCAGATGCCTGGAGAAGCTACGGTCCCGGTTCACCAGAAAACGCAAAAAACGATAGGGAATGTTCCGATAATCCGTCAGATTGGAATAGAGCAGAAAAAGGCCGATCATCAAAAGATTCAATTGCATCCCCCCGAGCCCGAGCAACAGCGGAAGGAAGGAATATGCCAGCAGCAAGGCGCTGAACAGCAGGCTGATGCGGTAAGACCAGATCAGCGTGGCGTAGTAAGGCATCGCAAGGCTGCATAACGCCTGCGAGATTTTTCCGCCGTCCAGCGGCAGGATGGGCAGCAGGTTAAATAAGGCGATCAACAGATTGCTTTGGATAAAATAGTTCAAAAACGGCCCGTCCCACATTCCGGCAACATGAAGCAGCAAAGAGGCGCCGATCAGCAAAACGTTCTGCAGCGGTCCCGCCAAAGCGATGACGATCTCCCGGCCGGCCGTGATGTCCCCCGCATCCTCCATGACCGCCACGCCCCCGAACGGAAGCATTTGGACGGATATGACCTTAATGCCGTACATGCGGGCGGCAAACACATGGCCCATTTCATGAACGAACACGATCGCGAATAAGGCAAGCAGTTCCAGGAAGTGACCGGTCAGCACGGACAGCAGCATGATGATGACGAAAAAAGGATGAAAGGAAATCGCGATGCCGCGCCATTTAATCAAACGGAATCACATCCGCCGGATCGATATACCGGTCATCTTTTTTGATCGCGAAATAGAGCGTCGGCAATGGCGACTGCGTCCACGGCGGAAGGCTGCCCAGAACATCGCCCCCTTCCAGCCAGTCCCCTTTTTCGACGGAGATCTGCTCCAAATGTCCATACACCGAGACGTACCCCCCGGCGTGCTGCACCGTCACCGTCTGCCCGGTAACGGCATCGCGGGCTACGCGGAGCACCCGTCCGGTCTCGATGGTTTTGACCTGCGCATTGCCGGTGTCGGGAATGATTTCGACTCCTTTTAAGCTCAAGGCGAAAGGACTGGCCAGGTTGCCGGCGATCGGAGGCGAAAAACCGGCTGCGGCCCCTACCCGAAGTCCGTGATCTTCATTCGTTTTGAATATCGGAATAAACGACGGCGCCCCGCCGAAATAACGCTCGTACCAGGCTTGGGCCGCCTGGAAATCCATCTCCACGGTAAGCGACTTGGCAATAAACGCGCGAATCGGCGTCGACCAGGACGGCTCATATCGGTTTATCCCCCAAATCGCCGCAAACAGGAGCGCGCTGATTACCAGTCGGACGAACATCGCAGACCAAAATGTAGACCGTCTCCCCGGCCCGGGAACTAGCGGTTCCTCGTTCCGGCTTCCGTAGGCGCTCCCGTAGGGATCCTCCCAGCGGCCTTGCCCGCGTTTCCATAACCGTTCGGGATCGGGATCGGGATCGGGACCGGCGATATCCGCACGCTCTACGTTCGCCTTTGGCGGCGATTGATCCCGCCGCGGGATCGCGGCCCGTCCGGGTGCCGTTTCCCATCCTTGTTCCAACGGCAACGGACCGGCGGCATCTTCCATCGTCAACTGGCGAATCCGCTCCGCTCTCCGTTTCTTGACATTTGATTTCACGTCCATGCTCTCATCCCTCCGGTCCAATGCACAGTTCGTGTTTGTCACATCGGTCATCCGTACCTGCCACTGCTTGATCTTCCGGGCAGGCCTGTACATTATACTTATGAGCCGGAGGGAGGGAATATGAACAAGCCCGTTCCGCAAAAAAAACCGATGCCCCCGGCACCGGTTCGTCCTATTCGACCTTATATTTCTCCTGATGCAGCATAATGCTGAACACCAGTCCGATACATAACATATTGATTAAAAGCGAGGTTCCCCCGTAACTGATGAACGGAAGCGTAATCCCGGTAATCGGCATCAGTCCGATCATCATCCCGACGTTCTCGAAGATCTGGAACAGGAACATCGCTACGATTCCGACGATAATGTAGGCTCCCCGTTTATCGATGCAATGCAGGGCGATCAAGATCATCCTATAGATGAACAAGAAGTAGAGCAACAGCAGCACCGAAGCCCCGATGAACCCGAATTCCTCGCCAACGACGACGAAGATAGAGTCCGAATACGGATACGGAACGAATTTTTTGTTCTTCAAGTCGCCTTTCATGTAACCGTCGCCGAGCAATCCCCCGGAGCCGATGGCGATCTTGGCGTAGTTCGATTGATGGCGATCGTCGCTCGACGCTTGGTCCGGGTTGATGAACGTATTGATCCGCTGATACCAGTGGAGCTTCTGATGTTTCTCCAAATAATCCTGAATCTGCGTGTTATAGGCGTTAAACAACGTAACGAACAGAATCAAGGCCGCCACGGCGGCGGTCAACGCGATCAAGACATGGCTGTATCTCGCATTGCCGATCCACAGCATTCCCACCAGCACGACCAAATAGATGATGGCGTTCCCTAAGTCCGGCTGAATCAGCACCAAAAAAAACGGCAGCAGCGTCACCAGCGTGATCGGAATGATGTCGCGCCGGAATTGAAGCGGTTGCCCCATTCTTTTGCCTAGTAAATATCCCGTCGTCAGGATCAGAATAATCTTAACCAATTCGGCCGGCTGAAATTGCAACCCCCCGATCCGGAACCAGCTGCGCGCCCCGTTGATTTCCGGAGCGAACAGATAGACCAGCACCAGCAGCACGCAGCCCGCCCCGTAAACATACCAGCTGTAGCGAAGCAGGGTACGGTAATCCACTAAAGCCATGCCGAATACGACAACAAATCCCAGCAAGTAAAAAATGACCGTTTTGAGATCGTAACCCTGAAATTCCGATTCGTAAGGAGCGATGGCACTGCGCACCAGGAGGGTACTAAACAGCATAAACAAAGCGAGTATCCCCACCATCAGCCAGTCCACTTTTCTTAGTTTAAAAAACAACGGTTATCCACCCATTCCAAAAAACTTCTTGAAGCGCGTAAATACGCCCTTCTTCTGATCCAGCAGCATGAGCGGCACGGTGTCGCCCAAGATCCGCCGCGCAATGTTGCGGTAGGCGATCGCCGCCGAGGAATCCGGATTCATGACCGTCGGTTCCCCGCTGTTGGCCGCTTTAATGACCAGCTCGTCATCCGGTACGATCCCGATTAAATCGATATTCAGCACCTGCAAAATCCCTTCGATATCCAGCATGTCCCCGGCTTTCATCATATTGATCTTGATCCGGTTCACGACCAGCTTCGGCGAAGCGATATGCGAGTTCTCCAACAGACCGATTATGCGGTCCGCATCACGCACCGCGGCGTGCTCCGGCGTCGTGACGACAATCGCCTGGTCCGCGCCGGCAATCGCGTTCTTGAAGCCTTGTTCAATCCCGGCCGGGCAGTCGATAATGACGAACTCGAATTCCTTTTTCAGCTCTAGAATGATATCCTTGACCTGTTCCGGCGAAATGGCGTTTTTGTCCTTCGTTTGCGCAGCCGGAAGCATATAAAGCTCATCGAACCGCTTATCCTTCACCAGCGCTTGATTCAAGCGGCAGCGGCCTTCGGCCACGTCGATCAAATCATAAATGATCCGATTCTCGAGTCCCATAACCACGTCCAAATTCCGCAAACCGATGTCCGTATCCACCAAGCAGACTTTTTTCCCCAGCAGCGCAAGCGCCGTTCCGATATTGGCCGAGGTGGTCGTTTTGCCGACCCCGCCTTTGCCCGACGTAATTACGATAGCTTGTCCCATGATTCACACCCCTTTAAACACGTTAAGGTCCGGTCTCACCCGGGTCATATTGATGATTTTGTCGATCTGCATCTTTCCTTCCCGTAGAAAAGCGAACTCCATGCTCGTTTCCCGGTTCTCCCACTCATCCGGCGGGCGGCTGATCGTCTCCGCGATCCGGAGCTGCGTCGGAGACAGGTACGAAGCCGCGATGACCGAATTCTCGTTGCCCGCGAATCCCGCATGGGCCATGCCCCGCAGCGCGCCAAGGATCAGAATGTCGCCGGTACAGCGAATCGTCCCCCCGGGGTTCACATCGCCGATAAACAGCAGGTGTCCTTCATGATGCAGCACCTGCCCCGAGCGGACGATGCCCGCAATCGTCGTCAAAGCCTCCGGCGCATCCGCACGGACTATTTCCGGCATCTCGAAGGAGCGGACAAGCAGGTTGCCTTTTTGCTTCAATATATCAAGAATCATTTCTTTCTGATCCTCGGTGACGAGTCGCATCCCCAGCTTCACATCGACGTGGATGATCGGCCCGGTCAAAATATGTTGATGGCTAAACTCCAATTTATATTTCAGTTCCTCCAGAAGACTTGAAAAATCGCATTTGTCGTCCAGCAGGAAAACCAGGCCATCTTTTACGCCTTTAATCGTCACGTGGTTGGATTTTACTGTCATTAGCCTGTCCCTCCCCCCTAATCAATTCGCGCCGGAGCGGAAAAGTTCCTGCTTATGGCAAGCAAAATAAGCGGGAAGTCAAGCGTTCTCCTCGGGAGAGCGTCTGCGGGTAATGATTTCGAGTTGCCGCCTGAGCGGCACGTAAATCGCCAGAGCAAACACGAACTGCACGAAGACGTTCGGAACGATGTGGTTTTTCAGGGCCCACGTATACGGCTGGTGGATTAATTCGAACAGTGAATACGTGCCGAACAGGATCGAATCCAGCAGCAGACCGCCCAGCAGCACGACGATCATCATCAGCGGCAGGGGCGCCCGTTGGTTGCGAGACAGGAGTCCGAGCAAATAGCCGGACAACCCCATGGCGAAGGAGTAAGCGCCAATCAGCGCGCCGTAAAAAACGATGTCATGCAGTATCCCGAACACCAGGCCGAGGATCAGCCCCGAATGCCGGTTCTCATAAACGGAAAAATAAAGAATGACCACGTAAACCAAGTGCGGGGCGATCCGCGACTGCCATGCCGACGGGACCAGCCAAGGGACCAAAGTGCCCTCCAGAATGAACAACAGGAACATCAGCAGGTAAAGAATCAGTTTGCGCTTGTTCACTCGCCTTCACCTTCCGGTTCGAACACGATAAACAGTTCCTTCCAGTCGGTAAAGTTAGCGGCAGGTTCCACCGTAGCGGTGTACGTCAATCCGTATTCGCCAACCTGGATGTCCTTCACGGTACCCACGACCATCCCGCGAGGGAACACGCCGCCGATTCCGGAGGAGACGATGACATCCCCTTCCTTCAGCGGAGTAGCGTCCTCAATGCGCGTCATGAGGAACATCCCCTGCTCGCGATCAAACGTTTCGATCATGCCGAACACGTCGTTTTCCTTCCCCTGCGCCGTAACGGCGATCCCGTTGGAGTTCGGGTCCTTGGCATCCATCGAGGTGGCAAGACGGACGGTAGACGTAAAGTTGCTGACATGGCTGATCACGCCGACCAACCCTTTCTCGGAAGAAACGGCCATTCCCTCCTTGACGCCTTCCCGAGCCCCCAGGTTGACGACGATCGTGCGATTAACGGGATCATCGTTGACGCTGATGACTTGGGCTATTTTCCAGGTGTAGTCATACATTCTCTTCTGTGCTTCCGTAAAGTCGAGCTCATCCTTCAATCGCTTGTTCTCTTGCTCGATCCAGTTATAGGTCGCCTTGTCGCGCGTATAGTGCGCCAAAGCGATCTTGAGTTGCTCGTTCTCCTCTTGCAACGCACGGAGATTCGAAATATCTTCAAATAAGCCCGCTACATAGCTAGCGGGCTTGTAAAACACGTATTGCACGAAGCCAACCGTGTCCTTCACGAATTTCTCCGGCCAGGACAAGTTGGTTCTTGGCCCTAACGTAAACCCCATTACCGCAATAAATAAAATAAGTCCCATCAACAAAATAAACAATCTTTTGTTGCCAAGCAGCTTAAACAGTTTTCGCACCCTCCAACCATACATTTTTCTTGGAAAAACGGCATAGGCCGTCCAATTCAGGACGGCGCCGCTTTAATATCAGGGGTGCCTTCTTCCACGCGAAATTATCGTTTGGAACGAAGGGCTGAACTACTTTTCGATTTGAATAGGTGGATATTATCCAAGGCACGGCCCGTGCCGATGGCCACGCAATCGAGCGGATTCTCCGCCACGATGACCGGCATGCCGGTTTCGCTGGCCAGCAGTTTATCCAGGTTGCGCAGCAGCGCGCCGCCGCCGGTCAACACGATTCCACGGTCCATAATGTCCGCGGCCAATTCCGGCGGGCATTTCTCCAAGGTTACTTTCACGGCGTCAACGATCGCGCCAACCGTATCGCTTAACGCATCGGAAATTTCATCGGAAGTGATCGTGATCGTCTTCGGCAAACCCGTCACGAGATCGCGTCCGCGGATTTCCATCGTTTCGACTTTCTCCAACGCAAGCGCGGAGCCGATATCCATTTTAAGCTGCTCGGCGGTTCTTTCGCCGATCATCAGATTGTATTGGCGTTTGATGTATTGGATGATCGCTTCATCCATTTCGTCGCCTGCGACGCGTACGGATTTGCTGGTGACGATCCCGCCAAGGGAAATCACCGCGACTTCCGTCGTCCCGCCGCCGATATCCACGACCATGCTGCCGGTTGGTTCCCACACCGGCAAATCCGCGCCGATCGCCGCGGCGAAAGGCTCCTCGATCGTATAGGCCTCGCGCGCGCCGGCTTGCTTCGTCGCGTCTTCCACGGCCCGCTGCTCAACGGCCGTGATGCCCGACGGAACGCAAACCATCACGTTCGGGTGGCGTTGGAACAGCGAACGCTGCTTCTGTGCCTGGCTGATAAAATATTTAATCATCGTTGCCGTTGTATCGAAATCGGCGATCACACCGTCCTTCATCGGACGGATCGCCCGAATGTTGCCTGGAGTTCTGCCAATCATCTTCTTGGCGGATTCGCCGACGGCCACGATGTTTTTCGTATCGGTATGAATCGCTACCACCGATGGTTCGCGGACGATAATTCCCTTGCCTCTCGTATATACCAGCGTATTTGCCGTCCCCAAATCAATACCCAAGTCTTTCGTAAAGCCACCCAACATGCTGCTTCTTCCTTTCCTTCTGTATCTAACCCATTATATTAGAGGTTGTTCAAAAAGTCATCTTCCGATCACGAAGTTTAATCACTGAAGCGTTTGCGACAGCGAATCTTGAATTCAGCCGGGTCTTCCGTTGCTCACGTAGATTTGTCTACGCTCCGCTACTCAGCCCCTGGCTTCATCTTGCCGGTCATCTATTTGATCACGCGCGGTTACATCAAGCCCCGCTCCTTCAAACTGACGAATTTCCCATCCCCGATCACGATGTGATCGAGCACGTCGATGCCTACGATTTCCCCGGCTTCACACAGTCTGCGCGTCATCCGAATATCCTCCGGACTCGGGCTGGGATCGCCGCTGGGATGATTGTGGGCGCATACGACGGAAGCGCTGCTGCACTTGATCGCGGCGCGGAACACCTCGCGCGGATGCACGATCGAAGCGTTTAGGCTTCCGATGGAAAGCGTCTCCTGAGCAATGATATGATTTTTCGTATTCAAAAAAAGACAAACAAAATGCTCTTTCTGCAAATAGCGCATTTGCTCCATCAGCAGCTCGGCCGCATCCTGCGGGCTGCGGATGGTGCCTTGCTCCGGCAACCGCGTCTTCGCCAAACGCTGCCCCAACTCGATCCCCGCCTTCAGCTGAATCGCTTTGGCCGGACCGATGCCTTTCAGCTTGGTCATTTCCTCCAGGCTGACATCCACCAGACCGCGGAGTCCGCCCACGCCGGTCAGCAGCCGCTGGGCCACATGGACCGCCGATTCCTGGCGCGTGCCCGTGCGCAGCAAGATGGCCAGCAGTTCGGCCTGGCTGAGCGCGCCCGCTCCGTATTTGATCATTCGTTCCCTTGGCCGCTCCTCAGTAGGAAGATCACGCAGCATATAGGGAGGTTGTTCCATCGTTATCCCCCGCTTCCGAATGGTCTCGGGCCCATCCCGGCGTTGCCGGATTGCCCGTCCTAAGTTCGGAAGGATATGCTTTATCACTTCCCGATGTTGCCTTCGCGGCAAGCCTAACTTCCCGGCTTACAACACCTGAATATCGAATTCCTTCAGCATGTCGACAAGCAGCGACAAGGGCAAACCAACGACATTAAAATAACAACCCTCGATTCCGGTCACGATCGTAGCGCCCAAACCCTGGATGGCATACGCCCCCGCCTTATCCAATCCTTCCCCGCTGCGGGCATAAGCCTGGATTTGCGCTTCGGTCAACGCCTTCATCGTGACGGTCGTCGCCCGGCAGTCGACTTGGCGTGTGCCGGTCAAGGCGTCCACGCAAGCCACGCCGGTATACACCGCATGCTCTCGTCCCTGCAGGCTCCTCAGCATGTCCGCGGCTTCTTGCACATCCCGCGGTTTGCCCAAGACGTCGCCGTCGCGAACCACGATCGTATCGCTGCCGACGATCACCGCATTGCGGTCCGCCGTCGGGTCCAGCCCATGGTAAACGGCATCCGCCTTGCGCGCGGCAAGCTCCATCACGATTTGCTCCGGCGATAACGTCTCTTCATAAGATTCGTCCGTATGGCTCGGTACGACCTCGAAAGGGATCGCCAGCGACGCGATTAATTCACGCCTGCGAGGTGAGGTGGAAGCAAGTATGATCCGGCGCAAATGTGCGGTATCCAATGCGGAAACTCTCCTTTGAAAAGACGATTTGATGTCCTAAATGGTTACAAGCATCAGTTAGTAAAAAATGGATAAGAATTCGACAGCGGATTGCTGTCATCCCCGCCATTTTTTGACACTAACCTATTATAAGATTATTTTAGCCCCGGGCGCAAACACAAAAAAGACAGGGGCAACTTTTACCAGTTCCCTGTCTTTTGCTTGCGGTCGCGGTTTCGGTTCAGACTCCGGCATCGACCAAAGACTGCTCAGCCATGATGAAGCGCATCATCTCGTTTTGCACTTCCCAGAGCAGCGTTTTGGCGCCGCTTTTTTGGTATTCGCCCATGGCTTCGACCGCCCCATTGATCGCTTTCTCCATTTCGCCGGCCAAGGGGGCTCCGGCCGCCGACCATTTGCCGCGAATTGCCGAAGCGCTTTCCGTCCAAGCTTGATGCTTGGCGCCTAGCTGCTCTAGCTCCGCATGCCGCTGGGTCTGCGGATCCGCTTCGGTGAGCAGCGCAGCGGACGAGGTGCTGAGCAGGTCAACCAGCTCTGCGCTTTGCGCCATGAACCCTTCCAAGGCCTCGCGTTCTCCGGCAAATTGGACGTTGGCCGCTGCCGGGAATGAGATCTCGTGCAAAATCAGATTCACGCCGGCTGCCTTCAGTTGGCCGCTGAGCAGCTTCGATTGCTCGCGATCCGTCGAGACCCCGGCATACACCCGCTTCTCGTCGACGGTATCCCGGGCGGCGGCAATGCCGGAAGCTTGCAGTTCCTCTTGTGCGAGCTGCACGCCCTGTGCCGTGCTGAACACGCCGTACTGCAAGAAATAGTAGGATTGCTCCGGCAACGCGACGCTGATGAGAGGGACGTTCTCTTCCGGGATCGTCCCCTCTTCAATGTCTCCCATGGCTGGCACGCTTGCAGACTCTCCCGTATCGGCCTGCTTTGGCTCGCCGATTCCCGGTATGGGGAGCTTGATATCCTGATTAAATAAGGAAAGTACGACAAATCCGAACAGCGCGCCCGTCACGATTGCCCCGGTCAAAGAGCCGGCAACCTTCCACCATGAGGTTCGGTGGGGACGAGTATAGGTGGGAGGAGCTTCCTCCTGCCATTCGGCCTGCCAGGGGTCCTTCCCGTACATTTCCTCCCAATCGTCGGAAGCGGGCACGACATCCATACTGTATCCGATTTCCGAGTCAGCCTGAACGGCTTCTCTCGTCTCTTGGCGCAGGTCGCGATCCCGTCCGCCCGGAAATACGGTTAATCCCATTCCCGTATGGTCCGTAAAAGGATCTCCCCATTCCTCCACCGTCTCGACGGCTCGATAACGGGGTCTCGCCTCCCGATTCGGCGTCTCTGCGATCTCCAGCGGCAGCTCCGGCCGGATTTCCCGGCCTTCCCCGTCAAACCGGAATGTCATTTTGGCTTTGTTCACGGTCCGCACGCTCCTTGTCCATTCTTCTACCCTATCCATATGAGCGCGGATCGCCTGATATGCCAAGCCTGCCGGCAAGCAAGCAAAGTTCGCCTTGGCGCAACAGAAAAAACGGCCTTCCCCGGGCATACGAGACCCGGTGAAGACCGTTTTGTACGAGAAAATCGGCGTGAGCTTTAGCTGGACAACCCTTTCGCCAGCTCGTAGCCGACTTTATAAATGTCGCCTGCCCCCATCGTCAGCACGAGATCGCCAGGCTTTAACCGGTTTTGCAAATCGGCAAGCACGTCCTGCTTCGTCGGCAAATACCGGGCGCCGGCGTTGCTGTTCTCCTTGATCAACTCGACCAGCTTGGAGGAATGTACCCCTTCGATCGCTTTTTCCCCGGCCGGCGAGTAAATATCGGTAATGATCACTTCGTCCGCTTCTCCAAACGCCCGGCTGAACGCATCCAGCAGGAAGAAGGTCCGCGTATAACGCTGCGGCTGGAACACGGCGATGATCCGTTTACCGGTCGCTTTGGCGGCTGCGATCGTTGCCTGAATCTCCGTCGGATGGTGAGCGTAGTCGTCGATGATCAGGATGCCGTTTTGTTCCCCCAGCACCTGGAAACGGCGTTTGGCTCCATGGAAGTGGCGCAAAGCCTCTGCAATCTCGGGAAATGGAATGCCGGCTTCCATGCATACGATGACGGTAGCCATGGCATTGTAGACGTTATGCCGCCCGGGCACGGATAGCTCCACCGTACCAAGCTCCCGGTCGCCTTGTTTCATTTTAAAGGTTACGCAGCGGTCCCCCAGCTCAATCTCGTGGGCCGTATAATCGCAGCCGGTTTCGATGCCATACGTTATGGTCTTGCTGTGAACCTGAGGCAGCAGCTCCCGCACGTTGCGGTCGTCGCCGCAAACCACCGCTTTGCCGTCCGGTTTGATCTGGTTCAGGAATTGAACGTAAGCATCTTTCAGCTGGCCGAAATCGCCGCCGTAGTTTTCCAGATGGTCCGCTTCGATGTTGGTCACCACGCCAAGCGAAGGATGGTACTGCAGGAAAGAGCCGTCGCTTTCGTCCGCCTCCGCAACGACGCATTTTCCTTGTCCTGCTTTGGCATTGGTGCCCATGTCCATAATTTCCCCGCCGATAATGTAGGTCGGATCCGTCCCGCAATGCTCCATCACGAGCGCGATCATCGATGAGGTGGTCGTTTTCCCATGGGCGCCGGCCACGGCGACGCCGGTCCGTTCATTCAACAGCCGGGCCAGCATCTGGGAGCGGTGCAGCACCGGTATTCCTTGCTCCTGAGCTTCCAGACGCTCCACGTTATCCTTCGGCAGCGCCGTCGAGTAAACGACCAGGTCCGCCCCATGCACGTGTTCGGCGGTGTGGCCGATGTAAATTTTCGCTCCCTTCGCGGCGAGCTTCTCTGTCAATTCCTGGGAGGCAACGTCCGATCCCGTGACGGTATAACCCATTTCCAGCATCACGCGGGCGATGGCGCTCATGCCATAACCGCCGATGCCGATAAAATGTACATGTTGTTCGGTCGTATTTAACAAAATGGTCACCAGCCTTTTTCAGAATCGGTTTGATGCAAAAGGGCCGCCCGCACGTCCGAGATCAAGTACAACGTGCCGGTTACCACCCCAAGATCTTCCCGTTCCGTCCGTGACTCCAAAAGCGAAAGGGCTTTTCTCCAGTCACGTTCCACGATGATTTCCAAATCCGCTTTCGCTTCCGTCCCCTGAAGTTCGGCCACGAGTTCGTACAACGCATCGGCGTCCATTTTCCGGCGAAAATCGGGCTCGGTCAGAATAAGCGTATCCACTATTGGTAATATATGCTTCAAGTAGCCGTGATGATGCTTATTGGCCAGCATCCCCATCATCAAATGAAGTTTGCGGTAACGGAAGGCTTCCGGCAGGCTTTGCGCAAGCGAAGCGGCGCCTTCCGGATTATGCGCGCCGTCCAGCACCAGACGCGGCTCTTCACGAACCACCTCCAGACGTCCCGCCCAAAAAGTGGTGCGGAAACCGTCCTGCACCTGCTCATCCTCGAGGAGGAAAGCCATATACTGCCGCAACACTTCAAGCACCATCATGGCGCCGGAGGCGTTCTTGCATTGATGTTCCCCCAGCATGCGAATCGTAAAATCCATATCCCGGAATGGACCTTTGAAACGCAACTGCTGCTCTTTCGCATCTACCGCAAACCGCTCGTATCGGAACTTCTCGCCCATCAGATAGAGGGTTGCATGCTTGGCAGCCGCCGTTTCCTTCAGCACGGCGACCGCTTCGGGCTGCTCGACGCAGCTGACCACGGGCACGCCCGCCTTGATAATGCCTGCTTTTTCACGGGCGATTTGTTCAATCGTGTCGCCAAGGACGTCCATATGATCATAGCCGATATTCGTAATCAATGAAACGATCGGCGTCACGATATTGGTCACATCCATCCTTCCCCCAAGCCCGGTCTCCCATACTACCACGTCGGGGTAACACTTTTCCGCAAAATACAAAATCGCGATGGCCGTACTCACTTCGAACATGGTCGGAGAACCTAGCTCGGTATCGGCGATTTCTTCTACTAAAGGAGCAACGCGGTTCGCCAGCTCCAGTAGCGCATTTTCAGGGATATCCTCCTCATCATACTGGAAGCGGTTAGTGAACTTCGTGATGTAAGGGGACGTATACGTCCCCACATGATAACCGCATTCCCGTAACGTCCGGGTCAAAAAAGCGCAGGAGGAGCCTTTCCCGTTCGTTCCTGCCACATGAATGAACTTCAGCCTCCGCTCGGGATGGCCTAGCCTTTCCATCATGAGCTCGATCCGTTCTAAGCCGGGCCGGATGCCGAAAGGCAGCAGCCCGTTGATCCAATCGACCGCTTCAGCATAACTGTTCAGCGGCAACGGACGTATTCCTTCATCTGTTCGATCCCCCATGTCAGTCACCTTCATCAATTAGTGGTTAAACCTTTATTCGAAATGGAAGCATAAGCTTCGGTGCTCCAAACCTAACTTTTTGAACTTTTATTGAAAGCGGTAGTCAAGTTTTAACCCTTCAGCTCTGCAATCCGGGCCAGCACTTTGTCGCGTTTTTCGGAATAATCGGCCATCTTGGCGCGCTCTTCCTCGATCACCTTCGCCGGCGCTTTCGCCACAAAGCCTTCGTTCGCCAGCTTCTTCTCGACACGTTCCACTTCCTTGTTCAGGTTGTCGAGCTCCTTCGTCAGCCGTTCGATTTCCTGGCCGATGTCAATCAGGCCCGACAGCGGCAAGAACAGCTCGGCTCCGGTCACGACGGCGGTCATCGCCTTATCCGGCACGGCCGCGTTCAGCGAAGCTTCGTATTCCGACGTGTTGCAGAAACGGCGAACGTAATGTTCGTTGCGGGCCAGCACTTCCAGCACTTCCGCGCTTCCCGGCTTGATTACCAGCTCGATTTTTTTGCTCATCGGCACGTTCACTTCCGCGCGGATATTCCGTACGGCACGAATGACGTCGATCAGCAGATTCATCTCTTGGACGGCGTCCGGCGCTTCCAACGAAGAGTCGTATTCCGGCCAGGCCGCAAGCATAATCGTTTCGCCATGATGCGGCAAATGCTGCCATATTTCCTCGGAAATAAACGGCATAAACGGATGGATCATACGCAGCGTGCGATCGAGCACGTAGGCCAGCACGGACTGGGTTTTCTTCTTGGCAGCGGCATTTTCCCCGTACAGCGACAGCTTGGCGAACTCAATATACCAGTCGCACAGATCGTCCCAAATGAAGTTGTACAGCAGCCGTCCGGTTTCCCCGAATTCGTAAGCATCGATCAAGCGGGTAATTTCCTTAGCCGTTTCGTTCATCCGGTGCAAAATCCAGCGGTCGGACGTCGACAGATCGCCGCTGATATCGATATCCTCGTAGGCTACGCCTTCCAGATTCATCAAAGCGAAACGGGAAGCGTTCCAGATCTTGTTGGCGAAGTTGCGCGCTTGCTCAACACGCTCCCAACGGAAGCGCAAATCCTGCCCCGGCGTATTGCTGGTAGACAACATATAGCGCATCGCATCGGTGCCGTATTTCTCGATGACTTCCAACGGGTCAACGCCATTGCCAAGCGACTTGGACATTTTGCGTCCTTCACTGTCGCGGACCAGGCCATGCATCAACACATCCTTGAAAGGAACCTCGCCGGTAAATTCGAGAGAAGTGAAGATCATCCGGGCAACCCAGAAATAAATGATGTCATAACCGGTGGAAAGGACCGACGTCGGGAAATAGCGTTTGAGGTCCGCACTGTTCTCATCCGGCCAGCCCAGCGTGGAAAACGGCCAAAGCGCAGAGCTAAACCACGTATCCAGCACGTCCTCATCTTGTCTCAGATCGTCGCGTCCCAGCTTGGCCCTTGCTTCTTCCTCACTGCGGGCTACAACCATTTCACCGGTCTCATCGCAGTACCAGGCCGGAATGCGGTGTCCCCACCACAATTGACGGGAAACGCACCAATCACGCACGTTTTCGATCCAATTCAAATACGTTTTCTCGAATCGATCGGGAACGAAATTAACGCCTTTGCCCGATTTCTGCGCTTCGATGGCCTTATCCGCGAGCGGCTTCATTTTCACGAACCATTGCGTTGACAGATACGGCTCAACTACGACGCCGGTCCGTTCACTATGGCCGACCTGGTGCACGTGGTCCTCGATTTTGATCAGCACGCCCATCTCCTGCAAATCCTTAACGATTTGCTTGCGGCATTCGCTGCGGTCCAACCCTTGATATTTACCGGCTTCGCCGTTCATCGTGCCGGTTTCGTCCATGACGTTAATCTGCGGCAAGTTATGGCGCAAGCCGACTTCGAAGTCATTCGGGTCGTGCGCTGGCGTAATTTTCACGGCGCCGCTGCCAAACTCTTTCTCTACGTATTCATCGGCAATGATCGGAATTTCGCGATTGACGATCGGGAGGCGAAGCGTTTTACCGACCAGATGGCGGTAACGTTCATCCTTCGGATGAACGGCCACGGCGGTATCGCCGAGCATCGTCTCGGGACGCGTCGTCGCTACGGTGATATGGCCGCTTCCATCACTCAACGGATACTGAAGATGGTACAGGTGGCCGTTAACCTCTTTGTATTCCACCTCGATGTCGGAGAGCGCCGTGCGCGCCGCCGGATCCCAGTTAATGATATATTTGCCGCGGTAAATCAATCCCTTCTCATAGAGCTTGACGAACACTTCGCGAACCGCCTGCGACAGCCCCTCGTCCAACGTGAACCGCTCACGCGAATAATCGAGGGAAGCGCCCATTTTGGCCCACTGTTCATGAATCGTTTCCGCATACTGGTCCTTCCAGGCCCATACTTGATCGAGGAACTTCTCGCGCCCGAGGTCGTACCGCGTCACGCCCTGCTCTCTTAGCCGCTGCTCCACTCTCGTTTGGGTGGCAATCCCCGCATGGTCCATCCCAGGCAACCACAAAGCGTCATAACCCTGCATCCGTTTGGTGCGGGTCAAAATATCCTGCAGCGTCAAATCGAGCGCATGCCCGATATGCAGCATCCCGGTTACGTTGGGCGGCGGAATGACGATCGTAAATGGTTTGGCGTCCGGACGTTGTCCGGCTTTAAAGAAGCCGCTCTCTAACCAATAGCGGTACCATTTCTGCTCCGCCGCTTTCGGATCGTATGTCGTCGGCATCTCCGCCGACGAGGCTTGTTGACCTTGATTTTCTGTCATCCTATTCAACCTCCGTTACAAATAAGCATAGCCTTGGCATACCCAAGATAGTCGTCCGGCATCCATGCCCCTTTTTCTGTAAGGGGACCGCCGTTTTCATGCTGCCAAAGAAAAACAAAAAAAGCCTTTCGTCTCAAAGGACGAAAGGCTTTACTTTCGCGGTACCACCTTTGTTTCGCACATCGGCTTCCGGTTCCTTCGGCAACCGGCTCATGATATGCGACACTCATGCAGATAACGGCTGCTACCGGCCCGTTCTAACCCGCTTTCAAGGTGCTCAAACGGACAACTCCCGGGCGACTTCGGCGAGCTACATGTCCTGCGGAATCTCTCAGCCATGGGTTCCGCTCTCTGAAGGGTATGCTGCCTACTCTTCCCGTTCCAAGTCTTTGCCATATATCTTATTGCTTTAATCTATATTATCATAACTTGGAAAGGAACGGGAGTCAACAATCCGCCTTTTTTCGCGGACGTAGGTTTAAGGAATGTACAAAATTTGACCCTCATTGACCTGGTGCTCGGAGAGCCGGTTATAGAGCTGCAGCTCCCGAGAGCTCAAGTGGTAACGCTGGGCAATATCGTCCAGCGTCTCTTCGCGCTGCACGATGACCAACCGCACTTTGCGGAAAGGAGTTTGATCTTCGCTGCTGATAAACAGATTCTTCCACCGCAGTTCTTCGCCTTCCCCTTGTTCTTCGCCTGCGCTCAGGCTGGACAGGTCCGAGGCATTCTCCAACGCTTCCTGGGCCACTCGGGAGGAAGAGGAGATCAGCTTCGTTAATCCGAAGGTCTCCCTGCCGCCTTCATCGCCGCCTTTCTTGGCGCCGAGGGCGATCTTCATTTCCTTCTTCTCTTCCGGCTGGGCATTAGCCCCTTGATCGGCTTCGGCAGCTGCTTCCGGTTCGACGGCTGCTTCGCCCGCCGCCTCGTGGGGCGACTCGCCTGCATCGGGCGAAGGCGTCTCGGCCTCGGCAGTTTCAGATTCCGATTCCACAGCTTCGCTGGCCCGTTCCGTCGACTGGGATTCGGCCGATGGGCGAATTTCATCCTTAAACCATACGTTTGCGTCCGACTCCGCGTTTTCGGCAAATGTCTCCACCGCAGCGCCAAAGTCCGCATCGGATTCCTTGTCCGCCCAAGGATGGGTCTCCTGGAACGCCGAAACGTCCTCGGTCCAAGAGAGGACCTCTTGCGGCTCGTCCGCATTTCGTTTTTGGGCGATCAGCACATCGTCCGGAAACGCCTGCCACGAAGCGAATTGAGGAACTTGAGGAACCTCCGCCTCTTGCAGTTCCGGTTCCGGTTCCATGTCCGCAGCTTCGCGGGTTAGCGAATTCCAGGAGAACGCCGGCTCTTGACGCACTTCTTCCGCAAGCAATGGCGCCGTGGTTACCGGCTCAAGCTCCTCTTCCTGATCGAAGGCACCCAATTCCGCGGCGTCCGATTCCGCATCCGATTCCGGTTCATCGCCGCGGATGGCCGGTACGACATGCGCCGTCGTAAACTCCCGATCCTTCCAGGCCTCTTGTTCGGATAACAAGGAAGAGGTTTCCACTCCTTGAAGCGACAATACGCCCGTAATATTCAAGCTGCGCGAGCTGAGCAGGTCAACGTCAAAATTTTCGATTTCGACCGTGATATCCTCCAACCGGTTCACCCGGCTTAGCGGTATCGTAATTTCTACGGGAATATAGTGCGCCAGCTCCCGCGTTTCTCCTTCTCCCCGGTACAACCCCGACAACAGCAAATGGCCGCGCAACGCGGCATACTCTTCCCCGGGAATCACCTGGATTTTCGGATAAAGCTCGATCTCCTCCAACTCTTCAATGCCGATCACATCTTCAGAAAGATGTATGCGCTCGTAAATATCAAACCTGAGACCATAGGATTGATCAGCCAACACGTTACCTCCTTTCAGCATATCCAAACCTGATTTAAAATCGATGAATCATGATCCAAATCATCCTCGTTTAATCTATATGCTTCAAAAAGGAGTGCATGCCAGCTTTTTGCCCGTACGCCCGACAAGCCTTGACTTCCAAGGGGTTGAGCGATGAACAATTGCGCAATGCGGCCGCCCTGGCCGCCCATCCGCCGGTCGGTTCGTTAACTGAAGAGATCGCGCAAGCGGGTCAAGGCCGGGGGCCATGGATCGTCGACCTCCACCGCTTCTCCGGAGAGCGGATGCGGGAACGACAGCCGTTCCCCGTGCAGCGCCTGATGGGATAGCCATTTCGTACTGCCGCCATATAAAGCATCGCCTACGAGCGGGTGCCCCTCCGCGCTCAGATGGACGCGAATTTGATGCGTTCGGCCGGTTTCCAGGGTCAGCCGGACGAGACTCACGTCGTGCTTCGGGAAAACCTCCAGCAGCTCCACGTGTGTTACCGCCGGTTTGCCGCCGGGAGAAGCCCGGCGCCGCTGGTTATGATGCCGGTCCCGGCCGATCGGCTGGTCGATGACCTTAAGCCTAGGGCTTACGATGCCCTGCACGAACGCGATGTACGTCCGTCCGATTTCCTTGCGGCTCATCGCTTCGTCCAGCTTCAAATGGGCGTATTCATTCTTGGCGAATAATACTGGACCCGACGTAAATTCGTCGAGCCGGTGAATATGCGCCGCAGCGATCGGTTCGCCGCGGCCGGCAAACCATCCGGCGACGCGGTTAGCCAGCGTGTCCGGCGGAGCCGACGTTACGCGGGAAGCGCTCCCCTCGGAGCCGTCCGGATGGACTTTAAGCCCTGCCGGCTTGTGCACGACAAGGCAAAAATCGTCCTCATATAAAAGCGGAAGCTCCGCCTCAAGCGGAGCATATTGCGAAGCCCTTGCCGGAAACGCCAGCAGCCTTAAGCGGTCACCGGCGAGCTTGACGCCGCCTTCGGCACGCAGCCGGCGCAGCAGCTTGGGAGGGGCCTGCAGCCCCTCCTCCAGCCAGGCTGCCGCCGCATCCAAGCGGTCCTGCCCTTCGCGCATAGGCAGCTTGCCGGGCATCAGCTCGAGCCATTCCCCGCGCCGCGTCCAGGTGAACTTGCCGCTCACAACTTTTGCAGCGCCAAGCGATGCGCTTCGATCGTCAATTCGATGTCTTCGTCGGTATGCGCGCCCGAGACGAACATGCCCTCGAACTGCGAAGGCGCCACGTTGATCCCTTGCTCAAGCAGCGCCGCGAAATAGCGGCGGAACAGGTCGAGGTCGCTCGTTTTCGCTGTGTCGTAGTTGATGACCTTCTGCTCGGTGAAAAACGGACAAACCATCGAACCAACGCGGTTAATCGTACATGGAATGCCTCGTTCCTTGGCATTGCGGGTAAAGCCCTCCTCCAGCTTCGCCGATAGACCCTCTAAACGGTCGTACACCTCCGGAGTGAGCAGCGACAGCGTCGTATACCCCGCTACCATCGCCAGCGGATTGCCGCTCAGCGTTCCGGCTTGATAAATCGGTCCGCTCGGCGCGATTTGTTCCATGATCTCGCGCTTCCCGCCATACGCTCCGACGGGCAGACCGCCGCCGATGACTTTGCCGAGGCAGGTCAAATCCGGCGTGATGCCGAAGCGTCCCTGCGCACAATTCAGACCAACGCGGAAGCCTGTCATCACTTCGTCGAAAATCAGCAAGCTGCCGTATTGCTCAGTGATCCGGCGCAGGCCTTCCAGGAATCCCGGCAGCGGCGGCACAACGCCCATATTCCCGGCCACCGGCTCGACGATCAACCCGGCGATCTCTTCGCCGAAGCGCTCAAACGCCAGTTCCACGGAGGCCAAATCGTTATAAGGAACCGCAATCGTATTCGAAGCGACGCCCTCTGGCACGCCGGGACTGTCCGGCAACCCCAGCGTGGCGACGCCGGAGCCCGCTTTGATCAGCAAGCTGTCGGCATGGCCGTGATAGGAACCTTCGAATTTCATGATTTTGCTGCGGCCGGTATACCCCCGTGCCAGGCGGATCGCGCTCATCGTCGCTTCCGTTCCCGAATTCACCATGCGCACCACGTCGATCGACGGTACCCGCTCGGCTACCAGCTTGGCCATTTGCGTTTCCAGCAGCGTCGGCGCACCGAAGCTCGTCCCTTTCGCAGCCGTCTCCTGGAGCGCCCGAACCACCTCCGGATGGGCATGTCCCATAATCAGCGGACCCCAAGAACCCACGTAGTCGATAAAGCTGTTGCCGTCGATATCGTAAATCCGGGAACCGCTCCCGTGTTCGATATACATCGGCGTTAAACCAACGGATTTAAACGCCCGCACCGGGCTGTTGACGCCGCCGGGCAAGACCTGCTTCGCTTCTTCGAAGGCCAGCCGGGACCGTTCCTCGCCCCTCCGGCCTATCGTTTCCTTGCTCATCGATACCCCTCCTTCACTCTTCAAAACCCGATCTTTGGCTGAGGCTTACTGCTTCTCGCGCAGCCAGCGCGCCATATCTTTCGCGAAATACGTGATGATGATATCCGCGCCCGCCCGCTTCATGCCAAGCAGCATTTCGGTGACGATGGCCCGCTCGTTGATCCAGCCTTGCCGTGCAGCCGCCTTAACCATCGAATATTCTCCGCTTACGTTGTAAGCCACCAGCGGAAGATCAAATTGATCGCGCAGCAAGCGCAGGATGTCCATAAAAGCAAGCGCAGGCTTAACCATCAGCATATCCGCGCCTTCCATCACATCGGATTCCGCTTCCCGCAGCGCCTCACGGACGTTCGCCGGGTCCATTTGGTACGTCTTCCGATCGCCGAACTGCGGCGCCGAGTCCGCCGCTTCACGGAACGGTCCGTAAAAGGCGGAAGCGTATTTGACCGAATAAGACATAATCGGTACGTGGCTGAAACCGGCTTCGTCGAGCCCGGAACGGATCGCTTGCACGAAGCCGTCCATCATGTTGGACGGGGCGATGATGTCGGCGCCTGCGCGCGCTTGGGAAACGGCGGTTTTCACCAGCAGCTCCAGCGACTCGTCGTTCATCACGTCGCCGCATACATGCCCGTCGCGTTCAAACGTATGTACCATGCCGCAATGCCCGTGGTCGGTGAATTCGCACAAGCAAGTATCGGCAACGACCAGCAAATCCGGATACCGCGATTTGATGACCCGCGTCGCCTCCTGCACGATCCCGTCTTCCGCGAATGCCGAAGTGCCTACGCTGTCCTTGGTTTCCGGAATTCCGAACAGGAGCACGGCCGGAATCCCCAGATCAACGATCTCCTTGACTTCCTCTTCCAGGGTATCCAGAGAAAAATGAAACACGCCGGGCATCGACGAAATTTCGTTCTTAACGCCGCTCCCGTAGGTCACGAAGATCGGTTGGATAAAATCGTCCACCGTCAGGACGGTTTCACGCACCATCCCCCGGATGGCGGCCGACTGACGCAGCCGGCGATGTCTTACGATCGGAAAATTCATGTTTGATTCCCTCCTAAGTATGCAGCACGAGGTCAAGCCTCCGTGTTAGAAAAAAGATTCAGTCCTCCGAACCCGTTTGTGCTTTCCAGGCGCACAGCGCCTGAAGCAGGCTGTCGATCGTCGCTTCTTCCGCAAGAATCGACACGTTCAGGCCGGCCTCCTCCGCCGTCTTTGCCGTGACCGGCCCGATGCAGGCGATCTCCGCGCCTTGGAGCGCGGCGGCCGGATCGGCTACCCCCATGCCGGCCAGCGCGGCCAACAGGTTCGTCACCGTAGACGAGCTGGTAAAAGTCACGGCATGGATGCGTCCTTTCTCGAGCATCTTCAGCAGCTCGTCGTCCGCTTCCCCGGCCGGCACCGTCCGGTACATGACCGCTTCGGTGACGTTTAGCCCCTGCTCGCGCAAAGCAGCGGGCAGCCAGGCTCGGGCGAGATCACCGCGCGGCAACAGCACTTGCTGCCCCGGCTGAAGCGCGTGTCCGTACGCTTCCATCAGCCCTTCCGCCTGAAACTTGTCCGGCAAGCCTTCCGCCGCGATGCCGCGCTGGCGCAGCGCCGCCTGCGTGGCCGGTCCTACGGCGGCGATTCTCGCCTTGTGCAGCCCCCGCACGTCTTTCCCCAGTCTCTCCAGGTGCGAGAAGAAATACTCCACGCCGTTCACGCTCGTGAAGAACACCCAATCGTACCGTTCCAGCTGCGCCAGCGCTTCGTCGGTGCCGGCCAGATCGCGGCCCTCGGGCATCACGATGTCGATGACGGGGAACTCGTACGGCTCGCCGCCGAGCTCCTCGATGCCGCGTACCAGCTCGCTCGCCTGCGAACGCGAGCGGGTGACGAGAATCCGCTTGCCGAAGAGCGGCAGCGATTCTGCCCACTGGAGCTGCTCGCGTTGGGCAACCACCTCGCCGACCACCGTGACGGCCGGCGGCTTGAAGTCGGCTTCGCGCACCTTCCGCTCGATATCGGCCAGCGTGCCGATCAGCGTCTCCTGTTCCGCCCTCGTGCCCCAGCGGATGAGGGCGACCGGCGTTTCGGGCGGGCGGCCGTAATGCATCAGCTGTTTGCTGATATGCCCGATATTCGCCACGCCCATCATGAACACCAGCGTGCCGGTCGCGTTGGTCACTTTCTCCCAGTTGATCGACAGGTCGAGTTTATCCGGGCTTTCATGTCCCGTGATGATCGACACCGACGATGCCATGTCCCGGTGTGTGACGGGAATGCCGGCATAAGCCGGCACCGAGATCGCAGCCGTGATCCCCGGCACGATTTCATAAGGAATGCCGTGCTTCCGCAGCAGTTCGGCTTCCTCGCCGACCCGCCCAAAAATCGTCGGGTCCCCGCCTTTGAGACGAACCACCGTTTTCCCCGCGAGGGCCAAATCGACGAGCAGCTGATTGATATGCTCCTGCTTCATCGTGTGGCGGTCGGTTCTTTTGCCGACGTAGATCTTCTCCGCTCCGGGTTTCGTCCTCTTCAACAGGCTGGGATTGGCCAGACGATCGTAAACGATGACGTCGCCTTTCTCCAGGCAATCGAGCCCCTTGAGCGTAATCAATCGCGCATCTCCAGGGCCTGCGCCAACCAGATAAACTTTACCGGCCATTCTCGATCACTCCCCGGTTTCTTGTAATAATGCAGCCGCTCCCAAGGAGATCAGCCGGCCGGCAACCTGTTCGCCCAACTCGACCGGATTCGTCCCTTCGGTGCTTTCCTTCAAAATCGTCGCTCCGTCCGCCGAACCGACCATGCCCGTCAATCGCAACCGCGGGCGGCCGCTAGGATCGGAAGCTCCTTCCTCCGGCAGCAACGTCGCGTAAGCCCCGATCGGCACCTGGCAACCGCCGTTCAGCACGCCTAAGAAACGACGTTCCGCCGCCACCGCCACCGCCGTGTCAGGATCGTTGTATAAGGACAAAAGCTGGCGCACCTCGGCGTCGTCCTCGCGGCATTCGATGCCAAGCGCGCCTTGGCCGACCGCCGGCAGACAGACTTCCGCCGATAGAAAAGCCGTAATCCGGTGCTCCCAGCCCATCCGGTATAGTCCGGCCGCCGCCAGAATAATGGCATCAAAGCCCTCCTCCTCCAGCTTGCGCAAGCGGGAATCGATATTTCCGCGGATCGGCTCCAATACGAGATCGGGACGATAAGCGCGCAATTGGCTGGCGCGGCGCAAGCTGCTAGTCCCAACCTTAGCGCCTTGCGGCAGCTCGTCTAGGCTCAGTCCGCTTCTCGAAATCAGCGCATCCCGCGGGTCAACCCGCCGAGGTACTGCGCCGTTCGTTAGTCCGTCCGGCAGCACGGACGGCATATCCTTCATGCTATGTACCGCCAGATCGATTTCCCCGTCCAGCATCGCCTGCTCGATTTCCTTAACGAACAGCCCCTTGCCCCCAACCTTGGATAATGTGACATCCAGGATTCGGTCTCCCTTCGTCACGATCTTGCGAATTTCAAAATCAAACGGCAGGTTATGCGCCCGGCAGAGCGCCTTCAAATCGTCGATGACCTGTCCTGTCTGCGTAAGCGCCAGCTGGCTTTGTCTCGTACCCACCACAATCGTTCGCTTCGTCATGCTTATTCCTCCGTCTGTTCCTCGATCCAGGCGATCGTCGCCGCTTCGCTCCACGGTTGGAAGCTTCCTTCCCGAATCGAGGTCAATATATCGGTCTCGGCCAATCTCCGAAACAGAAGTTTCCGTCTGCCGGGATCGCTGATCCGTTCTTTAATGAAAGTCCGCACGGAACTCAAAAAATCAATATATCGTTCATAATCATCGCCAAAATGTTCGTCCATTTCCCGGATCAGCTCCCGCGCGGCCGTCGGCCCCGCTCCCGAGGTGGAGACGGCGACCACGAGCCCGCCTCGGCGCAGAACGCCGGGCGTTATCATGCTGCCCCGCGCGCCTTCGCCGGCGTCGTTTAACGGAATGCCCTCCGCTTCAGCTTCGGCGGCGACGGCAGCGTTCACCTCCGGCCGATCCGTCGCGGCAAAAGCGAGGAACGCGCCGGCCAGATCCCCTTGCCGGTATTCCCGTTCGATCCATGCGACTTGCCCCTTCTCGTGATGGAGCCGCAGTAGGCCTGCCGTCACGGTTGGACTGATGACCACCGTTTCCGCCCCCGCATCCGCCAGCATCGTCGCCTTCCGTTCGGCCACCGGTCCGCCGCCGATCACGACGCAGCGGCGGCCAGCCAAATTCAATAGGACGGGCACATAATAAGGCATGGCGCATCCCTCCCGACACTTCGCTTCAACTCGTTACTAGCATACCCTACCCTGCCGCATTTTTCCATGTTCATCCCTGCAAAAAAAGCCCTTCCCCCTCCGCTTCAGCGTCGAATCAGCCATCGATTCGGGTGCATCCGGCAGAGGGCTCAGGGCGTTCTCGCGGCCTAGCTTATCAAATTAGACGGACACCTTCGCCAGAGGCAACGAAGGCTCCGACTCAAAAGGGATCCGGCTTGGGACCACACCTTGGAGATCCGTTAACCCTTCGGATTCCTGGGGCGGCAGGGTCTCTTGCGATTCCATAGACGCTGAAGTCTCCTTGCCGGAAGAAGCATCGCTTTGCGATTCCACCAGGCGATCCTCAAGGGCAAAGATTTGCGTAAACAGCTCCAAGGCTTCCGTGCCTTGGCCTTCGCCGGCCAACTCCTTGATCCGGTTGATCGGGTCATGCATCATTTGGTTGAGGATGCTCTTGGTCAGGCGCCGGATCACCTTGCGTTGCCGTTCATCCAGCTCCGGCAGCTTGTTGAAGAGACTGTCCAGCGTGCTCTCGTGGATATCGGAAGCCTTCTCCTGGAGCGCCCGAATGACCGGCTTTACGCCAAGCGTTTGCAGCCAGGTAGCAAAGGCGGCCATTTCCTCCTCGATCATCGCTTCGATCTTGACCGCTTCTGCACGGCGCATCTCCATATTACTCTCGACGATCCCTTCGAGATCGTCGATATCATACAGGAATACTTGTTCCAACTCGCCGATGGCCGGCTCGATGTCCCGCGGCACGGCGATATCAATCACAAACAACGGGCGGTCCTGCCGTCCCTTCATGCTTCGCGCGACCTGTGCCGAAGTGATGACATACCCTTCCGCGCCGGTCGAGCTGATCAGGATATCGACTTCTTCCAGACGCTCCATGGCTTCCTGCATCGTGCAAGGCACGCCTTCGCATTTCGCGGCGAGCTCCTGGGCACGGGCATACGTCCGATTGGCCACCAGCACTTCTTCCGCACCGGCGCCGCTCAAATGCTTGGCCGTCAGCTCGCTCATTTTGCCGGCGCCAAGAATCAGCACGCGTTTTCCTTCAAAGCTGCCGAATATCCGTTTGCCCAGCTCGACGGCCGCATAGCTGACCGAAACGGCGCTTTCGCCGATCGCCGTCTCGGAATGGGCCCGTTTGCCCAGCGTTACCGCTTGCTTGAACAGCATATTAAACCACGTTCCGGTGCCTTTCTCGCTTTGCGACACCAAGAACGCATTTTTGACCTGGCCGAGGATTTGCGTTTCCCCCAGCACCATGGAATCCAAACCGCAAGCGACGCGGAACAGATGGCGAATGGCTTGTTCATCTTCATACATATATAAATGGCGGGTAAATTCTTCGCGCGCAACCCCGAACCAACGTTCCATGAAGCTGCGGATGAATGACCCGCACATCTGCAGACGATCGACCACGACGTAAATTTCCGTACGATTGCAGGTGGCGATAATCACGCCTTCCAATACACTCTTGGTGCGTAAAAGCTCCTGCAGCGCTTGCGGCATGTCCTTATCCGCAAAAGAGAAACGTTCCCTGACTTCCACAGGCGCCGTCCGATAGTTTAACCCAACTACGACGATGTGCATTGCAAGTTCACCTGCCTTGAATAGATGTCGATAACATTCATCGAAAACAAACTATGTTAATTATATCACAGTAGTCCCAGGCACCCCGGCGATTTGTATGAGTTTTTTATGAATTATTTATGAAATTCATACCGCCAAAACAAATAACCATGGAAGCTCCATGGTTATCCTATTTTCCCCAATTTATCAAAAAAACTAACCTCTATTTAGACGAATTCGGCTCGATTCGAACCCGGCTCGGCGATTTCCAGCTCGCCCAACCCCCGAATCAGCTTCTTCGCGTACGTTTTCTCCGGATTCAAGACGGACACCAGGTAATCGATCGCCAGCTGCGGATCTACCATTTCCCCGCAGGTGTAGCAATCAATGGCGGCAAACCCTCTCTCAGGATACGTGTGGATCGAGAGGTGGCTTTCCGACAACATCACAAGCACGGTGGCTCCCTGCGGTTCGAATTGTCTGGACTGAATGGACAGAATGGTGGCGCCGCAAGCTTCCGCCGCTTCCACCAAGTGGGCTTCCAACAACCCTGCGTTGTTCAGCACCTCATAGTCGACTCCCCAAGCATCAACCGCAACGTGTCTTCCGAAAGTTGAATATTCCATCTTCCGGCTCCCCCTTCCTAGGAACAAAATGTTTGAAAAAATTTCATCCGCTAGGACCTACGTCATTCACTTCCCGAGGGAAAAATCTCTCGCAACATCTCCATGTCCTGAGTGAATCCTGGTTCCTATATTCTTTTCAACGAGAATAAAAATAACATCTCTTGGGGACAAATGCAACTTATTTTTTCTGGCGAAAATGCCGCTTTCGCCCGCGATGCTCCAACTAAAAAACCACCCTGATATCAGGGTAGTTTACACTAGTACATTATGTTGGCGCCCTCACCCTGGTGACTTCTCATCAAGGGGGCCAAGTTTATTTTTTAAGCCTCCAGGACGAACAATCTCCGCGAGCAATGCCGCAGTTCATCATCGATACGGTCTACGTCCGCTTCTCCGGCGATAAACCGCTTATCAAGCAGCGCATTAATGTCCTTGCGGATGCGGGCGATTTCCAGCTCGACATCGTTATTCCGATAGATCTGCTGCAATTCTGCAGCCGCATCTTTGTATTCGAACACCAGTTTGTAGGATTCCCGGGAATATTCGACGATTTTGCGAACCCGGCCTTCCTGATAATAATACATCATCATGAATCCGTTATAAATTCGGGTGACCATGCCGGAGCCTTTAAACGCCGCGAACAACAGTCTCATTACGTTCGTTAAATGGGGTTTTTCCAAGCGGAAAGACATTTCGCAGACATAATATCCGTCAACACGTTCAAATGGCAGATGCACTTCTTCTCCGCCGTCATCCTCCAGCACGACCTCCTGCCCGCCGTTATCCAACACCTTGACCCGTTGGCGAACGTGAGGATCGTATACTTTGTGAACAAACTGCGACATCTGGACTTCCGTTAAACGCATACTGGCATTGACATACTCTGTGGCTAACCGCTGAGCCATACAAATCTCCTCAATTCTTAAATCGCTTTATCATAATTATACACTACGATTCCAGCCGTACGCTCAGCAGCCAAAACGTGAATTCTTGCCATTTTCCAGAAAAAACGGCATTAAGCCGTTTTTAACCTCGACAATCCCGCTGCATGCTCACTTTCCTGCTGAAACTGCTCCGAATCCCTTCGGCATCCACTGAATTCTTAACTTTTTCCATTTTCGCCTTCGCCGGCGTCCGGACTGATGGCCTCCGTTTCTTCCGCAAGCTCGGCATAACGCGCGATTTGGGCCCATAGCTCGTCCTTGCCGATCCCCTCTTCCGCGGAAAAAAGGATCAGCGGATCGCCCGCCCGCAGCACCAGCGCTTCTTTGATGATTTTCAGATGCTTCTGCCAGCGCGACTTCGGAATCTTGTCGGCCTTGGTGGCAACGACGCAGACCGGCAGCTCGTAAGCCTTCAGCCAGTCGTACATCAGCTCGTCATCCTTGGTCGGGGGATGCCGGAGATCGATGATCTGCAAAACCAGCTTGAGCGTTTCCCGCTCCAGCAAGTATTTCTCGATCATTTTGCCCCAGACCTCGCGCTGCGACTTGGATACTTTGGCGTACCCGTATCCGGGCACGTCTACGAAATACACCCGGTCATTGATCCGGTAATAGTTGAGATGCTGGGTTTTCCCGGGGGTTGAACTGGTGCGCGCTAAGTTTTTGCGGTTAATCATTCGGTTGATCAGCGACGATTTGCCCACATTGGAACGCCCTGCCAGAGCAATCTCCGGCAAGGCGTCCTCAGGATATTGATTGGGGCCGACGGCGCTGATGATAAATTCAGCCTTGGTTACCTTCATCGTTCAATTCCTCTCTTGGGGCGGCGCCGGTGAGCGCCGCGCCTTTCATGCTAATGCACTTCGGGATGCTCCACGAGCGCATGCTCGAGCACTTGGTCCATGTGGGACACCGGCACGAATTCCAGGTCCTCCTTGACGCTGTCCGGAATGTCGCGCAGATCGCGCTCGTTGTCCTTCGGCATCAAGACTTTGCGGTAGCCCGCCCGATGTGCGGCAAGCGACTTCTCCTTCAGTCCGCCGATCGGCAGCACGCGCCCGCGCAGCGTAATCTCGCCGGTCATGGCGACGTCCTTGGAGACGTGGCGATTCGTCAAAGCCGAGATCAGCGCGGTAGCGATCGTAATGCCCGCCGACGGGCCGTCCTTCGGAATCGCTCCTTCAGGGATGTGGATATGAATATCGTTCTTCTCGTGAAAATCCAGCGGGATCCCGAGCTCCGCCGCTTTGGAGCGGGTATAGCTGAAGGCGGCCTGCGCCGATTCCTTCATGACGTCGCCCAGTTTACCCGTCAGCGTCAGCTTCCCGGCTCCCGGCACTACCGTCACTTCGATCACCAGCGTCTCTCCGCCGACCTCCGTCCAGGCCAGCCCGGTTACCGTACCGATCTGATCCTCCAGCTCAGCCATGCCGTAACGGAATTTCGCTGCGCCGAGATAATCCTTCAGCGAGTCCGGCGTAATGGCGATTTGCTCCTTGTCAGCGGACACGATCTGCTTCGCGGCTTTCCGACATAGCGCAGCGACTTGCTGCTCCAAATTCCGAACGCCGGATTCACGGGTATATTCGCGGATCACTTTCAGCAGCACGTCTTCGCCGATCTCGAGCTGCTCCGGTTCCAGCCCGTGCTCGCGTTTTTGCTTTGGAAGCAAGTAACGGTTAGCGATTTGCAGCTTCTCCAGCTCCGTGTAACCGGGGATAAACAACGTCTCCATCCGGTCTAGCAGCGGCCGCGGAATGTTGTGCACCGCGTTGGCGGTCGTAATAAACATCACGTTCGATAGATCAAACGGAACCTCGATAAAATGATCCGAGAACGTGTTGTTCTGCTCCGGATCCAGCACTTCCAGCAGTGCCGAGGAAGGATCGCCGCGGAAATCCGAAGCCATCTTGTCGATTTCGTCCAGCAGGAACACCGGATTCAGGGTGCCTGCCGTTTTCATGCCTTGAATGACCCGTCCCGGCATGGCTCCGACATAAGTGCGGCGATGTCCCCGAATCTCCGCTTCGTCCCGCACGCCGCCCAGCGAGATGCGAACGAACTCACGCCCCAACGAACGGGCGATCGAGCGGGCCAGCGAGGTCTTTCCGACCCCCGGCGGTCCAACCAGGCAAAGAATCGGCCCTTTCAGTTTTTTGACCAGCTTCTGCACGGCCAAATATTCCAGCACCCGTTCCTTCGGCTTATCCAAGCCGTAGTGGTCTTCGTTCAGCACCTGCTCTGCCTTGGCAAGATCAAGGTCGTCTTCGGTTTTGTTGCTCCACGGCAAGCTCAGCAACCAATCCACGTAATTGCGGATAACGCCGCCTTCCGCCGAGCTGGCCGGCATTTTCTCCAGACGGTCGATTTCCTTCTCGACCTTCTCCCGAACGTTATCCGGCAGCCCCTTCTCTTCGAGCTGGGCCCGCAACTCTTCCGCTTCGCCGGCCCGCCCTTCCTTCTCGCCAAGCTCCTTCTGGATCGCTTTCATTTGCTCGCGCAAATAATATTCCTTCTGCGTCTTCTCCATCTGTTTCTTGACGCGTTGGTTGATTTTGCGTTCCAGTTCCAGCACTTCGCGCTCGTTATTCAAGATGTCGAGCAGCTTCTCCAGCCGCTTGCGAACATCGATCGTCTCCAGGATTTCCTGCTTATCTTTGATTTTTAAAGACAAATGGCTGGTGATCACGTCGGCTAAGCGCCCGGCTTCTTCAATGTCCGATACCGCCGCCAGCGTCTCCGGCGTGACCTTCTTGGATAAATTGATATAATGTTCGAATTGGGTTAACACCGTGCGCATCAGCGCGTCGACTTCCGGATCGACCGTCTCTTCCTCCGGGCGTTCTTTGGCCATAACCTCATAATATTCGTCATTATCCAAATATTCGATAATTTCTGCGCGTTCCATGCCTTCCACTAGCACGCGGATGGTGCCGTTGGGCAATTTCAGCATCTGGCGCACCTTCGCGACGGTGCCGATGCGAAAGATATCTTCCTGGGTCGGTTCTTCTATGTTCACTTCCGATTGAGAACAGAGGAGAATCAGGTTATCTTCGACCATGGCTTTTTCCAGCGCCTTCACGGATTTCTCCCGCCCTACGTCCAAGTGAAGCACCATGCTTGGATAGACGAGAAGACCGCGCAGCGGCAGCAGCGGGAAACGCCGGCCTTTGGATTTATGGGGTCCCATCGCTTATGCACCTCCAAACGTTCTCTGTTGATATCATTGCTATTTTAGCAAAAGTTACATAAAAACACCAACGAGGAGCGGCCGCTTCAGGCAGCCGCCCCCCGCAAAGCAAACGGGCTGGACGTTGGGGGATCCCTTTCTTGCCCGGTTACATCGTCCCCCCCTGCGATGGGGACTCCGCGTGCAGGAAAGGCGCAGGAGCGGTTGCCGGAGCGAACAATTCGCCGCCGGCCGGCAGCTCCAGGTTCTTCTCGGCTTCGGGACCAAAGACGTGGCGGAACACTTCCGCCAAGGTCTCGACGGCAATCACCCGAAGTCCCTCCAAGCCTTCGAACAACGTTTGCCAGTTGTCCTTCGGAATCAGGACCGTCGTCGCGCCTGCCTGGAACGCCGCCTCCACTTTGGCCACGACGCCGCCGACCGGCTTGACTTTGCCGTGGATCCCCAACTCGCCGGTCATGGCGATCTGATGGTTCACCGGTACTTGCTTGATCGCCGACGCGATGGCAGTGGCGATCGCTAACCCGGCGGACGGACCGTCGATCGGGGTTCCGCCCGGGAAGTTGATATGAAGGTGGTAATTCGCCGGATTCAGGCCGATCCGCTGCAGGACGGTCAGGACGTTCTCCACCGATCCTTTAGCCATGCTCTTGCGGCGCAACGTACGGCTGCCTCCGCCGATTTCTTCTTCGTCCACTACGCCGGTAATGTTATAGGATCCTTTGCCTTTCTCGGCTGGAACGGCCGTTGCCTCAATCTCCAGCAACGTGCCCATGTTCGCGCCGTACACGGCCAAGCCGTTGACGAAGCCTACCGCAGGCTGAGCCGGAATTTTGCGGTCCGGGCGCGGCGCAAGCTGGCTGCTTGTCGCCACCCATTCCAGGTCCGACGCCAGCAGATGGTCGCGTTTCTCGGTGAGGGCAAGACCGGCGGCCAATTGCACCATATTGACGGCTTCGCGGCCGTTAGTCGCGTATTTCTTGATGACCTCCACCGCTTCCGGACAAGGCTGGAAGCCGATTCGCTTCACCGCATCCTCGGCGATTTGGGAAATTTCCTCCGGCAGCAGCGGACGGAAATAAATCTCCATGCACCGCGAGCGCAAGGCGGCCGGAATCTCTTGAGGCGACCGGGTTGTCGCCCCAACCAAGCGGAAATCCGCTGGCAGGCCGTTTTGGAAAATGTCGTGGATATACGCTGGCGTATTTGCGTCTTCGGAGTTATAATACGCACTCTCCAGATAAACCTTGCGATCCTCCAAGACCTTCAACAGTTTATTCATTTGGATCGAATGCAATTCGCCGATTTCATCGATAAACAAAATTCCACCATGGGCCTTCGTGACGGCGCCGGGCTTCGGCTGGGGAATGCCGGCAACGCCCATAGCCCCTGCCCCCTGGTAAATCGGATCGTGCACCGAACCGATCAGCGGGTCGGCGATGCCCCGCTCGTCGAAACGGGCGATGGTCGCGTCGATTTCAATGAATTTGGCATCGGTTTTAAACGGGGATACCGGGTTTTTCTTGGCTTCCTCCATTACGACGCGTGCCGCGGCCGTTTTGCCTACGCCCGGCGGCCCGTAAATGATCACGTGCTGCGGGTTGGCGCTGCAAAGCGCTGCTTTGAGCGCACGCAATCCGTCCTTTTGTCCGACGATATCGTTCATCGAGGCCGGACGGGTACGCTCCGCAAGCGGCTTGGTGAGCGAGACGGCCCGCAGCTTGCGCAGCTTCTCCATTTCCTTGCGCGATTCCCGGTCCACCGCCAGACGGTTTCCTTTTTGACTGCGCAGCTGATTCCAGAAATAAAGCCCAATGACCACGGCAAAGAACATTTGGACCGCCATCAGGATAACATTCAAATCCATACGCGTTACGCCTCCCACACTTAGACTACTCTTTGACTGATACTTGGTAGTATAGCCTTTTCGCTCCAACGTAAAACAAAGAGTTTTGAGAGGTAGTTCAAAAAGTCATCTTTTGATCACGAAGCAGGTCATGAAGCGGATTCGACGTCGAATCTTGAATTCAGCCGGGCCTTCCGTTGCTCACGTAGGCTTACCTACGCTGCGCTACTCAGTCCCTAGCTTCATCCAACCTTCTCGGTGCTGAAAAGCCGACTTTTTGAACATATACTTAAAGTACGGCTGTACGGCAACACCGAGAAACGTTTAGGCTTCTGATCTCTGTTGCCGCCAGGTTATTTGATCAGCTCAATTCGGAAAGGTAATAACCCGCCGGCAAGGGGCAACAGCTACCGCTTCATCAGCTCCAAACTTCCTCTCCGTTAAAAAGGGAAACGCCAAAAAAAGCCGCAACCTGCTCTGAAAGGCAGTTTGCGGCTTTGGTTAAAATCTCATTATGCTTTCGCGTGGGCACGGTGTTCCTTGCGTCCCGGAATTTCTCCGGTCGCTTCGTATACCTCCACGATATGGTCAATCTCTTTCTTCAATTCGTTCAGCAGCTCGGCTTCCGGCACTTTGCGAATCATCTCCCCATAACGGAACAGCAGACCTTCCCCGCGGGCACCGGCGATCCCGATGTCGGCTTCGCGCGCTTCCCCGGGGCCGTTGACGGCGCAACCGAGCACAGACACCTTAATCGGCACCTTCAGGTTCGAGATGTAGGCTTCCACCTCGTTGGCGATGGAGAACAGGTCGATATCCAGCCGACCGCAGGTTGGGCAGGAGACAAGGGTCGCTGCGTTGGTGATCAAGCCAAACGTCTTCAACAGCTCGCGCGCCACTTTCACTTCCTCAACCGGATCCGCGCTCAGCGAAATACGAACCGTCGAACCGATGCCCATCGACAAGAGGGCTCCGATGCCGGCCGCGCTCTTGACCGTGCCGGAGAACAAGGTTCCGGCTTCCGTAATTCCCAAATGCAGAGGATATGGAATGACCTCCGCCGCTTTGGTGTAGGCCGCGATCGCCATCGGAACGTCCGATGCCTTCAGCGACACGATGATGTCATGGAAGTCGAGCTCCTCCAAAATGCCGATATGGAACAAGGCGCTTTCCACCATCGCTTCCGGCGTCGGATAACCGTATTTCTCCAGCAAATGATTCTCCAACGATCCGGCGTTCACGCCGATACGAATCGGGATGCCGCGTTCCTTACACGCTTTAACAACCGCTTCAACCTTCTCGCGGCGACCGATATTGCCAGGATTAATCCGGACTTTGTCGATGCCGTTTTCGATCGCGAGCAGCGCCAGCTTGTAATTGAAGTGAATGTCGGCGACCAGCGGGATGTGAATCCGTTTCTTGATTTCCTTGATCGCCGCAGCCGCTTCCTCGTTGTTCACCGTCACGCGTACCAGTTGGCAACCCGCTTCCTCCAACCGGAGGATCTCGGCGACCGTCGCTTCGACGTCTGCCGTTTTCGTCGTACACATGCTTTGGATGATGACTTCGTTGCTTCCGCCGATCGTCAGATTCCCGACTTTGACCGGCCGCGTATCTTGTCTCAAGAATGTCATGTCTGGTCTCTCCCATAACGATCAAAGCTCCACCCCCGCGGGCGCAGCGCCTTTTCCGGGGCACGACAATCGCAAAGGTGGAGAACTTTGACCTTTATTTTAGCGCGAACCAGCAGTTTCCCGCTTACGCGCTTTCTTCTTGTTTTTTGTTAGGCTTGGCGGCCAATTCAGGAACGGTTTTCTCCTGGACGACCTTCTCGGTGATGACGCAATCCGAAATATCGTCGCGGGACGGCACTTCATACATCACGTCAAGCATAATGCCCTCAATGATCGCGCGAAGTCCGCGAGCTCCCGTATTCCGCTTGATGGCTTCCCGGGCGATCGCTTCCAGTGCCTTTGGCTCGAACTGCAGGTTGACATTGTCCAGTTCAAGCAGCTTCTGGTATTGCTTCACCAAAGCATTTTTCGGTTCGGACAAAATGCGGACCAGCGTTTTCTCATCCAGCGGCTCGAGGGTCGAGATGACCGGCAAACGGCCGACGAATTCCGGGATCAACCCGAATTTCAGCAGGTCTTCCGGCAATACCATCGACAGGTATTCACCCGGTTTGAGTTCCTTTTGCCCGTCGCTGCCCGCGTTAAAGCCGATGACTTTCTTGCCGATCCGGCGTTTGATCATTTGCTCCAGACCGTCAAACGCGCCGCCGCAAATGAACAAAATGTTCGTCGTATCGATTTGGATGAATTCCTGATGCGGATGTTTGCGTCCGCCTTGCGGAGGAACGGAAGCGACCGTGCCCTCCAAAATTTTCAGCAGTGCTTGCTGCACGCCTTCGCCGGAGACGTCGCGAGTAATCGAAGGATTCTCCGATTTGCGCGCCACTTTATCGATTTCGTCGATGTAAATGATGCCGCGTTCCGCTTTTTCCACGTCATAATCGGCTGCTTGAATCAGCTTCAGAAGAATGTTCTCCACGTCTTCACCGACGTAGCCGGCTTCCGTCAAGGAAGTCGCATCGGCAATCGCGAACGGGACGTTCAGGATTTTAGCCATCGTTTGCGCGAGGAGCGTTTTCCCCGAACCCGTAGGACCCAGCAGCAAGATATTACTCTTCTGCAGCTCGACATCCTCGATCTTGCTTTGCGTATTTACACGCTTGTAGTGGTTGTAAACCGCAACGGACAGCGATTTCTTCGCTTGTTCCTGACCGATGACGTACTGGTCCAAAATATCGCGGATTTCCTTTGGCTTCGGAATTTCCTTCAGATCCAGCTCTTCCTCGTGGCCAAGTTCCTCTTCCACGATTTCCGTGCACAGCTCAATGCATTCGTCGCATATATAAACGCCGGGTCCGGCAACAAGCTTGCGTACCTGCTCTTGCGATTTGCCGCAGAACGAGCATTTCAGTTGTCCTTTTTCATCGTTAAACTTAAACATGTAAACACCCCTTTATAGATTAGTGGGCTTGGAGATAACCTGGTCGATAATCCCGTAGGCCTTGGCCTCTTCCGCGCTCATGAAGAAGTCGCGGTCCGTATCGCGCTCGATTTTTTCAAGGGGTTGACCCGTACGATCTACGTAGATCTGGTTCAGTTTTTGTCTCGTCTTGATGATCCAGTCGGCATGAATCTTGATATCCGTCGCCTGACCGCGAACGCCGCCAAGCGGCTGGTGAATCATCACTTCGCTGTTTGGAAGCGCGAAACGTTTACCCGGGGCCCCCGCCGTCAGCAGCAGCGATCCCATGCTGGCCGCCATGCCCACGCAGATGGTGGACACATCAGGTTTGATAAACTGCATCGTATCATATATACCCATCCCCGCGGTAACGGAACCACCCGGAGAATTGATGTACAGGTGAATGTCTTTCTCAGGATCTTCGGCCGCTAAAAACAACAGTTGGGCAATCACGAGATTGGCAACTTCATCATCAATAGCGTTGCTGAGAAATATAATGCGATCTTTAAGGAGTCTCGAATAGATGTCGTACGACCGCTCTCCCCGATTCGTTTGTTCTACGACCATAGGTACCAGACTCATGCGACCAACCTCTTTTCCTTTTCAATTTCCCTTGCGCTTACGTAAAACATTCTATCATGTTCGAAGCCCCATGTCATTTTTCGCCCCGTACAGTTTATGTTCGTTTTTACACATTATATAACCTGAGGCTTGTCCCGTGCGTAATGGAAATAAATGTTACGTTCGAAGATGAAAAATTAAGGCACGCATTTTATCATACGTGCCCTAACTTTTATCGTGATGTATTCAAAGAAGCGGGATTCAAGGCTAGAGCAAATTACTCCTCGCCTTGGGCTTCTTCGGCTTCGGTTTTGTCGGCGTCAGCTTTCGATTCGGCTTTCGTCGATTTTTTCGTCGTTTTTTTCGCAGCCGGTTTAGCTTCTTTGGCTTTCGCTTCCGCTTGCTCTGCCGGACCTTCCTTGCTGTTCTCCAGAAGGAATTCGATCGTCTTGCGGATCAGGATTTCCTCGTTCAAGCTGCCCAAAGAACCGTTCGCCGCCAAAATGTTGCGGATTTCTTCCGGCGTGCGCTTGTAAGCTTCCGCCATATCGTTCAATTCTTTGTTGATTTCGTCTTGAGTGACTTCGATCTTCTCGGCTTTGGCGATGGCCTCAAGCACCAGGTTGTTGCGAACGCGTTTCTCCGCGTCTCCCTGCATTTGTCCTCTGAGGTCGTCCACCGTTTGGCCGGAGAAGCCCAGGAACATGTCCAGGTTCATGCCTTGCGAGCGAAGACGGTTATCGAAGTCGCGGACCATGTTTTCCACTTCGCCATTGATCATGGCTTCCGGAATTTCTACTTCCGCATTCTCGCCGATTTTATCAACGAGGGCCCCTTCACGGGCTGCTTTCGCTTCTTGCTCCTTGCGGGAGCCAAGTTGTTTCTTCAAATCTTCCTTGAACTCGGCAAGCGTGTCGAATTCGCTAACGTCTTTGGCGAACTCGTCGTCCAGTTCAGGCAGTTGTTTGCGTTTGATTTCATGCACTTTCACTTTGAACACGGCTTCTTTGCCAGCCAGTTCTTCGGCATGGTACGTATCTGGGAAAGTTACCGTAACGTCCTTGAAGTCGCCGGTAGCCAGACCCACAACTTGATCCTCGAAACCAGGAATAAACGTGTTGCTTCCCAGTTCCAGGGAATACCGCTCCGCTTTGCCGCCTTCGAAAGGCACGCCGTCAACGGAACCGTCAAAGTCGATGACAACCGTATCCCCGTTTTGAGCCGGCTCTTCGTCAACGACGACAAGCTCGGCATGGCGTTGTTGCAGACGCTCCAGTTCAGCGTTCAGTTCTTCTTCGCTAACTTCGGCGCTAACGGCAGGAACTTCTACGCCTTTGTAATCGCCCAGCTTCACTTCAGGTTTAACCGTGATTCTTGCTTTGAACTTGAAAGGTTGTCCCTTGGCAAATTGCTCAACGTCAACTTCAGGGCGATCCACCGGGAAAATATCCGTTTGGTCTACAGCTTCGCTGTACACTTCAGGCAGCAAGATGTCGATCGCATCTTGATACAAGCTTTCCACGCCAAAACGCGCTTCAAAAATCGGCCGAGGCACTTTACCTTTACGGAAACCAGGTACGTTGGCTCTCTTCGCTACTTTTTGAAAAGCTTTATCCAGTGCGGCGGCTACACGTTCCGCCTCCACTTCAACCTCGAGTACGCCGAGGTTCTTCTCTATTTTTTCCCAAGTTGCTTTCATTTTATGCCTTCCCCTCCAAATTTCGCATATACTTTAAATACTGAAACCGAATCGCGACTAAAGCAGCTATTTCGAGGTGTCTTGCACTTGGGTTCCAGTATAGCTGTCTCTATGAACACGATCAGAATAACCATTATATTATAAACAACAAAACACCTTTTTACAAGAGCCGATCCATAGCCAGGTATTGGCGGCACGATTAACATTTGCAAGCTTCATAGAATGCACTATAACCGAGCCCCCTCCGCTACATTCCGCGGACTCGTCCTGAAGCCACGAATTTGCCCAGCGCCCGGCAAATCTGCTCATATCGCAGCCGCAGCCCGTCGGTAATCCCGTACATGGCGCGAATCTCCTCATCGGATTGGCTGCCGGACAAACTATCCGCCACCATCTGATGCAGCGCCGCTGCCCAAATATCGATGACCGCGTCATCCTCGCCTAAGAGCGAGCGATAATCTACCGTCCCGTATAAAGCCATCACGAACTGCGACCATAACTCCTGGGCGAAATAAAAAAGGGTCGGATCATGGACCTGCGTCTGGTCCCCTACGCGGTCCAATACGGCCTGCACGGCCGGAGGAAAATCTTCAGGCTTCAGCGGAACGGCTTCAACCTCCACTTCCACCCGCTCCCCACCGCGAAAAAAGACCAGCGTCCCCGTCGTCCCGCGGCGTCGCAGTGTTTGCAATACCCGGTATTGAAGCAGCGGGTGGAGCTCCTCCCGGGTAATCCATCCGATCAGCGCGTCGTCGATCTCGGGGCGATCCAGGTAAGCGAGCTGTTCGAGGGCCAGGAACGTCTGCTCCGACAGCGGTTTGTTCCTCACGGTATGTAACAATTTATCCGCATAACCCGCATCTTCGGCCAGTTTGGCCTCCGCGAGCCGGCGCGCCAGCATTTCTTCGGTCTCTTCTTCCTCTTCGAAGCCTTGCGGATCCGGCATGCCGTTCTTCAGCGCGGGAAATGCGCCGAGCAGCCAGTCCAGCAAAGCCTGCCATTCCTCGTAATGCCGAGGATCCTCGCCCTGGCACTGAAGCAGGAATTGCAGAAGCTCTACGGCCTCCCCGTATCTTTCCGTCTCCAGCATGCGGGTCAGTTCGATCTGGTAGTAGTCCAGCGTTTTGGGAAACAAGACGATGTTGTCTTTCTCATCGGGTCGTGAACTGCTAATAAGGGCACCTCCTTTCCTCCGAGTAGCAATTAATTGAGATTATAGCATAGTCCCCGGCGAAGGCAAAAACCCTCCTACCCAAATGCCCGACATGCCGCCGAATTGACTCGCTGGTACGCCCCCTGCCAATTTTATATTGCAGGATATTGATCCCTAACATCTCGTGTGGTATAATATTTTTTGCTTGTGTTTTTCATATTTGAGATGTCCCAGTAGCTCAGCTGGATAGAGCAACGGCCTTCTAAGCCGTCGGTCGGGGGTTCGAATCCCTCCTGGGACGTAACAAAAGAGCACCCGTAGGGGTGCTTTTTTATTGCGTTTCCAGGTTGGGATGAGAACCCCCGGCGGGGGGTTCGTCGGAGCAAAGCCGCCCGCGCCAGCGGGGCGGTTAAGCGGAGTCTCGAACGGTGCAGAGACCCATCGTTTTCAGCATACCGGGCGAATTGTATTCGAAATTTCATATATATTGAGGCTTTTACGGCTGATAATGTGAAATCTATTCGATATTTCATATAGATTTCGGACTTTCGACCTCAGTCGGGCCAAATAAGTATGAAATTTCAGATATAATCCACCAAAAGT
>NZ_JAKSXN010000041.1 GCF_022427145.1 Paenibacillus timonensis
TCATCTAAAATGCAAATTCGTTTCGTATCCAGTTTTCAAGGATTAAACCTTGAAACTTCATAATGTTCCCTGATAGCTCAGTCGGTAGAGCACTCGACTGTTAATCGAGTTGTCACAGGTTCGAGTCCTGTTCGGGGAGCCATTTTCTGGAGAGGTGTCCGAGTTGGCCGAAGGAGCACGATTGGAAATCGTGTAGGCGTCACAAGCGTCTCGAGGGTTCGAATCCCTCTCTCTCCGCCATAATCATTCAGTTCTAATGCATGGCCCGTTGGTCAAGGGGTTAAGACACCTCCCTTTCACGGAGGTAACAGGGGTTCGAATCCCCTACGGGTCATACCATTCCTTCATCAGTAATTTCAATCTTTACTTGATTTGTGATGAGGTTATCTGGTACAATAAAACTTGTCTTTTCCCATGGAGGCTTAGCTCAGCTGGGAGAGCATCTGCCTTACAAGCAGAGGGTCGGGGGTTCGATCCCCTCAGCCTCCACCATATCATTTCTTCTTACTGACGCGGGGTGGAGCAGCCCGGTAGCTCGTCGGGCTCATAACCCGAAGGCCGCAGGTTCAAATCCTGCCCCCGCAATTATCCTCGCAAGAGGATGGAATCATCTAGTGTGGAGCCGTGGTGTAGAGGCCTAACATGCCTGCCTGTCACGCAGGAGACCGCGGGTTCGAATCCCGTCGGCTCCGCCATTTAATTTCATAAATAAGGCTCGGTAGCTCAGTCGGTAGAGCAGAGGACTGAAAATCCTCGTGTCGGCGGTTCGATTCCGTCCCGAGCCACCATTCAAATTGATTGTTGAAGCGCCGGTGTAGCTCAACTGGTAGAGCAACTGACTTGTAATCAGTAGGTTGGGGGTTCAAGTCCTCTCGCCGGCACCACATGGAGGCTTAGCGAAGTGGCCAAACGCAGCAGACTGTAAATCTGTTCTCTGACGAGTTCGGTGGTTCGAATCCATCAGCCTCCACCAGTTTTATAGGGGCATAGTTTAAAGGTAGAACAAAGGTCTCCAAAACCTTTGGTGTGGGTTCAATTCCTGCTGCCCCTGCCACATTTTTTAAAACAGTAAAGTTCATATTATGGCGGTCGTGGCGAAGGGGTTAACGCACCGGATTGTGGCTCCGGCATTCGTGGGTTCAAGTCCCATCGATCGCCCCATTTACTAAACAATCAAATATAGTGGGGATTAGCCAAGCGGTAAGGCAACGGACTTTGACTCCGTCATGCATAGGTTCGAATCCTATATCCCCAGTATAAGCGGACGTGGCTCAGCGGTAGAGCATCGCCTTGCCAAGGCGAGGGTCGCGGGTTCGATTCCCGTCGTCCGCTCCATTTTTATATCATGGCGCCATAGCCAAGTGGTAAGGCACAGCTCTGCAAAAGCTTTATCCCCAGTTCGAGTCTGGGTGGCGCCTCCATTAACTGTTCGCGGGAGTGGCGGAATCGGCAGACGCACAGGACTTAAAATCCTGCGGTAGGTGACTACCGTACCAGTTCAAGTCTGGTCTTCCGCACTTTTGAACAATTTAATACATGCCGGTGTGGCGGAATTGGCAGACGCGCGCGACTCAAAATCGTGAGGGAAACCGTGGGGGTTCGAGTCCCTTCACCGGCATCAATATCTCAAACAGAAAGCATCAAGGATCTTAATCCTTGATGCTTTTTTGCGTTTATCCACGGTTGTGGGCACAGCGGAAGGAAATGAATAGATTAATCGTTTAGGGGGAAATTAATCCAAATAAATGTTTAAGGTGATTTATCATGTGGTCGACAATCGCAGCTTATCTCCCTGACTGGTCGACTTTCATGCTGGCCGGGGCTACCTTATTGATTCCTCTCCTCCTCTTTGCGTTGCATCGCTGGTTTCGCTCGGTTGTTACGGATAAGCACGGGCGCTCAGGAGGAGGCACAACGACGGACCGCGTTTCTCAGGGAACACGGAAAGATGCGGATTCGCAGCTATCCGGCGTATATGAAGCCGACCTTAAGCATCTTAAAGAAACGATCGGCCAAAATGATGACGTTCATTTTCGGGAATACGAACTTGCCGGCTTCGGTGCTCGCGCGGTACTGATCTTTGTTGACGGTATGCAAGAGGAACAGTTGATTGATAGCCATGTCATGCAGGTACTCATGCTGAAGTCGGATAACGGGGCGCAACTAGGGACGAAGTTTCCTCCGGCGGAAGAGCTAATCGCCTACTTCAAGCATAATCTACTGCCGGTTACCGAGCTGACGGAAGTCGTTGATGGACAGGAGCTTAGGGAATCGATTCTTGCAGGAAATACGGCTTTGATGGTTGAGGGAATGCCGTGTGCGTTGCTTGTAGGTACCCCCCGCGGGAAGGCCCGGGCAATAGCGGAGCCGACTTCGGAAGCGCTGCTGCGGGGGCCAAGACTGGGATTTACCGAGGTCCTGAGCGATAATACGGCGATGCTACGGCGCCAGGGACGTACGGAACAAATGGAGATCAAAAAGTACATTGTCGGCAACGTTATCAAGAAGGACCTGGCGATCGTCTACATGAAAGACATCGTGAATCCGGAGTTGCTGCAGGAAGTGGAGCAACGCGTTGCCAAGATCAATCTGGATTACATCGCCGAATCCGGCTATGTCGAGCAATTGATCGAAGACGACATCTTAAGTCCTTTTCAACAGGCGCAAAATACGGAACGGCCGGACCGGGTTATGAGCGCTTTGGTGGAAGGGAGAATCGCCTTGCTTCTGGATGGGACCCCCTTTGCGCTCATTGTTCCGGTGACATTCAGCATGCTGCTGCAGTCCCCAGAAGATTATTACGAACGATGGATGGCAGGGTCGCTTTTACGGATGCTGCGTTTTGTTGCCGCGTTTATGTCTCTCATGATCCCTTCGATGTATATTTCATTTATTTCTTTTCATCCCGGATTGATTCCGACCGAATTAGCCATCACGATCATCCAGGCACGCCAACGGGTTCCATTTCCTTCGTTGGTCGAAGTATTGATTATGGAAGTTTCGATCGAAATATTGCGGGAAGCGGGGGTTCGGCTGCCTAGGCCCATCGGCTCCGCGATGGGCATCGTCGGGGGTTTGATCATCGGGGAGGCCGCCGTTCAGGCAGGTATCGTCAGTCCGTTTCTGGTCATCGTCGTTTCGGTGACCGCCATCGCTTCCTTTTCGATCCCGATGTACAGTGTGGGAATTACGCTGAGAATGCTGCGATTCGTAGGCATGTTTTTTGCGGCTGCGCTGGGCATATTCGGCACGATCCTGTTTTTTCTGCTGATTTGCAGCCATCTGACCAAGCTGGAAAGCTTCGGAGTGCCCTATGTCACGCCCATCTCGCCGATCCGTATCCGCGACTGGAAGGACTTGTTCGTCCGCGCGCCTTTGACGTTAATGAAGCGCAGGCCCGAGATGTTGAAAACGGTCCGCAAACAACGCAGATCCTAAACCAACCGGAAAGCTAGGAGGGGCTCATATGTTTACTCGCACCGACGATAAAATCACCTCATCGCAAGCGGTCGTCTTTATAACCAACAGCGCCCTGGGAGTCGGCATTCTAACGTTGCCCCGTGACGTTACCGAAAAAATGCATACTCCGGATTCCTGGCTATCCGTATTGCTCGGGGGCGCCGTCGTGATGCTCGCGGTGCTGGTTATGGTTAAATTAAGCCAGCAGTTTCCGGGAAGCACGATTTTCGAGTTCGCCCCCAAAATTGCCGGGAAGGTGACGGGCAACATGATGTCCCTCCTGATAACCGGTTACTTTCTGGTGTTGGCCGGATTTGAGATTCGCGCTTTGGCGGAGGTGAATATCTTCTTTTTGCTGGAAGGGACCCCTATATGGGCGGTCATTATTCCGTTCATCTGGACGGCTGCCTATTTGACGTCCGGGGGAATCAATAGCATTGCCCGGTTGTTTCAAATTATTTTTCCCGTGAGCATCCTAGTTTTGCTGCTTAGCCTTTTTTTCAGCATGAGGATGTTTGATATCAATCATATGCGCCCATTTCTCGGCGAAGGTTTGCCTCCGGTGTTTAATGGCTTGAAGTCGACATTGCTCATTTTTACGGGCAGTGAAGTCGTTTTGTATTTGGTTGGCCATATGCAGCACCCCGAGAAAGCGGTTAAGGCGATATGGGGCGGCTTGAGCATTCCGTTCGTTCTTTATTTTTGCACCACCGTGATCGTCGTGGGCAGCATGTCGGTTGACGCCGTTCTAAGAAGTACCTGGCCGACGCTTGATCTTTTGCGAAGCTTTGAAGTCACCGGTTTGTTTTTTGAACGGTTTGAATTTCCGTTTTTGGTCATCTGGTTGATGCAGATGTTTTGCAACTTCACCATCTTTTTCTTTACTACGGTCTTGGGCGTTTCGAAAATCATGCGCATCAAATTCCCTGCCGCGCTTTTTTCGCTGATGCCGGTGGTTTTTATCGTCGCTCTTATCCCCAAAAACATGAACGACTTATTTACGCTTGGCAGTGCGGTCGGAAATGCCGGCGTCATTATTTTCGCTTTAGTGACGGTGCCGTTATCCGTCATCTACCTTATTCGGAGGAAGGGACTCAAACCGCATGCGTAGGAATCGTATTTTGTCGCTGTTCCTTGCCGCCGGCTTGCTTGCGGTGCAAACAGGCTGTTGGAGCAGTAAAGAAATCGAAGATTTAAGCATGTATATCGGATTGGCTTTGGACACGGGAGAACCGACGGCCGTTGAACGGGAGCTGGAGAAACAAGGAGGAGACTATCCCAAACGGAACCTGATTACGGCTACCATCCAGATCGTTCCGATGGGAAACGTCAGCAACAACAAACAGCAAGGGAGTCAAGGGAGAGGAAAGGAATATCTGAATACGTCGGAAACCGGGGATTCTCTGTTTGAAATCATGCGGCAGTATTCGCTAAGCCGGGATCGGACGGTCATCGGCCACCATTTGAAGGTGATCGTCGTATCTACCGAACTGGCTCGGAAGCAAAGTATCGACAAACTGATGGATTTCGTGCTTCGCGATAACGATATACGACCGAGCTGCATCGTATTATTGAGCGAAGGGAAGGCGAGGAAAACGCTGGAAATGGCGCATCCCGGAGAAACCCCCGCCTTCAAGCTGAGGGACATGCTGCGACAACGCTTTAGAACGGGCAAAATCATGAAAGAAGTGAATCTGACCGAGCTGGATGAGAGGTTGGGCTCCAAGCAGAGCTTTCTCCTGCAGGAAGTGTCCACAGACGGCGAGGAAGCGAAGTTCGCGGGGGCGGGGATTATCAAGGGGGAGACCGGCAAATGGATCGGCACATTGGATCAAACGGACGTGGAGAGCATAGCCTGGATTCAAGGCGATGTCAAAGGCGGGGTGATCAAAAGCTATGATTGGCGAAATGAAACGATCACTTACGAGATTGAAGACGCGAAGAGCCAAATCACCCCCCGGATCGAGGGAGAGCGGCTTTCGTTTCATGTCAAGATCGAATCGGAAGGGCGGTTAATCGAGAACTGGGATCTTGAGGAAGATCCCACGAAAACCGAATTTTTGGAGAAAGCAAAGAAAATCTTTGAAAAAAGGCTGAACCAAATGCTCGAAACGGTAATGCAGAAAATGCAGTCGGAATATAAAACCGATGTGGCCGGGTTCGGCAACCGGTTGAGGATCACGCACCCTAAGTACTGGAAGAAGGTTGAAGACCATTGGGACGACGTTTTCAGCCAAACGCCAGTGACCTTTGACATCCAATTCACGATTACGGATTACGGTGCGTCCAAGAAATGAACTGAGTTTTCGGCAGCCAAAAGTAAGGCCAAAGAATCGATTGGATAACCAACGGATCCTTTGGCCTTTTTACGTCAATGATAGGCGTTATTCCGGCAGTTCTTCGCTATCTTCCGTCGCATGCGGCTTCACGGACAACCCGCCCGCTTCGCGAATCAGCTCGAAGTAATGGTCGCCCCGGACCACTTCAAATTCCGGTCCAAGCGCTTCGCTCATGGCTGCCACATCCGAAGGCGTCAAGCTCCATGCCAGCAGCCCCAGCGAGACAAACAGCGGGGATTCCCCGTCCCAATTCGCTTTCGCTTGCTCCAGGATACGAAGGCCGTCCTGAACGGTACTGATGCCTTGGATGGTCGATACCGGCAGAGAGTCGTTTACGATCTCCACTCCGTGGCGATCTTCCCAGCTCAGGAACAAGCCGGGCGCTTTGTAATAACGCTCATAGGCCTCAGCATAAGTTGTGCCAAGAGGCACGTTGTTGCCGTCGATCCGGTTCAGTACGTAAGTGAGGTTCATGCCGGATTTTTGCATGTATTTATAGGACTTCTTCAGGTAATCCACAAAAGTGTCTTCCGGCCAGGCCGCCGGGTAGAAATAGCCGGCGCCGGACGGTCCGGCGATGATCAAATCGTTCGGGGTAGCCGTCTGCCGGAAATAGTTCAGCATGGCCGGTGCGCCGTCGTACAGCAGCGGGCTGGACGTCCAGTTGATCGGCACTTGACCGCGGGCGGGATCATCCCACAGGATCCGCATGCGATGCTGATTGTATTGGAAATTGTCGCCTTCGCTGAAGGTGTACGTAACATAGATTTTGTTCTCTAATGGCGGCGCAGGCGGTGCCTGAGTGTTCACTTGCTTCGCTTGGGTGCCGGAGAAGACGGTCAGGTTGCTGAACCAGTCGGCGGCCAAGACGTAAACGCCATAATTGGAGGTCACTTCGACGGAGCTGAATTCACCGGCCACGTCATTGCTGAACCAGCCAAGATAAGGCGTACCCGGCTCGACATCAGCCAAGATTTTCTCGAATAGAGCCCTTTGTTCCGGATCATTCACTTCCAGCCAGAACACCATCGCTTTGTTGGCAACGGCATAATCGCGCAGATAACCATACGGCTCCCGTTGCTCCGAGGACGGCGGCTGTATGCTGCCGGCGGATACCTTATACTGGTTCCACATCGTGACGGACGCGGTTAGTTCTTGCGTGCCCGCCGGGGGATCAAAGCGGTAAACGAAGTATCTTCCGTTATCGGCGAAACGGTGGCCGCCATCCCCGGCTGACACCTGGGAGTCTTGCCGATCGTAGAGGAAGGGTTCCTCTTCCGGCGTACCGGGGATGAACTGGGCGATCGTTTGACCGTCGGCCTTGATTACCACTTCATGTACCGCCGAACCCCATCCGTCTTGCGTAAAAGCATCGTCAAAACGTAAATAGACGGCGTCTCCGCCCATAAACGGCGTGAGATCCAGATCATAGGTGTCTTTATTGCTGGCGTCGCGAATCTGCTCGGTCTCCTCCGCAATCACCTCAAACGATTCGGGAAGTCCTGAGGGAATTTTTACGGCGGTGGTAGGGCTAAGTCCGATCAGCATGCGGTGCGTCGTTTGTTTCCACAGATGTTCATATTGCCAAGTGTAGGCGTCCATCCGGTCCTGAAACCGGCCGCGCAGATCGTCAAGCACTTTCAGGCGGTAGGGGGAGGCCTCGAGTTGCGAAGCGATTTCAGGGCTGGCGACGATCGCGTTCTTGAGACCAGCCAAGGTGGTTGCGACGTTTATCGAATCAGGAACTTCGGGATCGTAGATGATGATGCCTTTCACTTCATTTTTGTATTTCTTCACAAGATCCCAGGCCTCGTCGTGCAGCTGATAAGGAACGTTGAGATCGTTCAGCCAAGTCAACTTGCCCTCTTCTTCATTCTCCAGCAAGTAGATGCGGGGTTCCGAACGATTGATGACGCCTTGGAGCGTTGCCAACATCAGCCGAATGTCGCCCGGCGAGTTCACCACATCGGCTACGTCAAGCCGTTTTACTTTCCCAAAGTTTGGAAGCGCTTGCGATTTAGGCCAGCTGATCGTGTTCTTGGACGCTGACTCAGTTGAGGATTGCGCTGTTGCAGAGGTGGTACCAAAGGATAAGGACATTGTGCAGAATAAAACGAAACAAGTCATCGTTATTTTGCGAAACAAATGCGTTCACCTCGTATCCTCTTAATGTAGGGCCATCGTTCATTCAGGTGTTCTCTAGAAAGCCGGATACACGAATTCCCTCCTTTTATCGGCCGATTGTGGAATACAAACGATAGCACCTGTATAATATGTTTAATATATCCAATAATGATTGTCAAGCAAGGATGCGAGATGAAATGGATTGACGAAATGCTATAAATGATATAATGTGAATATATGGGAGAGTAAATAGATAGGAGAAGTCTTATGCAAAACGAACGTAAACCGTTATATATGCAGATTCAACAGCACTTCAAGGATATGATCGTGCAGGGCAGGTTGAGGGAGAACGATAAGATCCCCTCGGAAAAAGAACTGATGGAGCAGTTCGACGTTAGCCGAATTACGGTAGCCAATGCGCTGATGCAGCTGGCGAAGGACGGTTGGATCTACCGGATCCCCGGGAGGGGCAGCTTTGTCAGCGAAGGGATCGGCGAGCTGCTGCATCGCCATCAAGGTTCGGCGTCGCCCGACGTTACGTCCAGAACGGCGCTGGATGGAAATGCGGGAATGTTGGTGCACAACGCAGGTGCTGCCGATGCTTTGCTGGGGGGCGGTGAAGCTGCACTCCAAACTTCGGGGCGTACTACGATCGGGCTGGTTATGCCGATGCTGGTGGACTATTTTGCTATCCGGCTGCTTCAAGGGATCAATAACATCATTGCCGACAGTCCTTACAGCCTGCAGATCGTTTTAACGTACAATTCCATTGATCGGGAGAAAGAAGCGATCAAAGACTTGATCCGCAAAGGGGCAGCCGGGTTGATTATTTTTCCGTGCGACGCGGAGACGTACAACGAAGAGATCTTGTCCCTCAAGATGCGCGGCTACCCGTTTGTCTTGATCGACCGGTATTTGCCCGGAGTGGCTACGAACTTATCGCGCAGCGACGGCATGATTGGCGGACAGCTTGCCGTTGATTATTTGTGGAGCCTGGGACATCGTGAGATCGCGATCTGCTCCGATTCGCCGCTGCCCACGATTACGGTGGAGGAGCGGATCAACGGATACATGGAAGCCCTCAAGCAGAAGGAAGCGATGATTAATCCGGCGCTGATCTTAACCGACTTCAACGTGGACTATAGCGAAATCGACAAGAAACATCCGCTGTACCGGTTTATCAAGAACCAGATTGCCACCGCTTATATTACCTTAAACGGACGCCTTGGCCTGCACATCTACTCGATTTGCAAGGAACTAGGCCTCAAGGTGCCGGAGGACGTCTCGATCCTCACGTTCGACGACCCTTCGCCGGGGCTGCATGAATGGGGGTACTTCTCGCATATTTCCCAATCGGAGGTCGAGATGGGGGAAGCGGCAGCGCGTATCCTGCTGGACATCTTCCAAAAGCCCGACGCCAAGGAGCCGGGATACACCAAAGTGATCCTCGAGCCCAAATTGATCGAAAGCCAATCCACGGGACCGCTGCGGAAACGGACCACGTAACTAGGAAATGATCGCTTGGACATCTGCTTGCTTACTTGCAAGCGGGTGTCTTTTTTTGCGACAAATTAGCGATAAATGATATATCTAATATCTTGACATAAATGACATAGTGAAATATAGTTAATAATACAAATGGATTATCAGCTAACAACCAATGCTTAATCAGTGCACTTCACAGTAAGGAGGGTTGCTTGGACGATGGAAAATGCGGGATTACGGGAGCGGAAAATACCGCTGCAGCGCAGGTTGGGAAGACACAAGGATGCTTGGATCGCCGCCGTTATCCTAGTGCCGATGTTTTTGGTTTGGCTTGTGGTTTCAGGTTTTCCTACGTTGTTCGGGTTCGTGCTGGGTTTCTTTGAATGGGTGGGGTTGGCGGATACGCCTAATTTCATCTGGTTTGATAACTTTGTCAGCTTTTTTCAGAACCCGGTGTACACGGATGCGTTGTGGAGATCGATATGGCTGGGCGGACTGGTCACGGTCATTACGCTTGGGGCGGGTTTCTTCGCCGCATTGCTGATGAATATGCCGCTGTTCGGCAAAGGCTTTTACCGTTCAATTTGGTATATTCCTGCCATCACAGCAACGGTTGCGACGACGCAAGTATTCAACATTTTTCTGGATTCGAACAATGGGGTCATTAACAACATATTGAAGGCTTTGGGCAAGGAACCCATCGTATGGCAATATTCCGTCGGATGGGGCATCTTCTGGATCGTGGTCTACTCCGTCTGGAAAGGGGTGGGCGGGGCGGCGTTAATATGGCTGGCTGGTCTGCAATCCGTGGATCTGTCCTTGTACGAGGCAGCGGAGATCGACGGTGCGGGACGATGGAATAAGCTGCGATACGTCACGTTGCCGGGGCTTAAACCGATCGCGACATATATCGTCATTACGAATCTGATCGCGGCGATCCAGATTTACGAGCAGGTGCTGTTTATCACCAACGGCGGGCCTTACGGGCAAACCGAGGTGCTGGTGTTCCGCATTTACCGGGACGGCTTCTGGGACTTCAACTTGGGTATGGCCGGCGCTTCTTCGCTGATTATGGCGTTGATCGTCATCGTCGCGACCGTATTGTACTACAATTGGTCAACGAAATCCGACAGACGGACGACCATTCCGCTGAAACCCGTCAAAGCCGCGAGAAAGGAGGCGCCTCCGCATGCCCAGTCCACTAAACGCCAGGGTTAGCAAGCAGTTTAAGCCCGTTCATTTGCTGGGACATCTCGTATTGCTTGGCGTTGGGATCATTTTGCTGTACCCGCTGATTTTCATGGTGCTTGCCGGGTTTTTTACCAAGACGGAATTTTCCTCGACGGTGTTAGGCATTTTCCCGATCCCTAAAGCGCCAACGCTGGAAAACTTCAAGGCGCTGATCGCCGGGTCCACGGACACGGCAGTAGCTACCTATATGAAAAACTCACTCATACGTACGGCCTACAATACGTTTTGGGCGATTTTGACTTCGTTTTTGGCCGGATACGTGTTCGCGCGACTTCGATTTAAGGGACGGGATGCGCTTTTTCTGATTCTGCTTGCCACGCAAATGATTCCCGGCACGCTGGCCATCATTCCGACGTACCTTGAATTCGCCCGTTTTCCGTTCGCCGGAGGCAACGACGTGTTCACAGGAGGAACCGGAATTCTTAACTCCTGGTGGGTCTACTTGATCGGCGGTCCTAGCATCAACATCATGGGGACGTTTCTCGTGAAGCAGTCGCTGGAGAAGGTGCCGCTGGAAATCGACGAAGCCGCCATCGTGGACGGGGCCGGGACGTTTCGGCTGATCTTCCAAATCCTGTTCCCGCTGCAGCTTCCGATTATGGCGTTTATCGCGATCACGACGGCACTGGGGACGTGGAATGATTTTATTACGCCGTTCTTCTATACGACCAACGACAATTTGCAAACGCTTCCGGCGGCTATTACACGGATATCTTCCGTTGGGGCCAGTCCCGGCGCCGTGATCAACTACCCGATGATCATTACCTTAAGTTTAGGGATTACCATTCCGGCCTTGCTGATCTTTGCTTTCTTCCAGAAGTATATTGTGCAGGGCTTAGCCAACACAGGCATCAAAGGTTAGAGGGATAAACATCAGTGCTGAAACTTAACTGGACGAACACTCATCATGAAAAAAACTATTTTTGGAGGGGTTCAAGCATGTTGAAAAAAATGCACGTCATGTTTCTATCGCTGTTGATCATCGCCTTGTTAGCAGCTTGCGGTTCGGGGGGAGGCAATACGGGCGGCAATCAGGCCGCGAATGACCCGGGAACGAACCAGAACCAGCCATCCGGCAATGACGAGAAACCGTCGGCGGAAGGCACGACCATAACGGTGCTGAATGAAGGCGCTGTGGCGGTTGGCGTGGGGGTTCTTGGCGATCTGCTGGAGAAGAAGAAGCAACAAACGATCGCCGACGAGACGCTGAACCCGCGGATCACGGAAGAGGATTTCAATTATACGCCCGGTCAACCGTTGAAGAAAGCCGGCGTATTCCCGTACTATTACCAATCGATCATGAACGAGAAATTGCAAAGTAAGAACATTACGGTCAAAACCGAGGACTGGGGCTGGGGCGAACCGCTGATCCAGAAGCAGACGGCGGGATTCCTGGCGAAAAACGTGCCCGACATCATCGTTGGGGAAACGCAAATGCCTGGGTTTGCCCAGCAGGGATTGCTAGAGCCGTTCCCGGACGACATGGCGCAGGAAATCCGCGACAATGTCGCGCCGGCCGCCTGGAAGCCGATGGAGTATGACGGCAAGATTTATGGTTTTGCCTCGCAGCCTGGCGTCAGCAGCTTGTTCTGGAACAAGAAGCTGGTGAAGGACGCGGGTCTTGACCCTGACAAAGCGCCGGCGACCTGGGATGAACTGCTGGCTAACGTGCAGAAGGTGACTGAAGCGGGCGGCGGAAAGTTCTTCGGCGGCGGGGTATACGCCGGGCCGAATGCCGGCGGGTACTTGCGGTATGGTACACTACTAGTAATCAATGGCGGAGGATTTGCCGATGATCAAGGCCAACCTGTTTTCAACTCCGACGCCAACGTGGAGACGGTGCAGTTCCTGAAAGAACTCAACGCGAACCATCCTGCCGGATTGATGGCGAACACGAATGAAGGAACTTATTTCGACGCGTTCAAAAAAGGCCAAATCGCTTATCTGATCGACGGACCATGGCGGGCGATCGAAAGCTCGCAAATCGGGATCGATTACGGGATGTCGCAAATTCCGCTGTCTTCGGACGGCAAAGCCGGCAATATCACGATTGGCGCAGCGTTCCATGCGGTGCCGAAGGATGCGAAAAACAAGGAAGCCGCTTTCGAGTACATCCGCACGATGTATAGCGAGGAAATCCAGCAGCTGATCGCCGATACGGGCGTACGTTCGCCGGTATTGAAATCGGTCGCCGAAACCGATGCTTACAAAGCCGCGCACCCGGAAATGTACCAGCATTATCTGGCGATGGCGGGCAATGTGCAGGGGCTGCCGACGTTTGCCAAGGAAGATTCGAAGATCTGGCAAATCTTTGGCGAGGCCGTAACTAAAGCGTTGATGACCAAAGGGGACATCAAGGGCATTCTGGACGAGGCGCAGAAGAGAGCGGAGGCCATTACGAAGTAAATTACATTGAAAGAGTGATGCTGCATGCCTTATGAAACGAATCACATCATGACCCAAAAGGCCAAGCAAAGGCTTGCCAAATTGCAGGAGTACATTTACCGCCCGATCGCCGGGCTTGAGGTTGAAGCTTGGGTGACGAAGGAGCCGGTCCCTTATGCCGAGCGGAAAAGCGGTCAGTACGTCCGCCTTCAGCCCGGGGATAAATGGGGTGAGCTGTGGGATTGCGCCTGGTTTCATTTTCAAGGAACCGTACCGGAAACGGCTGCCGGCCAAAAAATCGTTCTGCTGATCGATATCAACGGAGAATTATGTCTCGTGGACGAAGCGGGATCCCCACGTCAAGGCTTAACGAATGTGAGCTCCGAGTTCGACTACAGCCTGGGGCGGCCCGGCAAGCGGGTGGTGGACGTCAGTGCCGCCGCCCGGGGCGGGGAAGCCATCGATCTCTGGGGAGACGGCGGGTGTAATGACTTGTTTGGCCATTATCGCAGCGGGACGCTGAAGGAAGCGGTCATTGCCGTTTGCCGCGAGGAAGCCCGGCAATTGGCCTACGACCTGGAGGTGTTGATCGAGCTGGTCGAACAACTGCCGGATACGAGCGCCAGAAAAGCCCAGGTCCTGCAATCCGTGTACGAGGCAGCTCATCTGCTGGCGGAGGTCAATGAGGAATCGGTGCGTTTGGCAAAGTCGCGGGTGGCTTGCGAACTGGCGAAAAAAGGCGGAGATCCCGTCTTGACCGTCAGCGCCATCGGGCATGCGCACATCGATTTGGCCTGGCTGTGGCCGATCCGCGAGACGATTCGCAAAGGGGCCCGCACCTTCTCGACGGCGCTGCGGAACATGGAGAAGTATCCGAATTACGTGTTCGGCGCAAGTCAGCCGCAACTGTATCAGTGGATGAAGGAGCATTATCCGCAGCTTTACGCCGAAGTGAAAGAACGCATTCGCGAGGGCCGCTGGGAAGCGCAGGGCGCGATGTGGGTCGAACCGGATACGAACATCTCCGGCGGCGAGGCGTTGGTGCGGCAGATCCTGTATGGCAAGCGGTTTTTCCGGGAGGAGTTCGGCAAGGACATGAAGGTGTTATGGCTGCCGGACGTCTTCGGTTATACGGGCAGCCTGCCGCAGCTGCTCAAGAAGTCCGGCGTTGACTATATGATGACGCAGAAGCTCTCGTGGAGCACCTACAACACGCATCCGCACCACAGCTTCCTCTGGGAAGGCATCGACGGGACGAAGGTGCTGACGCACCTTCCGCCGGAGGATACCTACAACAGCCCGGCGGCCCCGCGGTCGCTGGCCAAAATCGAGCAGGCTTACCTCGACCGCAACGTCTCGGGACATGCGCTGATGCTGTTCGGGATCGGCGACGGCGGCGGCGGACCTGGGGAAGAACACCTGGAGCGGCTCGAACGGGAGCAAAACCTCTTGGGATTGCCGCCGGTTGTTCAGGAGCCGTCGATCACCTTCTTCGAGCGGTTGGAACAGGAGGCTTCCCGTTTCCAAACCTACCGCGGCGAGCTGTATCTTGAGAAGCATCAAGGGACGTTGACCACGCAGGCGCGCAACAAATGGTATAACCGTAAGCTGGAAAAAGCGCTGCGCGAGCTGGAATTCGCCGCATCGCTGCAGCTCGCGCTCGGCGATAGCCCGGCAGGATACCCGACCGCCCGGCTGGAGGAGATCTGGAAGGAAGCGTTGTTGTACCAGTTCCATGATATTTTGCCGGGTTCCTCGATCACGCGCGTATACGACGAGTCGTTGGAACGCTACGCCAAGCTGCTTGGCGAAGTCCGGGCGATGACCGCGGAAGCCTACGGGCGTGCGGCCGGCCGATCCGGCGCTGCTGACGGCGAGATCGTTCTGTTTAATTCCCTGCCGTGGGAGCGGCGGGAATGGGTAGAGATCGGCGGCAGCTGGCAGTACGTGCAGGTGCCGGCGATGGGCTGGCGCGAGTTGAAGCAGGCTGCGGCAGAGGCGCCGGTAGAGGTGCTGATCGGCGAGGAGCTCCGGCTGGAAAACGAACGCCTTCGGGTTGGGTTCGCCGAGAACGGCAGCATCGTTTCGCTATACGACAAAGCCGCCGGACGCGAAGCGGTCCAACCGGGCACAGAGGCGAACGTATTTACGGTCTACCACGACGACGGCGATGCTTGGGATTTCCCGCGCGATTATCGCGATACGAACGCCGGGACGATGACGCTGGAAAGCCGGCGGGCTTACGTCTCGGGGCCGCAGGCGGTCGTCGAGCAGGTTTACCGCTATGGAGAGTCGACGTTGAAGCAAACGATCCGGTTGCTGCAGGGCGATGACCTGCTGCGATTCGACACGGAAGCGGATTGGCGGGAGACGGGGAAAATGCTGCGGGTCGCTTTTCCGGTGTCCGTCGTCAGCGATCAAGTGAACTGCGAAATTCAGTTTGGAGTCTTGAAACGGCCGACGACCCGGAACAACGCGATCGAGTTTGCCCGGGACGAAATCTGCGCTCACCATTATCTAGACCTGTCACAGCCGGATTACGGGGTGGCGCTGCTGAACGACAGCAAATACGGACACCGCGCGGAAGGCAGCGTGCTGGATCTGAACCTGCTGCGCAGCCCAGGGTATCCGGATCCGCAGGCCGATCGGGCGGGGCACCGCTTCACTTACGCCTTGTATCCGCATGCAGGCGACTTCATCCAGGCCGGCGTGTACCGTAAAGGGTATGAGCTGAATATTCCGCTTGCCTCGGTTGAGGCGATCTCTGTAACGGCCCAAGACAGCGTGAAGGCTGACGGTAGCTTAGGCACGAAGCCGCTCCTATCGGTCGACCATCCGAATGTCATGGTAGAAGCCGTCAAAAAAGCCGAGGATAGCGATCATCTCATCGTTCGGCTATATGAGACGGCAGGAGCCGGGGCGGATAGCGAGCTGAGCTTCGGTCCGGCTTGCCGGACCATCGAAGAGGTGAACCTGATGGAGGAACCCATCGCGCTGCTGGCAGAAAATACGGATCGGGTTCGCTTGAATTTTACACCGTTCGAGATCAAAACGATTCGCGTTCAGTTGGCTTAATGAATCATAAATGAAGCATAGAAGATAGGCGCCGAATGAACTTCTAGGTGACAAGGGAGGGGCTTAAGCGTGACGGGAAGACCAAGGGCGGAAGAACGGACCGGATTTCAGGAAGGCAGCGGATTTGGCGCTTCGTATGACGTGCAGACGGATTTTGTGATGGTATACGGCATCGGCGAATCGATGCCTCGGCGTATCCGCGAGTGGGCGGAGCGGGGATACCATGTGCACCTGATGACCGGGGTGTCCTGGGGCGGTTACCAGGACTATCTGAACGGGCACACGGACGGCCGCTCCCATTGGGACGAAGCCCAGAAATACCAGGACGGCGAAACGATTATCCATGGGACCTCGGAGGATATTCCCTATATGGTGCCAACCATCAGCTATGCCGACTTTTTGGTGGAACGGATTCGTCCGGCCGTCGATGCCGGCGTGGAAGCCATTCATCTGGAGGAACCGGAATTTTGGGTGGAGGGCGGCTACTCCGAAGCGTTCCGACGCGAATGGCAAAATTATTACAACGAGCCATGGCAGCCGCCCCATGCCTCGGAGGATGCGCAATACCGCGCCTCCAAGCTGAAGGCTTATCTGTACACGCGTTGCCTGGACCGCATTTGCTCGGCGCTAAAGGAATATTCGCTGGTCCGGTACAACCGGCCGCTGCGTTTTTTCGTGCCGACGCACAGCTTGATCAATTACACCCAGTGGCGGATCGTCAGCCCGGAATCCCGGCTGCTCGACGTGCCGACCGTCGATGGCTATATCGCCCAAATTTGGACGGGGACGTCGCGGACGGCCAACGTATACGAGGGCAAACGTGCGGAGCGGACATTCGAGACGGCGTTCCTGGAATACGGGATCATGCAGGAATTGGTTCGCGGTACGCAACGCCGCATGTGGTTCCTGCATGATCCGATCGAAGACGATCCGAAGCGGACCTGGGCCGATTACCGCGAGAACTACGTCAAGACGCTGATCGCCTCGCTGCTGCATCCGGCGGTTTCCCGTTATGAGGTGGCCCCATGGCCCCGGCGGATCTTCGAGGGACGGTATCCGTCCGAGGATGGCAGCGGTAAAGAGGGGATTCCGGCCGATTACGGGACGATGCTGCTGAGCGTGATGCACACGCTGGGGAACATGGAGCAGGAGGAGGTCCGGATGTACGGCAATGCCGCCGTCACCGGCGTGCTCCTGGCCGACTCGGCCATGTTCCAACGCAAACGGATCGAGACGAAAACGTCCGGTTTCATGATGAAATACGACGGAACGAACGAGGTGGAACTGACGGACGAATCGGCGGTGGAACTGCTGAATTTCTCGGCATTTTACGGGCTGACGCTTCCGCTCGTCAAACACGGGCTGCCGGTTCGGCCGGTGCAGCTCGATAACCTTCGGCGGTTCCCCGGATATTTGGACGATTACCGCGTGCTGGTCTTAAGCTATGAATTCATGAAGCCGGAATCGCCGGATTTGCACGGCGTTTTGGCCCAATGGGTACGGGAAGGCGGGGCGCTCATTTACGTGGGGGACGACAGCGATCCGTATCATGGAGTCCGGGAGTGGTGGAATCAGGGCCGACGGCGGTACGTTTCGCCGCGGGCCCATCTGTTCGAATGTCTCGGATTGCCGTGCGGGGCCGAGGCAGGGACGGCTGAGACAGAAGGTATCACCCGGGTAGGCGCCGGCCTGGTCAGCTATTTGCCGATGCGGCCGGACCGGATCGCGCAGAGCGCGGAAGCGGCAGAGCGGTTCCGCGCCGCGGTACGGGAAGCGATGGAGCTGCTTAGAAGCGCGGAGGGGCCGGCGGATGCGGGCCGCTTCACGCCGCAGGCAGCCCCCGACGGCTTCCCGGGAGAGCCGGTTCCGGCGGTGGACGCGCTCCGCTGGGAACCGCGGAACCATTTCCACCTTCGCCGCGGTCCGTACGTGATCGCCTCCGTCATGACCGAGTCGGTCAGCGAAACGCCGCTCGAGCTAGAGGGCTTATTCGTCGACTTGCTTGAGGCCGGCCTGCCCGTCAGAGAACGGGTCACGATCCAGCCGGGCCGCCAAGCTTTGCTTTATGATTTGGCGTACACCGGGCCGGGCAGCCTAAACGCCTGCTCCGGCGTGATCGCCGCCTCCTCCCGGATCGAAGATTTCCGCGAGGACGAACGCGGCATCTCGTTTACGGCCAAGGGGCCTCGCCCGTTGCAGGCCGCGGCGCGGCTTTGCTGCGAGGCAAGACCTGCGGCGGTGACGGCCATGGTTCAGCCTGGCGAGGGGGATGTCCTCGCACCGGCTAGTGCCGCGCCGCTCTCATTCGAATGGGATGCGAAGTCGCGTACCCTGCTTCTTCATTACGAGCATGGAGACGGAGGAACCCGCATCACGGTGACGAAGCAGCAAACGAAGGAATAATGACAGGATCACGATATCCGCATGGGAGGCAGATAACCGATGAATACGAAATTGCGTCCACCGGCAGTACCTTTGATAACCATCGATCCTTATTTCAGCGTCTGGTCGATGGCGGATCGACTGACCGACGATTTCACCCGCCATTGGACCGGACGCCGGCAGGCGTTCACCGGCTTGATTCGCATCGACGGCGTGGCCTGGCGGTTTGCCGGGCGCGTCGAACCCAATCCGGAGCGGTATTATACGGAGCCGGAGCCAATGAACCAAACCGGGCTCGAAGTTACGGCTCTCTCCACCCGCTACCAATTCGAGGCGGGGGGCGTTGGGCTGGAAGTGACCTTTACGAGTCCGCTGTTGCCGGACGATCTGGAGCTGTTATCGCGGCCGGCTTCTTATGTCTCTTTCCGCGTGCGTTCCCTCGACGGACGTCCCCATCAGGTGCGCCTATATGCAGACGCAACCGGGGAGTGGTGCGTGAACGAAACCGACCAGGCGATCGCCTGGCAGCAAGAGGAGCAGGGAGACCTCGCGGTGCTGCAGGTGCGCCATGCTGAGCAGAAGCCGCTCCATGTCTCGGGCGACGATCAGCGCATCGATTGGGGCACCTTCCTGCTGGCCGTCAAGCAGGCGCCGGACGTGAGGACTTATCTGGAACGGGCGCAAGTCCGCAAACAGTTCGTCCGGGAAGGCGAAATCCGGCCTAACGAAGGTACGTCGCCGATCGCTCAATCTCAACCGGTTCGCGACGCCGAACTGGTTATGGCTTGCGTGTGGGATGCCGGGGAAGTGGCCGGAACGGACGAGAAATCCCAATTGATCGTCCTCGCCTATGACGACGTGTATGCGATTGAGTATTTTGGCCAACCCTTGGAGGCTTATTGGAAAAAGGATGGGAACACGGTCCCGAACCTGCTAAGCGAAGCGTTTCGGGATTACCCGAAACTTATGGCGCGCTGCGATACGTTCGATGCCAAGCTGCGCGAAGACGCGATCCGCGCCGGTGGGGAGAAATACGCCGATATCCTGTCCCTATCCTACCGGCAGGCGATTGCGGCGCATAAACTGGTCCGCGATCCCGAGGGGCAAGTGCTGTTCATGTCGAAGGAATGCTTCAGCAACGGCTGTATTGCCACGGTGGATGTAAGCTACCCGTCGATCCCGCTGTTCTTGCTGTACCAGCCCGAGCTGGTCCGCGGCATGATGCGGCCGATCTTCAAATACGCCGCCAGCGACGCCTGGACGTTTGAATTTGCGCCGCATGACGTCGGCCAATACCCGCTCGCCAACGGTCAAGTGTACGGCGAGAACGCGCTGGAGGCGCAAATGCCGGTTGAGGAATGCGGCAATATGCTTGTCATGGCGGCCGCGGTCACGTGGGCGGACGGTAACACGGACTTCGTACTGGAGCATCGCGGGTTGCTCGCCCAGTGGGCCGACTATTTGGTGGAACATGGACTGGATCCGGAACATCAGCTTTGCACCGACGATTTCGCCGGACATTTGGCACGCAATGCCAACCTCTCGGCTAAAGCGGTGATGGGCGTAGCCAGCTACGGGTTGTTATGCGAAATGCTGGGCGAAGAGGAACCGGCGGAGCATTACCGCCAAGCCGCCTCGGACATGGCCCGCAAGTGGGAAGGGCTAGCCGCCGATCCGAGTGCCGACAGCCATACGATGCTGGCCTTCGGCCAGCCGGGGACCTGGAGTTTAAAATATAACCTCGTTTGGGACGGCATCTTCGGGACCGGTTTGTTCAGGGAAGAGATGATCCGCCGCGAGGTTGCCTGGTATCTGGAAAAGCAGGAACGATACGGGACGCCGCTGGATAACCGGGCAGCCTACACGAAAGCCGATTGGCTGGTATGGGCCGGAACGCTGGCGGAGGAGCGCGAGGATTTTGAGCGAATCATTTCGCCGCTCTGGACCTTTCTGAATGAAACGCGGGACCGCGTACCGTTCACGGATTGGTACGACACCAAGACGTCGGCGCAGATCGGCTTCCAGCACCGGAGCGTGGTTGGCGGCTTGTATATCAAGCTGCTGAAGGATCGCGGGTTGAAGCTGTAGAGGAGAATCAAAAGAGGATTCTATTCGATATATCATGCAGAATCTCTGTCCTGGGCCTGACTGGAGGTAAATCTGTACGAAATTTCATACCCATTCCGCAGAAATCGCCGAAAACGGCGATTTCTGTTCGTTTTTTCGCCTACATCGGATATGATATGCTTTAGAGTATTTATCCGAAAGGAGTGTTCATGTTGGGTCAAATCATTCCCGAATTTACGCTAAATGATGGCATGAAGCTGCCGGTGGTCGGTTTAGGCACCTACACGCTTCGCGGCAGCGAGGGCGTGCAGTCGATCGTCAATGCAATCCGCTCCGGCTATCGCTTGTTGGATTCCGCCTATAACTACGAAAACGAAGGAACCGTCGGCGAAGCCGTAAGGCGTTCCGCGGTACCGAGGGAAGAGCTCATCATCGCGTCCAAGCTCCCCGGCCGCTACCATACGTACGATAAAGCGGTGAAGGCGATCCAAGAGTCGTTGTACCGGGCGCAGCTGGATTACTACGACCTGTATCTGATCCACTGGCCCAATCCGATTCAAGGACATTATGCGGAAGCATGGCAGGCCTTAATCGACGCGAAAAGGTGGGGGCTGGTCCGCTCCATCGGGGTCAGCAATTTCCTGCCCGACCATCTGGACCGCCTGGTCAAGGAAACCGGCGTAACGCCAAGCGTGAACCAGATTGAGCTGCATCCGTTCTTTAATCAGGCCGAGCAGCGCAAATATCACGAAGAGCACGGGATCATCACGGAATCTTGGAGTCCGCTGGCGCATGGCAACGACGTGTTGAATCACGAGACTATTCGGCAAATCGCCGAACGTCACGGGAAATCGGTGTCCCAGATTATTCTGCGTTGGCATTATCAACTGGGGGCCGTCTCGATTCCGAAATCGGCTTCCGCCGCTCGTCAATTGGAGAACCTCTCGATCTTCGACTTCGCGCTGGATGAGGGGGGAATGGGACGGATCTCCGGTTTGACCCGCCCGGACGGGCGGTTAAGAAACCAGGATCCGGCGGTATACGAGGAGTTTTAAAGCCTGCCGGCTGAGTGGAAAAGGGACGGGCAGGCTCGCATTTGCAATCGTGCTTCACAACTTAAGCCAACCCCATACGGGTTGGCTTTGTTGCATCATGCCCTTATTTGCTCACTTGCAGACGTATCGACTCCCTGCGAACATCTTCGTAGAGGTTGGCGGAAGAGGTTGCGCAGGAATAGGCCATCTCCCCGCTGATATCGAGTAAGGTCAGGCGATGACCGTGTTTCGCTCCAGTGTCGATGCCAAGACGACCCTCGGCCTGCCAAATTGCCCCGGGCTCGGCGCCCAGCTTGAAGGTTGGGGTATGACCGAACACGATCGTGCACGAACTGTCTGGTACCGCTGACCAAAATGCCTCACGGATGCCGGTCATATCCTCCGCCGTTTGCTGATGCAGCGGTACGCCGGGACGAATACCGGCATGCACGAACAGCCAATCGTCCAAGATGGTATAATACGGCAACCCGCGCAGCCAACTCAACCGATCTTCCGGAAGGCAGCTGTCGGCGTCACCGTCCACACGTTGCAATAGGCTGACCTCAAGGTTACCCAAGAGGGCGGTGGCGCCGCCTTCGGTCAGTTGATGAACCAGCTCCAGCGTTCCCCAGGTGGACGGGTCGGCGTTAACGTAATCGCCCAGGAGGACTAGACGGTCCTGCTCGGCGTCATAGTCGGCCGCCGCCAGTAGACGAAGCAGTCCATCAGCGTGGCCGTGTATATCGGAAATCGCCAGTAGGCGCGGCGAATAGTCGGAAGTATTCATGGTTCTGTGTCCTTTCGTTCTTCTTCGGGTGCGGCGCTTGCGTAAATAAACGCCGATGAGGGCGGCAAGAAAACGGTATGCTGGGTATTCGGCGCCAGCGGATACGGTGACAACGCGTACAGCGTATGCCCTTCATCCGTTTCCGCCATCAGCCGCCAACGGTTTCCTTCGAAGGTGCAGTGCAGGATGCGGACCCGCAGATGGTTATCCGACCCGCTTACTCCCCCTTCCTCATCCGCATTTACCGCCGCGGCTTCAGGCACGGCTTCCCCGATGGCGAGCCGGAGCTGCTCCGGTCGGAATAGCAGTTCCGCCGGCGCGCCATCCGCGCGTCCGGCCACGTCTGCTCCGGCGACGCCTTCGATGCGCTTTCCGCCAATGCGGATGGCCGTGGCGGCGGCATTATGGCCACGCTCAAGACGCCCCGGCAACCGATTGATCGCACCGAGCAGCGACGCGACCCATGGGCTCGCCGGTCGGGTAAAGCACTCCTCCGGCGTGCCGATCTGGTCGATCGCTCCATTTCGCAGAATCAGCAAGCGATCGGCCATCGAAAACGCCTCCTCCGGGTCGTGAGTGACATGGAACACGCTAGTGCCCAGCCTGCGGAACAGATAAGCCATTTCCGTGCGCATTTCGATTCGCAGGCGCATGTCCAGGTTGGACAAGGGTTCGTCCAGCAGAAGTAAACTCGGCCGGGTGGCTAGGGCTCGGGCGATAGCCACCCGCTGCTGCTGTCCGCCTGAAAGCTGTGGAGGCAGGCGGCGTTCCAATCCCTCCAGATGCAAAAGCCGCAGCAATTCCTTAACGCGTGATTGTTTCTCGCCGCGCCCTATATTTTTCAGACCGTAGGCCACATTGTCGAAGACGCTCATATGCGGCCATAAGGCGTAATCCTGAAACACCATGTTGACGTTTCTTTTTTCTGGCGGAATCAGGGTTCGCGTGGAGGCGATGGTCTCGCCTCTAAGCCGGATCTCGCCAGAGTCCGGGGAAATCAGGCCAGCCACCAGTTGCAACAAGGTCGATTTGCCACAACCCGAGGGGCCAAGCACACTGATGATTTCGCCTTCTCTCATCTCGAACGTCACCTCGTCCAAAGCTCGGAACGAGCCGTATTGCTTGGTAAGTCCGCGGATCTCCAGCAAGGTGGATACGGTAGGGGAATTAGGTTGGATCATGGTTGACCTCCTTACGGCGCAACAGGATTTCCAGCAGTAAAATGATCAAAACAACTAGGCTGCCGCCCAGGATGGTTGCGGCCGAAGCGTAGCCGAACCGCATATCCTCAAACGCCTTGTTGACGGATATCGGAAAGGTGATAAAATTCGGCGGAAACAAAATGGAGTTGACCGCCAGGTCGAACACGCTTGAGCCGAAGGCCGCCAAACCGGCCGACAAGAGCGCTCTTCGGATGAGCGGCACCAGCACGCGACGCATTCTTCCAAGCCACGTATCCCCGTTGAGTTGGGCAGCGTGCAGCAGGTTACCAGGCACTTTCGCCATCGCCCCGATAAGGACCCGCGTAATGACTGGGATGGCTCCGGCGATGGCGGCTAACACGAGGATGGCCGGTTTGCCATACAACAGCAAACCGATCTGGTCTAACCAACGTTGATTCCAAACGAAGATATAGCCGATTCCCAGCACCACACCGGGCACGGCCAATGTCACGAGCGACAGCACCTCGATGCCTCGCTTAAAGCGGAAGCCCGAATAGCTGAGCACATAAGCCACCATCAAGCCAATCAATAAGCCGAGCGCAGCAGCGATTAAGGCGATCGTTAGCGACCGTTCCAAGCCGACCAGAAGCTCTGAGCCGCCCCGGAACAAGGATCGGTAATGCTCTAGGGTCAGGTTGTCCGGCCGGATTCCACCGGCTTGTGTCTTCATGAAGGATAATATCAAGTTGGAACCGATCGGGACCCCAATAACGATAGACAAAAAAATCAGATTGATCAGCGTCAGAGGCCAAGTGAAGCGGCCCGCCGACTTCGGCTTTGCCGGTACGGCCCGGGCAGACAGAAAATCGAAACGAGAGCGGCGTAAGGCATAAAACTGAAGCAGCATGGCCAAACCGATCAATACGACAAGGTAAAAGGACAAGACCCCGGCCATGTCAAAGCGGATCGGCGAAGTATACAGCGCCGAATAAATCGAATAGGGCAGCGTCGGGAAGCGGTAAATGGCAGCGATTGACGCTGGAAGCCCGAAATCCCCGATCGTATCCATGAATACCAGCGCCGCCCCGGCCAGAATAGCCGGGAGAAGCAGAGGTGCCTGGATGGTACGCCACACGCGGAAGGGGGAGGCTCCGTTCAGCCGGGCTGCCTCTGAAAGTTGCTCTACCTTCCATTCCATGGCCGAGCGAACGCTGAGGTAAGCTAGTGGAAACTTACTGAGCGTCATGACGACGATCAAGCCGGCCGGTTGAAACACCGCTTTGGTGATCCATGTCCAGCCGAGTAGATGGACGGCTAGCCCGCCTGAAGCCGAGAACATGATCCAACCTTGAGCCAAGATGAAGGAGGGCATGATCAGAAGTACCCAAACGGCGGCATCGAGCAGCTTGGCGGTTGGAAATTGCCAAGTCGCGCGGATCATCGCAAAGGTGCCGCCAAGGAGCGTAGCGAGAACGGTCGTCCCGCTAGCGAGGACGACCGAATTCTCCAACGATTTCTGCCACAAGGGCCGGTGAAAGATTTCCAGCAGCAGGTTCAGTTCACCAAGTCCCCAGTGGCCAAAAAATACGCCAGGTAGCAAAACTTGTATGATCACGGCCAGTAGAGGATAGAGCACGAGCACGAATAACAGGAAGCTGACGGACCAACCAAGGCGGTCTTGGGATAATCGCCGCAACATCGTTACTTGACCGCTTTATCGGCGAACCACTGCTTGATCTCAGCTTCATGTTCGGCAGCCCAGGCGGCATCCGCCGCAACGAGTTTTGCATTCGGGTCGCGGTTCTCCTTCGGCTTTGCGCCGGAAACCGACGGTTCGAAATAAGCTTCTTCGCCTTGGTCGACCAGTTGCTGTTGCGTGTTCGGATCCAGTAGAAATTCGATGAAAGCTTTGGCGGCGTTCGGATTTTTGGTATCTTTCTGAATCGCGGCAACGCGTACAGAAGCCGGCGCTCCTTCTTCCGGCCAAACGATATCGATCGGCTCACCCGCCGTCAACATGCTGTAGGCGTTGGATTCCTGAAGAGCCGCGATACTCACTTCACCGGAGCTAAGTGCCTGCACAACCTGCGGATTTTTTGGATAAACGCGAAGGCCGTTGTTGAACCAGGAATCGAACAGTTCTTTACCGCCGTCCATGCCGGATTGTTCGAAGAAACGCGCTACGAAGGGATAGGCCGGGGCGGCGATGGCCGGGTCTGCGGTAGCGATTAACCCCTTGTACTCGGGTTTGGCGAAATCCGCCCAAGTTTTGGGAGCCTGATCCTCCGAGAATTTGTTTGTGTTATATACGATGACGCCAGCCGCATGCGCGCCTGTCGGATAATACGCTTGGTTCCCCGGCACATAGCTGCGATACGTTTCCGTTAAATTGGCTTCGTTGTTCGGCGTCCAGCCTTCAAGCAACTGCCCTTGTTCGCCAAGGGCGTTGATGGAGGGCATCATGTCTGCCCATATCACATCCCAATGCGGATTTCCTTTCTCTGCTTCGATTCGTGACATCAGTTCCGCCCCGTTTCCGGTAACGAGATTCACTTTATAGCCGGTCGCTTGTTCAAACATGTCGGCAATGATATCGTCAAAATCGTTTAGGTACACCGTCAATGTTCCCTCATCCTTTGCTTCCTCCGTCGTTTCCGTGGAATTACCGGCGGCACTGGCTTGCGCATTTCCGGCTGCGTTGTGCCCTGGGGCCGCGCTGTTTTGGTTGCCTCCGCATGCGCTTAAAGCCAATGTGAGCAGCAAGGTCAATAGTACTCCTGCGGTATAGCGTTTCGTTCGATTTCTCATTCTCTTTCTCCCTTCGAAATGTAGATGGACGATTTCATTTCCTACCCTTTCGTTCTTTAATGTAACAATCGATAGTCAGGCAAATGTTAAGCAAACGTTCGAGTTATGTTAAATAAAGTTTATGTATCTTGATTTATATAGATACAATCTATATTTCAGAGAGGAGGGATGGTCGTGAACATCCAGCAACTCAAAGTGCTACAAGAGATCGGCGGCGGCAAGACGTTGGCCGAAACGGCGGAGAAGCTTGGCTTGAAGCAGCCTACCGTGAGTTTTCACTTGCATAAGCTGGAGGAGGAATTGGGCCTGACCCTGACGCGAAAAACCGCGCGCAAGCTGCGCCCGACCGAAGCGGCTACAGACCTGTTGCCTTACGTTCGGCGAATCGTCGCTTTGACTGCGGAAATGGAGGAGAGAGCGGCTGAGCATCGGGACGGAACGTCGGTCAAACTGCGCCTTGGGGCCAGCTATACCCCAGCCACTTATTTCATGCCGCCGTATTTTGCAGGATTCCAGAAGCTCTACCCGCAAATCCAACTGCAATTGTCGGTGAAAAAAGCCGAGGCGGTACTGACTATGCTGCGCGGGTATGAAATCGAAGCGGCGATCGTCTCGTTGCCGGAATCGCGGGAAGATGACCTAACGGTTGTCCCCTTGGTCACCGACGAACTGATGCTGGTTTTTTCCCCGAATCATTCATTGGCAAGTAAGGAACAGGTGCAGGTTGAGGATTTGCGTGGGGAGACCTTTCTGCTCCATGAGCCCGGTTCGACTTCTCGCCGGTTGACGGAGGAATGGGCGGAACAGGCGGGGCTCCATTTCGACTTTTCGATGGAGCTGGGGGCCATTGAGACGATGAAGGAGGCGGTCAAATGCAATATCGGCATTGCAGTCTTGCCTCGGCGCAGCGTTGCACGGGAGATTTTAACCGGTGAGCTTCGGCAGCTGGAGCTTCCCGGGTACGTGAACCGCCGCCGGATTTGTCTGGTTTATCGGGAGGAGAAGACCTTGTCCGCTGCCGTTCGAAAATTCAATCAATATATGACGAGCCAAGTTTTCGGATAAAGCCCGGGAAATAGATATACTCGTAAACAACGCGAGCCGCAGGGGGAAAACCCTGCGGCTCGCGTTGTTATTTCCGAGGATGGAACGTGATTTCACTCTCGCGATCGCATTGATGGACGACGGAAATGAATCGCGACCTCTCCAAACGGTGGCATTGGCACTCCAAGATGCCCATCCCGTCCTCGTTCCCGGCGTTCCCAGTCCCCGTCGGCTCCTGCCGGTATACTGCCGAACGGCTTAGGTACCGTTGCAGCTGTTCTTGGATGGCTGCGCAATGCCGGCTTTTGATACGTGCGGTTTGAGTCAAACGCGTGCCTTGTACCGGAAGCTTGACGGCTTCGAAGGCAGTCAAGTAGGCGATGACCGAATAGAGGGCCTGCAGAAAGCCGAAGTGAAAGCCGGCACCCATCAGGAGCAGGCAGTTCAGCAATAACAAGACCCGTTCCGGAGACAACCTTCCATCGTAAAGATGTTCTACCGCCTTCTCCGCAAAATCCAGAGCACCTCCGAAACGTAAGGATAGTCCGAGTCCAAGTCCCAGAGAACCTCCGCCGACCAGCGCCGCCAGCAGCGGCTCGCCAATGAAAGACGGGTAGGGATGGAGTACGAGAGTGCCAAGTGAAAATACCAATATTCCGATCACGGTGAAGATCCCGTAGGACCACTGAATGTTTTTGCGGTAGAGCAAGAGCAGCGGCAGATTAAGCAAAAACAGGAACAACCCGAGCTGCATCTCCATCTTTAGCGCTAGCAATACGGATAATCCCGTCACTCCTCCAACGACGATCCCATGGGGCATCAGGAACAGCTCCAGGCCGGCAGAAGCCAGCAAGGCGCCGGCAATGACGCCCACGGCACGGGGAAACGCCGGAATGAAATGCTTCCCGCCGCCGCGAACCTTCCCGGAGGAATGAACTCTCATCTGGTGTTTCAAACCGACCCCTCCTTCTTGGATAAAACCATCATCAAGGGCAGGCGGTTCATCAACCTGAAAACCGGATCAGGCCATTATTGCGGTGAAGTTTCCTCTTGCAGCTGTCGTTGCTGCTCCTTCCGCTTCACATGCCGAGCTTCGAAACGGAATACACGATCCAGCAGCTTGAACACCTGTTTGCTCTCCTTGGCGAGCAGCGGTCCCAGGATCGCCAGAACCAGCACATATAATGCGGCAAACGGCTGCAAAATGGACGCCAGTCCGCCGGCTTTCCCCAGATTGACTAAAATGATGGAAAACTCCCCGCGGCCCATGATCGTCAGGCCGATATTCATCGATGCCTTCGGCGACAACCCGGCCTTTCGCCCGGCGATCATGCCGGCCGTAATGTTGCCGATCAAGGTAATCGCCACGGCCGCGAGCGAATACCAAACGGCGCCGCCAAGCTCCGTCGGATCGATCGATAAGCCGAAGCTGAAGAAGAAGATGGCTCCGAAGAAATCGCGGAACGGAATCACGAACTTTTCGATTTGCTTCACATGCTCCGTTTCCGCGAGGACGAGGCCTAGCAGCAAGGCGCCGATGGCTTCGGCAACGTGCAGCGTTTCGGAGAATCCGGCAATCAAGAAGAGAACCGCGAATACGACCAAGATAAACAACTCATTCGAACGGATGTTAAGTGCGCGGTTAAGCAAGGGAACGATTTTTCTCCCGACAAGCAACAGAACAAGCATATAGCCAAAAGAAATGGCGGTAGATAACAGAACGCCGCCGAACGTTGACGATCCGCTTAAGACTAAACCCGACAGGACGGAAATGTAGAGGGCGAGGACGACGTCCTCGAACATGGTAATGCCCAGGACCATCTCCGTTTCCGGATTGGCGGTCCGTTTTAAATCGACGAGTACTTTAGCCACGATGGCACTGGAGGAGAATGTGGTGATGCCGGCGATCAGAAGCACTTCCGCGAACTGGAAGCCTGCCGCCCAGCCGAAAATGATGCCTAAGGCAAAATTAATCGAGATATATATGCTTCCGCCCAGCACGATGGATTTGCCGGACTTGATGAGCCGGGTAACGGAAAACTCGAGGCCCAAATAAAAGAGCAGAAACAAAACGCCGATGCGTCCCAGGAACTCGATGAGCTCCGCGCTCTCAATAAAGCGGAAATCGAAATGCCCCAGCTCCATGGCGTGCGGGCCTACGGCCATCCCGATGAGAATGTAGAACGGGATGACGGATAAACGAAGTTTTGCGGAGAGCAGTCCGGCCGCCGCAATCAGGGCGATGGCCAGACCGATCTCAAGCACGAGATGATCCAATTCAACCACTTCCATTCAATAGGATCTGTCTGATTTGCTGTTGGTGGAGCCGTTCGCCGAGCACGACAACCATCGCATCGGCCGTAAGCATCAGATCCGCTCCGGGATTGATGTGTTTCGTATGGTTTTTCTCGATGACGGCGATGATCGTAGCTCCGGAACGTTGACGGATTTTGAGCTCGCCGATGGTTTTGCCGATGGATTTGAAGTTAGGCTCTAATTTATACCATTCAATGATCAGATCGCCTAAAGCGACTTCAATGTTCTCCAAAGCCGTCGGTTTGTAAGTCACGCCGCCGACGATGGCCGAGACGTATCTCGCTTCATCGTCGTCAAGAGTCACCATGGAGACGCTGTCGTCCGGCTCGTCGTGATCGAAGTGATACAGCTCGCGCCGGCCGTCATCATGGATAATGATCGTTAGTTTGTCGCCGCTTCGGGCCTCGATCACGAACTTTTTCCCGATTCCAGGCAGATCTGTTTCTTTGAGATTCATTTGAGTCAAGCCTCCAGTTTTTAGAGTCATCATTCCCATTTTGGGTATTGCAAAATAAGCCTCATGCGAATTCCGTTTTTTGAAAACGGGAATGCAAGGCAGGAGGCTGGATTTCAAAAACGTTGAAGTTGGGATTAAGCCACGAACATGCTCGTAAATTTGATGGGCATAAGCAGAAGCCGCCTTAACAGCAGGCAAAAAAACGGGCGGAAACGCACCCATGGCGCCAGCAGCAAGAAGCTGACCAGGGCCGGGACGTTATCCAGTTGATGCGGGGTTCTGTCAATGAACAGCTTGCCGTGGGACGGCGAACTGTTGAGGCGCAGCGGCACCTTGTGGTGCACGGCGTGATATTCGGTTTCCAGCGTTTCTTCCCCGCCGGCTTCCGCCTGAAGAGGGGGTGAAAGGAAGGAGGGCAGGGAAAAAGCCATAAACAACGACAAAATAGCGGCAGCCAACCAGCGAAGCCCTATTTTTTGCGTTTTCATGCTGAATCCCTCCCCTTGGACATCGATTTACTTATCTTTAGGATAGCATACCGGTGTCTTTCTTTTCAAAAGATAGAGCTGCTTAAGTGCAATTTTTCATTCAAATAAGGAAATACCGGATCAGGATATACGCGCTGGAAAATACGATCGACAGAATCATCAGCGGGAAACCGGCTTTGAGAAACCGCACGAACGTAATCGGCTCGCCCTCCTTGGCAGACATGCCCGCCGCGATCAAATTGGCGCTGGCTCCAATCAGTGATCCGTTTCCCCCGAGACAAGCGCCAAGCGCCAGGCTCCACCACAGCGGCTCCAGGTTACTGATCCCCATGGCCCCCATATCCTGAATCATCGGAATCATCGTCGCAACGAACGGGATGTTATCCAGGAAAGAGGAAGCGATCGCGCTAAGCCATAGAATCAGCATGGAAGTCGCCAGCGGATCCCCTCCGGTCAAGTCGATAGCCCACTCGGCCAGCCGCTTGATGGTCCCGGTATCGATCAACCCGCCAACCAGGACGAACAACCCGATAAAGAAGAAGATCGTCGGCCACTCAACGGAGCGGAACGCTCTTTCCATGACATGCTCCCCGGTGAGCAATAGCAGCAGGAAAGCCCCCGCTAAAGCCACGGTTGCCGACTCCAGGTGGAACGTTTGGTGCAGGAAGAAGCCCAGCAGCGTCAATCCCAGAATGATCAGACATTTCGTGAGCAGCTTCTGATCCGTGATCAAGCCTTCCAAGCTGATGTTCATGATGTTCTTCTGATTCTCCGGCGTCGACTTGATGCTCTTGCGGAACATCATAACGAGAATCGGCAAGGTGACCGCTAGGATCACGATGACGATGGGCGCCAGGTTTTGCAGGAAAGCGATAAAGGTCAGTTCCTTGACGGCGCTGCCGATCATGATATTCGGCGGGTCCCCTATTAAGGTTGCCGTCCCGCCGATGTTCGAGGCAACGACCAGCGAGAAAATGTAAGGAAAGGCCTTGACCTTAAGCTGGCGGGTAATGCTATAGGCGACCGGCACCATTAAAATGATCGTCGTCACATTGTCCAGGAAGGCGGACCCAACCGCCGTAATCAGCGCCAGCAGCCAAAGGATCGTCACGGGATTGCCCTTGGCCTTCCGGGCCGTCCAAATGCCGATATATTTGAAGAGTCCCGTTTCTGCCGTGGTGTTGACGATAATCATCATGCCGATCAACAGACCCAGCGTATTGAAATCGATGTGATGAATCGCCGACTCCTGGTCGATGATGCCAAAAATGATCATCAGGACGGCGCCGACCATGGCGAGCAGCGTCCGATGGATTTTCTCCGAAATGATAAGCGCGTACGTTAATAGAAAGATGATGATGGCCCAGATTGCTTGTTGCTCCATAGTAATTCTCCTCTCCATGTTTGCCGTAACCCGAGGTATCTTTAGATTGCCATGCAGGAGCAGAATTATGCCATTCCGGGTCAAAAAAAGGCAAAAAGAGCCCGCTACATGGCAGGCTCCTCCGATAACTCTCGTTTTCTATTGTTATTTAATGCCTACATCATTATATTATTAGTCATTTTAAAAGTAAAGAACTTACTGCCTGGGTTCCCGCCATCGGTTTGTACCCTTGGGCTGAGCGCATCCTCGACTTAGGTCTAGGTTGAAAAACCGTCCGCGGTCCGTTTTGGAAAACCTGCAATCCACCTAGAATAGAGACATAAGGTTGATCAAATGAGAGGCGGTGATAAATCGATGAAAACAAATCGACCGAATGTATTCGCTATTGTACTTATTGCCCTGGGCGCTCTGATTCTGCTGGGCAAGTTGACTCCTTTCCTGGGCAGCCTGTTCGGCCTGGTGATCGCGATCGTGATGATCGGTCTCGGATATTACGGGATTCGCCGGGGGAACGCGTTCTTCGGATGGCTGGTGCTGATTTTCGGGGTCATCTCCCTGATCTCCAAGCTGGCTTGGCTGATCGTTCCGCTCTTGGGTATCGGATTAATCGTATACGGTATCTCTTCCCTTAGAGGAAGACGGAGCTACTGATTAAATAGCATACATGCAGAATAACTTGAAATGAGGACCGAAAGGTTAGGAGGGAAGGGTGTCATGAGTGTATTTCGTCGGGTACGAGATATTACGGTAGCTACTTTGAATGAAAAGTTGGAGCAATCCCAAGATCCGGTCAGACTGATCGACCAGTTCCTGATCGAAACGCGGCAAGAAATCGCCGAAGCCGAGAAGCTGCATTATCAATACAGCGGCCACGCAAAGCAAATGAAGCAGCAGGTTGACCAGGCCAAGGTCATGCGCGACAAACGCGAAGAACAAGCGTTGCTCGCGTTGAAAGCAGGCGAGGAGCATTTGGCTAAACTGGCCCTGCAAGAGAAGATGCTATACGAGGAAAAGGTTGAGCAATACACCGAATTGTACACGCAAAGCTTGGAGTCGTTGCAGGAATTGGAAGCCCAGCTGAACGAATTGAAGACCGAATATCAGGTCGTGTACAGCAAGCGGCAATACTATTACGCAAGAATGGAGACGCTTCGTTTACAGCAGCGGATGAACCAGCGGATGAGCGGTTACGGCGTGCAGGACGTGCCGAAGATGTTTCATCGCTTGGAGGACCGGGTGTCCGATATGGAATGGGAAGCCCGAAGCCTGCGCGACTTGCGGAGAGCGGGTTCGGATTTCTTGAACCAAGCCGGCTCCGCCATCCAATCGACTCTGGAACAGGAGCTCTCCCGCTTGAAGCAGAAGCTGAATAACCAGGGAGAGGAGTAAGATCGATGGGAAGACCCTTGTACCGTTCCAGACGGGATCGCTGGATCAGCGGTTTGATCGGCGGGCTGGGCGAATATTTCGGCATTAACGTCGGCGTGCTGCGACTGATCGCTTTTCTCAGCATTTTCTTCACCGGCGGGACGACGATATTCATCTACTTTATCGCCACCTTGGTCATCTCCAAGGAGCCGTACCCGCCTCACGATCCGTTCTTTAACGGCGGATGGCCGGGCGGCGGTCCGCAGCCGGGTTACGGCCCCAAACGCCGGGACTTCTACGAGGATCCCCGCTTCGGCGCCCGCCCGCCATACGGAGCTCCAAACGGAAATACTTACGGAACCCAGCCGCCGCAATACGGCGCAGGCACTTCGGGAACCGGCTTCCAAGCCGCTCCGGGAGCATCCAACCTGGATTCCATGATGGAAGATATCGAGAAAAAAGCCATGAAAAAAGAACTGGAAGAGCTGCGTAAGAAGCTCTCCGACTACGAGAAGGGAGAAGTGTAAAACATGGGAGTATTCAAAAGAATTAAAGATATTACGAAAGCGTCTGTGAACGATTTGCTGGATAAGGTGGAAGACCCGATCGTCATGCTCAACCAGTACCTGCGCGATATGGAGGCTGAAATTCGCGACGCCGAAGTGACCGTGGCCAAGCAAATGGCGAACGAGCGCCGGATGAAGCAGCGCCTGGACGAAGCGGCCCGCATCTCCGCGCAGCGGGAAGCCCAAGCCGAAATTGCACTCCGCAATGGGCAGGAAGAAGTGGCCCGCAAAATGCTGGAGGAGAAAATCCATTACGATCAAAAGCAAACGGAATTTGCCGAGCTGCATGCGCAGTCCGAAGCTCAGGCTGCTGAACTCAAACAGCAATTGCATGAGATGAAGGACGAATTCTACAAGCTGCGCAACAAACGGAACGAACTGGTGAGCCGCGCGCAAATGGCGAAAGCCAGAAAGCAAATGTCGCAAATCAGCAGCCTGCATACGATCGAAAGCGGCAATGCTTCGCTCGGATTCCACCGGATGGAAGAGAAGATCATGCAGCTGGAAGCGGAAGCCGAAGTGGCCGGCGTTGTCTATCGGGGAACCTCGCCATCCACGTATATCAGCCCGGCGGATGCCGAGAAGCAGTTGAAAGTGGATGCGCAGCTTGAAGCGCTGAAAGCGAAGCTGAACCCATCCGCGGCCCGCGAGGAAGACAAGGAATAACTACACGTCCGCTGGACATTGTGATATTCTAAATACTGGCGAAGCCATACGGTATGGGGTCCCATACCGTTATGGCTTTTTACGACTCTATGAACCTGCAGGGAGGTGCGGCATATGGATACACGGAAAAGGTTCTTAGCCATCGCTTTGATCGGATTTGGGGTACTGTTGATTTTCGGGAAGTGGCTGAGTTTCTTCACCATTGTCGCCCTCTTATTTCTTGCGTTCGGCATTTATAAGATCCGGCAGGGAGAGCAGGTCAAGACCGGCTATATCTTGCTGGCGATCGGCGGCGGTATGATCCTGCTTGACCATTTCATGCTGGTACTGGCCATTCTGATGATCTCGCTTGGCTACTATTATGCGAAGATCCGCAAAACCCAGCCTCAGGGTAATTACGTGCAGAAGCAAAACATCACCTCCAGTATCCGTTGGGACCGCGATCCGTGGAGCTTGAGGAATACGAGCATGTGGCATGTGCTTGGGGAGCTTGACATCGATTTATCGCTGGCCATGGCGGAAGGAGGGCATAACGTCCTCATGTTCCAAGGCATCGTCGGAGACGTCGATTTGGCGATTCCGGAGGATTACGGCGTGGAGATCGAAGCGTTCGTCCTGTTCGGACAGATCGATTTCAGCCAAGACAAAGAAACGGGCATGCTCAATCGGCTGTATTGGAAGTCGCCGAACTATGAGTTCCGTGACCAAAAAGTGAAAATCATCATTTCCTATCTTGTAGGAGATGTCGATATACGATTAACTTAAGACAGGAGGAACGTCCCGCATGAAATCGAAAAAGCCGAGCAATATGGTATCCCGCAGCATGCGCGGAGGGATTCTCCTGTCTGTCATTATGATGGCAGCTACCTTTTACGTGCTGTATACATACGGGTATTTTCACCCTCAAACTTCCTGGAGGACGGGGATCAGGGCGGGCGTCACGCTGTTGTCGCTCCTGATCATCATCGGGGCGGCATACGGATTAATACAGGGATACCGCCCCAAACGGCAGATCGACGGGTTACGCGAAGCGCTCCTGCAATGGGAGAAGGGCAACCAAACCGGAAGCGTTCCGAAGCTTGGCGAAGACGAACTGGGCCGACTGGCCGAGCAGTTGGAGCGGATCGGCAAACGGTGGGAGGAGCAAGTCTCCTCCCTTCAGCGATTGTCGACGCATAACGCTCAATTAGCCGAGCAAGCCCGGGTATCAGCGATCGTGGAGGAGCGGCAGCGGCTTGCGCGCGAGCTGCATGACGCCGTCTCCCAGCAGCTGTTCGCCATCTCGATGACGGCCACGGCGGTAGGGAGAACGCTGGAGAAGGACTTCGACAAGGCCCAGCGCCAGGTTGAGCTGATCGAAGAAATGGCCTCCGTCGCCCAGTCGGAAATGCGTGCGCTCTTGCTGCATTTGCGGCCGGTCTATTTGGAAGGCAAGGAATTGTCCCAAGGCTTGCGAGACCTGGTTAAGGAGTTGAAAACCAAGGTCCCGATGGATTTGACCCTGGAGATGGACGAGAATTTAAGTTTAGGCAAAGGCATCGAAAACCATTTGTTCCGCATCATTCAAGAGGCGATGTCCAACACGCTGCGGCATGCCAAAGCGGACAAGATGGAGATTCGGATCCACCGCCGGGGCGAAGCCGTCAAGGTCACGCTGCGCGACAACGGCATCGGCTTCGAGCTGGACGACAAGAAGCAGGCTTCCTACGGCTTGTCCACCATGCAGGAACGTATCCACGAGATCGGCGGATCGATTCAGTTTATTACCGCGCCCGGCAAAGGGACGCGAATTGAGATGACCGTGCCATTATTTAATGAAGAAAGCGGGGAAGAGGTCAGCCATGGAGATGGAAGACAAGGAGATTAAAGTACTGCTTGTGGATGATCATGAAATGGTGAGAATCGGCCTGGCGGCGGTATTGGGCACCGAAGACGGCATCGAGGTCGTCGGAGAGGCCAGCAGCGGGGAGGAAGGAATCCGCCTGGCGCAGGAATACCGGCCGGATGTCGTGCTGATGGATCTGGTCATGGACGGGATGGATGGGATCGAAGCCACCCGGCAACTACTGTCGCTGCATCCCGATTGCAAAGTGATTGTACTTACCAGTTATCTGGACGACGAGAAGATGTATCCCGTAATTGAAGCCGGAGCGTTTAGCTATTTGCTGAAAACGTCGCGCGCCTCCGAAATCGCCGAGGCCATTCGCGCCGCCGCTCGCGGCCAGTCGGTACTGGAGTCGCAGGTCGCGTCCAAGATGATGAACCGGTTCCGCCAGCCCAAGGTGGAAGCCCCGGCCCACGAGGAGTTGACCGAACGCGAAATGGACGTTCTGCGTCTGCTGGCTCAAGGCAAATCGAATCAGGATATCGCCGATGACCTGATTATCGGAATCAAAACGGTCAAGTTCCACGTCACGAATATTTTGGCGAAGCTGGGGGTTGAGGATCGTACCCAGGCGGCCATTTACGCTTACAAAAACGGTTTGGCGGAGTAGCTCACTCCATCAAACCGTTTTTTATCGGTTCCGCATTTTGTAGGAGGAGGAGTGGACAAGGGTTACTTCGGCCGTGACCTGATCCAGATCCATGAAGGAAATCAACGGCTTGCCTCGGGAACTTAACTTCTTCCAACGCGCCTGTTCATAACGGTATAACTTCTCTTCCAGGTTGTAGAGATCGATTTTTTTTGCTTTTGCCGCCGTAAAGGAACGTTTAACGGCTTGTTGGATCCTTTGTTCGGCCAGGGCCCGGATGTTGGCGGCGGTTACCCCGCTAGCGAAGCCTGCCTCCGTAATGTAGGCTTTTACGCGCACATGGATACGAACTTTTAGGTGCTCGTCGCCCCCGGCGTCGATATGGATATCCGGGTCGCAATGACTGATGCTGAGCGTTACCGGAGAGCCGTCTTCCAAGGTTAAAGGCAACGGAAATTTGACCATTCTATTGAATGCGACGTATCTGGCTCCCTGGAGCAACGTTGGATCGAGGAGCCCGCGGTTGCTGCCTTGTGCGATGGCATAAGCGCCGACGAACCTCACTTGGGGGGTGGGGTTTCCCTCCTTCTTCCATACCTTGTCGGTCCAGCTGATCAAGGGCAGCAGCGAGGTAACGGCCGGTTCCTTCACGCCGTCCATCAGTTTTATGAGCCGGATAGGCTCGACGAAGGAATATTGCTTAAATATCTCCTCGGGATCGAGCAGTTCGGAATTCAGTACCGATTCATTGAGGATGGAGACGCTCGAAAAAACCTCGGGGATCGGCTTGTCGGTGCCGAATACCCAAGGCGTGTACCGAAGATCGCGGGTTTGGATTAATCCGTTCGCGGCATCGGGTAAATGGGCGTCAAGCAGCGCTTTGGAGAAGACGATCGCCCGTACATGCGTCCAGAACGTCCGCTGTTGCGATGCGGGATATAAGGAACTCAACGCATCGTCGACCGTCTTGCCTTCGCCTCTGCCGATCCATACTTTCCCGGCTCCCGTTTCGACTTTTCCTTCTTGTTTGGCAATTTCCGCGAAGTCCAGAAGCTGGGCGTAAATGATATAACGTCCTTCCGCATAATCGACTCCCAGAGCCGTAATAAAATTGATATTTTGCGCCTCTTTCATATCCCAACATCCCGTCAACAGCAGGATAAACGCCAGAATTGCCGGTGCTACTCTCAAGGATTGTCCCTCCTTGCGGTTTTGTCGGACGGACGAAGGATGCGGGGCCTCTTTTTGATCGAGTCCGTCGGCTTTTTGAGCACCGCTTCTGCAAAATCGTTCTTAACGAACGGGGAATACGGGGATAGATAAGGCACGCCATAAGACTCCAAAGAGGAGAGGTATAGAACGAGACCGATAAAGCTGATCAAGAACCCGAACATTCCGAAGATGGCGGACAGCAGCACGACGCAGATCCGGAGGTGGGCTGCCGTGCCGCTCAACGTTTGATTTTCCAGGGTGGAGCTGGCGACGATCGCGATCGCCACGGCTACGATTATGGTCGGAGACGTGATTCCCGCGCGTATCGCCGCATCGCCGATGATCAAGCCTCCTACTACTGTAATCGTTTGTCCCATGGCTTGGGGCAAGCGTCTGCCCGCCTCGTTAAAAATCTCGAACAAGAACAGCATAATGAAGGTCTCGAACGGAACGGGAAAGGGCAAACCATGCCGTGAGTTGCTGATGGTCGCCAGCAGCGGAACGGGAATTTGCTCCAGATTGAAACTGGTCAATGCCACATAGAATCCCGGCAGAAACAGTCCGATCATCAATCCAACCATTCTCAGCGTTTTTTGCACCGATACGATGTAATAAGGAGTGTTGGCATCCTCTGGGGAAATTAACAAATTCATCAGGGTAACGGGAGCGACAATGGCCATCGGGTTCCCGTCGACCAAGACGGCGAATCGCCCCGCAAGCAGGGCATCGGCAACGTAGTCCGGTCTTCCCGAATAGTCGGTTAGGGGGAAAATAGCCCTTTTTTTCGACCCCTTCATGACGGATTCGATGTATGAAATGCCGATGATGGCATCGGTATCGATCTCGTTCAGCCGTTTCCGAGCCTCCTCGAGAATTTCAGGGTTAATGATGTCCCGAATATAGAACAAGGCAATCCGCGTTTCTCCACGCGTCCCTTTCGTCATCTCTTCCACGCCTAGCGATGGGGTTCGCAGCCTTTTGCGAATTAATCCGATATTGGTCGTTAGGTTTTCGGTAAACCCGTCGCGGGATCCCTTGATGGCGGCTTCGGTACTGGCCTCTTCCGGGGAACGGCCCGGCGGGTTGGAGATATCGAAGCTGAAGAAGGCTTGCTTTTCTTCAAAATAAATGACCAGCATACCGGAGTATACCTGATGCGAGAGGTGATGCAACAGGTCAGGTTCTTCAATCGGATTCAACGGGATATACCGATTGCGGCTGATCGCCTCCAGATTCGGATCCGTTTGCTCCCGGTACAGGTCGGCTAGTCGCGGAAGGACGACATCGTTCAACTGCTTTATATCCGTCATGGGTTCGCAGTAGACCAGGGTAATCGGATGGCCGTGCTCCGAGTCCGCATCGAATTTGCGGATCTTGACGTCGGCCGAATGCTGGAAATATTTTGTTAGAAACGGGATGTCGATAGGGCCTTCCTGCAAATCGGAGGGCCGGTCGCTGCGATTCATGCGGATCTTCCTTTCTTGGGAGCTCTAAACGAAGCGGCAACGGCAATGATCAACGTCATGCCTAAGATGAATAAGGCGTTTGCGGGAAATACGTACCGGATCATCAGATGCTGGAACGCGATGTCAGACAAGGTATAACAGCTTAACGGGACGAGTATGACGGCAAGAGAGGCGAGCAGAGACGGCCTCCATCTTGGGGAGCGTCTTTTCCACATGTCGGCGATGACGATGAGCGCAAACGAAATGCGGATACAGCTTCCCGACAGCCATTGATAGATGGAAAAAAAGTCGGTTTGCGATACGTACTTGCCGAAACCGGCGATTCTCCACTCCTCGTAGGCCGGATACCGCTGGATGGCTGCCTCAAACGGGTTGAATTCGGCAATGGAGCCGGTTAAAGGGCCTAGCGTTAATCCGAAGAGAATGACCGCGAACACGATGAACCTTTTCTTATCTAAAGGCTCCTGCAGGTAAGGATGAAGGAAAAAGATAAAGAACAATTCGAACAATCCGGAACAGGCATACACTACCCCTTTCAATACCGGGCTCCATCCCTGCTCCAAGAGGGGGAACAGCAGGCTGTAATCTTTATATTCCACGTTGACGATAGCGACGTAAAAACCGAGCAGGATGACGAGCGGCAGCAGGATCCCCGAGGTAATGGCGATCGTCTTCATCCCTTGCAGGGCCCCGGCTAGGCATAGCAGCATCAAAATCAACGAGGTAGCCAGGACCGGGGTGTAAGGCAGGAACGTCACTTTCATCCACATGGCGGTATCGAATAAACTAAACCACGCTGTCGCGAAAAAAAACACCGTGATGAGACATTGAAACAAAAAAGCAGGAATTCGGCCGAGTCGTTGGCGAATCCAATCGGGAAGAGGCGACGTTCCGATCCGGGACGAAGCGAACCCGATCAGGCACGCCATGACCGCAAAAGGCACGGCGGCCAGGAGCACGGAAAACCAGGCGTCGCGTTTGGCGATTTGCAGCAGTGCGGGTATGATGAAGACATGGTCCGTGATCCCGATGGTGAGCATTAAGGTCATGATGGCCTGCAGTTTCGTAGGTTTCGGCGAGCGGATCATAGGTTTCTCCCATCTGAAATGTTCTGGCTCTAGTACCAGTTTTATTATTCGCAGAGGAGGCTCATGGCATGCAAAACCGCAAGTTATGGCATATCGGTTTGTTGATCCTCGTGTGCGCCATGCTGCTGGTCGGCTTGCAGCGTATCCAAGAAACCGGGCAGGAAGCGGTTGCACCGGGTCCGCTTGAAGCGGCGGGGCAGCAATTGGAGGCCTTATACTCCATGGGCCAGGCGGTGACGTCAGATCCGTTCCGGCTGACGCTGAAATGGCAAGGCGAATGGAGCTCGCTGCTCGCCCCGGAAGAAGCCGCCGGCGCGTTGGCCAGCCGGTTGGGATTGCCCGGACCGGAGGCAGTCACTGTTCAGGGCCGTACGGTTTATGAGGCCAAGGGTCGGATCGAGGGCTTTCCAGCTGAGTTTGAGCTCACAACCTTGGAGGAAGGAAAGCACTATGCCATGCTGCGTTTGGAAGCTACCGGCGGCGATCGTGCGACATTGGAACGTCTGAGGGAGGCCCAGCGATCGGCTGGCGAATCGCTGGAGGACGAAGGCGTACAGACCGATTGGAACGCGGCGGTTCAGGGAATAGCTTGGCCGGCAACGGGTGCCGAGGGCAAAGTGGAGTCCGGAGAATCCGGAGAGTCCGGCCTTGCCGCCGCGCTTGACAAGCTGGAAGCAAAAATCAATCAACTTCCTAAACTCAAGCTGAAGCGGGCGGAAGAATTTGCGGACGAACGAACGGCCAGCCGTACTTATTCAGTGGAAGCCTTGCCGATTTCCGTCCAAAGCGGCGATGATCGTGTGGCGCTGCAACTGGCTGTCCACCGCAACAGCGGCACCGGGATGGATGAGATCACGATCGGCACGCCGTTGCTAACCGTGGAATATTAGAGGTCATCAAGGAGGCTGAAGAAGTTGCGACAACTGCTGCTGTATCAGCGAAGCCGCTACTCGGAAATCTCCGTCTACGAGACGGACGAACTGTATGGCGAGCGCGGGGCGTTTCGCGTCCTGCAATTCGCCAGCGAGGCGGTACAGGGCGCCTTGGATATGAACCGGCCCGAACGGATCATACTAGAATATCCGCGTGCGATGCTGTATTTGCTTCAGCATCATGTTCCTGAGCCGGGACGGGTATTCATCATCGGCCAAGGAGCGGGAACGATCGCCAACCACTTGAACGGGAGTAACGTCATCGTGGCGGAGATCGATCCGTTGGTGGCGGAAATTAGCCGCCTGTATTTCGATTACAAGGGTGAACCCGTGAAAATCGGAGACGGGCGCTTCCTGCTGGAAAAGGAGAAACCGGGCTCCTTCGACGGAATTATTGTTGATGCGTTCTCCGAGCAGGGCACGCCGTCCCATTTGACCTCGATTGGTTTTTTTCGGCTTGCGGCGGAGAGACTGGATCGGGAGGGGCTGCTGCTTTTGAACGTTTTTGGCCGCGGGGCTGAGGACGCATGGGTTGCCGCGCTCACGACGACGTTGCGGGAAGTGATGGAGGATGTCCGCGTGTTTTCGCTGCCGGCTGATCAGCCTCATGAACCGCGGAACATGATGATCGCAGGCAGCCGCAAGCCGATCCGGTATCAAGTGCAGGGCATGGCGGGTTTTGTTGAAGTCGAGCCTCGAGCGGGGTATATCATCCATGACCCAACCGCTTAGAAAAGTTTACTTAAATTTCTGAAAAGCCTTTGTTTTCTGAAATATATATGATGGCATCCATAAGGCGAATATGCTAAAATGGCATCACATCCCGTGATGCCCTGTAAAGATAGGTCCTTGATCGGGAATCGAGTTCAAATTCACTAATCTTACATAGAAAGAATGAGGAGCCATGGCTGAAAATTTAACTCAGGAAACTGTTCGGCCCCCAGGGGCGGTATTTTTTATTTTCGGAGCTACCGGAGACTTGGCGCGCCGCAAGCTCTTCCCGGCCATCTATTCCTTATATCGCGAGGGCAAATTGGCCGAGGATTTCGCCGTGGTTGGCGTCGCCCGGCGTCCGCGTTCGGACGAGGAGTTCAAGGATGACCTCTATCGTTCCATCGAGGAATTCTGCCGTTATAAAATCAATGACAAGGAGCAATGGGCGCGGTTTGCCGATCATTTCTCCTACAAATCGCTGGATATCAATAACGTTGACGGTTACCGCGAGCTGAGGGAGTTGACCGAATCCGTGGAATCGCGGTTCAATATTCCCGGGAACCGTCTGTTCTATCTGGCCTTGGCGCCGGAGCTGTTCGGCAGCGTATCCTTTAACCTGCAAAAAGGCGGCATGCTCAGCAGCGGCGGCTGGCATCGGTTGGTGATCGAAAAGCCGTTCGGCTACGACCTGCAGTCGGCGCAGAAGCTGAATGAAGAGCTGAGCCAAGTGTTCAAGGAGGAGGAAATCTACCGAATCGACCATTATCTCGGCAAGGAAATGGTGCAGAATATTGAAGTGATTCGCTTTGCGAATGCCTTTTTCGAGCCGCTGTGGAACAATAAGCATATCGCCAATGTGCAAATTACGCTCAGCGAAACGGTCGGCGTGGAAGAACGCGGCGGGTACTACGATCATGCCGGCGCACTGCGTGACATGGGACAAAACCATATGCTCCAAATGCTCACGATGATCGCCATGGAGCCGCCAAGCCGCTTGTTCCCCGAGGACATCCGCGACGAGAAGGTGAAGGTGCTGCGTTCGCTGCGACCTTACGATTCGGCCCAGGAAGTCAAGGAATACGTGGTCCGCGGGCAATACACCGAAGGGGAGACGAGAGGCAAGAAGCTGCCGGGCTACCGCCAAGAAGATAAGGTAGACCCGAACTCCAACACCGAGACGTATTTTGCGGCCAAAGTGTTCGTGGATAATTTCCGCTGGGCCGGCGTGCCGTTTTATATCCGCACCGGGAAGCGACTGCCCGTCAAAACGACGGAGGTTGTCGTCGAGTTCAAACAGATGCCAACCAACGTCTACCTTGGCCAAAAGCATACGCTGGAACCGAACCTGCTGGTCATCCGCGTAAACCCGATGGAGGGCATCTATATCAAGATCAATGCCAAGAAGCCGGGTTCGGAATCGCAAATCGAACCGCTGGCGATGGAATTTTGCCAAAGCTGCCTGGTGGGGATCAACTCGCCGGAAGCTTACGAACGCCTGATTCATGACGCGGCTCAAGGGGATTCGACGTACTTCACCCGTTGGGACGAGGTGGCGACGGCGTGGGCCTTCGTGGATCGGATCGCTGCGGCTTGGGCGCAAAACCCGTCCGATATCAGCACGTACCCTGCCGGCTCCTGGGGGCCGAAGGAAGCGGATGAGCTGCTCGCGAAGGACGGCTTCCACTGGTGGCCGGTGAACGGCCAAGAGGAAGACAACGTCATTTGGATCAAACAGAATTAATAAGATCCGGCCGTCACCTGCAAGGGCGATGGCCGAATAGAATAGGTTTAGCTGGAAACACCTTTATGTCCCGGCCAGGACATAAGGTGTTTTTGCTTAACGGAAGGACAAAATATGTTACAATAGAGAACGTGAATTTGTGGAACGAGAGGAAAGTGAGCATGAGCAAAGCATTAGACCAAGTGCTGCAGCAGGAAGTGGACAAACGGCGCACGTTTGCGATCATTTCCCACCCGGACGCCGGGAAAACGACGCTGACCGAAAAACTGCTGCTGTTCGGCGGCGCGATTCGCCTCGCCGGATCGGTCAAGGCGCGCAAAGCGAGCAAACACGCGACGAGCGACTGGATGGAAATCGAGAAGCAGCGGGGGATCTCCGTTACTTCTTCCGTCATGCAGTTTGATTATAACGGCCATCGGGTGAATATTCTGGATACGCCGGGCCACCAAGATTTCTCGGAGGATACCTACCGGACGCTGACCGCGGCAGACAGCGCCGTCATGCTGATCGACGTGGCCAAAGGCGTCGAAGCGCAGACGATTAAGCTGTTCCAGGTATGCGCAAAGCGGGGCATCCCAATCTTCACCTTCATTAACAAGCTGGACCGGGAAGGCCGGAACCCGTTTGAACTGATGGAGGAAATCGAACAGGTGTTGGGAATCCGTTCGGTACCGATGAACTGGCCGATCGGCATGGGCCGGGAGTTGTCTGGCGTTTACGACCGGATGAAGAACCAGGTCGAGCTGTTCCAAGGCGACGATCATTCAACGATTCAGGTGAAGAAAGTCGATGACTATCACGATCCGGTGATCCGCGAAATGGCCGGCGATTATCTCCATGACCAGCTGTGTCAGGATCTGGAGCTGCTGGACGTGGCGGGCGATCCGTTTGACTTGGAGAAAGTGCGCCGCGGAGAGTTGACGCCGGTATTTTTCGGCAGTGCGGTCAACAATTTCGGCGTCCAGACGTTCCTGGATAACTTTCTGCAGCTGGCGCCTAAACCGGAACCACGCCGCAGCACGCAGGGCTTGATCGAACCGACGAACGAGAAATTCTCGGGATACGTGTTCAAAATCCAGGCGAACATGAACCCGGCCCACCGCGACCGGATCGCCTTCCTGCGCATCGTGTCGGGCAAGTTCGAACGCGGCATGTCCGTCAAGCATGTGCGCGCGGGCAAGGAAATCAAGTTGTCCCAGCCGCAGCAATTCCTGGCCCAGGACCGGGATATCGTGAGCGAGGCGTATCCGGGGGACATTATCGGGTTGTTTGACCCGGGGATTTTCCGCATCGGCGACTCGCTTAGCCAAGGCAGCGAGATCGTGTTTGACGAGCTGCCGACGTTCTCGCCGGAGATTTTCGCCAAGGTGACGGTGAAGAATGCCCTGAAGCATAAGCAATACCAGAAGGGCATCGACCAGTTGACCGAGGAAGGCACGATCCAGGTGTTTACGACGGTTGGCTTCGAAGACACGCTGCTTGGCGTGGTCGGGCAGCTTCAGTTCGAGGTATTCGAGTACCGGATGAAAGGCGAATACGGCGTGGATGTGCAACTGCAGCGGATGCCGTTCCAGTTCGCGCGCTGGATCGTGAGCGACAAGATCGATCCGTCGAAGTTCCGGATCAATTCGACGCTGGTGAAGGACAAGAAAGGCAATTACGTCGCATTGTTCGAGAACGAATATGCGATGCGGACGGCGATGGAGAAAAATCCGGACGCCAAGTTCTTGGAGACCGCGCCTTAAATCGGCGAAGGGCTTCCGCAAATAGAAAGACCGCCCTGAGACAGGGCGGTCTTTGTTGTAACGGGCAGTTCTATTTCAACGGTTTGAGGCTGGCCTGATCCACTTGCTGCTTGAGCACGGATACCAGTTCGTTTTGTTCGGACGCATCGATATGCTTCCAGATCGTTTCGAAGACGACGCCAAGGCCCGGCAGCGCGGTCTCCTGGGCATCGATCGAGCCTTCGATCATGTCCCGCAGCCCCTGTTCGTCTTTGCCGTGGATTTTGTGCATAACCGCTTGACGCAGGTCGAGTGTAATGGATGGCACGTGCATTCCCTCCTTGAAATATGTGACTTGCCCGGTGTTAATTTGCCCGATCGGTTCCGTGAACATACAAGAAGGCGATGGTTGTAACGGACCGGTGTCGGATTGTGGTATACTAATTCGGATGGAATATGTTTTGGGTGGTGAGAACATGGCAAATGCAGCCAAAAAACAGTTTGCCGTGATCGGCATGGGCCGGTTTGGGTTAAGCGTGGCAACTGCACTCAGCAACATGGGATTTGATGTATTGGCGATTGATGCGGATGAGCATAATACGCAGGCCGTGGCGAACCTGGTCACGCACGCGGTAACCGCGGATTCCACGGATGAAGATGCGCTGCGCGCGTTAGGAATTCGTAATTTTGACGTCGTGGTCGTGGCCATTGGCGAAGATATTCAGGCCAGCATTTTGACGACGCTGATCCTGAAGGACATGGGCGGGCCGCTTATCGTCGTGAAGGCGCAAAACGAATTGCATGGCAAGGTATTGCAGAAAATCGGGGCCGATAAGGTCATTTTTCCGGAGCGGGATATGGGACTTCGGGTAGCGCATCATCTGACTTCTCCGAATATTCTGGATTACATCGAATTGTCCGAGGAGTACAGTATCGTGGAGATGCGCATTACCTCGCAGATGATCGGCAAGAATCTGAAGGAACTGGATATCCGGGCGCGGTTCGGCTGCAACGTCATGGCGATCAAACGCGGCAGCAAAATGAACATCTCTCCGGCAGCAACGGACCGGCTGACGGAAGAGGACGTGCTCGTCATCGTCGGCGAGAAAAGCGATTTGACCAAGCTGGAGCTGGCTTACGCGGAGGCTTAGCTTCGTTATTTCCGAATTAAAGGTGGAGGGTTATGGAAATTTTGTCTCCGCAGAACCCCCGCGTCAAGGAATGGGCGGGACTGCTTGAGAAGAAAAACCGGGACAAGCAGGGCAAATATTTGATCGAGGGCCTTCATCTGGTACAGGAGGCGCTGGAGGCGCGAGCCGACGTTGAATGCGTCTGCTACGACATCCACGGCGGCATTCCGGCCGAGCTGCAGGCAGCGGCGTCCGCAGGGCTGGACGTCGACTGGATCGGCGTGTCCGCCGCCGTGATCGCCAAATGCAGCGATACGAAGTCGCCGCAGCCGGTGTTCGCGGTCGTGCGCAAGGACCGCGGGACGATCGCTCCGCTCCTGGACCGGGAGCGGAGCTTGGTGGTGGTGCTGGACGGCGTGCAGGATCCCGGCAACGTCGGCACGATTATCCGCAGCGCCGACGCGGTCGCGGCGGACGGCGTGATCGTCGGCGCAGGCTGCGCCGACATTTACGGGCCCAAGGTGCTGCGCGCCACCATGGGCTCGCTGTTCCACCTGCCGGTCGTGCATGCAGACCTGGCAGAGGTGCTGCCGCAAGCGAAGCAGCGGGGCATCCGGCTGGCCGGCACCAGCCTGCAGGCGGCGGCGAACTGCTTCTCCTACGATTTCGCGCAGCCGGTGTGGCTGTTGTTCGGCAGCGAGGGCAGCGGCCTCAGCCCGCAAGTCCGCCAACTGATGGACGACGGGCTGATCATCCCGATGCGCGGCCAGGCCGAATCGCTGAACGTGGCGATGGCTGCCACTGTGCTGCTGTATGAAGCGATGCGTCAGCGGCATTACCGCTAACGTGAGCCAACGAACGTTTAGAAGCGAATCAAAAAACCCCGAATCCAGGTCGTCTGGTTCGGGGTTTGATTTAGGTGTAACTTTTGATGGCAAGCTTTGAGCAAAGCGCCTGTTTGTTCAACTCCAGGTCTTTCAAATAATTATTGATTTTGGAGTCTAATTGTTCGATCAGGTACACGCGAATATCCTCGATATGCTCCTCTTGGCAAAAGGCGGAAATCGCCAGGGTGCCGTCGGAATAATGCTTCGTTTCCTGGACGGCGATATTTAGCTTCTCTTTATACAGTCGTTTGACCGGTCCCGTGATCGGTTTGATTTCGTAGTAACGATTCGTTTCGATGAGCAATTTCCATGGGATTATCCTAGAGGCAAGTTGATCTCGCCTTAATTCTACGGTGACTTGATATAGTGTTTTCGAGCTGTTCATGATGTTGATCCCCTTGTATATTTATACACCACAACTCATGAGAGCTTTAAAAGTTGATTTTTAGAACTTTTCGACTAAAAAAGTGATACTAGAGAACTATAATCAATCGGCAATGAAAAATCAAGTGTCAAATCATACAAGCGTCCGTTTCCCCCGCGCGTCCTTCTTTTTTGCCCCTGTCCCGCATAACCTTTAGAGAAGCAGTCATTGGAAGATAGAGCATCCTCTAGACGTTTTCCCGCTGCAGGGGGGGTAAATATGCGGATACGACGACGCGGATGGCGGAGCCGGACAAGGCGGCCGAAGCGCAGACGGAAAATCTGGATCGCCGTCGTGATCATTACGGTTATCAGTCTGGTTCAATTTGTTCAGTACGTAGAGCGCCGGATGACAGGACCGATCGTTCACCTGGCTCAGATTCGGGTCAAACAGATTGCCACGGAATCGATCAATGACGCGATCACCGCCCAGGTAGCGAACCAACAGCAGGTGGGGCAGCTGATTGATTGGAAGACGGACGATAAAGGAAAAATCACGGGTTTTATGCTGAACTACTCCGCTCATATGAAGGTGACGTCCGAGACGATTCAAACGGTTCGGCATACGCTGGACGAGGTGGCCCGGTTATCGGAATCCATTCCGTTGGGGCAGGCCCTGGGCAGTCCGCTCCTGGCTTCCTTTGGTCCGAGCGTTCCGATCAAGATCGAACCGAAAGGCGATGTAAAGGTCGACTTGAATACCCGCCGCCAGGATGCAGGCATCAACATGATCCTTGTGGAAGTGTATCTCCGGGTGAAAACGGAGTTGGCCGTAGTCGTCCCTTTTGACATGGAGTCGCAGGCGGTAGAAACGGAAATTCCGGTCTCCTACCTGCTCGTAGTCGGGGATGTACCCATGTATTACTATGACAGTAAAGGCAATCCGGTCGGCGAGGGCCAAGCGGATGCGCCGAACATTGCGCTTCCGGCGCTGCCGGGCGGCGACGATACGGCCGAACCGCCAGCAACCAAAGAGGAGTCGGTTACGCCGGACGGAGCCGATGGGCCGGGAGAACCTGCAGGTAATGCAGGAAATGCAGGCGCAGGCAATACGGGCTCGGAGGAGCCGCCCAATCCGGAAACCAATGCAGGCATACATGATTAAAGGGCGCCGGTTATTTGGACGCCCTTTTATTTTTTTTGGAGCGCTCCGCTTGCTCCCATTTTTTCAGCAACGGGTAAGGATCAAACGCCCATTCCGTGCTTCCGGTATCCCGGTAGATTCCGTAATGCAGGTGCGGCGGGAATTTCCCCGACGTTCCCGGCGGGCCGTAACCGCTGCTGCCGACCCAGCCGATCGTTTGCCCCGGTTCGACGAAATGGCCGACTTCGATCCCTTTCTCATAACCCTGCAGGTGCGCGTAGTAGTGATATCGGTTGCTGATATCCCGTATACCGATGCGCCAGCCGCCGTAGGGATTCCACCCTTTCGTTTCCACTACGCCAAAGCAAACGCTGCGTACGGTAACGCCCATCGGGGCGAACAGGTCGGTTCCCTCATGGATTCGCAGCCCCCCCCAGCCGCGGCGGTCGCCCCAGGTGTCGCGGAAAGTATAGGTGCTGCGCAACGGCAAGGGGAATGCGCTATCGGACAAATCCAGCCGCCCCCAGTGTTTGTACATTTTCGCGAATTGACGGATCCGCTCTACCGCGGAGTCGTTCTGATAATAACGCCAGAGGGCGATGCGGAAGTCCTCTTCCTTATAGCCGAAGCCGGTTAAATAAGAAGCCAAAGTGAACAAGACATCCCGATCGTTCTTCGGATCGGCCGCGCCGTCGGCGGTGGCGTCTTTCCCGCTGCCGCCAAACAATTCGATCGAGGCGGGGTTTCGGTCCTCGGAATCAGGATTCAACGGTCCGCTCCAAAACGCCTCCCTGAAGCGGACTCCGGTTAGGCGCTGATCCTGCTGCTGTTTTTCCTTTCGTGGCGTGATGGTGCGCTCGTACTGATCAACTGCCGCAAGCCAGTACCAAGGTACCTGCGTCAACAGCTCCATTTCTTCGTATAACGTGCGACGTTGATCGTAAACGCTGACTGCCGCCTGCGCCGATGTTCCCGGGGCTTTCGCATACGCAGCGCCAAAGCCGGATCCGGGCCATAATGAGGCGATAAGCACAACGCTAACGACGCACCAAACCGCTTTGCCGCGGGCAAACCGATAAGACCTCAAGGCAAGTACTCCTCCTTCGCCTTTATTTTGCACGCGATTCGTGACCTCTCTTAGATTGAGGCAAACGCTGTGTTTTTATTCCATTTTGCGAAGTAGGTTTTTCCAACGGTTTCATGATATAATAAATGGCGCTACGGCTTAAATCACAAGAAGGAAGGTCTTGCGCTTTGGCAAAACAAATCCAGGAACCGAAACCGGATTGGATTCGTATCAAGTTGACGACAGGAGATAATTACCAGGACATCAAGCAAATGATGCGCTCCAAAACCTTACATACCGTTTGTGAAGAAGCGCGTTGTCCGAATATATATGAGTGCTGGGCGAACCGCACCGCAACGTTCATGATTTTAGGCGATATTTGCACGCGGGCCTGCCGCTTTTGCGCAGTGAATACCGGTCTGCCGACCGAGCTAGACCTGCAGGAGCCGCAACGCGTAGCCGAAGCGGCGGAGCAGATGAATTTGCGCCATTGCGTTGTTACCAGCGTGGCCAGGGACGACCTGAAGGATGGCGGAGCCAGCATTTTCGCCGGGACCATTAAGGCGATCCGCGAACGCTTGCCCTTCTGCAGCGTAGAGGTGCTCATCCCGGACTTTCAGGGAGATGAAGAAGCGCTTCGGATCGTCATGGAGGCAAAGCCGGATATTTTGAACCACAACATCGAAACGGTGGAACGGTTATCCGATCGCGTCCGGGCGAAGGCGAAATACCGCCGCTCTCTGGAGTTGCTCCAGCGGGCGAAAGCGATGAATCCGGAGATTCCGACGAAATCCAGCATCATGTTGGGCGTCGGGGAGGAGTGGGACGAGATTTTGCAGGCGATGGACGATTTGCGTGCCGTGGACTGCGATATTTTGACGATCGGCCAGTACTTGCAGCCTTCGCCGCAGCATCTGCACGTGGAGAAGTATTATAAACCCGAGCAGTTTGCGGAGCTGAAGGAAGAAGGGATGAAACGTGGCTTCAGCCACGTGGAATCCGGCCCGCTCGTGCGCAGCTCGTATCACGCCCATGAACAGGTCAATTCGGCCAAGAAACAAGCAAGCGTTCCCGCTTCGTCGTAAACCAGAAGGAGGATGGATCCTTTGATTCAAATCGGCGGCAGAACCTATGAACTGATTCAGAATTATCGGGACGCTTGGGATCCCGAAGCGTTTAAGCAGCGGTACAGCGAGGTGCTCGACCGCTATGATTACATTATTGGGGATTGGGGTTACGAGAAGCTTCGCCTTAAGGGCTTTTTGCGGGACAATCATCCCAAGGCAAACCGGGATACGGCGTATTCCGGCATTACGGATTATATCAACGAATACTGCAACTTCGGCTGTGCTTATTTTGTCCTCCAGAAGGTGAAGGACAACCATAAGGACAAGGATACTCCTAAAGACAAAGACGCCGGAAGCGGAAAAGTCGCAGTGCTGCAGGAAACAGAAACGGCCCCCGAATAA
>NZ_JAKSXN010000042.1 GCF_022427145.1 Paenibacillus timonensis
CCTACAAGGGAGCGGATCGATCGACAAGTTGGACAGACAGGGAGTGAGCATGACCATGAGCGCAACCATTACGGTGGTCGGACTGGGCTCGGGGGACCCCGACCGGCTGACCTTAGGCAGCCTGAAACGGCTGCAGGAAGCGGGAGAACGTTACGTCCGAACGAAGGACCATCCGGTCGTGGACTGGCTGGAGCAAACGGGCGTCCGTTTTGCTTCGTTCGATGAAGTGTATGAAGCGAAAGACGATTTTCCCTCCGTATACGAGGAGATTGTCACCCGACTGTTGGCACGGGCCGAGGCTGACGGAGATGGGGGGAATATCGTTTACGCCGTCCCCGGACATCCGCTGGTCGCCGAAACGACGGTCAAGCTTTTGCGGGAGCGCTGCCCAGAGAGAGGCATCGAGCTCGACATCATTGGCGGAGAGAGCTTCCTGGACGAGGCGTTTGTGCGGCTTGGCTTTGACCCGATCGAAGGTTTTCTGCTGCTGGACGCATCGGAGGTCAGTGGGGCGTCGATCGATCCGAGACGGCATACGTTGATCGGACAAGTTTATGACCAACTGACTGCCTCGGAAGTGAAGCTAGGGCTGATGGAGTTGTTGCCTGACGATTATCCGGTTGTCGTGGGACATGCCCTTGGTGTCGCAGGCCAGGAGCAAATTGAGCGGGTACCGCTGTTTGAACTGGATCGAATTGACGGCTACGGGAACCTGTCACTCGTCTATGTGCCGGCAAGTAGGGACGAAACCCTGCGGATTCGCAGCTTCCAGCGTCTCCATGAGATCGTGTCGATTCTGCGCAGTCCCGGCGGATGCCCGTGGGATCGCGAGCAGACGCATGAATCGATCCGCAAAAATCTGATCGAGGAAACCTACGAGGTCCTGGAGACGATCGATGACGACGATCCCGACCACATGCGTGAGGAGCTCGGCGATCTGCTGCTGCAAATCATGCTCCACTCCCAGATGGAGGAGGAGACCGGCGCTTTCACGGTGTATGACGTCATCCAGGAGCTGAATGAGAAGCTGATTTACCGTCATCCGCACGTTTTCGGCAATTTGAGCGCGGAGGACGCCGAGGCGGCGCTGAACAACTGGGAGGCGATGAAAGCCGAGGAGAAGAAGCGCAAAGGAATCGAGCCCGAGCGCCAATCGGCGATCAGCGGGGTACCGCGCGATTTGCCGGCTTTGATGAAGGCGTACAAGCTCCAGAAAAAGGCGGCCAAGGCCGGATTCGACTGGGAAGAGATCGGCGGGGTCTGGTCTAAGCTGGAGGAGGAGATCCGCGAGCTGAAGGAAGCCGTAGCGCATAAGCAAGATCCCGAGTCGCAGGAGCTGGAGCTGGGCGACGTGCTGTTTTCGGTGGTGAATGCCGCCCGCTTTATCGGGGCCGATCCGGAGCAAGCCCTAACGCGGACGATCCGCAAATTCACCCAGCGATTCCACTATGTCGAGGAGCGGCTTCGCGAACAAGGGAAAACTCCTGGCGACAGCACGTTAGAAGAGATGGACGTTTTGTGGAACGAAGCTAAGTCGAAAGAACGGGAATAATGGGAGAAAAGGCCTAAATTTCGGTTTTTTTGCGAAAAAAACAAAAAAAAAGTTCCTGGCAGTGCAGGATTTTTCATTTCAAGCAAGAATACTCATACAAAGATAACCCACTGGCGCTGGGGCAGGCCTAGAGCCTGTAGTGCCAAGGTATCACCTATTTCTTTTATTATTGGGAGGCATTATTAATGAACAAAACAGACCTGATCAACAACATTTCCAGCAAAAGCGGTTTGACAAAAAAAGACGTTGAATCCGTATTGAACGGTTTCCTCGGCGAAATTACCGATGCCCTTGCTGGCGGCGACAAAGTACAATTGATCGGCTTCGGTACGTTCGAAACTCGCAAGCGCTCCGGTCGTACGGGCCGCAACCCGCAAACCGGCAAAACGATCGAAATCCCGGCTTCCAATGTTCCGGCATTCAAAGCGGGCAACAAACTTAAAGAAGCTGTAAAATAATGCGTCTTGATAAATTCCTGAAGGTATCGCGGTTGATCAAGCGGCGCACGGTGGCCAAGGACGTCTCCGAACAAGGCAGAGTTCTGATCAATGGGCGCGAATCCAAACCGAGCAGTACCGTCAAGGTTGGCGACGAGATCACGGTTCAATTCGGCCAAAAGCTGGTGACCGTTCGCGTCGAGCGCCTGGTCGAAACGACTCGCAAGGATGAAGCAGCGACCATGTATACCTTAATCAAGGAAGAGCCGATCGCGAAGGATACCGGTTTGGACTGGTCCTGAATAGTGAAGCTCAGAGCATGTTCCGTTCCATCGGGACATGCTCTTTTTTTGGCCCCGGAAGGGTGTAAAAAATTTCCTAGCCAAACTGTGAAATCGTGGTAATATATTAAATACACATTTACTAACGTTTTCGATAAGCGCACCTGCTTCTTAGAAAACACCTCTGAATCAACCTCATGTCGAAATCCATCGACGCTGCACATGCGGCACACATCTACGAACCGAAATCACGCCCATCGAACAGCCAGCATTCTAACCAACGATCCAACAAACGAACGAAGCAACAAACGAAGCAACGGACGAAGCAACAAACGAAGCAATGGACAAACTCAACAACGTACCATTCTGTCGCTCGGACAGCAGCTCTATTCGGGAACCGGGGTGATCTTATTAGCGGACTTTAATTAAAACGCTTACAAAGTGAAAATATTCACAATTACTTCATTCATCATTTTCTACGACAGCCATAGGGTATACCAAGGTCATAGTCCAGTTTATCCAAAGGGATGATCGCCTGATGAAACAGCTCGTGCACAAGCTCTATGCCCGGAGAGAGCTCTCCAAAGATGAGCTCGTCTATTTGCTGGGGCATATGGATGCCGAAACCCGCGGGGAGCTCTTCCGATTTGCCCGTCTGAGACGGGAACAGGCTTACGGGGACAAAGTGTATATGCGCGGCTTGATCGAATTTTCGAGCTACTGCCGGCAGAACTGCCTTTATTGCGGGCTGCGGGCCGGTAATCGGGATGCGGAGCGGTACCGGCTCAGCCCCGAGGAAATACTCGAATGCTGCCGGGAAGGGTATGGGCTGGGCTTCCGCACATTTGTGCTCCAAAGCGGCGAGGATCCCTGGTATACGGCCGATCTGCTGGCTGCCTTGATCCGGGACATCAAAGCCGAGTTCCCGGATACGGCCATCACCTTATCCATCGGCGAACGGGAGGAGGAAACCTACCGTTTGCTGTATGAAGCGGGGGCGGATCGCTTTTTGATGCGTCATGAAACCGCTTCCCGAAGGCTATATCAATCTCTGCATCCTTCCATGTCTTTTGATCACCGGCGCAAATGTCTGGAGACGCTCCAGTCGATCGGTTATCAGGTGGGCGCAGGGTTCATGGTCGGGCTGCCCGGCCAAACGACGGAGGATTTAGCGGAGGACTTGAACTATCTCAAAACGCTAAACCCGGACATGATCGGCATCGGCCCGTTTATTCCCCACGACCGGACCCCGCTGGGTGATGCGAATGCCGGATCGCTGGAGGATACGCTGGTTATGGTGGCGCTGGCCCGTCTGTTCCTCCCGGATGCCTTAATTCCCGCAACGACCGCCCTCGGGACGCTAAACCCCGAAGGTAGGGAATTGGCGCTGAAGGTCGGAGCCAATGTGGTCATGCCTAACCTGTCACCCGTCCTTGTCCGTAAGAAATATGCCCTATACAACGACAAAATCTGTACGGGTGACGAATCCGCTCAATGCAGGCACTGCCTGGAGCTCCGGATTGGAGCTGCGGGCTTTTCCGTAGATATGGGAAGGGGGGACAGCTTGAAGGCGGCAGGAACGCGCCGTCATGCTTAATCGAAGTTATGCAGCTGCGGCTGCTTAAACGAAGAAGAGTTTTCTTTTCGCTATTATTCGTGAAATATTTCACAACTAAACGTAGAGGAGACATGGCGAATGAGCATATTGACCAAAACGAACGAGCTTGGCTTTTTTGAAATTCGGCTGGAATCCATCGGCGGGCTCGGTGCCAATCTGGCCGGGAAGATGCTGGCGGAATCCGGGGTACTCGGACTCGGGTTAAACGGTGCAAATTTCTCGTCCTATGGTTCGGAGAAGAAGGGCTCTCCGGTAAAGAGCTTCGTCCGCTTTTGCGAGCCAGGCGTGGAAATTCATGATCACAGCCCGATCGAGGAACCCGACGTCATCGGCGTATTCCATGAAGCGCTGCACAAGACGGTGAATGTCTTGAGCGGTCTGAAGCCTGACGGAATCTTGCTGGTGAACTCGACCCGCGATTTCGAGGAGATCCGGCGCGACCTGAAGTTCCCGTACGGGACGTTGGCCGTCGTCGACGCGATGGGCATCGCCATCGACGAGCACACGAAGGTGAATACCTCGATGCTGGGGGCGTTGTTCCGGATATGTGATTTCCTCGATCCGGATTCCATGCGCGAAGTCATTCGGCATACGTTCCAGAAGAAATACCCGCACCTGGTGGAGCCCAATCTGCGTACGTTCGACCGAGGTTATCAAGAGGTGCGTTTCCAGACGACCCCGCCTCCTGAAGGAGCGCAGGGAATCCGATTCGAGCGTCCGCAGCCGCTGCTCGGCTATGAGACGCAAGCGCCCGGCGGCGTGATCCGCGCGCAAGGGAACAGCCTCTTGAAGGATTTGAGCGGCTCCCGCCAGGGTTTCCTGCCGGAGCTGAACCTGGAGAGCTGCATTCATTGCGCCAACTGTGACACGGTTTGCCCCGATCTGTGCTTCGTGTGGGAATCCGGGGAGGACAAGAAGGGCCGGCCGCAGATGTTTTTGCGCGGGATCGACTACCAGTACTGCAAAGGCTGTCTGAAATGCGTGGAAATCTGTCCGACGGGTTCGCTCAGCGTGCGCCGGGAGGAAGCCGGGTACGCCGACAGCCACCGCGTCGCCCATGTATTCCAATAGAGGTAGTTCAAACCTTTATTCAAAGAACTCGCAGAAGAGCCTAAAGGAGGACTTTATCGATGTCTATAACCGAAGAGAATATCACGAAAATGACGCTGGCGGAACAAACGACGGCGTTCGAATCGGGCAATGAAGCGGCGGCGATGGCGGCAGCCCAGATCAACTACCATGTGATGGGGTACTTTCCGATTACGCCGTCCACGGAGATCGCGCAGATCCTGGACCAGAAGAAAGCGCAAGGCCTGCATGACATCAAGCTGATCGCGGCGGACGGGGAGCATGGCTCTGCGGGGATCTGCTACGGGGCGGCGCTCAGCGGAGCCCGGGTCGTCAACGCCACCAGCGCCAACGGGTTCATGTACATGATCGAACAGCTGCCGGTGCAGTCCGGGACGCGGTTTCCGATGGTGCTGAACCTGGTCACGCGCGCGATCAGCGGTCCGCTGGATATTCGCGGCGACCACTCCGATTTGTATTACGCGCTGAATACCGGGTGGCTGATCCTGACGGCGAGTACGCCGCAAGCGGCATACGACATGAACATCATGGCGCTGAAATGGTCGGAGCATTCGGAGGTGCGGCTCCCCGTCATCGTCGCTTACGACGGGTTTTTCACGTCCCATCAGAAACGGAAGCTGAGTTATTTCAAAGATGCTAAGGCCGTCCGGGCATTCGTGGGCGAAACGCCGCCGGCCGGATTCGATAACGTGGCCGACCCGTCGGAGCCGATTACGGTTGGCGCGCATATGAACGGCGACGACTTGTTGAACAACCACTACCAACTGCATCTGGCACACGAACGGGCGGCTGAAGTGTATCAGCAAATCGCCGAAGAGTTTAAAACGCTTTCGGGACGCGATTACAAGGTGTTGGAGCTGTATCGGATGGAGGATGCGGAGGTTGCATTGTTCCTGCTGAATTCCGCGGCGGAAACGGCCAAGGCGATCGTCGATAAGCTGCGGGCGCAGGGGATTAAGGCGGGGATCATCCGGCCGAACGTCATCCGGCCATTCCCGGCGGAGGAGATCCGTGCCGCGCTGCGGGGCGTAAAAGCGCTGGTGGTGGGGGAACGCGCCGATTCCTACGGCGGCAAAGGCGGCAATATGACGCATGAAATCCGCTCCGCGCTGAAGCTGGATCCGGACAATCGAACGATCGTCCTGTCTCGCGTATTTGGCCTGGGCGGCAAGGACTTCTATCCGGACGAAGCGGAAGCGTTCTTTGATTTGGCCATCGAGGCGATGAACCAGGGCAAGGCCGCGGTGCCCTTCGATTATTTCGGTCAGGTGCCCGGCGATCCGGTGCATCAGCTGAGACCGATTTTGACGCCGCAGCAAGGGGACGCCTTTAACAGCGGGTTGATTCAGGTCGCGCCGGACGAGGCGACCGGCAAGCTGAAGGTGAAGCTGCCGCCGCTGCGCAGCCTGACGGCCAAGCCGAAGCGGTTGGCGCCGGGACACGGCGCTTGTCCGGGCTGCAGCGCGATCTCTTCGCTGGAGTTGTTTTACAAGGGCATTGAAGGCGATGTCGTCACGTTGTTCCAGACCGGCTGCTCGTACGTCGTTACGGCCGGCTACCCCTACACCTCGCATAAGCAAACGTTCATCCACAATCTGTTCCAAAACGGGGCTGCGACCGTAGCCGGCGTCGTCGAGGCGTTCTGGGAACGGAAGCGCCGCGGCGAGATCGACGTCTCGGACAACGTCACCTTTATCATGGTGACCGGTGACGGCGGGATGGACATCGGGATGGGGCCGGCGATCGGATCGGCGCTGCGGAACCACAAGATGATCATTTTGGAATACGACAACGAAGGGTATATGAACACCGGCTCCCAGCTCTCCTACTCCACGCCGCTGGGCCATCAGACCAGCACGTCCGGCGTAGGGAAGGCGCAGAAAGGGAAAGCGTTCCACCACAAGGATACGCCGCAGATTATGGCGGCGACGAACATCCCGTACGTGTTCACCGGGGCGGAAGCCTTCCCGCAGGACCTGATCACGAAGGCGGCCAAGGCGCAGTGGTACGCGCAGCATGAAGGTCTGGTGTACGGGAAGGTGCTCAGCACTTGTCCACTGAACTGGCGATCCGAGGACCAGCTCGGTACGAAAATTCTCAAAACGGCCGTGGATTCCTGCTTCTTCCCGCTGTATGAAATCGAGCATGGGGTGACGAACATCACCTACAATCCGGAAGCGAAGAACAACCGGATTTCGCCGCAGGAATGGCTGAAGCTGATGGGCAAGACGAAGCACATGCTGCATGACCCGGAACTGCTGGATGCGTTTGAGGAAGAAGTCAACCGGCGCTGGGATCGGCTGAAGCTGAAGCATGAAAGTCCGCTGCTCTAGGGAATATGGCCGGACGATGAAGGGAGAGGATGCAAAGATGGAAGAGACTTGCCGTTGTGCGGGGGACCAGGAACGGCTGACCCGGGTTGGGGAAATAATCGATCAGTTTCGCTTGCTGCCGGGCGCGTTGATCCCGGTGCTGCACGAAATTCAGGATTTGTACGGCTATCTGCCGGAAGAAGCGCTGCAAATCGTTTCCCGGGAGCTGGAAATGCCGATGGCCGAAATTTACGGGGTAGCCACGTTTTATTCGTTTTTCTCGCTGGAGCCGAAGGGAGAGCACGTCATCCGCGTCTGCATGGGCACCGCTTGTTACATTAAGGGCGCCCAAGGTGTGTTGGACCGCTTGAGCCAGGAGTTGAACGTTCCGGTCCAGGGGACGACGGCCGACGGAAAATTCACGTTGGACGCCACCCGCTGCTTGGGAGCATGCGGTTTGGCGCCGGTCATGACGATCGGGGAGAAAGTGCATGGCCGGCTGACGCCAAACGAAATACCGAAAATTCTGAAGCCGATGCGCACGCCTGCGGAGACGCATTAGAAGGGAGGGTGGAACGATGAAAACGATGTTGGATCTTGAGAGCATCCGTACGGCGCAGTTAAGCCGGCTGGTTCGCCGTAAACTCGGCCAAACCGGGCCTGACGATGGCGGCGTGGCCCTTCGATCCGTCATGATCTGCGGCGGCACGGGCTGTACCTCCTCGGACTCCATGCTGATCGCGGAGGCCTTTGAGAAAGAAGTAGCCAGTCAAGGGATACAGGACAAAATCGATGTCGTGCGCACCGGCTGCTTTGGTCTATGCGAGCTGGGGCCGGTCGTGATCATTTACCCGGAGGAGGTGTTCTACAGCCGGGTGAAGGTGAAAGACGTGGCGGAGATCGTCGACGAGCACCTGCTTCAGGGTAAAATCGTCGAGCGGCTCGTCTATCAGCAGTCGCTGGAGGAGGATGGGCGGATCAAGCCGCTGCATGAAGTCGACTTCTTCCGCAAGCAGCAGCGGATCGCCCTGCGGAACTGCGGCACGATCGATCCGGAGGATATCGACGAGTATATCGCCATGAACGGGTATAAGGCGCTGCATAAAGTCCTTACGACCATGGAGCCGGCGCAGGTCGTAACCGAGGTGAAGGAAGCGGGCTTGCGCGGGCGCGGCGGCGGCGGGTTCCCGACCGGGATCAAGTGGGAGACGGCCGCGAAGCAGCGGACGGGGCAAAAGTACATGATCTGCAACGCCGACGAAGGCGACCCGGGCGCGTTCATGGACCGTTCGATCCTCGAGGGCGACCCGCACTCCGTGCTGGAAGGCATGGCGATCGCCGGCTACGCCATCGGGGCGAATCACGGCTTCATCTACGTCCGGGCGGAGTATCCGATCGCCGTGAAGCGCGTGCAGGCGGCGATTCGGCAGGCCCGCGATTACGGGCTGCTGGGCGAGGATTTGTTCGGCAGTGGTTTCTCCTTCGACATCAGCGTCCGCCTGGGAGCGGGGGCGTTCGTCTGCGGCGAAGAGACGGCGCTCATGAACTCCGTCGAAGGCAAGCGCGGCATGCCGAACCCGAAACCGCCGTTCCCGGCCGTCAGCGGGTTATGGGGTCAGCCGACGGTGATCAATAACGTGGAGACGCTGGCTAATGTGCCAATTATTTTGCTGGAAGGCGCTTCGTGGTATGCAGGCATCGGGACGGAAAAAAGCAAAGGTACCAAGGTCTTCGCCTTGGGCGGCAAGGTGGTTAACACCGGGCTGGTGGAAGTGCCGATGGGCATTACGCTGCGCGAGGTCATTTACGAGATCGGCGGCGGGATTCCCGGCGGCAAGGCGTTCAAAGCGGTGCAGACCGGCGGTCCTTCAGGGGGCTGCCTGACGAGCGAGCATCTCGATCGCCCGATTGATTACGATACGCTGCTGAGCTTGGGTTCGATGATGGGCTCGGGCGGCATGCTGGTGATGGACGAAGAGACGTGCATGGTTGACGTAGCTCGATATTACCTCGACTTTACGCGCGACGAATCGTGCGGCAAATGCGCGCCATGCCGGATCGGCACGAAACGCCTGCTGGAGATTTTGGAGAAAATCACGGAAGGCAAAGGCACGATGGAGGACTTGGATGCGCTGGAGGAGTTGTCCGAGCAAATCAAGGCGGCTTCGCTTTGCGGACTCGGCCAAACGGCGCCGAATCCGGTGTTGTCCACGCTGAAGTATTTTCGCGACGAGTATATCGCCCATGTGGTCGACAAGAAATGTCCGTCCGGCGTTTGCCGCTCGCTGATTACGTATACGATCGATGCGGAGAAATGCAAGGGCTGCAGCCTCTGCGCCCGGAAATGCCCGACGGGAGCGATCACGGGTAAGGTGAAGGAGCCGCATATGATCGATCCGCTTGTGTGCATTAAGTGTGGAATCTGCTTCGACAGCTGCAAATTCGCGGCGATCTATAAGAGCTAAAGGGGGGAGAACTCTATGTTGGATACCGTGAAACTATGGATTGATGAGATGGAAACGGAGGTGCCGAAGGGAACGACGGTGCTTCAGGCGGCCCGTGGATTAGGCATTCACATTCCTACCCTTTGCCATCTGCAGGGGATGAACCACCCGTCCAGCTGCCGCGTTTGTCTGGTGGAGTCGGGCCCCCGCCTGATCGCTTCCTGTACGCTGGTGGCCGAAGACGGCATGCGGATTCGGACGAATTCGCCGCGGGTGCGGAAAGCCCGCAAAACGACGGTCGAGCTGATCCTGTCGGACCATAACCGGGAATGCACCTCTTGCCTGCGCAGCGGGACCTGCGAGCTGCAGGAGGTGGCGAATCAGATCGGCGTGCGCGACGTGCGGTATGCGGGGAGCAAAGCGCGGTCGACGGTCGACCTCTCGTCGCCGTCTATCGTGCGCGACACCTCCAAATGCCTGCTGTGCGGCCGCTGCGTTGCCGTTTGCGGAGAGGTGCAAACCGTGGGGGCGATCGGGTTCATGAACCGGGGATTCGACACGGTCATCGGCCCGGCTTTGGGTCGCCCGATCGGCGAATCGGTCTGCGTCAACTGCGGGCAATGCATCATGGCATGTCCGGTCGGCGCGCTTCAAGAGCGGGAGAATATCAACGACGTGTGGCAGGCGATCGCCGATCCGCATAAATTCGTCGTTGTCCAAACCGCCCCGGCGGTCCGCGTTGCCTTGGGCGAAGAGTTCGGGATGCCGGTCGGCACGCGCGTGACGGGCAAGATGGTGGCCGCGCTGCGACGGCTTGGCTTTAACAAGGTGTTCGACACCGATTTTGCCGCCGACTTAACGATCATGGAGGAAGGGACCGAGCTGGTACATCGTTTGGCGACCGGAAAGAACCTGCCGCTGATGACATCCTGTTGTCCGGGTTGGGTGAAGTTCGTGGAGCATTACTTCCCGGATATGCTGGATAACCTGTCGAGCTGCAAGTCGCCGCATGAGATGGAAGGGGCGATGATTAAGAGCTACTTCGCCCAAACGATGGGGATCGATCCGGGGAACATCGTCGTCGTGTCGATCATGCCGTGCACGGCGAAGAAGTTCGAAGGGCAGCGCGAGGAGCTGGCCAGCGAGTCGATGCAGGACGTCGATTACGTGCTGACGACAAGGGAGATCGCCCGGATGATCAAGGAAGCGGGCATTGACTTCGCCGGCTTGCGCGGCGAGACGTTCGACAATCCATTTGGCGAAGCGTCGGGGGCCGGCGTGATCTTCGGGGCGACCGGCGGGGTGGCCGAGGCCGCGCTGCGAACGGTGTTCGAGCTGGTGGCCGGCGAGGAGCTAGAGACGGTGGAATATACCTCCGTGCGGGGGATGGACGGCATCAAGGAGACGGCGGTGGAGCTGCCGGACGGCCGCGTGATCCGCACCGCCGTCGTGCATGGGCTGGCCAACGCGCGGAAGCTGATGTCGATGATTCAATCGGGCCAGCGCCAATACGAGTTTATCGAGGTTATGGCGTGCCCGGGCGGCTGCATCTGCGGCGGCGGGCAGCCGATCGTGGGAGCGAGCCTGCGGGACACGCTCGACGTGAAGGCGGAACGGGCCAAAGCGATTTACGACGAGGACGAGGCGTCCGCGATCCGCAAATCGCATAAGAACCCGAATATCCAGCAGATTTACCGCGAGTTTTTGGAGGAGCCGAACAGCCACAAGAGCCATATGTACTTGCATACGCACTATTTGGTGCGCTCCCGCTATTAGCTGTTAGTCGCTGTGCGAAATGCGTGATGCGCTGCGTGTTGAACGTTGCGTTGTCCAAACAGTCTCGAAGGGGCTTAAGAAGTGACGAGGGCATCTTACAGGGAGGGATTGGGATGAGCAGGTCAGATCAATGGGAGGCGGCGGATTTCATCCGGGATGAAACCATCGTATCGGCGCTCGCTTACGGGTCGCAGCTGGCCCGCGACCGCAAGAAGGTGCTGGCTATTCTGGAGCGTGCCCGGACCGCCAAAGGCATTACCGCGGCGGAAGCCGCCGTCCTGTTGAACGTGGAGGACGATGTGCTGTTGGAAGAGATTTACCATGCGGCACGCGAGGTGAAGGAACGAATTTACGGGAATCGGATCGTGCTGTTTGCCCCTTTGTACGTTAGCAACTTCTGCGTAAACAACTGCGAGTACTGCGGCTATAAGCAGTCCAACGAGAGCATGGTTCGGCGGCGTTTAAACCGGGAGGAGCTGATCCGGGAAGTCGAGGTGCTGCAGCAAATGGGGCACAAGCGGCTGGCGCTGGAGGCCGGGGAAGATCCGGAGCATTGCCCGATCGATTACATTCTCGAATGTATCGAAACCATCTACTCCGTGAAAGTCGATAACGGAAGCATCCGCCGCATTAACGTCAACATCGCCGCGACGACGGTGGAGGATTACCGCAAGCTGGCGAACGTCGGGATCGGTACGTACATCCTGTTCCAGGAGACGTACCACCGTCCGACCTATAGCCGCATGCACCAAAAAGGGCCGAAACGCGATTACGACTGGCATACGACGGCGATGGACCGGGCGATGCGGGCCGGCATCGACGACGTCGGCGTTGGGGTATTGTACGGATTATATGATCACAAATACGAAACGATCGCCATGCTGATGCATGCCGAGCACCTGGAAGCAACGTTCGGCTGCGGGCCGCACACGGTTTCCGTCCCGCGCCTGCGGGCGGCGGACGGCGTCGACCTGAACAGCTTCCCGTATCTTGTGAACGATCACGAGTTCAAGAAAATCGTGGCCGTGCTGCGGTTGGCGGTCCCTTATGCGGGCATGATCCTGTCCACCCGCGAAGACTCGGAATTCCGCGACGAAGTGATCAAGCTGGGGATCTCTCAGATCAGCGCGGGTTCATGCACCGGCGTCGGCGGATATATGGACACGTACGGAGGCGAGGGCAGAGCGAACCCGGGCGGTGATACCGCGCAGTTCGAGGTCGGCGATCACCGCTCGCCGCTGGAGATGATCAAGTCGCTGTGCCGGGACGGCTATATTCCGAGCTACTGCACCGCTTGTTACCGCGAAGGCCGAACGGGCGACCGTTTTATGCGCCTGGCCAAATCGGGCCAAATCCACAACGTCTGCCATCCGAACGCCCTGCTCACCCTGCAGGAGTATTTGCTGGACTACGGGGATGACGAATCCCGGGAAATGGGGGCGACGCTGATCAAAAACAACCTCCGCCGCATCCCCAAAGCGTCCGCCCGCGATGCGACGATCAACCGCCTGCAGCGTATCCAGGAAGGCGAGCGGGATTTGCGGTTCTAGGATTACGCGGCAGGGTTCGTAAGATAAAAAGCCTTCAACACCGCCTTTATTGGCGGACATTGAAGGCTTTTTTGGCGTCGATAGGATGACCCATCTTCCGTCACCCCGTCCGTTAGCTAACCACATCCATCAGGAACCCAGGCTAACGCTTGCCAGAATGCTTATTGGGGCTAAACGAGGGGAGTTTTATTTCTAACGCTTATCAGCGAGCTTATTTGGACAGAATGGCCTCGTTTCCGAGGTAAATCAGGCAAATAAGCTCTCCCATAAGCGTTACATTTTGAAATCCCCCATTTTGGAGCAAATAGCGTTGTTGACAAGCGTTAGAGTTTCGGTTCGGGTCGCCTCCTAGCTAGCTCATTCCCTGGATTCCCTCAATGTGGCTCCCGGTCCGCTTCCTCCCACGCCATCACGGCGGAAGGGAAGAGCTCGATGGCGCGAGGGAACACGCCGTGAAGGTAGGCGATCAGCACGCCGTAGTTGACGATCGGGACGCCGGCCGCTTGGGCTTCGCCGAGGCGGTGCAGCATGGCGCGGCGGTTAAGCATGCAGGCGCCGCAGTGCACGATTAGCGCGTAACGGGCCAGGTCCGGCGGGTAGGAGTAACCGGAGACATGCTCGATCTGCAACTGCTTGCCCGTGGACTGGCGTAACCAGCGCGGGATTTTGACGGTGCCGATGTCGTCGGACTGCTGATGGTGCGTGCAGGCCTCTGCGATCAGGACGCGGTCCCCGTCCTTGAGCCGATCAATGGCCCGTGCGCCCCGGACCAGCTCATTTAAGTCGCCTTTATGCCGGGCGAACAGGATGGAGAACGAGGTCAGGGGCACGTCCCTCGGCGTGTCGGCGGCAACCTTGAGGAAGACCTGCGAGTCAGTGACGACGAGCCGCGGCTTAGTACCGAGCCGCTCCAGCGTCGCCCTGAGCTCGTGCTCCTTCGTCACGACGGCGATGGCGTCGCTCTCGAGCAGGTCGCGGATCGTTTGCTGCTGCGGTAGGATCAGCCGGCCCTTGGGCGCGGCTTTGTCGATCGGTACGACCAGCACGACGAGATCGCCCGGCGCGACAAGGTCGCCGACGAGCCGGAAGCGCTCCTCCTCGTGCGGAAGGGCCGCCACGATCGCCCGCTTCAGCTCGGGCACGCCGCGGCCGTCAAAAGAGCTGAACGCCACGCATTCCAGGCCCAGCTGCGCTTTCGCTTCGGCAAGCGCGGCCGCCTCCGCACCGGCATCCAAGAGCGTATCGACCTTGTTCAGCACGCCTACGACCGGGATGTTCCGCTGCCTCAGCTCGCCGAGCAGCTCCCGGTAAAAGTCGTCGGCTCCCGCCAAGGCGTCGATCACCAGCAAGGCGAGGTCGGCGCGGTGGATCAACTCCCGCGTTTTTTGCTTGCGCAACTCGCCAAGCATCCCTTCGTCATCCAGACCGGCGGTGTCGATCAGCACCACCGGCCCCAGCGGCAGCAGCTCCATCGCTTTGTACACCGGATCGGTGGTCGTTCCCCGTACCGGCGAGACCACGGCGGTCTCTTGCCCGGTCAAAGCGTTGACCACGCTCGATTTCCCCACGTTCGTGCGGCCGAAGACGGCAATATGCGTCCGCTCCCCGCGCGGCGTCGCGTTCAGGCTCATCTCGCGCTCCCCCTTTTATTCGCCGGGGATGCCCGGCTTCGTCACTTGCAGCGGATTCAGGATGGCGGCGGCGCGCTCGGCGGTGAGCCAGCCGCCTTCCACGGCGACGTGCTCCACCGTCAGCCCTTCGCGCCGGGCGATCCCGGCAATCTCGGCGGCCGCCTCGTAGCCGAGATGCGGGACCAGCGCGGTGGCCAGCACGGTGGAGCGCCGCAGATGCTCGCGGCATACGCTCTCGTTGACGGCGATGCCGCGAATGCAGCGCTGCTCGAACAGCGGGACGGCCCGCCCCAGGATCTCGAGCGATTCCAACAGGGAATCGGCGATCAGCGGGCCAAACGCGTTCAGTTCGAGCTGGCCGCCGGCGGCGGCCCAAGTGATCGCGGCGTCGTTCGCGATCACCCGCATGGCCGTCTGGCCGGCCATCTCCGCCATGACGGGGTTCACCTTCCCCGGCATGATCGACGAGCCGGCCTGGACGGCGGGCAGCGCGTATTCGCCGATGCCCCCGGCGGGGCCGGACGCCAGCAGCCGCAGGTCGCCGGCGATCTTAACCAACGTCACGGCTGCCGCTTTCAGCAGCCCGGACACTTCGACGAAGACGTCCATGTTCTGCGTCCCGTCCATGGGGAATTCGCTGCGCGCCAGGCCGAGCCCGGTCAACTCCTGCAGCGTGTTGGTTACCTGGAAGACGTAGGCCTTGGGCGCGTCCAACCCGGTACCGATCGCCGTGCCGCCGAGATGAATCTCGCGCAGCCGCTCTTCGGCCTTGTACAACCGCCACCGGTCGCGGGCGACCGCTTTGGCGTAAGCGCCGAACCCCTGGCCGGCCATCATCGGCAGGGCATCCATGAGCTGCGTGCGCCCTAGCTTCAGCACGTCCGCGAATTCCTGCTCCTTCTCCTGCAGCGCTTCCTGCAGGGAAGCGTAAGCCTCGCTGAGCGGGCGCAGCAGCCGGATGGCCGCGATTCGCAGCGCGGTGGGATACACGTCGTTGGTCGATTGGCAGCGGTTGACGTGGTCCAGCGGATGGACGAGCCGATAGTCGCCTTTGGATCCGCCCAGCCGTTCGATCGCCAAATTGGCGACCACCTCGTTGACGTTCATATGCGTGGACGTCCCCGCGCCGCCCTGCAGGGCATCGACGACGAACTGATCCGCCAAGGCGCCGCGGGCGATCTCGTCGCACGCCCGCTCAATCGCTCCCGCCACTTCTGCCGGGATCAGGCCCAGCTTGCCGTTGACCCGCGCCGCCGCTTTCTTGACGACGGCGATCGCTTCGATCAGCCGGGGATGGGCCGGACGCCCGCTGACCGGAAAATTCTCCATCGCCCGCGCCGTATGAATGCCGTAATATACCTCTGCCGGGATGGCCATAGGCCCTAGCGCGTCGGTCTCCCGGCGATATTTTTGATCGGGATCGGATCCATTCGAAAATTCCTGACGCATCTTGCTTCGCCTCCAATAACGAATGTAAATCTCTTCCTTTTCATCGTAGTTGAAAGCGATTTCCTGGGGCAGTAAAGAAGATCACGTTATGGGCCGAAAGGAACTTGTTCTAAAGCCGATTTTTCGTCCATAAGCTAGGGATAAGAAGGAGGGGTACATGCCATGGTCGAACCCAATAAAGCTAAGCATCAGGAGCTGCATCTGCTAAACCGCAAGCTGCTGGACATTTCGGGGGTCCTCAATGTGGAAAGCTTCGACAGCGAGGAGTTCCTGCTTCAGACCGAGCTAGGGCATCTGACGATCCGAGGGCAGAATTTACATATCAAAAACCTGAACCTGGAGCAGGGACTGGTCAGCATCGAGGGTACGGTGAACTCGCTGTCGTATTTGGATCCGGGCTCGAATTCGTCCGGTAAGGGCCTGCTCGGCAAGCTGTTCCGATGAATTTAGAGACGCAATGGGCGACCCTGCTCTGGATGCTGGCCTCCGGGGGGATCATGGGCATCGCCTTTGACAGTTATCGCGTCATCTCGGGACAACTCCGGTTTCCCCGCTGGAGCGTCCACGCCCTCGACTTGCTCTACTGGTTGGCTGCCGCCTTGTTCGTATTCCGCACGTTGTACCACAGCAACCACGGGGAACTAAGGTTCTATGTTTTCTTAGGCCTATTTCTAGGCATTTGGATTTATTTTTTGTTCCTCAGTGTTATCACGGAGCGTTTTGTGTTAATGTTAATGAGGATAGTTAACTCCATTTATCGTTTTATCGTACGAATGATCGAGATTTTCATCATCGCTCCGTTACAATGGCTGGTCAAAATGATCCGCGTCCTGCTCGGATTCGTTTGGATCGTGCTGCTTTTCCTGGGCCGGGTGACCTTATTGCCGATCTGGAAGCTGCTCGTATGGGCATTTAGGCCTATATGGACAAGGCTTCGGATTCCGCAAGGATGGGACAAGATCCGGCGCTGGGCGGCTGTGTGGCGGGAGCGCGTTTTGCGTCTATTACGCTGGTTCAACAAGGAATAATGCCGGGAGGTGCCCTGATGCGCGAAGTGCCGACAAATCCGAATACATCGAACAAAAGTCAGTCCTCCGGAAACGGATCTGCTTTCGCAAAGCGCAGGCTGCGGCTCTGGATGGGATTCATGGTCCTGTTCATGGGCTGGGCCGGGTACACGTTTATCTCCCAAGCTGGGGATATCGGCGGCAAATCGCAGCAGTTGGCCGAACGGCAAGCCGCCAAAACGGCCAGCGAGCAGGATTTGAACCAGCTCAAATATGAAATAAACCGACTAAACGACCCCGAGTACATCGGACAAATTGCCATGAAGAAATATGGTCTTTACAAACCGGGCGAAATCCCGGTCCGGGTATCCGAGTCCGAAGCCGGAAATGACTGACCCCATGCGGGTTGAAGGGACATCCGTCTGTTGACCTTGTATCCGTCATTCGGTATAATCAAATCACCGCAGTCATGATTTCGAGGCCTGGCTGTATATTTTTAAGGGAGGATCATTTTATTTTATGGCAATTGAAGTGGGCACCAAGTTAGAAGGAAAAGTGACAGGCATCACGCATTTCGGAGCATTTGTGGATCTGTCAGGAGGTGTCACGGGTCTCGTTCACATTTCGGAGATCGCCGACAATTACGTGAAAGACGTCAACGATCATCTGAAGATCGGCGATACGGTTACCGTCAAGGTGATCAATGTCGATAAGGACGGCAAGATCGGACTTTCCATCAAGCAGGCTGTTGACAAACCGGCCGAAGCCAGACCGCCTCGCGCACCGAGACCGGACCGGCCAAGCGGAAGAGACGGAGACCGTCCGGGCGGCGGATTTAACCGAGACCGGGGAGGACGTTCTTTCAAGCCCCCAGCCAACAAAGCTTCTTTCGAAGATAAAGTTTCCCGTTTCCTGAAGGATAGCGAGGAGCGCATCTCTTCGTTGAAGAAGAATACGGAAGGCAAACGCGGAGGACGCGGAGCCAAACGAATGTAATCCCTGAAAATTCAACTGATCAAACCCACCGTAGGCGGTTCGCTCGCCTGCGGTTTTTTGTTTTGTTGTGCGGCGGAATTCAAGATTCGAAGTCGAATTAACTTCTTGGTCCGCTTCGTGATAAGAAAAACTTGATCGATGAACATTCACAGAAGACAGACCGCCGTAGGATGAAGTTTTTCTTGCGATTTCATGATGTTTTATCTTGCGTTGCCTATTCACAATGAAATCTTCAAAAGATGATTTTTGAATCTCCTCTAAAGCATCTTTTGTCGCCTCTGGGCTTTTTGCCGACAGGTTCTTACGGTTTTTTACGAGGAGCGCGCCGGAACTGCCGCCTTTCGCTAACAAAGCCCGTGATCTCCGATGCGAACATAGAAACCCCTAAGGCGGTCCATCGCTATGGGGGGCATGCATTCGCGCCGTGTCGGCGCCCGCTCTCAATTTGTCGGAAATTTCTTTGGCCTGTACTCCGGTATCTGACAAACTTTCACGTTCTAGCCTCCTATAATGGGACATACCTTACTAATTTGGAAAAGGCGGTGCCAGGATGTTGAACAAGTGGAATGTCACCCTGTTTCCAGGGATGAGAAAGGCGAAGGCATGGGACAAGGGAGCGTGGCGGAGCATACTGCTGGACCAGCCGGTCATTCGGCGTGCCGGGCGGCTGTTCGCGGTTAACAAGTGGAACGGACTGCTCCTCGTGATGAGCTTCCTGCTGGGCCGTGCGACGATATTGGACGAGCTGGCTCCATTTGCCGTCGCGTTTTTTGCGGTGATCCTGTTTATGCGGCGGGACATCGCCTGGATCGCGGGGGCAGCGATGGTCGGAGGGGCGCTGCTGACGCCGGATGCGCATCTCCATGCCGTGGAAATCGCCGTGGAGCTGCTGATCTTCTACCTGTTGCAAAAGGGCTTGGAGACGTTTGAACGGGCGGATCTCTCCTATGCTCCGATCATGGTGTTCACGAGCACGTTTTTCGTCGGCATGTTTGGGGCGGTGATCGGCCCTTCGCTGACCTGGTACGCGCTGGCCATGACCGTGATGGACGCGTTGCTGAGCTTCGTCCTGACGCTCGTCTTCATCCAGGCCGTCCCGGTGTTTACGTACCGGAAGAAGCATTACCAGCTGCGGGGCGAGGAAATCCTCTGTCTGGTCATCCTGTTGGCCTCGGTCATGACCGGAACGGTCGGGTGGGAAATTCAAGGGTTATCGGCCGAGCACGTGCTGTCGAGATACTTAATCCTTCTGTTCGCATTAGCGGGCGGTGCGCCATTGGGGGCTTCGGTCGGCGTGATTACCGGACTGATCCTAAGCCTGGCGGACACGTCAGCCTTGTACCAGATGAGCTTGCTGGCGTTCTCCGGGATGCTAGCCGGGATGCTGCGGGAAGGGCGCAAATGGGCCGTCGGGTTCGGCATGCTGCTCGGCTCGTCGATCCTGTCGATCTACATCGCCGGTCCGGCGGACGTAATGTCCTCCACTTGGGAGAGCTGCGCTGCAGTTCTGCTCTTTCTGTTGACCCCCAAAAAAACGGTCCAAATCATTGCCAAATACGTGCCCGGCACGCAGGAGCATGCCAAAACGCAGCATGAATACGCCAAACGGGTACGCGACATTACGGCCGGTCGGGTGGCGCAGTTCTCCCAAGTCTTCAAGCAGCTGGCGCGCAGCTTCGGACAGGTGTCCAGCACCGGGGAAATCGCCAAACGCGGCGAGGAGATCGACCATTTCATGAACGCAGTGACCGAGGGGGCTTGCGCCACTTGCTTCCGCAAGAATACGTGCTGGGACGGGCGATTCTATCAAACGTACAAGCTGATGACGGAGATGATGACGGCGATCGAGGAGAAGCCGGACATCCAAGTCGCCGAGCTTCCGCCAAGATGGGGCAAGCTGTGCGCGAAAACCGACCAAGTGCTGGACATTATGAAGCACGAATACGATTTGTATCAGCATGATCTGCATTGGAAACGGCAAATTTACGACAGCCGCCAGCTGGTGGCCGAGCAGCTCTCGGGCGTCTCGCAGGTCATGGAGGACCTGGCCCGGGAAATCCAGCGCGAAGGACAAGCTATGTATAAGCAGGAGGAACAAATCCGCGAGGCGCTCGAAAAAATGGGCCTGTCCATTCACAGCATCGACATCGTCAGTCTGGACCATGGCAACGTGGAGATTGAGATCGTACATGCGTACACCCGCGGTTTCGATGAATGCCGGAAGATCATCGCACCGCTTCTGTCGGATATATTGGGCGAGCATATCGCGGTGATGAACGAAACGCTGCATGGCGGCAAAGAAGGCCTATCGACCGTGACCTTCGGCTCGGCCAAAGCTTTCGAGATCACGACGGGGGTCGCCGGCACCGCAAAAGGCGGCGACATGCTCTCGGGCGACAGCTTCAGCGCCAAGGAGCTCGGCAACGGCACGTTCGCCGTGGCGATCAGCGACGGCATGGGCAACGGGGAGCGCGCGCGGCTGGAGAGCAGCACGGCGCTGAACATTCTCGAGCAGCTGCTGCAGTCCGGCATGGAGGAGACGCTGGCGATCAAATCGGTGAACTCGATTCTGATGCTGCGCTCGCCGGACGAGGTGTATGCGACGGTCGACATGGCGTTGATCGACCAGTACACGGCCCGAACGACGTTTATGAAGATCGGCTCGTCGCCAAGCTTCATCAAGCGAGGCCAGGAGGTGATCCCGGTCACGGCCAGCAATTTGCCGATCGGCATTATCCAGGATATCGAAGTCGATCTGGTGTCCGTCCAGCTGTATCCGGGAGATACGCTGATCATGATGACCGACGGCATTTACGATGCGCCGGGACCGGCAGTTAACAAGGAGCTGTGGATCAAGCGGCTGATCCAGGAGATCCAGGCCGAGGAGCCGCAAGAGATCGCCGATTGCCTGCTGGAGTCCGTCATCCGGTACCAGAAGAACGTCATCCACGACGATATGACCGTGGTCGTCGCCAACGTCGACCATCTGCGGCCGGAGTGGTCCACGCTGCACATTCCCGGCATCAGCCGGCTGGAGCGGCCGCGTACGGTGAGTTAGTAGAGAGCTTGAGGTGAGAACCTCAGGTTCTTTTTTTTGCGCCCGAAATCTTGTTTTGCCTGAACCGGGGGGGAGCAAGTTATAATAGGGGGAGAGAAAGGGGCGTGAGAGATTGGATTACCGCGTGGATGTCGCATTTGAACCCCGGTACGAGCTGCTCAGCAGTCTACATACGATGATATGCCGCAAATCGCATAAGAAGATCGACCTGACCCCGGCATGGGTGAAGGATACCTTAAAGCGGATCACGCCGGAGTTCGCCTCCATTCTTGGAGACATGGAAGTGGACGGCGATTGGAAAATCACGTATTTGCTTGCCTATCTGTGCCCGGACGGGGCGTCGCCCGAGGAGTTTCTGGCCTGGCTGGAGGCGAAGACGCCGGGGGATTTGTATGAGTTGATCGCGGAGTACAGCCAGCAGTTCCCGAAGGACATGGGGCAATTCCGCTCCCGTACCTTGACGGTGTTATCCGGCTGGCACGAGCAGTATTTCCGCAAGCTGGAGCCGGAGGTGATCGGCGCGCTGCGTTCCGAAGCCAATGAACGGACGGCCGAGCTGGCATATGCCGAGCCGTTGGCGTTTATCGAACGGACGACCAACGGTTTGACGTTTATGCCGAAGGAAGGGTTGGAGAAGTTGGTCCTTGTGCCGCAATACCATTTTCAACCAATGAACGTCATCTATCACTTTGGCAAAATCACGCTGTGCCACTATTCGGCACGGATCTATTTGGGCGGCGAAACGGATTTTCCTCCCCACGAATACCGAATGATTCGGGCGCTGGCCGAGCAGAGCCGGCTGAAAATCCTGCGTTATTTGAGCGGCGGTCCCCGAACGTTCACGGAAATCGTTCGTCATTTGAAGCTGTCCAAAGGGATAACGCACGATCATGTGTCCAAGCTGCGCAGCGGCGGTTTTATCCGAGCCCATTTCGATGGGGAAGCGGTGTCCGAATACAGCTTGCGTCCGGAAATGCTGGACGTGATGCATCGGAAACTGGTCGATTATATCGTAAACTAAATCACGCCAGAAATGGCGGTCATAACGATTCCGCACCGTGCGAACGGCGGCGGGGTCGTTTTTTTATGCTGTCATGAATATTCATTTCTCTGAATAAAGAAAGAATAACAAGTTCTCTATTTACAGAACCGATACCCTTTCGTATAATAGGAGCATTAAAACACCACTTAACTTATCGGAATTAACGTCTATTGTAAAGTTTCACCTAAAAAAAGGCAAATCGGAGGGAAAGAACCATGCAAATGAAGAAAAAACGAATCACCGCACTGATGACCTCATTCTTGTCCGTGGCACTGCTGTTGGCGGCTTGCGGGGGGAACGGAGGCAACAATGCCGCGCAGGGAGCGGAACCGGCATCGGCTCAGTCCGGGAACAGCCAGAGCGAGGCCGGCGGAAACAACGCGGGTACGGCGGCCGGAGGCGAGCTGCAGTTCATTCCGGCTGGCGATATGTCCAAATTGCCGGCGGTTGCCAAAGGGCGTACCGATACGATCATCGTCGGATTGACCGACCCGAGCGGCGCGTTTACGCCGTATTTCCAGCAGAGCGGGTATGACGGCAACGTCTCGTCACTGCTGTACACGCCTCTGGTGACGGTGGAAGACAAAGGGCTGCCGGCACCGGGCCTCGCCGAGAGCTGGGAGGTCTCCGAGGATCAGCTGACGTATACGTACCATCTGCGTAAGGATTTGAAGTTCAGCGACGGTTCGCCAATGACCGCGGACGACGTGGTTTTTACCTGGACGTTGCTCCACGATAAGGCTTACGACGGGGATTCCCAAATCCCAACGCTACATATCGTTGGCGGCGAAGCTTATAAGGAAGGGAAAGCCAACAGCATTTCCGGCATCGCCGTCAAAGATCCGCAGACCGTGTCGGTAACGCTCGAGCAGCCGAATGCGACGGCGCTGGTGCTGCTTGGCAGCGACGTGTTGTCCAAGGCTTACTACGGTAAGGACTACAAGTTCGGGCAGTTGGATTACATCAAGAAGCTGCACGAGAAGCCGGTCGGCAACGGGCCGTACGTGCTGGAGAAGTTCATTCCGGGACAAGAGGTGCGTTATGTCGCCAACCCTTACTACTATGCGGGTAAGCCAAAAACCGAGAAGTTTATCTATAAAACATCCGAAGGCGACGTATGGCAGTATCTGGAGACGGGCGAAGTGGATTATGCATCCTTCAGCGCGACGACCGAAAACATCGATAAGCTGAAAAGCATGGGCTTCGTCAACATCCTGCCGTATACGCCAAGCACTTACGGTTATCTGCAATTGAATTTGGAGCATGAAGCGCTTAATGATAAGAGCGTCCGCCAGGCGTTAACTTACGGTTTGGACCGTCAAAGCATCTATGTCGAAGCGAACCAAGGCGCCGGGGAAGTCGCTAACATTCCGGCTTCGCCGATCTCCTGGGCTTACACGGAAGAAGGAATCAACGCATATGCCTATGATCCGGACAAAGCCAATCAACTGCTGGACGAAGCCGGTTGGGCCAAAGGCGCGGACGGGATCCGCGAGAAAGACGGCAAGAAGCTGACCCTTCATTACCTCGGGTCCAAGAGTGCCCAGACCGACGTCTTTATCGCTGTTGCCACGGAGAATTTCGCCGCGATCGGCGTCGACTTCCAACCGGAGGTGTTCGCGGACTTCAACGCGTTGGTTTCGAAAGTGGAAGGCGGCGACTACGATATGGCATCCTTCTCTACGCCGATGTTGGCCGACCCTTCGGACGGCGTACTGCAGTTCGTCGACGGGGAAATCAAGGGTTACGACAATCCGAAGGTGAAAGAGCTGTACGAAAAAGCGCTAAGCACCAGCGACATCGAGCAGCGCAAGGCGACCTATAAGGAGCTGTTCCAGCTGCTGAACGACGAGCTCCCGATCATCTTCACCAACTATAAGAAGACGGTATATGCCTATAACGGCCGCATCCAAAACCTGTCCGTCAGCCCGTTCACCGGCCTGTCTTCCAGCTTGCCGAACTGGACGCTGCAATAAACGGTAAACAGTAAACCCTTCGTCTTCGAAAAATCAGCCGCTCCCCTCGCGTGCCTTGCATGCGAGGGGATGGCTTGTCTAAGGAGTGCGACGAGATGAGCGCATATATCACCAAACGATTGATTTATATGGCGGCGATCCTGCTGGCTGCCTCGCTGTTGATCTTCTGCCTGTACGCGCTGACGCCCGGCGATTTCATCAGCGGCAACATCAAGCTGACGCCGGAGCGCAAGGCCGAGCTGCGGGAGATCTACGGTTTGAATAAGCCGGTGCTGGAACGGTACGCCATTTGGATGAAAAATGCTTTTCACGGCGACTTCGGCTATTCGTTGGCCCAGCAGAAGCCGGTGCTGTCGTTGTTCAATGATTATATCTGGAACTCGTTCCTGCTGGCGGCGGTATCGACGTTCCTCACCTGGTTCATTGCCGTGATCGTTGGCGTCGTTTCGGCCTACAAGCAGTATTCCTGGTTCGACACGGTCGTGCTGGTACTGATCTTTGCCGCCATGTCGCTGCCGTCTTTTTTCATCGGCTTGTTCCTCATCAAGATCCTGGCCGTCGATTTCAAATGGCTGCCGCCGGGCGGGATGATAACGACCGGGAGCAATGCCACCGGGTTGGCCTACGTGAAGGAAGTCATTCACCATATGACCCTGCCGGTGATCGTCATGACGATTCTGGGCGTCGGCTCCTTGACCCGTTATTTCCGCACCAACATGATCGACGTGATCAAGCAGGATTATATCCGAACGGCCCGCGCCAAAGGGCTGAAGGAGAGCAAGGTGCTGTACCGCCATGCGCTGCGCAACGCGCTGCTTCCGGCCATCACGCTGGTGGGCTTCGAGCTGCCCGCTTTGTTCGGCGGTTCGTTGATCATTGAGAAGATCTTTAACTGGCCGGGGATCGGGCAGCTGTACATGTCCTCTTTTTCCGTCCGGGATTACCCGTTGTTGATGGGTTTTACGATGCTGATTGCGATCTTGACCGTGATTGGAACGCTGTTGTCGGACCTGCTGTACCAAATCGCCGACCCGCGCGTCCGGTTGCAATAGGGGGTGTAGACAACCATGAACTCGATTCCAGGAAATCTGTCGCAGCCGGGCCAAGCGGCCGTCCATGCCGCCGCGGCAAAGAAGCCGTCGCTTTGGCGTCAGTCGCTGCGCCGGCTGCTTCGCAATAAACTCGCCGTGTCGGGATTCGTTGTCGTTGTTTTCATGTTTTTGGCCTGCTTCTTGGGGCCGCTGTTCTCGCCGTATACGGATAACAAAATCCAAATGTCGCTGATGAACAAGCCGCCGAGCTGGCAGCATTGGCTAGGCACTGACAAGCTGGGAAGGGACGTGTTGACCCGGGTGCTGCAGGCGGGTCGCATTTCGCTGACCGTCGGCTTGGCTTCGATGGTGTTGTCCGTCTTCCTGGGCACGCTGCTTGGCGCGATCGCCGGGTATTACCGCGGGATCGTGGATCAAATCATCATGCGGCTCGCCGATTTGCTGTTAACGATCCCCGGCTTGCCGCTGCTGTTCATCTCCGGGGCGCTGTTATCGGAGTGGAAGGTGCCGACCAACTATCGCATGTACATCGTTATGCTCATGCTTAGCTTGGTGAACTGGCCGGGACTGGCGCGAATGATCCGCGGGCAGATGCTGAGCCTGCGGGAGCGGGAGTTCATGCAGGCGGCCGTGGTGCTGGGGCTGCGCGACCGGCGCAAGCTGGTCCATCACCTGTTGCCGAATCTCGTGCCGTTGATTATCGTGATGGCCACGCTGAACATCGGCGGGGCGATTTTGAGCGAATCGGTGCTCAGCTTCTTCGGGCTGGGCGTGATGCCGCCGACGCCGACCTGGGGCAATATGATCGATGCCGCTAACAACATGATCGACTTCCAGCAGCATCCTTGGCTATGGATTCCGCCGGGGTTGTCCATTTTCGCCACCGTGATCGCCATCAATGTGTTCGGCGACGGTCTGCGTGACGTGCTGGACCCCAAAATGAACAGGTAGGTGAAGAAACGATGTCGACTTTGCTGGAGATAGACCGGCTGAGCACGCATTTTAAAACGGAAGAGGGACGGATCAAAGCGGTTGATGAAGTGAGCTTGCGGATCAAGCCGGGGGAAACCGTCTGTATCGTCGGGGAGTCGGGTTGCGGCAAAAGCGTGACGGCGATGTCGGTGATGGGCTTATTGCAGGGCGGTGCCGGCGTCGAAATCGGCGGCCGGATCCGGTTTGGGGAAACCGAGCTGCTGTCGCTCGACAAAAACCATCTGCGCGCCATCCGCGGCCATGAAATCGCGATGATTTTTCAGGAGCCAATGTCTTCGCTGAACCCGGTGCTGACGATCGGGGAGCAATTGATCGAGCCGATGGTGCTTCACTTGAAGCTGCACAAAAAAGAGGCCCGCCAGCGAGCCTTAGCATTGATCGAGCAGGTTGGGATCTCCCGGCCGGAGCAGATCATGAAGAGTTATCCGCATGAGCTGAGCGGCGGGATGCTGCAGCGGATCATGATCGCCATCGCGATCTCCTGCCAGCCGAAGCTGCTGATCGCGGACGAGCCGACGACGGCGCTCGACGTGACGATTCAAGCGCAAATCCTCGATATGCTGCGGCAAATCAAGGCGGAATCGGACATGTCGATTCTGCTGATCACCCATGACCTTGGCGTCGTCGCCGAAATGGCCGATTACGTCGTGGTGATGTATGCCGGCAAAGTCGTGGAGGAGGGGGAGGTGACCGCGCTGTTCGAATCGCCGAAGCACCCATACACGCAAGGGCTGCTGAAGTCGAAGCCGGTGCTCGGCCAGCGTCAGGATGAGCTGTTTTCCATCCCGGGCCAAGTGCCGAATCTGCTGGAGCTGAAGCCTTCGTGTTATTTCCAAGACCGCTGCACGTCTTGCATGGAGATTTGCCGGACGAAGGAGCCGGCTTTGAAATCGGTCGGAGGCGGCCAGAAAGCAGCCTGCTGGTTGTACGAGGAGGAGAAACGCCATGGGTGAGCCGCTCCTTACGGTACGGCATTTGAAGAAGTATTTTCCGGTCAAAACGGGGCTCTTGCAGCGGACGACCGGACAGGTGAAGGCCGTGGACGACATCAGTATTACGATTCAGCCCGGGGAAACCTTTGGCCTGGTCGGGGAATCGGGCAGCGGTAAAAGCACGGTCGGCCGCAGCATCGTCCGCTTGACGGAGAAAACGGATGGCGACATTCTCTTCAAGGGCACGGATCTGTACGCGTTGCCGGATGAGGAGCTGCGCCGGTTGAGACCCAAGCTGCAGATGATTTTTCAGGATCCGTACGGGTCCTTGAATCCCCGGATTCGGGTTGGCGACGCGATCGGCGAGGCTTTGCTCGATCATGGGTTGCTGCCAAAGGGGGAGATTCGCGACCGGGTGCTGGAGGTGTTGGCTTCGTGCGGGTTGTCCTCCTATCATATCGATCGGTATCCGCACGAGTTCTCCGGCGGGCAGCGCCAACGGATCGGAATTGCCCGGGCGTTGATCCTGAACCCCGAGCTGATGATTGCCGACGAACCGGTGTCCGCGCTGGACGTCTCCATCCAGGCGCAGATCATCAACCTGTTCCGCAAGCTGCAGGAGACTCGCGGGCTGACGTATCTGTTTATCTCGCATGATTTGAGCGTCGTGGAGCATCTTTGCACGCAGGTTGGGGTCATGTATTTGGGCGGGATGGTCGAAATGGCCTCGCGGGACGAATTGTTCCTCCATCCGCTTCATCCTTATACCAAAGCGCTGCTGTCTGCCGTTCCGCTGCCGATTCCGCGCTTGAAGCGGGAGCGGATCATTTTGAAGGGGGATATGCCGAGTCCGGCCAACCCGCCTTCCGGCTGCAAATTCCACACCCGATGTCCGTTCGCCACGGCCGAGTGCAAGCAGCGGGTACCGGAATTCCGCGACGTGGGCGGAGGGCATTTCGTCGCATGCCATTTGGTATAGAATGTAGAGAGACGAGAGGAGGTTATCGCGATGGTGACGGCACCCCATGCCAGCTTGCCCCAGCCTTATGCGCTGCGTCTGGAGATGATTCGGGCGAAGGGGATCGAAGTGGCTGCGGTCTTGGAACTGCTGGAGCGGAACAATGCGGCCGAATGGCAGCAGAGGGTTAACTCGGAGCTGCAGTGGGACGGATTTGCGGAGTATGTCCGGGAGCATGCGGACGAGGTCAAACAGGCTTATCTTGAAGGTTACCGGTTTAAGTTCATGACGGTCGGCGGTTTGCGGAACTTGCTGCAGATTAAGTTTGGGCTGCAGGCCGGACAGGATTACGGGTTTGACGAGAGCGGCAACCGTTTCTCCGGCGTGAAGCTGAAGACGGAAGACTATCAAAACCTGCGAGTGCTGGCCCCTGATTACTGGGAAATCCTTATTGATCTGAAGGACTCGGATCGCGGAATGCTGGAGCTGCGCATCGAGCATAAATATGCGGATTGATTCTTCATTCTATCGAACTTAAGGCGCGAGTCTTAGGTTCCTTTTTTTATAGAAGTGATTTGCTTGCCCGTGCCGTCACTAGGAGGTCTTCTTCGCTATGCCGGTTTGAATTCGATCCTCGCTGGAAATGATAGATACGAGAATGTTGAACTCGATCTATATAGAAGGGCGGGATAACGAGATGAAACAGATCATGTTGATTACGGACGGGTGCTCCAATGTCGGGGAGAGTCCGGTGATGGCCGCGGCGCTGGCGAGACAGGAAGGGATCACCGTGAATGTGGTGGGAATCGTCGATTACGGCACGATTGGAGAGCTGGGGAGCCTGGAGATCTCCGAAATCGCCAAGGCCGGCGGCGGGATGAGCCGGATTGCCGGAACCGAGAACCTGGCGCAAACGATGCAAATGCTGACGCGGAAAACGGTCGTACAGACGATCCAACAGGCGGTTCATAAGGAAATCCGGCAGATCCTGGGCGATCAGACGGTTGGCGACTTGCCGCCGGAGACCCGCTCACAGGTCGTGGAGGTCATCGATGAGCTGAGCGAGAGCAGCCCGCTGCAAGTGGCGCTCCTGATCGATGCCAGCGCCAGCATGAAGCCGAAGCTTCGGGCCGTCGAGGAAGCGATCCGCGACATGATGCTGAGCCTGGGGTCGCGGAAAGGAGAGAGCCGGCTGGCCGTATTCCATTTTCCCGGCTCGCACAGCGGAGAGGATGCCGTCCTGGACGTGGACTGGACCCGCGATTTGGGATCGGCGCGTTCGATCTTCCAGCGTCTCGTCATGAGAGGGGCAACGCCAACGGGACCGGCGCTCTTGAAGGTGATGGATTTTATGCGATATGGTACACTGAATGAACATGGTAAGTCTTGGCGTGAGAAGACGGAGGGACAAGATGGAATCCTCGGCGACTACGTCGTCTAAAATCAACCTGCCGCAGGGAACGCGGATTACCGGACGCTGGAACGGCGGCCGGTATGTGATCCAGCGTTTGCTGGGGCAAGGGGCCAATGGCGTCGTATTCCTGGTGAAACGGGAGAAAAATGGAAAATTATACGCCCTGAAGCTGGGCTTTGATACGCTGGACATCCAATCGGAGATCAACGTGCTGAAAGCGCTGCAGCGTCAAGGGCGGCGCCGGGGCGCGGCGGAACGGGATCTCAATTACCTGGTGGAGGTGGACGACTTCACTTTCCAGGGGAGGGAGATTCCATTTTACGTTATGCGCTATGTGCAGGGGGAGCCGCTGCGCGCCTTCTTGGCGCGGCGGGGTCCGCGCTGGCTGGACGTGGTCGGTCTCCAGCTGCTGCAGCAGCTTGGACGGCTGCACGGCTCCGGCTGGGTGTTCGGCGACCTCAAGCCGGAGAACGTGCTCGCCGGATCCTATGGCGAAGTCGAACTGATCGACTATGGCGGGGTGACCGGCGAAGGGCGCAGCGTGAAGCAGTTCACGGAGTGGTACGACCGCGGCTTTTGGGGAGCCGGGAGCCGTACGGCAGACCCGGCTTATGACTGGTTTTCCTTTGCGGTCGTTTGCATTCATTTGCTCGCCGAAGCCCCGCTGAAGAAAGCCGCAACCCAGCTGCCGCAGACGCGCAGCCGCAACGATCTCGTGGCCATCGTCGACGGGCACGAGGCGCTCGCTCCTTACCGCGCCTGGTTGAAACGGGCCTTGAACGGGGAGTTCCGCGATACGGCGGAGGCCTGCCGCTTGTGGAAGGAGCTGGTGGCCGACCGGTTCGCTCCGCGGCGCCGGACCCGGCCCGCCACGCCGGGCTGGATCGTCGGCGCGTTTGCGGTATCGCTGACGCTGCTCGCCTGCGCGCTCTATTTGACACTAAGGTTCTAGCGCCCCGCCTTCCGCAGCTAACGGCCACCAGAGACGCTATTGGCTTGTGATAATGCCTCTTCCGAGTAAATAAGGTCATTACGGTCCGTTACGTTTACGAAGGGAACTCGCATGGCTCCAAGAGGCACGCTCAATTTCGAGGGAAGGGGGATGCCCGATGAAAGAATCCATGCTGTACCGATTGACGGAGCAGGTCCGTCGCACCGGCCGGCAAGAGCGATTGTGGTCGCCCGGGGACGTCATCGTCGTGGCGGTGTCCGGCGGGGTCGATTCAACGGCGCTTCTGCATATAATGAAGGAAATCGCCGCAGACGAGGGGTTGGGTCTGCATTTGGTTTGCGCGCATCTTCATCACGGCTTGCGCGGGATCGAGGCCGACCGGGATGCGGAGTTTGTACGGGAACTGGCCGAGCGGCTGGGCATCCCCTTCGACTTGGGACACGCCGATGTGCGTGCTTATATGAAGGAGACGGGAAAAGGACTGGAGTTGGCGGCCCGGGAGAAACGGTATGAATATCTGCATCAGGTGGCAGAGCGTTACGGGGCTTCTTCCATCGCGCTCGCCCATCATGCCGACGACCAAGCCGAAACGGTGTTGATGCGGCTGCTGCGAGGGAGCGGCCCGTCCGGGTTATCCGGAATGAGGCCCAAACGCCGGGAAAAAAATGTGGAACTTATCCGCCCCCTGCTCCGTATATACAAGACGGATTTGCTCCAGGCGTGCCGCGAGTCGGGGCTTGCCTTCGTGGAAGACAGCAGCAACCTGGATAAAGAGCTGACGCGAAATTCGGTTCGGTTGGATGTGTTGCCTTTTTTGGGGCAATATAATGGTCAGTTGCCGGAATCGCTGAACCGGCTGGCGGAGTTGGCTGCAGCGGAGGACGATTACCTGCAGCTGGAGACGTCGAAGGCGTACGCCGATGTTGTGCGGACCGAAGAAGGAATTCTTTCGTTTTCGGCCTCGCTTTTCGCCACTTTACATGTCGCTTTACAACGGAGGTTGATTAAACTAATATTAAATTATCTGCCTTTAAGCACGGAGGATCGCGATTTTGTCAAGATTGAGGCCATTCGCCAAGGGACGATTCAGGATCGGCCCACGACGTGGAGCCTGGATCTCGGCGGCGGCGTCAAGTGCGTGCGCGAGTATGACATGATCCGCATGATCCCCCCAGCTGTGGAAAGTCGGATTCCTCATTATACATATTTGGTGGAACAATTTCCGGCGGAAGTGCCGATCGAGGGCACGGGCCAGAGCTTGCGAATGATGCGGCTAGGCGCCGGCAGGGAGGGCGTTCTCGCGAAGGCAGAGGGCAATAACGAAGCGATATTTGATGCGGATGAGATGGTCTATCCGCTTACCGTGCGTTCCCGGCTTCCGGGAGATGCCATGAAAGTTTTGGGATTAAACGGCAGCAAAAAGGTAAAAGATATTTTCATCGATGCGAAAATACCTCCATCCCTCCGCTCCCGCATCCCGATCGTGACGGATGCCACAGGCCGGATCCTGTGGATTCCCGGCCTTCGCCGTTCCGCGGTCGCCGCGGTGAACCCGCGTACGACTTCCGTCGTACATATGGTTCTGACGCCGCGCTAAGATCCGTTCGCACCTTAAAGGATTAGCGAAAGACCGGCATTCATAGTATAACGTAGGAGGTTCACTCATTTTGCTAAACGATATCCAGGAAGTTTTGATTACGCGAGAACAAATTCAGGAAAAGGTCGTCGAGCTGGGCAAGCAGCTTAGCGCGGAATACGAAGGACGCAACCCGCTCGTGATTTGCATTTTGAAGGGCGCCTTTATTTTCATGGCGGACCTGGTCAAGGAAATTACCGTGCCGATCGAGCTGGATTTCATGGCCGTCTCCAGTTATGGGGCGGGAACTCGCTCCTCCGGGGAAGTCAAGATCATCAAGGACTTGGACACCTCCGTGGAAGGCCGCGATATCCTAATCGTGGAAGACATTATCGATAGCGGACTGACGCTCAGCTACTTGATCGATGTCCTTGAACGGCGCAAGGTGAAATCCGTAAAAATCGTAACGCTGTTCGACAAGCCTGCACGGCGTACGGTGAAATTGGAAGCGGACCTGTCGGGGTTCGTTCTACCGGACGCTTTCGTTGTCGGATACGGGCTGGATTATGCCGAGAAATACCGTAACCTCCCATTCATCGGAGTACTAAAGCCGGAGATTTACACCAGTTGATTTCGTCGTCCGCATGGACGAAGGACCACCCTTGCCGGAATTTTGAAATGGCGAGATTGGCTATGGTAAAATAACTTAAGGTCTTGAGAGGAGGTAGGGGATGAATCGGTTCATCCGGAATTCTGGTTTTTATTTAATACTTTTCTTAGTCGTGGTGGGCATCGTCCAATTCCTCAATGGCGGACAAGAAGCAACCGTCACCCCTAAGTATTCGGACTTACGTCAGGAACTGAAGGATAACAATGTTGCTGATCTAACCGTTAAATTTGACGGTTACGCATATCTGGTAACCGGTAAGTATAAGGAAGCTGTCGGGAACGACAAGACGAAAAATTTCTCTCTATATGTGCCTTTTGACGAGAACGTCGTTAAGGAGATCATCTCTTACAGCGACCAGAACGGCTTTAGCGTGGAATGGAAGAAGATGCAGGGCGAAAGCATCTGGCTCACCTTCCTGACCTCGATCGTTCCGCTTGCGATCATGTTCATCCTATTCTTCTTCCTGTTCAATCAGGCGCAGGGCGGCGGCGGCAAAGTGATGAACTTCGGCAAAAGCCGGGCGCGCCTCTATAATGAAGAGAAGAAGAAAGTCACGTTCGAAGACGTTGCAGGTGCCGACGAAGAGAAGCAAGAGCTTGTCGAAGTCGTTGAGTTTCTGAAAGATCCGCGGAAATTCTCCGCCGTTGGCGCAAGAATTCCGAAGGGCGTTCTGCTCGTGGGCCCTCCGGGTACCGGTAAAACCTTGCTCGCTCGGGCGGTTGCCGGTGAAGCAGGAGTTCCGTTCTTCAGCATTTCCGGTTCTGACTTCGTGGAAATGTTCGTTGGGGTCGGGGCATCCCGCGTCCGGGATTTGTTTGAAAATGCGAAGAAAAATGCGCCATGTATTATCTTTATCGACGAAATCGACGCCGTGGGTCGTCAGCGGGGCGCTGGACTCGGCGGCGGGCATGACGAACGCGAACAAACGCTGAACCAATTGCTCGTAGAAATGGACGGCTTCGGCGGCAACGAGGGCATCATTATCGTAGCCGCAACGAACCGTGCGGATATTCTGGACCCGGCCTTGCTCCGTCCGGGACGTTTTGACCGTCAAATCACGGTGGATCGTCCGGATGTGAAGGGCCGCGAAGCCGTATTGAGAGTGCATGCGCGTAACAAGCCGCTCACCAAGGACGTCAAGCTGGATGTTATCGCGAAGCGTACAACCGGCTTTACCGGTGCTGATCTGGAGAACCTGCTGAATGAAGCGGCGCTCCTCGCCGCACGTCGGAACCGCAAAGATATCTCCATGCCGGAAGTGGATGATGCGATCGACCGCGTCATTGTCGGGACTGAGAAACGCAGCCGCGTTATCAGCGACCGCGAGAAGCGCATCGTGGCTTACCACGAAGCAGGCCATACGATCGTGGGTTACTTCCTGGAACACGCCGACATGGTGCATAAAGTAACGATCATTCCGCGCGGCCGCGCCGGCGGGTATGTCATTATGCTGCCGAAGGAAGACCGCATGCTGGCTACGAAGAACGAGCTGCTGGACCGGGTGACCGGCCTGCTCGGGGGCCGCGTATCCGAGGAGCTGTTCATCGGCGAAATCGGGACCGGCGCCTACAGCGACTTCCAACAGGCAACCAATATCGTACGCAGCATGATCATCGAATACGGGATGAGCGAGAAGCTCGGACCGATGCAGTTCGGCACATCGCAAGGCCAAGTGTTCCTGGGCCGCGATATCGGCCACGAACAGAACTACAGCGATCAAATCGCTTACGAGATCGATCAGGAAATGCACCGGTTTATCAGCGAATCGTATGAACGTTGTAAACAGCTGTTGACCGAGCATGCCAAGGAAGTCCACCTCATCGCGGAAACGCTGCTTGAAGTGGAGACGTTGGAGCTGGAGCAAATCAAGTCGCTGATCGAAACCGGCACGCTGGACGGCTTGAAGAAAGACGGCCAAGACGGCGGCAACGGTTCTTCGGAACCGGGGGAAGCGGCGATCGATAACATCGGCGACGTTCGCGTCCGCATCCAAGGCAAAGCCGAGGAACCGGCGCCTGCCGCTCCGGTCGGGGATATCCCGAATGACGTTCCGGGCGGCACCGCCAGCGATCGGACGAATGATCCGGTCGTCGACGCACCGCAAGGCACCGTCAGCGATACGCCGGGTCAAGCCGATTCGGCTGACGAAGGCAAAGATCCAAACAACGGTGGCGGCACGCCAACCGTGTAAACTATATCAACAAAGACCTGATCCGGGAAACGTGACGTTTCCCGGATTTTTTTGAGCTGTGGGGGCCTCATGATTGTATTCGAAAAATCGAATAGAATTCGGCGGATTTGGTGATATGAACGGAATTTATATGAAATTTCACATACATTTGCACAATTGAAAGAGAGTGAGCTAGAATCTGTATGAAAAACCGAATAGAATCCGGATTTATCGCCATAAATCCTATTTTTTATACGAAAAATCATATATAATTCGCTACTTTCACGGCGCAGGAGCCTGGACCATTTCGAACGTTTGCCCCACACCGCCAAATGCTTCTTACAATAAGAGAGACGCGACGCCCAGCCCTTTATCAAAAATTTTAGATAATCACGAACGCTCGAATCTCCCCGTTAATCCTGATTTTCCCTGCAAAATCAAGGGCAATTGCCGCAATACGCAAGCGGACGGCGCATTGACAGTGCCTTTCACCTTGTGTAAATTAGTTGATAAACACCGTGTGAAATTTAATACGTTCTTGCCGTTTCACGCAGGATTGCCATACAAAGCAGCGAGGAGCCCGGCCGACGTGAAGAGATAGAGGGCCAGGTCAGGGTTAAGCAGCAACAGAAGATACATGAGCTTATGGGGGAGGAATTCTAGTGGAGGCTCTAGCGCTTGAGCGTAAAGCCGAGATGAACCGCGAGTTGCGGGAAAGGCTGGTTCAGCTCAAGAAGGAACGCAACGCCATCATACTGGCGCACTATTATCAGCGGGATGAGATCCAAGAAGTGGCGGATTTCCGGGGCGATTCTTTTTTGCTGGCCCAGAAAGCCGCTTCGACCGACGCGGAAACGATCGTGTTCTGCGGCGTGCATTTCATGGGCGAGAGCGCCAAAATTTTGGCGCCGAACAAGACGGTGCTCATTCCCGACGAACGCGCGGGCTGCCCGATGGCCGACATGGTGAACGTCGACGGTTTGCGCAAGCTGAAGGCCCAGCACCCGAACGCCAAAGTGGTGACGTACATCAATTCTTCCGCGGAAATCAAGGCGGAAACGGACATCTGCTGCACTTCGTCGAATGCGGTCAAGGTGATCAATTCCGTCGATGCGGACGAAATCATTTGGGTGCCGGACAAGAACCTTGGCCATTACGTACAGCAGCATACCGACAAGAAGCTGATCATTTGGGAAGGCTACTGTAACACGCATGACATGTTGACGGTGAAAGACGTCGTTGAGATGAAAGCGAAATATCCAAACGCCGAGTTCGTCGTGCATCCGGAGTGCCGTCCGGAAGTGGTGGCGATGGGCGATTTTGTGGGCAGCACCACAGCCATCCTGGACTATTGCAAAAATTCCTCCGCCAAGGAGTTTATCGTTGGCACGGAAGATGGAACGGGGTATCAGCTGCGTAATGACAGCCCGGACAAAACGTTCCATTTCGCCACTAAGTTTCTGGTTTGCCCGAACATGAAAGTCAATAACCTGAAGAAACTGGTCAAATGCCTGGAAACGATGCAGCCGCAAATCTACGTGCCACCCGTCGTTGCCGACAAAGCCAGATTATCCTTAGAGCGCATGTTACAAGTTAAGTAGCATGCGCTACTCTCTTGTCCAAGATAGGTGACGATCGTGATTCCACAATATTTGGTTGATTTCGAGGCAGGCCGGCTGCCGATCGTTGATACGGATGTGATCGTAATCGGTTCGGGGATTGCGGGTCTTTTTACCGCTATTAAAGCAAGTGAAAAAGATCGCGTAATCCTGATTACGAAAAAATCGATGCTGGAAAGCAATACCCGCTACGCGCAAGGCGGCATCGCCGCCGTGATCTCCGAGGACGATTCCCCTGCCTATCATCGTCAGGATACGCTGCTGGCCGGAGCGGGCTTATGCTCCTCCGAAGCGGTCGACATTCTGGTCAATGAAGGGCCGGAAGGCGTTAAAGAGTTGATGATGCTGGGCACGGCCTTTGATTTGGAGAACGGCGAGCTCGCATTAACGAAAGAGGGAGCGCATAGCCATCGCCGGATTCTGCACGCCCATGGGGATGCAACGGGGTATGAGATCGTGCGGGCCTTGTCCGAACAGGCGGGGGCTCATCCCAATATCGAGATTTGGGACAATCATTACGTGATCGATTTGATCACGGAGGAGAACGAATGCCTGGGCGCGCTTGTACAGCGGCCTGATGGGCAGCGCGTGTTCCTGCGCGGGAATGCGACGATTCTGTGCTCCGGGGGAGCCGGGCAGCTGTATCGCTATACGACCAACCCCGAAGTGGCTACGGGCGATGGTATGGCCATCGCTTACCGGGCAGGCGCGGTCCTTCGCGATATGGAGTTTATTCAATTTCACCCCACTTCGCTCTGTTACCCGGGCGCTCCGCGGTTTCTCATCTCTGAGGCGGTTCGCGGCGAAGGGGCCGTGTTGCGGAATATTAAAGGCAAGCGGTTCATGAGCAAATACCATGAGCTGCTGGAGCTGGCCCCCCGGGATATCGTGGCCCGGGCCATCGTGAGCGAAATGGAAGCGACGGGCGCGAGCATCGTTTACCTCGATATCACGCATGAAGATCCGGAGAAAGTCAGATCCCGGTTTCCGACGATTTACGAAACCTGCCTCAGCTACGGTCTCGATCTGACGGCCGACTGGATTCCGGTCGCACCGGCTGCGCATTATATGATGGGAGGCGTTCGCGTCAGCCATCACGGCGAGACGAGCGTGCACCGGCTGTTCGCCTGCGGCGAGGTTTCGTCGACCGGCGTGCATGGCGCCAATCGGCTCGCCAGCAACTCGTTATCGGAGGCGATCGTTTTCGGTCGACGGATTATCCAGCGGATCCGGGAGTTGCCGCCGCGTACCCGCACCGGTGAGGCCGTCTCTTACCAGGCCGACCGCCAGGCACCGGCTCCGTTCTCGCTGGTGGAACGCCGTCTGGACCTGCAGAAAACGATGGTGCGCCGCGCCGGCCTGCGCCGAACGGCGGAGGGGCTTGCCAAAGGCATCGAGGAGCTGGAACGGCATCAGGCGATTTTTAGCCAGGCACTGCATACCCGCGACCAATGGGAGTACGCCAATATGCTAACCTGCGCGCTGTTGCTGGCCAAATCGGCGTTGGCGCGCGAAGAGAGCCGGGGCGGGCATTACCGCGAGGACTTCCCGGAGCGCAGCGACGAGAGATGGCGCAAACATCTTCTGTGGCAGCGGGATAAAGGAATGTTGGAGGAAATTAGCGATGATGTTTAATGGATATAATGAAGGGCTTGTGGAGGCCATCCGCGGCTGGCTGAAGGAAGATGTGGGTTCCGGGGACGTGTCGACCGCCGTCACGATTCCTGCGGGCCATGAATCCAAAGGGATCATTCACGCCAAGCAGGGCGGAATCGTAGCCGGAATGCCGGTGGCTCAGCTGGTATTCGAGATCGTGGATCCGAACCTGACGTTTACGCCGCGCGTGAAGGACGGCGAACGCATCGAGAAAGGCACGATTTTGGCCGAGGTTGAAGGAAGCACGCATAGCATTTTGACCGGGGAGCGGTTAGCGTTGAATTTGCTGCAACGCCTGTCGGGTATCGCCACGCGAACCCAGACGTTCGTGGAGGCGCTTGGCGGATTGCCGACCCGGTTGGTGGATACGCGCAAGACGACGCCGGGCCACCGGATGCTGGAAAAGTATGCCGTCCGTACCGGCGGGGGCTCGAATCACCGCTTCGGGTTGTACGACGCCGTCATGATCAAGGATAATCATATTAAAGGGGCTGGAGGTATCGCTCAGGCAGTGAGCCGCGCCCGTGCCCATATTCCGCATACGATGACCATCGAGGTGGAGACGGAAAGCCTGGAGCAGGTCGAGGAAGCGCTGCAAGCCGGAGCCGATATCATTATGCTCGACAACATGGCGCCCGATCTGATGAAGGAAGCGGTGCGCCGAATCAAGGCGAAAGCGCCGCATGTGACGGTGGAGGCGTCGGGCAACGTATCGCTGGAAACGATCCGCGGCATCGCCGAGAGCGGCGTGGACGTCATTTCCGTGGGACGGTTGACGTATTCTTTTGAAAGCCTGGATATCAGTTTGGACCTGAACGGCAAAAAGGAGGCTTAACAAGCGCATGTTCCTTGTAGTCGATGTAGGCAATACGAATATCGTGCTGGGGATTTACCGGGGGAAGGAGCTGCTCCATCATTTCCGCATTAGCACGAACCGCCAGGCCACGGTGGACGAGTACGGCGTATTGATCCATAATCTGTTCCATATGGTGGGCATCCGGGAAAGCGAGATGGAAGGCGTCATCATTTCCTCGGTTGTTCCGCCGTTGATGCACGTGCTTGAGGAGCTGTGCGAAAAATATTTGCGGCATAAGCCGCTGGTCGTCGGCCCGGGCATCAAAACCGGGTTGAACCTGCGCTACGAAAATCCGCGCGAGGTTGGGGCGGACCGGATCGTCAATGCGGTGGCCGCTATCGAGCAGTATGGCGGGCCGCTGGTGGTCGTCGATTTCGGCACAGCCACGACGTTTGACTGTATCGATGCCGCAGGCAATTACCTCGGCGGCGCGATCGTGCCGGGGATCGGCATCTCGACCGAAGCGCTGTACCAGCGTGCCTCCAAGCTGCCGCGCATCGAGCTGGAGAAGCCGAAGAAAGTCATCGGCCGCAATACGGTGCATGCGATGCAGGCGGGGATTATTTTTGGCTATGCCGGCCAGGTTGACGGCATTGTCGAGCGGATTGCCCAGGAGATGGGCGCGAAACCGAAGGTCATCGCAACCGGTGGATTAGCCGAGCTGATCGCCAGCGAAACGCGGACGATCGAGGAGGTCCATTCGCAGTTGACCTTGGAGGGACTTCGGATTATTTACGAACGCAATCAATAAAGCGGGCGTTGGTTATACTGGTAGAAGTTATAGTTCAAGTTTACATGAAGAAATGAAAGGGGGTCCTTCGCATCATGGACCAAAACAACAAGCAAGACCGCTTGATCCGCGGGATCGCCATGGACGGGAAAGTGCGCGCCTTCGCCGTGCGGACGACCCGGCTGGTGGAGGAGCTTCGCCGCCGGCATGATACTTATCCGACCGCGACGGCCGCCATGGGGCGTACGGTGACCGCCGCCGCCATGATGGGCGCGATGCTCAAGGGCGAGGAGAAACTGACCGTACAGGTCAAGGGCGACGGACCGATCGGACAAATCATCGCGGATGCGAACGCCAAGGGCGAAGTGCGCGGCTACGTCAAGAACCCGCATGTTCATTTGCCGAGCAACAGCCAGGGGAAACTGGACGTTCGCGGCGTTGTCGGCACGGACGGATTTATCCACGTGACCAAGGATTTGGGGCTCAAGGAGCCTTATCGCGGCAGCGTGCCGTTGATTTCCGGAGAACTAGGCGAGGATTTTACCTATTATTTTGCCGTATCGGAGCAGACGCCTTCCGCCGTCGGACTGGGCGTCCTGGTTGATGTGGACAACACGGTGATCGTGGCGGGCGGCTTCATTATTCAGCTGCTGCCGGGCTTAAGCGATTCGGACATCGACTCGATCGAAAAGGCCGTTGGCCAGTTGCCGCCGGTGACGACGCTGCTCGATCAGGGATTGGAGCTGGAGGATATGCTGCGGCGGATCGTGCCGGACGTGCAGGTGCTGGAGGAAATGGACATCGTGTTCGCCTGCAACTGTTCCCGAGAGCGGGTGGAGCGTACCCTGATCAGCTTGGGCAGGAAAGAGCTGGAGGAGCTGCGGAACGAAGGGAAAGAGACGGAGGTCGTCTGCGATTTCTGCAACGAACCGTATTCGTTTACGCCCGAGGACCTCGACCGGCTGATAGCGCAGACGGGAAAATAGGTTGGGAAGGCCGGAAGGCCTTAACCTAGCAAATGGGACGGAAGATACTTTGCGGAGGAGGTCAGGGGGACCTTTGAAGCAAAGTATTTTTTGTGACTTTTCTTGACAACTCCGATCGGGGTTGTTAAGATAATAATCAGAAAACCAACTTAAATACTCGGAAATAAATGAAAGCCGATAAATCGCACATCCTATATTGTCTAAGCTTTCATTTTTGGGCAGCCAGATCGACTAGGTTATTTTTATCCAAAGGGAGGATATTTGATATGGCAAAAGTCGTGAACAATGTAACGGAATTGATCGGAGATACGCCGCTGGTCCGGTTGAACCGGGTCGTGCCGGAGGATAGCGCTGAAATCTATGTGAAGCTGGAATACCAAAACCCGGGTTCCAGCGTGAAGGACCGGATTGCGATCAGCATTGTCGAAGAAGCGGAGAAAGCCGGCAAGCTGAAACCGGGCGGCACGATTATCGAAGCCACGAGCGGGAACACGGGGATCGGCTTGGCGATGGTCGCTGCAGCGAAAGGCTACAAGGCCGTAATCGTGATGCCGGAGACGATGAGCTTGGAACGCCGCAACCTGCTGCGCGCCTATGGAGCGGAGCTTGTCCTGACACCGGGAGCCGAAGGCATGAACGGCGCGGTGAAGAAAGCCGAGGAGCTGCTGGCAGCGAATCCGGATTATTTCTTGGCGGACCAGTTCAGAACGCAAGCGAACGTGAAGATCCACCGCGAAACGACCGGACCGGAAATCGTTGAAGCGATCGAATCGCTGGACGGACGCCTGGACGCATTCGTTGCAGGGATCGGTACGGGCGGCACGATTTCCGGCGCCGGCGAAGTGTTGAAGAAACGGTTCCCGGACCTGAAAATCTACGCGGTTGAACCGGCGGCATCGCCGATTTTGGCTGGCGGCAAACCCGGCCCGCATAAAATTCAAGGCCTTGGCGCGAACTTCATTCCGGAAATTCTGAACCGCGAAATTTATGATGAAATCATTCATGTTGAGAACGATGAAGCGTTCGAGCAAGCGCGCACGGTGGCGAAAGAGGAAGGCATCCTGTCGGGCATTTCCTCCGGCGCTGCAGTGTTCGCGGCATTGAAGGTGGCTAAGGAGCTGGGCAAAGGCAAACGCGTCGTTGCCATCATTCCAAGTAACGGCGAACGTTACCTCAGCACGCCGCTGTACAATTTCGAAGCGTAAATCGTTGCGCCCAGAGGGCGTTGAAGCCCCCAGCCGTTCCAACCGAACGGTTCGGGGGCTTTTATTTTGAGGCGGTCTTCTAGTATACTAGCTTCCAATAAGAAAAGTGCTTCTTCAGGATGAAGATTTGGAGGATCGGCGCGGGTAATGGAGAAAATGACGACATGGGAGCAATGGAGAGATTGGGCGCAGACGGGAACTTGGACGGTGCTGCCGTTTGCGGTTAAATGCCCGCTGGCGGCCTCCGGTTTGCCCGCGGATTGGTCCCGGGCCTGGGAGGAAGCCGGGCCGTACGCCTGCGTGCTGGAGAGCGGCAAGGGAGGGCGGTACACCTTCTTGGGCCTGGAACCGGTCTCGGTCATCCGCGGCAAAGGCGGCGAAGCCGTCGTGCACGATTTGATCGCCGGAGGCGTGTCGGTGAAATCGGGCAAGCCGCTGGAGCTGCTGCGGGATTGGATGGCCCCGTACCGATCGCCCGCGGTACCTGAGCTGCCCAAGTTCAGCGGTGGTGCCGTCGGTTACCTCGCCTATGATGTGGCGCGATCGCTGGAGCGGCTGCCGAGCCTGGCGCAGGATGATCTTGGCCTGGACGACTATGTCTGGATGCAGCTGGAGGAGCTTTGGGCCATCGATCAGGTCGAAGGCGACGTGTATTGCGTCGTCCATGTCCCCATCAGCTCGCTGACCCCGGAGGAGCTGCGCGAAAGCTACCGCCGCGCCGAGATGCGGGCTTTGCGCATGGCGCAGCGTTGGGCGGGTTTTTGCGCGGCGACCGATACCGTCGCAGCGGGAGGCTCGGCGGCACTTACTCCGATTGGCGACGAGGAGCTGGAACGCCGCCGCTTATCCGTCTCGATGACGCAGGAGGCGTTTGAAGCGGCGGTGCGGCGGGTACAGGAATATATCGCCGCCGGCGACGTGTTCCAGGTGAACCTCTCGCTGCGTCAGGCCTTTCCTTTGGCGGCGGCACCCGAGCGGGTGTACGAGCAGCTTCGCCGGTTGAACCCCTCGCCGTACATGGGCATGCTCCGTTTTCCCAACTTCCGGCTCGTGTCCGCTTCGCCGGAGCTGCTGGTGAAGGTGGAGCAAGGGAAGATCAGCACCCGGCCGATCGCGGGCACGCGTCGGCGGGGACATACGCCGGAAGAGGACCGGCGGATGGAGGAGGAGCTGCGCGCAAGCGATAAGGAGCAGGCCGAGCATATCATGCTGGTCGATCTCCTGCGGAACGATATCGGACGCGTGGCCGAGTACGGGACAGTGCGGGTTAGCGAGCTGTTCGCTGTGGAGCGGTACTCGCACGTCATGCATTTGGTATCCGAAGTCGAAGGGCTGCTGGGGGCGGAGTACACGATTTACGATGCGATCGCCGCCGTTTTTCCAGGGGGAACGATCACCGGGGCGCCTAAGGTGCGGACGATGGAAATCATCGAGGAGCTGGAGCCTGTCACAAGAGGGCCCTACACCGGTGCGATGGGATGGATTGACTATGCCGGGAATATGGAATTAAATATTATTATACGTACGCTGGTCGCGAAGGACGGCGTCGGCTACTTGCAGACGGGAGCCGGCATCGTGATCGATTCGGACCCGTACCGTGAGTATAGGGAATGTTTTAACAAGGCCAGGGCTGTTGCTTTGGCGATCCAACAGAGTGAGCAGAGCCAGCTGGACAAAGTCTAGGACAGGAGATGAGACGAGATGATTTTGGTGATCGACAACTATGATTCTTTTACGTACAATCTGGTGCAGTATTTAGGCGAGTTAGGCGAGGAAGTAACTGTCCGCCGCAACGATGAGATCGATCTTGCGGGAATCGAGGCTTTGCAGCCGGATCATATCTTAATCTCTCCCGGCCCGTGTACGCCCAATGAGGCTGGGATTACGCTGGATTTGATCGAGCGTTTCAAGGGAGTGATCCCGATCTTCGGCGTTTGCCTGGGGCATCAGGCCATCGGCCAGGCCTTCGGCGGCAACGTAATTCGCGCCGAGCGGTTGATGCACGGCAAGACGTCGCCGATCCATCATCAGGGGGAATCGGTGTTTGCCGGCCTGCCGTCGCCATTTACGGCCACGCGGTATCATTCGCTGATCGTGGAACGCGAGAGCCTGCCGGATTGCCTGGAGATTACCGCCGAGACGGCGGAAGGGGAAATCATGGGGCTGCGCCATAAAGAGTATGCCGTCGAGGGCGTGCAGTTCCACCCGGAATCAATCATTACTCAGCATGGCCACCAGATTCTCCGCAACTTCCTGAACCGAAAGGCGGAAGCGAAAGCATGAATTACATCGGGGTGGATGGCATTCCGACCCCGGCCGATCAAGCCGTGATCTCCGTAATGGATCACGGCTTTATGTACGGGATCGGCTTGTTCGAGACGTTCCGCACCTACGGAGGGCGGCCGTTCTTGTTGGAGCGCCATCTGGAGCGGTTGATGGCGGGCTGCAGGGCGCTCGGGATCGATTTCAAGGTTGACCTTGGCCAGGTTGAGGCGGAAATCGCCGAGCTGCTCAAGCGGAACGGATTGGCCGAAGGCTACATCCGGTATACGGTGACGGCCGGCGAGGGGCCGTTGGGGCTGCCGGCAGGCGACTATGTCAAGCCGAGGGTCGTGATTTATGTGAAGCCGCTGCCGGAGCCGGGGGCAGCGTTGTACATGGACGGGAAGCCGTTGTGGCGGCTGGAGACGCCCCGGAACACGCCGGAGGGCGAAGTTCGGTACAAATCGCTGCACTATATGAACAACGTGCTGGCGAAGCGCGAGCTGGCCCGATTGGAACGCGAGGCGCAGCAGCAGGCATCAGCCGCATTCACGGCGCACGGACCGCGCCCCGCTGCCGCCCCGCCCGAAGGGCTGCAGCTGACAGCCCAGGGCTGGCTGGCGGAGGGGATCGTCAGCAATGTATTTTTTGTGCGGAATGGCAAAATCTATACGCCGGATACGGAAACCGGCATTCTTCCCGGCATCACCCGCGCCATGGTATTGGAGCTGGCCGCCGAACAGGGCATTCCGACGGAAGAAGGCCGTTACACCTGGGACGAGCTGTTGGCGGCCGATGAGGTCTTCCTGACGAATTCGATCCAGGAGCTCGTGCCGGTGACGGAATTGGCGGAGCCCGGCAAGCCGGGCAATCCGGGCGGACGGAGGATGCGGCGGCGCACGGTCGGCACCGGGCAAATTGGGCCGATGACGAAGCGATTGCTGGGGAAATATAGGGAGAAAGCGAGGAATGGCGATGCAGCCGATTATTTATAAACGCAGTTACCGGCTGGGTGAAGCGTCCTTTACGCTCGGCGAACGTACTTTGGTGATGGGAATTCTGAACGTGACGCCGGACTCTTTTTCCGACGGAGGTCGTTTCAATAACGTGGAGAGCGCCCTTCAGCACGCCCGCGAGATGCTTGCGGAAGGCGCGGATCTGATTGATATCGGCGGGGAATCGACGCGTCCGGGCCATGAGCCCGTGAGCGAACAGGAAGAATTGGAGCGAGTCATTCCCGTCGTGGAGGCGCTCCATCGCGAGCTTCCTCAAGTTCCGTTGTCGGTGGACACGTACAAGGCACAGGTGGCTAGGGAAGCGTTGAAGGCCGGTGCCCACATCATCAATGACGTTTGGGGCTTTAAAGCGGAGGCGCCGATGGCGGAGGTGGCGGCGGAGTTCGGTTGTCCGGTGATTTTGATGCATAACCGCCATGATCGGAATTACGGCGATTTGCTTGCCGATGTGGCGGCGGATCTCGGCGAATGTGTGGAGATTGCCCGCCAAGCCGGCGTGCGCGACGAGAACATCATTTTGGACCCCGGCATCGGCTTTGCCAAGGATTATACGGAGAATCTGCGGGTGATGCGCGCATTGGACGAACTGGCGGGACTTGGCTTCCCGCTGCTGCTTGGCACATCCCGCAAAAGATTTATCCGCACCGCCTTGGATTTGCCGGTCGATGCGGTGGTGTTCGGCACGGCGGCGACCGTGGCGCTGGGGATTGCACAGGGCTGCCAGATCGTCCGCGTCCATGACGTGAAGGAAATCAAACAAACCGTCCGGATGTGCGATGCGATCGTGTACGCTTGATAAATTGTTGGAAAAGGAGCCGGAATCATGGATAAAATGGTGCTGCGGCGCATGGAATATTACGGATACCACGGCGTATTTGAGGAGGAGCGAAAGCTGGGTCAGCGCTTCTACGTGGATCTGGAACTGGAGCTTGATCTGCGTCAGGCGGGGATCCGCGACGACTTGACCCAAACGGTGAATTATGCCGAAGTCCATGGGCTGGTCAAAACCATCGTTGAGCAAAAAAGCTTCCAATTAATCGAAGCGCTGGCGGAGCATATTGCATCCGCGGTTTTGGACACTTATACTAGGGTAGATGCGTTAACGGTTCGGGTCACGAAGCCGCACCCTCCGTTTGATATTCATTTCGACGGCGTGACGGTGGAGATGTACCGTTCCAGAAAGTGAGCCTATCGTTTATGAACACGACTCCTCCCTCTGAGCTTTCAGAGGCTTATATTGCTTTAGGCGCCAATCTGGGGGACCGCGAGGCCACCCTGATGCAGGCGATCACGGCGCTGCAGGAGCATCCGGCGATCGAGGTGCTGCGTTGCTCCAATTTGTATGAGACCGATCCGGTAGGTTATCTGGATCAGCCTTGTTTCGTAAATATGGCACTTGCGATGCGTACCTCGCTGGATCCCGAGGCGTTGCTTACCGTGATGCTGGACATCGAGCTGCGACTGGGGCGCGAGCGCACCATCCGGTTCGGGCCGCGTACGGTGGACCTTGATTTGTTATGGGCCGGCGGCAGGGAGATGAACACGCCGCTCCTCACATTGCCGCACCCCCGGATGATGGAGCGGGCCTTCGTGCTCGTCCCCTTGTCCGACATCGTGCCGGAAGGAGAGCCCTCCGGGCTGTATGAACGCATTCACGGTGCCTTGGACACCCTAGATGGAAAGGAAGGCGTCCGGTTTTGGAAAACATGCACCTGGCACAGCGCATCCGCGCTTTCCGAAAACTAAAAGGTTATACCCAGCAAGAGCTGGCTGAGAAGTCCGGCGTATCCCTGGCGTTACTGGGAGCGGTGGAGCGGGGGAACCGCCGAGCAGATGATCAAATTTTAAGTAAAATTGCAGATTGTTTGGGCATCACGCTAGCTGATTTGAAACCCGAATCTTAAGCAGAGCCGCATATATATTAAACTTATCGATGGGAGGGAACCATCTTGCTGAAGATAGGCGATATTGAATTAAAAAACCAGGTCGTGCTTGCCCCGATGGCAGGCGTTTGCAATCCGGCCTTCCGCCTGATTGCCAAAGAATTTGGGACAGGGCTTGTCTGCGCAGAGATGGTTAGCGATAAAGCGATCCTTCACGGCAACAAGCGCACCAGGGAAATGCTCTTTGTGGACGAGCGGGAAAAGCCGCTCAGCCTGCAGATTTTCGGCGGGGACCGCGCGTCGCTCGTGGAGGCGGCCAAAGTCGTCGATCAGGAAACGAATGCCGATATCATCGATATCAATATGGGCTGCCCGGTACCGAAGGTCACGAAATGCGATGCCGGCGCACGTTGGCTGCTGGATCCGAATAAGATTTACGAGATGGTCTCGGCCGTCGTGGATGCGGTAAGCAAGCCGGTAACGGTCAAAATGCGGATCGGTTGGGATGCCGAGCATATCTACGTTGTGGACAACGCCAAAGCGGTGGAACAAGCCGGCGGCAAAGCCGTCAGCGTGCATGGCCGGACGCGTGAGCAGCAGTATACGGGTAAAGCGGACTGGAGTTATATCCGTCAGGTGAAGGAAGCCGTGTCGATTCCCGTCATCGGTAACGGAGACGTGGCGACGCCGGAGGATGCCCGTCGGATGCTGGATGAGACCGGATGCGACGGCGTGATGATCGGACGCGGGGCGCTGGGCAACCCTTGGATGCTGTACCGGACGGTCGAGTACCTGAAGACGGGCAAATTGCTTCCGGAGCCGGAGGCCGAGGAGAAAATCCGTATTGCCATCCTGCATATGGACCGCTTGGCCGCAATTAAGGGCGAGCCTGTGGCCGTCCGCGAAATGCGTAAGCATTTGGCCTGGTATTTGAAAAACCTGAAAGGCGCAGCGCGCATTAAAGACCTCATTATGGAAGAAACCCGTCGTGACGAGATGGTGCGCATTCTTGAGGAATTTGTCGCCGGCTTATCGGCGGAAACGGTCCGTGACGAGGTATCCGCATAAGTTTGAATCGGATCGGGGGACCCTTTTTTCGGGTGCCTCCTTCTTCATGAAACGTTTACATTTGTAAATTCGGGTGTCATTGACATTTGACAATCGTTCACCTATAATTTCACAATATAAATTCGCCTCAAGCGTGAGTCTTTCCCTTCGGGAAGGTCTGACCCTTATCACATAATGCATATGATATACACAATGAGCAGGGAATTTAGTGACCATTGCTGACGGAAGCGAGCGCTTCCAAGCACCTAAGCGGCAGTGGAACGGCAAAAGAACCTTTCCTTTCGGGAAGCGTTCATTTTCCAGGAGGGTTTTCGGGTGCCGCACGCACCGTGCGAAAATTTTTTCCATGACAGGAGAATCGGTTGAGATGAGCGATAAAGAAGTTATCCTTACGCAGGACGGTCTGAAAAGACTGGAAGAGGAATTGGAAAACCTGAAATCCGTGAAACGCCGCGAGGTGGCGGAACGGATCAAGGTAGCCATCGGATACGGGGATATCAGCGAGAACTCGGAATACGAGGACGCGAAGAACGAGCAAGCCTTTATCGAAGGGCGGATCATCACGCTGGAGAAAATGCTGCGCAACGCACGGATCATCAACAACGACGAAATCGACACGGATACGGTAAGCATCGGTTCGATCGTGACGGTGGAAGATCTGGAATTCGGCGATACGATGGAATATGCCATCGTCGGGACGGCGGAATCCGATCCGATGCAGAACAAAATTTCGAATGAAAGTCCTGTCGGCAAAGCCATTCTCGGGAAGAAAAAAGGCGCCATCGTGGACGTCAACGTTCCGGCCGGCGTGATTCAATATAAAATCGTAGACATTAAGAAGTAAGGCGGAATGAGCGACGAAAGAAGCTTCCCCAGCGGAAGCTTCTTTCACTGTTTCTTTTGTCGGCGAGCAAATTCATCGGGATTAAGGAGTGGAGTAGGGCAATGAGCGAAGAGATCAATAACCAGGAAGCCATGGAGGTCAGCGAGCTGCTGCAAATTCGCCGCGATAAATTGGACGAGCTGCGCGGGCTTGGGGTCGACCCTTTCGGCAAAAAATACGAACGCAACCATATGGCAGGTGACATTCTCCGGCAGTATGACGAGCTTTCCAAGGAAGAATTGGAGGAGAAGCACGTCGAGGTATCCATCGCCGGCAGAATCATGGCTAAACGGGGTATGGGGAAAGCCAGCTTTGCGCATCTCCAGGATTTGTCGGGCAAAATCCAGATTTATGTCCGCCAAGACAGCGTGCCGGAAGTTAAATACGAAGCGTTCAGCATTCTGGACCTTGGGGACATCGTAGGCGTAACCGGCGAGGTGTTCAAGACCAAAACCGGCGAAACGACGATCAAGGTCAAGGATTTAGAGGTGCTGTCCAAATCCCTGTATCCGTTGCCGGACAAATATCACGGGTTGAAGGACGTTGAGCTGCGTTATCGCCAACGTTACGTCGATTTGATCGTCAATCCGGAGGTGCAGCAGACGTTCATCAAGCGTTCCCGGATCATCCAATCGATGCGCCGTTATCTGGACTCCCTCGGGTATTTGGAAGTGGAAACGCCAACCCTGCACGGCATTGCCGGCGGCGCGGCGGCTCGTCCGTTCATTACGCACCACAATGCGCTGGATATGCAGTTGTACATGCGGATCGCGATCGAGCTTCACTTGAAGCGCCTGATCGTCGGCGGCCTGGAGAAAGTGTATGAGATCGGCCGGGTTTACCGGAACGAAGGGATCTCTACGCGCCATAACCCGGAATTCACGATGATTGAGTTATACGAGGCTTATGCCGACTATAAAGATATTATGGCTTTGACGGAAAATATGATTGCGCACATCGCTCAAGAAGTGCTGGGCACCCAAGTGGTGAATTACCAGGGGCATGAGGTTAACCTGACTCCTCAGTGGCGTCGCGTTTCGATGGTCGATGCGGTGAAAGAAGTAACCGGCGTCGATTTCGGCGTCCAAATGAGCAACGAAGAAGCGCATCGTCTGGCTAAGGAACATAAGGTTCCTGTGGAGCCGCATATGACGTTTGGTCATATCCTGAACGCGTTCTTCGAGCAGTTCGTCGAGGAAACGCTCATTCAACCGACCTTTGTGTACGGGCATCCGGTGGAGATTTCGCCGCTGGCCAAGAAGAACGAAGAGGATCCGCGCTTTACGGACCGCTTCGAATTGTTTATCGTCGCGCGGGAGCATGCGAATGCCTTTACGGAGCTGAACGATCCGATCGACCAGCGCCAGCGTTTCGAGGCACAACTGCTGGAGCGTGAACAAGGCAATGACGAGGCGCATGAAATGGACGAAGATTTCATCCGTTCTTTGGAGTATGGGATGCCGCCTACCGGTGGTTTGGGCATCGGGGTGGACCGCCTCGTGATGCTGTTGACCGACTCGGCTTCCATCCGCGACGTTCTGCTGTTCCCGCATATGCGCTCGGCGGAATAACCAATAGGATATCGAATCTAGCGAGCCCGGCTTATTGCCGGGCTTTCTTTATAAATGATGGATATGAGGGGTTCGTTTTCGAGTGGGTGAATTTGGATGGTTAAAAAGCCGGCATGCGGGTTGCGCCCGGGTTGAAAAGATGATATATTATAAATCCGGTCGTTATTCGTAGGCATTGTGAACTTCAGCTCAGAATCGCAGATAAAAATAATGCTTGCAACATAACGCCGGACA
>NZ_JAKSXN010000043.1 GCF_022427145.1 Paenibacillus timonensis
TTTTTATTCTTCGGAGTTATTGACGTTACCCGTTTTCGATGTTATATTGTGCATACACGATATGCACAATTTTTTTGAGGAGGTACCGCATGCTGGCGTTAGATATTCGAAACCTAAATAAGAAATACCCGAGCTTTGAGCTCAAGGATGTTTCGTTTCAGTTGGAGAAGGGGTACATCATGGGCTTTATCGGGGTCAACGGGGCGGGGAAAACCACCACGATCAAATCGATTTTGAATATGACTCATATTGATAGCGGCGAGGTTCATATTCTGGGGAGAAACATGAACGACCACGAGCTTGAATTGAAACAGGACATCGGATTCACCTTCGGCGGCATCGATTTTTACACGCGCAGTAAAATCAAGACGTTGACCGATACCATCAAGAAGTTCTATCGAAATTGGGACGATGAAACGTATTCCTACTATCTGCGGAGATTCAAATTGGATGAAAATAAGAAGATCGCCGATCTGTCGACGGGGATGAAGGTCAAATACAGCCTTGCTCTTGCCTTGTCCCACGGGGCAAAGCTCCTGATCCTCGACGAGCCGACAAGCGGGCTTGATCCAGCCTCGCGAGACGATCTGCTGGACATTTTCCAGGAGTTGATCGTTGACGGCGAAGTCAGCATTCTTTTCTCCACGCATATTACCTCCGACTTGGAGAAGTGTGCGGATTACATTACTTTTATTTCAGGTGGGCAAATTATTCTTAGTTGCGAGAAGGAAGAATTCAAGGAATCTTATTTCTTGTTGAACGGTTCCGCGAGCGAATTGGACCGGGTGAAGGACCAGATGATCGCTTATAAGACGAATTCGTTTGGGTTTACGGGATTGATTCACGCAAGCGACTTCGATCCGTCCTGCGGCATAAAATCCGCTACGCCAAGCCTCGAGGATATTTTGATTTATTATACGAAGAAGGGGGAGCCAATCCATGGTTAACTTGATTAAGAAAGACATCAAGCTGGGCGTACATCCCCTGTTCCTGATCATGCCGCTGTTGACTGGCGCTTTAATGTTCATTCCCGGCTGGATCTATTTCATTGTTATCCTGTATTTCTGCTGGATCACCGTACCGAATATGTTTAACCAATTTCGATCGCAAAATGATTTGATGTTTACCTCGATGATGCCTGTCACGAAACGGGACATCGTGAAAGCGCGGGTATTCGTGGTCGCTGGATTGGAACTGATGCATATTGTGGTAGCCTTGATCTTTGGGATGATTTCCTCGCGGATCTATCCGGACTTGACCTACATTTTCTTCCCGCCGAATTTGGGTTTCTTCGGTTTGTGTTTTGCCATGCTGGCGATCTTTAACCTCGTCTTTATTCCGATGTATTACAAGACGGCGTACAAGTTCGGCATGGCGCTGCTCGGTTCCACCGTGGCCGCAACGCTGTTCGCCGGGATCACCCAGTGGGTCGGGATTCAGAACGGGGCGATGAACCGCATTTTCTATGGTACAGAAGCGAATAGCGTGGCGCTTCAAGCCTATATTCTGATCGCGGGAATCTTGATCTTCCTAGCACTTACCGCTATTGCCTACCGGATGGCGGTCAAACGCTTCCTTCAAGTGGAGATCCAATGAACGTAGCGATTTCGAACACTTCGGAGAAACCGATTTATCAGCAGCTGTTTGAGCAAATCAGCGCTCAAATCTTGAAGGGCGAGCTGGAGAGCGGCTACAGTCTACCGCCGATCCGTCAAGCCGCTCATGAGCTGCGGGTCAGCGTCATCACCGTCAAGAAGGCATGGGAAGAACTTGAACGGCGTGGTTTGATCCATACGGTCACCGGCAAAGGCTGCTTTGTGGCCGAATTCTCGCCTGACGAGATGCTGCGTATCCGAAATGAAATGGTTACAGAACAAATGGCAGGCGAGGTGTCCTTTTACAAGTCCTTTGGTCTCACCTTGGATGAAGTGATTGAGTTGTTGAAAAAGGTTTATTGATTTCGGATATCAAGATGCAAAAAGAGATCTGCCCCATCGCGGGCAGATCTCTTCTTTGTTATTAACCTAACCGATATAAACGAACCCCATGCGGCGGCACCGTAGTTCGAAGTTTGCCTGCCGCCGCAAGTTCTGCAGGAATACCGCTCCACAGCTCGGTGCCTGCGGCGGCTCCCGGCAGCCCGATCCGCTCCAGCGGGAGGTCTAGCGGCAGCTGGCTCTCGCCGACATTGAATACGGTGGCATAGTTGAACCCTTCGGGATGTTCGGCCGTCCAAACGATAAGGTCGTCTTCCCGGACCGCTTCCTTGGCTCCTCGGCTCTCCCGGTGCATGCGCAGCACCTCCCGGTTGGTCAGCAGCGAGAGGGTCCATTCGTCGTTATCCCGCAATTCTCCGCCAAAGATGAGCGGCGAGCGGAAGATGCTCCAGAGCGACATCATCGTCAACTGCTCATCCTTTGTGAACCGGGTCCAACGGTTCGCCCCGCCGCCATCCACCGAGCGGATGCCGATGTGACCGAGCGGCAGCATGTCGCAGTCCGGCCACGAGCCGGCTTGCGGCACGCCTTGCCAGGCCCGGCAGCGGTCGAACATGTCCCGCAGAAGCGGCCACTGGTCCCAGAAGTCGTCCGTCATCCGCCACATGTTGGCATGCTGGGCGAAGAAGGCCGAGGATTCCACCGGAGCCGGCCCGGGGGACAGGCTCAGCACCATAGGCCGGCCGCAGCGCTTCATCGCTTCGGAGATCATCGCGATTTCCGGTTGGTGGGTGCCATATAGTCTGGAAGCCGCAATGTCGTCCACTTTTACCAGGTCAACGCCCCACGAGGCGTACAATTCAAAGAGCGAATCGTAATAGGCTTGCGCCCCCTCCTTTGAAGCATCCACGCCGTACATATCTGTATTCCAGGGACAGATGGAGTTCGTATGCGCAATGTCGCGAGCCGTCGCGGTTGTGCCCAGGATGGGCGCAGCGGCGTGAACGGCTTGGCGCGGGATGCCGCGCATGATATGAATGCCGAATCGAAGCCCGAGGTCATGCACAAAGTCAGCTAACGGCTTGAAGCCTTGGCCGCTCGCCGCGGAGGGGAAGCGGTTCTCGGCGGGCATGAGCCGGGAGTACTCGTCCATCACGAGCGGAACAAACGGCCGATATTGCGAAGATTGGGCCCCCGGTTCATACCATTGAATATCGACGGTGATATAGCTCCAGCCATAAGCTTTGAGATGCTTCGCCATGTATTCCGCATTGCCTCGAATCTCTTCTTCCGTGACGGCCGCGCCATAACAGTCCCAGCTGTTCCAGCCCAGCGGCGGCGTAGGCGCAATAAGCGATTGGTCCATTTCATAAGCTCCTTTACAGATGATTATTGCTCTGTCCATGTTCATCTTAGAGAAGGAGTAGTGCGATATCTATAGTAACTTAACAACGGGGATAGTAAAATATTGCGGTCAATCGAAGAACAGCTTGCGATAAACCAGGCTTTCGCCCCCGCTGCGGAACTCTCCAGGTGTAAGCCCCGTCAAGCTTCGGAACGCTTTGATCAAATAACTTCCGCTGGAGTAGCCGATCTGCCCGGCGATCGTCTCAATATTAAGTGAGGTTCCGCGAAGCAGCTCCATCGCTTTCTCGATACGGACCCGGGTCAGGTAAGCGCCCGGCGTTAGTCCCGTACTGGCCGAAAACTGGCGGATCAAGTGGTATTTGGATAGGGAGACCTGCTCGGAAAGCTGATCGATGCTGACCATCTGTGCATAATGGCTTTCGATAAACTCCGCGGCGCGCTGGATGTTCTCCGGCCAGTTCTCCCGTTCTTTCCGCGTCGAGACCTGCATTCTGGCCAGTTCCGTCGCAAACTGGTAAACGCAAGATGACGCGATGAAGGGATCGGAGATTCGGCCCGCCCCCGCATCGGCGACGATCATTCGCGACAACCGGACCGGAGCGGAATCCGCGGGAAGAAAGGGGACTACTCCGGCTTCGCGAAGGAATTTGCGCCAAAGGGGCAAAACAGGATCCGGCCGAAACAGCAGGAAAAGGAACTCCCACGGCGTTGTGGACTCCGGGGGGAAGTAATACCGATGAGGCCCCGGAATTTCGGCGAGGAACGCTTGTCCAGCGGTAACGCGGTATGACCGGTCCTCTAACTCAAACACGCCTTCACCGGAGAACGTGTACTGGAACAGCAGCAAAGGCCCGTCGGTCCGCTCCAATCCGTCCCATCGATAAGTGGGATCGGTGATCGAATCGAAGCCGGCGGCAAATAATACGCAGAGTTGAAGCTCTTGATCTTCAGCGAATCTGAAGCCGTAGGTCCCTTTGGGAATGTCCATAGGGATCCTCCTTCCTCCTTCGGGAATGAATAACCCTGCCATGGGAATGGAACGATAAGGCCATTATCCCATAACTTAAAAGGAGAAAAAACACGGTGGACAAACAAATGGAGTACGGGAGCGACTATAAATATATCCCTGCCACTTCGGTAGGAAGCGGTCTGGGCGTTGAGGTGCTGCCGGATGTGTATTGCCATACCCTCCAAATCGTGAATATTTGCCTTGTGGGGAATCCGAAATCGCAGGAGTTTGTACTGGTGGATGCAGGCATGCCCGGATCGGCGGACGAGATCGTCTCCGTTACGGAAGCTCGATATGGAGCCGGCCGCCCCCCCAAAGCCATCCTTTTGACGCATGGCCATTTTGATCATGTGGGCGCGGTGATCGAGCTGGTTGAGCGCTGGAACGTGCCCGTATACGCTCATGAATTGGAAATCCCCTATTTGACGGGACAAAAAAGTTACCCGGAACCGGATCCCACCGTAGAAGGCGGGTTGATTGCCAAAATGTCCCCTTTGTTCCCCAATGAGCCTATTCAGCTGGGGAATCAGGTTCAACCGCTTCCGCCGGACGGGAGCGTGCCGCATTTAGCCGGTTTTCGCTGGATTCACACTCCGGGGCATACGCCGGGGCATGTGTCGTTATTCAGGGACGAAGATCGCGCATTAATTGCGGCGGACGCCTTCGTAACGGTCAGGCAGGATTCGCTATATAAAGTGCTGACGCAGGAAATGGAAATCAGCGGTCCACCCAGATATCTGACGACCGATTGGACGGCGGCTTGGGAATCCGTAAAGAAATTAGCGGCTTTACAGCCTGCGGTTGCCATTACCGGACATGGCAGGCCTGTATCCGGCCCGGAATTGACGGACGGCCTGCAGAAACTGGCGAACGAGTTCGACCGTATCGCCATCCCGGATTACGGAAAATACGTGAAGCATTGAGCTTCCGGAACTCCGTCGGCGTCGTTCCGCATCGTCCTCTTAGAACAAAGCCGGTGATTGCTGCTGCAATCGCCGGCTTTTGCATGAATGAGGTGCTTAAGAAGTAAACATAAGGAATCCAAATTATGCAAGGGTGAAGGTTACGCCGGTTAACATCTCGCTCAGTTCCCATAACCGGCGGGCCGAGGATTCATTGACGGCCCAAGGGGACACACCGGTTACGTTGAGGGTCCCGACATCCTCAGCGGGAATCAGGGGGGCGATATCCACGTTTTGGCAGTAGACGCCTCCCTTGCCATCAAGCTGCGGACTAACCGCGCACCACACCTGGGTCGCCGCTCCCTCCGGCACGGACTTGCGTTCATCCGAATAATCAGTATAGGCCCGGCGGCCTTCGGCATCAAGAGCACCCATGGCTTTCATTTCTTCGTCGGTGAGATGCCGGGACAATTCCGTGACGATCGATCCCGGATGGACCGAGAATGCGCGTACCCCATGATCGCGGCCTCGTTGATCCAGTTCCAACGCGAATAAGACATTCGCCGTCTTGGACTGCCCGTAAGCCTCCCACTTGTCGTAGGGGCGATGCCGATAGTTTGGATCCTCGAAGTTTACGTTGCCCAATCGATGCCCGCCGGAGGAAACAGAGACGACCCGCGCCCCGTTGGCCCGTTTCAAAGCGGGCCATAACCGGGCGGCGAGTTGAAAGTGGCCCAAATGATTGGTGGAGAACTGCAGCTCGTATCCTCGACCGTCACGTTGCTCCGGCGTAGCCATAATTCCGGCGCTGTGGATCAAGATGTGCAGGGGACGTCCCGATTCCACGAATCGGCGGGCGAAGCCGTCTATGGATTCCGGGTCGGTCAAGTCGAGCTGCTCCAGTTCTGCTCCGGGAATGGAGGCGACGGCTTTACGGCTTTTGTCCGGCGTCCGAGCCGGGATGACGACCTTAGCGCCGGCGTTTGCCAGGACTCGCGAAGTTTCCAGGCCAAGACCGGAATAACCTCCCGTGACGATCGCGACCTTCCCTCGCAAATCCATACCTCGAATGATCTCCTCCGCCGTCGTTCGCGGGCCGTATCCCGATGGGAGCGGCCGCTGCGGTGTGCGTTCCAGGTTGCCAGTTAAGTTCACTCGGATCTCCTCCTCTTATTTTCCGTCTTTGATATCTTGAAAATGCTCCAGCTTGAAACCGATGATCTGAAGCGTCTCCTTTAATTCATCGATCTGCCGTTCTATGGATTGCCGGTGCTCGTCCAGCAAATCGTAACACCCCGTTTCGTCCTGCTCGTTGTAACGGCGGATGTATTCGCGGATTTTTTTCAACGGCATATGGGTTCGTTTAAGGTGCGAGACAAACCGGATTTTGCCGATATCCATGCTGGTGTACATCCGTTGGCGGCCGCCGCCCCGTTCGGGGGAGCCGAGGAGATCGATTTTCTCGTAGAAACGCAGCGTATCGGCGGTAAGGCCGGTTTGCTCCACAACCTCGGAGATAGTGTAAGTTCGTTGCTCGTTTTGGTCCATGAAAAACTCCTTTCCCGCGGGATCGAAGGCCGCAGCATCAACATTACCGCTTAGAGTATACTCCAAGTCAAGCGCATATCCCTTCTCCTGCACGCATATGGCGGAAAATCTTCTTTTCACGGAGAATTGTCCCTTGTACGAAAAAATGGTTGGCTGGATTCGCTGGATGATCTATCCAAAACAGGTGGAAATGTACGCCAAACGACGAAGTGTACCTAGGCGGGACCTTCGGCAATTTTCTATACTCATCGCGAAGGAAACGCGAACCAAATGTGGGAATACCAAGGGTGTTTTCACGTGGGCGATGGTCAGGGCGGATCAGGAGATGATTCAACCGATCGTTTTGAAAGCGTTGCCAAAATGCAGGCCTGGCGCAGATAGGGGGGGAGAGCACCGAATTTCACTGGACCACGAACAGGGACACCTATTCTACCAAAGGAGATGAATTGATGATCCGTTTGTTGCAAAAGACGATGACTTGCTTGTTGGCGGCAGCCATTACGCTAGTGCCCTCTGCTTATCTTGGACCGGATAGCATGGTGGCTCATGCCGCCGATAATGGCCTCGCGATGAAGCCTTACATGGGCTGGAGCAGCTACAGCCTGCAGGTGTACGACGGGCCGGAGGGGAACTGGACCTCGGAAGCGAAGCTGAAAATGATCTCCGATGCCATGCACGAGAAGCTGCAAGCCCACGGATACGAATACATCAATATCGACGCCGGCTGGAACGGCAGCATGGACGAATACGGCCGGCCGCTTCCGAGCGAAACGTTATATCCGAACGGTTTTGAGAATTTGGTGGATTATATTCATAACAACGGGCAGAAGGTCGGGATCTACCTGATACCGGGTTTGTCCAAGGAAGCTTACCGGCTTAACCTGCCGATTTACGGAACGGAATACCATATGCAAGACATCGCCGCCCAGCCGCTCCGGCAAGCGGACTATTGGGACATCGATTACAAGATCGATTTCTCCAAGCCGGGGGCGCAGGAATACATTCATTCGATCGCCGATCTGATCGCCTCCTGGGGCGTCGACTTTGTGAAGTTCGACAGCGTGACCCCGGGGTCCGGCCATAACGACCTGTCGATCGACGCGCGCGATGACGTGAAAGCTTGGTCCACTGCGCTGTCCAAGCACGGGATCTGGCTGGAGCTGTCCTGGGCGCTGGACCATAACTACGTGGACTTTTGGAAAAAATATGCCAACGGCTGGCGCGTCAATTGGGACGTGGAGGCTTATGACCGCAACATCGGCATGACGCAGTGGGCGAACATCGCCCGGCTGTTTCCGGATGCCGCTTTATGGTGGCGTGACGCCGGGCCCGGCGGCTGGAACGATTTCGACTCCCTGAATGTCGGCAACGGGCAAACGTCCGGCTTGACCCGGGACGAGCGGCAGACGGCGACGACATTGTGGGCGATCGCCAGCGCGCAATTCTATACCGGCGATGATTTAACCAACCTGGACAGCTATGGCCTTGAGCTGTTGACCAACGATGAGGTCATCGCCGTCAACCAAGCCGGCCGCCCGGCACATCCCGTATCGATGGCTACCAATCAGCAGGTGTGGTATGCCAATAACGGGGACGGAACGTATACCGTTGCCTTGTTCAACCTCGGCAACAAAGGCGCTGCGATGGACGTCAAATGGAGCGACATCGGGCTGGACGGCGCGGCTTCCGTCCGCGATTTGTGGAGCCATACGGAGCTCGGCCAGTTTGCGGCCGGCATGGACGACATTGATTTGGAGCCGCATGCTTCGCGCTTGTTTAAAGTAACGGCGAAGAACGGGACATCCAAAGTCAATGATGACGATACCGGCGTGAAATATGCCGGAACGTGGACGCGCAACGGCGGTAAAGAACTGGTGCAGGACGCGCAGGACCTGAACGTGACGATCGTCGATTCGAGCGCGGCCGCGCCAGGGAACGCGGTAGTAAATGACGTGGCTGCGGGCAATGAAGACACTAGAGGGGAAACCTCGGAGCAGGCAGCATCTGGTTCGACCGCCGCAGAGGCGGGCGAGCATTGGGTGATCCTCAACGACAACCACCCGTCGGTGACGTACGATACTTACGGAAGCGGCGGCAGCTGGGGATACAGCTCGGGAAGAAATCCCGACTGGAATGATTATTTAGGCGACGTTCATTACGGGGAAAAAGGCGAGGTACGCTTTGAACTTGCGTTTAAAGGTACGGGCGTAGATTTTCTGACCGAAACGGCTGAATCTGGCGGTGACATCGACATCTATCTGGATGGCGAATTCAAAGAAACGGTAAGCGCCAATGCCCCGATTCAACAGGGACAGATCCCGATTTACAGCGTACGGAACCTGCCGTTCGGCGAGCATACGGTCTCCGGCGTGATGAAGGGCGGGAGCTACCTGATCGTCGACGGGTTCAAGGTTTACGCGGACAGCTTGCTTGGGGCAACGACGGCCGGCTTTGAAACGACAAACCCGCAAGACGTTCCCGTTTCGCTGCCGCTGGGAGGAGATACATTGACCCGTATTGCGAACGGTTCAGCGGAACTGGTGCGTAACACGGATTATACGGTTTCCGGTGACAACGTCACGATCAAGAAAGCGTATTTGGCCCAACAGCCGCCCGGCCCGCTTGCCTTGACGTTTGGCTTTGCCGGCGGCGACACGCAGACGTTTACGGTGGACATCACCGGACCGGCGATCGTGAACAGCACGATCCATCCGAAGAAGGCGGAGTTTGATCAGAAAGCATCCGCGCAAGCCAATGTCACGACCACGATGACCTTAAACGGCAATACGCTGGTCAGCATCGCCAACGGGGCGGAAGCCTTGGCCGAAGGGACGGATTTTTCGATCGAAGGGGATACGGTCCGCATCCATGCGTCGTACTTGGCCGCGCAGCCAACCGGCGCAACGGAGCTGACGTTCCAGTTCAGCGCCGGGCTGCCGCAAACGCTCACGATCGATATCGTAAATACGTCCGGCCGTTTCCTCATGATCAACAACAACGATCCAGGCATTCGATATACCGGGTCCTGGAACCGCAGCACGGGGCGCAACTTCGGCGATTACCAGGATGACGTGCATTATGCCGAGACGAACGGCGATTTCCTGGAATACACCTTCAAGGGTACCGGGATCCAATACATCACGGAAATCGACCCTTCCCAGGGAGAAGTCGACGTTTATCTGGACGGCGCATTCGCGGGTACCGTGGATACCCGTGCCGATGCCAGACAACCGATGCAAGCGGTCTACAGCGTTTCCGGATTGTCCGATAGTCTGCATACCCTCAAGCTGGTGAAGAAATCGGGCCGCTTCATGCTGCTGGACGCGCTCAAGGTGCAAATTCCCGACCTGATTAACCTCACCGGAGCGACATTCGATAAGAATCTGTCCGCCCAGGACGACATTGAAGTCGAAGTGCTCGGCGGCATCGGGAATCTCGGGAGCATTCGGAACGGTCAAGTGCCGTTGGTCGAGGGCACGGACTACATCGTAACGGGGAACATCGTGACGATCAAGAAGGAATACCTTGCCGCACAGGCATCGGGAAGCTTGAAGCTGACGTTCCACATCAAAGGCGATTATTACGATGACGTGCATGCGACAGAGGCGAATGGGGATTCCTTCGAGTATACGTTTAAAGGAACGGGCATTGATTTGCATATGCCCAAAGGTCCGGCCCTAGGGGAAATGGAGGTTTACATCGACGGGCAACTGAAAGCAACCGTAGACGCCTATGCCGAGTCCCGCAGCGCCCAGCATCCGTTGTTCGGCATCTCCAACCTGCCGGCCGGCCAGCATACGGTCAAAGTGGTAAAAAAATCCGGCGAGCTGATGCTGGCGGATCAGTTGATCTTCCACGTTGCCCCCGGCTCGACGACGCCAACCACGCCAACGAATCCGTCCAACCCGCCGTCGTCCTCATCCGGACCGTCCGGCCCTTCGGCGCCGCCTAGTCCGGCGGGAACGGAAATCGTCCGCGATCCGGCAAATCGGATCCCGGTGGACATCGTTCGGACGACGTTAACCGACGGAACGAAGCGGGATGAAGTCAAACTGAAGGCCGATGCCCAGCTTCGCGCTGCCGTCGACAAGCTGGCGGCCGAAGGCGCCGCTTCGCTGAACCTTACGATTCCGGACGCCAAGGATGAAGTGACCTCCGTCAAGTTCTCGCTCGCCCACGACGTTATCCAGTTGATGACGGAACGAGATCTGGAACTGAAGCTCCAAACGGCAAGCGGAGAGATCACGATTCCGGTATCCTCCTTGCAGGGTTCGACCGGCGATCTGACCGTGACGATCCATCCCGTGAAGACGGCTGACCAAAGCAAGGAAGTCGAAGGACGCGCCAATAAGGCCGAGTCGGTACTTGCGGCCACAGGGGGGCAAGAGGTGACCGTCATCGGCCGTCCGGTTCAAATCGAAACGAACCTGCAGAACCATGAGGTAGAGCTCATTCTGCCGCTGACCGGCTCGGCGCTGAACGATGCGGACCCGTCCAAACTGGGGGTGTACATCGAACACTCCGACGGGACGACGGAGTTTCTGACCGGGGAGGTTGTTCCTTTGGGGAACGGCAAAGGGTTGAAATTCAAGGTAGACCATTTCAGCACCTTCGCCCTGGTGAAAACGGCCGAAGCGTTGTCGTCAACGCATAACTCCTATATCAGCGGCTATCCGGGTGGGCTGTTCAAACCGGAGAACCGCATCACCCGTGCGGAGATGGCCGCCATGCTGTCCAAGGCCGTCGGCCTGAAGGAGACGACGGAGGCGTTAGGCTTCAGCGATGTTTCGGCAGGCTATTGGGCTGCCGAGGCGATTGCCAAAGCCTCCCGCATGGGCTTGATGCAAGGATACGCCGATGGCAGCTTCAAGCCGGAACAACCGGTCACGCGGGCGGAAATCACGGCCATCGCCGTGAAGTTCATGAAGTCGGCCGCGGGGCAGGGCACCGGCTTCTCCGACACCGCCGGCCATTGGGCGGAGGAGGCGATCCGGTCCGCCCAAGCGGCAGGGATCGTTAGCGGCTATGCCGACGGCAAGTTCCGACCGGCGGCTTTCATCACGCGGGCCGAGGCAGTGACCGTGATCAACCGGGCATTGGGCCGGGGGCCGCTGTTCGGAAGCAGCGATGAGCTCCCGGTTTGGCGCGACGTACCGCAGGACCACTGGGCTTTCCACGATATCGCCGAGGCGTCGACGGAACATGTGGCGAAGCCGAGAGCGGAGGGCGGAGAAGAGCTGAGCAAATAAAAAAAGGGGAGCACCTCCGGCTTAATGCAGCCGGGAGGTGCTCCCCTGCTTTGCTTATTTATACGGATCGATCGTTTGGATCGTGCCGTCCGGGTTGTAATGCAGCTCGGTGTATTTCACACTGCGCTTGTGGTTCACGCCGCCGGACAACGAGCTGTCATGATAGAACAGGTACCATTTGTCCTGGAATTGCACGATGGAATGGTGCGTGGTCCAGCCGATGACCGGCGTCAGGATTTTGCCTTTAAAGACATAAGGTCCTTGCGGGTTCTTGCTGATCGCATAGACCAGCGTGTGGGTAGTACCGGTCGAGTAGGACAGGTAGTAGTAGCCATTGTATTTATGCACCCAAGGTCCTTCGAAATACCGCCGGTCTTCGTCCCCGGCCAACAGCGGATTTCCGTCTTCGTCAACGATGGAAATCTCCTGCGGCGCCGATTTGAAGCTGAGCATGTCGTCGGTTAATTCGGCGAACTGCGGCCCCAGTGCCGGCGCATCCGGTGCCGGTCCTTCGGCGTCCGGTTTGAAGGTTCCGGTTTGCCATTTCTCCAATTGGCCGCCCCAAAGTCCGCCGAAATACATATAAGCGCGGTTGTCGTCGTCGACGAGTACGGCCGGATCGATGCTGAAGCTGCCGGGAATGTAGCTTTCTTGCGGTGTGAACGGGCCTGCAGGCGAGGAACTGGTCGCTACGCCGATGCGGAAAATGCCATCTTTGTCCCGAGCAGGGAAATAGAGGTAATACGTATTGTTCTTGTATGCCGCATCCGGAGCCCACAGTTGTTGGTTCGCCCAAGGGATATCCCGCAGATGGAGAGCTTCGCCGTGATCGACGCACGGAGAGTTGAAATCGTCCAGCGAGAGGATGTGGTAATCTTCCATCGCGTATTGGTCGCCGTTATCATTGTCGGGACCGTTGTGATCGAGGTCATGGGATGGATAAATATAAATTTTGCCGTCATACACATGGGCGGATGGATCAGCCGTAAAAATGTGCGTAACGAGCGGTTCATTCGGACGTACAGGTTTTTCCACGAGGATTCCCCTTTACCTAGTTAGTTTGTTGACTAAACTTACTAACTTTAATTATACAGAAGCTTGGACAACTATCAAGCTCTTGAAGTTATTTTCTCCGAAATCGTCGGATTTTATTGGAAAACGAAAGGCTTTACCAGCACATATTTCGGCGATTGAGGGAATAGGATCACTGTATGATTATAATGTGGAAAAAATTAACATTAGCATGTCCAGGATAAGGAGTGATTGTCGATGACGGATCGTTTGGATCCATCCGCTTCAAGGCAGCCGGAAAATCATGCTGCCGGGGCATTCGCTGTGCCCGAACCGATAAGGGATGACGGCAGCGGCGCGACCGATACAGGACCTCGGGACGTGATGCGGGATCGCGAAAATCCCGATATGCTGGTTCCTCCGGTGACCGATAACGGACTGATTCCGAATCTGAAATTTTCTTTTTCGGATACGCATATGCAGTTGAACCAAGGGGGCTGGTCGCGGGAAATCACGATTCGGGAGCTGCCGATCGCCACGACGCTGGCAGGGGTGAATATGCGCCTGACGCCGGGAGGCGTGCGGGAGCTGCATTGGCATCAGCAGGCGGAATGGTCGTTCATGATCTCGGGAAAAGCCCGGATCACCGCGGTGGATCAGGATGGAAGAAACTTCATCGCCGATGTAGGCGTCGGGGATTTGTGGTATTTTCCGCCGGGGATTCCCCATTCGATCCAAGGGCTGGAGGAAGGCTGCGAGTTTCTGCTTGTGTTCGATGACGGGCATTTCTCCGATTTGAATACCCTGTCGATTTCAGACTGGTTCGCCCACACGCCTAAGGAGGTGCTGTCGGCGAACTTTGGCGTGCCGCGCAAAGCGTTTGACCATATCCCTGGAAAGCAGGTATACATCTACCAGGACCGCGTTCCGGGGCCGATCGCCAGCCAGAAGGTCACTTCGCCTTACGGGGAGATTCCCGTCAGCTTCAAGCATAGCCTGCTGGCCCAGCAACCGATCCGAACGCCGGGCGGAACCGTGCGCATCGCGGATTCCTCGAACTTTCCCATCGCCAAGACGATTGCGGCCGCCCTCGTGGAAATCAAACCCGGCGCCATGCGGGAAATGCATTGGCACCCGAATAACGACGAATGGCAATATTATTTGTCGGGCAAAGGGCGCATGACGGTGTTCGCCGGAGGCGGCGTCGCCCGCACGTTCAACGTCCGGGCAGGGGATGTGGGGTATGTCCCGTTCGCTTACGGCCACTATATTCAAAATACCGGCGACCGCAGCATCTGGTTCTTGGAAATGTTCCGCAGTGACCGTTTCGCTGATGTGTCGCTGAATCAATGGATGGCGCTGACGCCGCACGAGCTGGTCCAGGACAATCTGCACGTCGGCCCCCTGCTAATGGATGCGCTGCGGAAGCAAAAGTGGCCGGTGGTGGAATACGATCGTCCGGTTAAACCTCACTCATAACCTAAGACTTCCTCCACATCGTCCATTTGCACCACCAGGCGCTGGATCTCGTCCGTATCGCCGCAGCGGGCGGCAATTTGCGGGAGACGAATGCCGAGAACCCGCCGGGATGGAACGGAAAGCGCTAGGCCGAGCTCCGAAACGTCGGAAAACTCCGGCGGTTCTTTGGGCCGTACGAGGTCTTCCAGCAAGACAGATACGCCCGGCAAATCGCCGAAGTCTTCGGCAGCGAACGGCTCAAACGGACCGGAAACCGGGATGTAGAGCGTCTTCGACCAATCCATTTCACCCGGCCGGGCATCGACAATCAGTTGCAACGGCCGGGTGGAATCCGCGTAAAAATCGCAATACGCCGCGATCCGCATCGTCACCGCCCTCCCTGTCCGCCGATTTGCCGCTCCAGTTGGGATAACATGCGCCGGGTCTCCGGCGACCAGCCTTTCTCCGCTTCGCGCTGGCGGCGGGTTGCTTCCTGGGCTGCCGCGATCAGGCTGCCGTGCAGCACCCGCCGCTGGATCTGATCCAGCCGCTGCTCCGCCAGCTCCGGCGGAACTTGGAATTGCTCGGCGATATAAAACACCGCCTCGCTGCGATGGTCCGGCACCGGCAGCTTGGCGAACATATAAAAGGGGATGGCGGCGTAGAGCACGAACTGTTCGGCTTCGGTCTCCTGGGCATGCATGAACAGCTCCGTCATCCGGCGCTGATCCCCGGCATGGCGCAGCACATGGCATAACTCATGAAAGAAGACGACCCGGGCTTGAACCGCCTCCAACCCTTTGTTCAGAAAAATCACGTTCTCCTCGTTATCCGAAAAGGAAGGGTGATTCCCGTAAACCAGCCCGATGCCGAAGGCTTCGGCGATTCGCTCGATGTCGAGATCGGCGGGGGCCGATATCCCATGGTTCAGATATTTGGCGTTCATCCATTGTTCCAGATGGGTCTCATGATAATAGGCATATAACATCCAAATCACCCCGAATCAGAATGTATGTTCGGTTTGTAGTCCGAAATAAGGGCCCTTCAGAATCAGGGCCGTCGTTGCTGGCTTTATATAGGTTGGTTAACTTCGATCTAAATGGATCTACTTCGCTTCGTCCCCGTTCAGCAGCTTCTTCTTCTGCTCCCGGTACGCTTTCAAAGCGGCCTCCATCATGGCGATTTCATCCGCCGTATACGCTTCGGGACCGCCGAAAAAAGACAAGCTCATGCCTTTTTCCGCTGCAGGTGACGGGTCGGGCGTCCGGCCCAGCAAGTAATCGGCGCTGGTATCCAGAGCGTCGACGATATTGCGCAGCACCTCCGGATCCGGCTTGCGGTCGTTCGTCTCGTACCGGGACAATTGCACGACCGAAATGTCCGCTTGGGAGGCCAGGTCCTTTTGCGTGAGCTGACGTTGTTCACGAAGATATTTGATCCGATCGCCTAGCGTTTGCATGGTTACTCCTCTTCCTTGCCGTTTCATTCAGTGTAGCACAAGTTGCCAAATTGGTAAAGAGTAGGCGAATCAAATGGTAAGATTTTATATTGTCAAATTGGTAATAATGCGGCTTGACATTACCGAAATGGCAATCTATAATCAGGATACGGTTACCAAATTGGTAAAAAAGAGGGTGATCTTCTCATTTTCGATTGTTTTTGGACAAGCCTAAGTGAAATGTGAAGCTAATTGATGTTTCCAATACGGTAATTTATTGTTGCGTAGGATGAACTTAAGAGAGGTGAGGATAATGGATATGGCTGCTATTACATCGATCACTTCGGTACTGGCGGCGATTAGCGGAATTGCATTGGGGTGGGCGGGGCGTTCAAAAGCAACTCGGCAGGAAGCTGAGGACGTAGCCGAAGCGGAGGCGATAAGGAAGACGGAAATAGTAAACATCACACGTCTCGTTGATGACATGAAAGTCGAACAAAAGCTGCAAGGCCAGCGATTTGAAGCCTTCTCCGAGCGGCTGACGCGCGTCGAGGAATCGGCCAAACAAGCCCATAAGCGGATCGATCGGCTGGAGGAATAAACGCCCTGTGAATGATTGAGGTATATGGCAGAGTATGCTAAGATAACAATAGAAACAAGGAGGCTGCGCCACAGCCTCCCCGGTACAACACTTGGGTGGGAAACCTCCAAGATAAGACTGCAGAGAATAACCCGCACCTTGGCGCTAACCTGGGCGGGTTATTTTCGTTTATTCAGGTAAGTAAGCAGTGCCAGGACAAACATGCCAAGCATGATCACTTCCGAAAACGAAAATTTCATACGCATCACCTCCCATCCGGAGGCGATACTGTCCCACCCAAGTTCAGTTTTACATGCTAAATTATACCATGAGTCTGCTATCTATCGCAGGCTCTTTTTCTTTTATTCTGAGGTGCCCTGGAATCGGACAAACAAGCGCACAGGCGAATCAGCACCCGTACGGAATAGTATGAATGGAAGGGGTGAAAGTGCATATGGATACACGAAAATACCGAATTGAAAGGCGGTACGTCGCGATCCGGCCGAACGTTAGGCCCGGGACGAGGTTATCGACCGGAACGCCGGAGTTTTTTGTGGCCCATGACTCGGGAAATCCGGGAGCAACGGCGGACAATCACTATGCCTATTTCAACTCGCTAACGAATCGCTCCGCCTCGGCCCATGTGTTTATCGACGATACGAAGATTCTTGAAATCATACCGACCGGCACCGGTCCCGAACCGGCGGAAAAAGCCTGGCACGTGCTGTACGACGTCACGACCGACAATGATTTGTTTGGCTATGATGCCAACGATGCGGCCATCGGAGTGGAATTTTGCTACGGCGGGCGCATAAACTTTATCGAAGCGTACAAGCGGTATGTCTGGTATTTGGCTTATTGCTGCAGCAAATGGAACAAAAATCCTTACGTCTTTATCCCATCCCACCGACAACTGGATCCGGCGAGAAGGAGGGACCCCGATGAGGCTCTGGCCACGGGCGGGAAATCACTGAACCAATTGCTGGACGATGTCTCGACCGAACTCAACGTGGTACGTACCCCTAGCCCGACCCCAAACTCGAGTACGTCGTTTACGCCGCTCCCCGCAACCATCGCGCAGTCGCTGATCGACAACTATGTTTCTCCCGCCTGGTTCGCCTCGCAAACCAAGGGAGATCAGGTCGGAATGACGCATTTTCACAATCTGGCAAACAATCTTCGGGTGGCCTCAGGGATTCCGCTGGCCTCCTCATCCTCTCCCGGTCCGCTGATCCCGCTGCCGAAAAGCAATGCCCAGGAGATCATTTTCCGCTGGCTGTCGCCGGCTTGGTTTAAGGCGCGGGACGAAGGGAATTCGGCACGGGCGCAGCATTTTAACAACCTGGCGAATTATCTGCGCCGGGCCGCGGGCATCCCGGAACAATAACAAGGAGGGAAGTCATGCAAAACGAGATTTTAACCAATGTGTTGGCCTTTGCCTCGGTTTTGTCCGTATTCGTATTAGCTTTGGTCCAACTCGTCAAAACGACCATCAACCTGCCCAAAAACCTGATCCCCTTCATCGGAGTCGTCATCGGCGTATTGGTCGGAGCCGCGGCTTACCCTTTTACGGAAATGGAATTAGTGTTGCGGCTGTGGGCGGGAGGTTTGGCCGGTTTGTCGGCCACCGGGCTATTCGAGCTCGGGAATAACCGTCAGGGGAAGACGAAGGAGAAGGGATGAACCTAGCCCGATTCATTCCCCCCCTGTTTTATTTACCAGTTGAATAAAGAACGTATGTTTGCATATAATACAAACAAACGTTCCTATTTGGAGATGGTACTGGTGAAAAAATACATCGGCCGGACGGTAGAAATCATCTACGTCGACCGTGCGGGCAAGATCACGCAACGGCGGATCGAGGTACACGATGTGCGGGATGGCATAGTTAGGGCAACCTGCCTGACTTCTAACGCGCCTCGGGCTTTTCGAATGGAGAATATTTTGGCTTGGGTTCCCGTGGCAAAAGGACGGCATCATGCTTCCTGAGCCTCTCCTTGTTTTTGGGCCGTTTCGCCTTGGCGAACGGCCCTTTTTGCATTTTTCGGATATTATCGTAAATCCGTGGGATATTTCCTGAACTCCCGGAAGGCTAAGATTACATTAAGCGTACGATGAGTTATGCGCTGTTTTTCGATGGAAATCAGGCTAACGGGAGGGAGCAGCTTTATGGCGAAGGTGGTATATGTGCCGCTGGACGAAAGGCCGTGCAACGAGGAGTTTCCCCGGCAGCTGGCGCGGATGACGGACGTAACGCTCGTCGTTCCGGACCGTTCGATGCTCGGGGACAAGAAACGCCCGGCGGATACGCATGCGATTCGGGAATGGATGATCGAGGCCGCGGAAGGAGCGGATTATGTGCTCGTATCGATCGATCTGCTCGTTTACGGGGGGATCGTGCCGTCCCGGCTGCATCATTTATCTCTGGAGGAGTGCTTGCGCCGGCTGGCCGTTTTAGGAGAAATCAAGCGCCGGTATCCCGGCGTTAAGATCCATGCCTTTAATCTGATCATGCGCGTGCCGAACAACAACAAAGACGAAGAAGAACCGGATTATTACAAATTTCACGGCGGGCAAATTTTCAAATACAGTTACCTGACGGACAAAGCGGAGCAGGAGGTGCTAACTCCGGCGGAACAACGGGAACTGGAAGACGTCACTCGGTTGATCCCTGAAGCCTACTTGAGCGATTTTCTGGAGCGCCGTGCCGTTAACCAGCAAGTGAACCAGCACGCGTTAACCCTGGTTCGCGAAGGCGTGATCGACCATCTGGTCGTCCCGCTGGACGACAATTCCCAATACGGCTTCTCCCGGGCGGAACAGCAAATGATGGTTGGTCGTGTGGTAGCGCTGAACGTGCTGGATAAGGTCCTGATCTACCCGGGCGCCGACGAGGTCGGCTGCACGATGTTTGCCCGCATTTTCGGGGAATTGAAACAGTACAAGCCGGAGATTTTTGTGCGTTATTCTTCAACCCAGGGTCCGCGGATCAAACCGAAATACGAAGATCGCAGCCTAAACGAAAGCGTCAAATCGCATATTACGGCGTCGGGAGCGGTCCTAGCCGACCATTCCGCAGAGACGGATTTAGTGCTCCTCGTCCACTCGCCGGCGGTCGACCAGGCGGGGATGGCCGAGCAAATCCCGTTCCAGGAACGGCATCGCACCTACTTTTCGGAAATCCATTACCGGGAGTTTGCCGAAGCAATGGGGGCCTACTTGCGTAAAGGGAAGCTGGTAGCACTAGGGGACGTGGCGACCTGCAACGGCGGTGATCCGGTGCTGATGAACTTGCTGCAGCAGCAAGGGCTGCTGGACCAATTAACGGCCTACGCCGGCTGGAATACCTCCGGGAACTCGCTGGGGACGGTGGTTGCTCATCTGGTGATCGCTTCGTACTACGCGAATCGATGGACGCAGGGCGAGTTGGCGAAGGCATATGAGGCGAGCCGTGTCTTTTATTACCACCGTCTGGCGGAGGATTTCCTGTATCAATCGCTGGTGCGGCAAGACATGCTGGCGAACGATCTTCCCCGGCTGAGCGCGAGCTACTATGTGCTGGAGCATTGCTTGGAGCAGGCTGAGGCGATTCTGGCGGACAAAATGAACCAAGCGGCGGCGAATTATTTTGCGGATATCCCGGAGAAGGAAGGCAAGATTCGGCTAAGCGGGCTGCATTTTCCGTGGAGGCGCATGTTTGAGGTAGGTTTCGAGCTGACGATCGAAGGATTCGGCGCGCTTCGCAAACAAACATTATAACGTTATATTCTCAAGAGGAATTTTCCGTGTTATGCTAAACCCAATCGTAAGCATGACAACGATCCATTAAAAAGAGGCGAGCATAGTGAAGGAAAAAGTGGTTCTCCATCATCTGAAGAGAGTGAACGGGGAAGAGATCGACATCGTGATCGAGGACGGAAAAATCGCCGAGATCACCGGAGCCGGCCAGGCTCGCGGCGATCAGGAATGGGATGCATCCTCCCTTTATGTATCCAGCGGCTGGATCGATATGCATGTCCACGCTTTTCCGGAATTCGACCCGTATGGCGACGAAATCGATGAGATCGGCGTGAAGCAGGGCGTCACGACGATCGTGGACGCCGGCAGCTGCGGTGCGGACCGGATCGGCGACCTGATGGCGAGCGGCAAATCGTCCGCCACCAACCTGTTGGCGTTCTTGAACATCTCGCGGATCGGGTTGAAACGCGTCGACGAACTGTCCGAGTTGGCCTGGATCGATCGCGATCGGGTCAAAGAAGCGATCTCCGATTACAGCGACTCCATCGTCGGCCTGAAAGCGAGGATCAGCCAAAGCGTGGTCCGGGAGAACGGCGTGGAGCCGCTGCGCATCGCGCGGGAGTTGTCGCTCGAGACGGGACTGCCGTTGATGGTGCATATCGGTTCGGCGCCGCCCGATATCCGGGAGGTGATTCCGCTGCTGCAGCGAAAAGATATCATTACCCATTATCTCAACGGCAAAGCGAACAATCTGTTCGAAGCATCGGGCGAACCGCTCCCGATTTTGACTGAAGCTATCGGGCGAGGCGTGCATCTCGACGTGGGCCACGGCACGGCGAGCTTCTCCTTCCGGGTCGCCGAGGCGGCAAAACGGAACGGCATCAATCCGGATACGATCAGCACCGACATCTACCGGGGCAACCGCCTGAACGGTCCGGTGTACAGCATGGCGAACGTGCTAAGCAAATTCCTCTATCTCGGTTATTCGCTTGAAGAGGTCATCTCGGCGGTGACCTCGCGCGCCGCGCAGTGGCTGGGAAGGCCGGAGCTCGGCCGCATTCGGGTCGGGGACCCGGCCCATTTAACCTTGTTTGCCGTCAAGGAAGAACCGACGGAGTTAACCGATTCGGAAGGAGAACGGCGTGTCTCGAACCGCCATATTGAAGCAAAAGGAGTGATCATCCATGGAAAGTTCATTGAATGCGAAGTACGGGCTTAAGCGCGTCATCAACGCCAGCGGGCGGATGAGCATCCTCGGCGTATCCGCGCCGAGCGATACCGTGATGGAGGCGATGAAGCGGGGCGGCCAAAGTTACGTCGAAATCGCCGATCTCGTAGATAAGGCGGGGGACTATGTCGCCAAACACGTCGGTTCGGAGGCGGCGGTGATCGTGAATTCGGCATCGAGCGGCATCGCCCTGTCGGTAGCGGCGATCGTGACTCGGGGCGACCGGCGCAAGAGCTTGCGTTTGCATCAAGAGGAGATTCCCCGTAACGAAATCCTCATCCTGAAGGGCCATAATGTGCAGTACGGCGCTCCGGTAGAAACGATGGTTTACCTTGGCGGTGGCAAACTAGTGGAGGTCGGCTATGCCAACGAAGGCCGGGCGGAACATCTCGAAGATGCGATCGGCGAAAAAACGGCGGCGATCCTCTACGTGAAATCGCACCATGCCGTGCAGAAGAACATGATCTCCGTCGAAGAAGCGTGGGAGGTGGCGAAAAGGAATAACGTGCCGATGATCGTGGACGCTGCGGCGGAAGAGGACCTGCAGAAGTACGTGAAATTCTCCGATTTGGCGATTTATAGCGGCTCCAAGGCGATCGAAGGCCCGACCTCCGGAATCGTCGCCGGCAAACGCACCTTTATCGAATGGGTGAAGGTGCAGCTGCACGGCATCGGACGGAGCATGAAGGTGGGCAAGGAAACGTCCTTCGGCCTGCTGCAGGCCTTGGACGAGTACGCCGTCAAACCGGATAACAGCGAGCGGGAAAAAGCGGCTTTGCAGACGCTGATGCCCCTCAGCGAACTTACGGGAATCCGGGTTTCGATCGTGCAGGACGAAGCCGGCCGGGCGATTTACCGGGCCCGTGTGCAGGTCGATCCGCAGCAGGCCGGCATCGGCGCGAAGGAAATGGTTCATGCGCTGCAAACCGGAGATATCGCGATTTATACCCGGGATTACGGAGTCAGACAAGGGTATTTCGATATCGATCCGCGCCCGCTGATGGGGGACGATATCCAGGTGATTGCCGAAAAAATACGCGAATTGGCAGGGGGACGTTAAGATGTCGCAGATCGCAAAACGATTTTATAAAAAACGGGTGGCTCTCAATGTATTGGCCAAAGACATTCCGAACGCGAAGGAAGTGTTCGAAGCCGCGGACGGTTACGTTCTCGTCGGGGTTCTTTCCAAGGACTACCCCACGGTCCAGGAAGCCGTAACGGCGATGAAAGCGTACGGCCGGGAAATCGACGACGCGGTGTCGATCGGTCTTGGCGCAGGCGATAACCGCCAGGCGGCGGTCGTTGCGGAAATCGCCAAGCATTATCCCGGCAGCCACATCAATCAGGTGTTCCCGGCTGTGGGGGCAACCCGGGCCAATCTCGGTGCGCAAGACAGCTGGATCAACAGCTTGGTTTCGCCGACGGGCCAAGCGGGATACGTGAACATCTCCACCGGCCCGGTCAGCGCCGCCCAGGAGAAGCAGGCGATCGTTCCGGTCGAAGCGGCGATCGCGCTGGTGCGCGATATGGGCGGCAATGCGCTCAAATACTTCCCGATGCAGGGGCTCAGCCGCGAAGAGGAGCTTCGCGCCGTAGCGGCGGTTTTGTGCCAAGGCGGATTTTGCGCTGGAGCCGACCGGCGGCATCGATCTGGCCAATTTCGAAGCGATCCTGCGGATCGCCTTGGAAGCCGGCGTTCCGCAGGTGATTCCGCACGTCTACACTTCCATCATCGACAAGGCGACCGGCAACACCCGCACCGAAGACGTGCTGCTGTTGACCAAAATCATGAAAAAGCTGGCGGATGCTTATGCCTAAACGCATAGCAGCCTTCGGCGAAGTCATGATGCGCCTGCAGGTGCCGGGTTACGAAACGTTGGCGCAGGGCGATACGTTGAAATATTCCTTTTCGGGCACCGGCGTCAACGTCGCATCGGCCTTGTCCCGTTACGGGCATGCCGGTTCGCTGGTCACGCGGTTGCCGGACAATCCGCTTGGGGACGCCGCTTCCGCCTACCTTCGCAAACTGGGCATCGATACCGCTCGCGTTCTGCGGGGAGGCAAGTACGTTGGCATGTACTTCTTGGAGAACGGCTTTGGCGTGCGGCCCAGCCGCGTGACGTACTCGAACCGGTTGGAAAGCAGCTTTAATACCGCGCCCGAAGGAACCTATGATTTCGAGGAAATCGCCGCCGGCGTCGATGCGGTCCATTTCTGCGGGATTACGCTGGCGATGAACGACGGCGTGCGGGCGCACATGAAATCGTTCGCCGAAGCGGTCAAGCGGCGGGGGGGCATGGTGATTTTCGACTGCAACTACCGTCCGTCCCTTTGGGGGGAAGGCGGATATGCCAAAGCTAAACCGCATTACGAAGCGATGCTGCGGTTGGCGGACATCGTGATGATGAACGAAAAGGACGCGATGCTTACCCTGGGGATGACCACGGCCCGGCAGGAACGGGAGGATCAGCTGGCGGAGCTGATTCCGGCCGTAGCGGAAAGCTACGGCATTTCCGCGATTGCCGGAACGCATCGCCGGATCCACGGCGACAACTCCCACTCGCTGCGCGGGTTTCTGTACAAGGGGGAGCGGTTTGTTTTCTCCGATCGGCTGACCTTTTCCGTCTATGATAGAATAGGGGCGGGGGACGCTTTTGCGAGCGGGATTATCCACGGCGAGCTAGAGGGCTTCGCCCCGGAGCGAACCGTCCGGTTCGCGGCGGCGGCGGGCATGCTGGCGCATACCGTGCCGGGCGATACCCCGATGGCGACGGAGGCGGAAATCCTCCGGGCGATGGAGCAATCCGCCGCCGGCGATGTGGAAAGGTAGGGAACAGGGTCGTGAGTTTGTCCCGCAAAGATAGACCGTTGTATTTGCAAATCAAAAACATCCTGAAGGAACGCATTTTGTACGGCGTTTACCCGCTTGGAGCGAATATCCCTTCTGAGCCTCAGCTGGAGCAAGAATTCGCCGTCAGTAAAATCACCGTCCGCGGCGCGATTCAGGAGCTCGTCCAGGAAGGGTATTTGGAGAAGGGCAGCGGCAAAGGCACTAAAGTGATCCGCAATAAAGCGGCCTCCAAATGGTCCAAGTGGAAGCACTTCACGGAGATCTTAGTGGAGGAAAACCATCAAATCCGCAAGGAATGGCTCCGCGCCGAAACGGTGCAAAACGAGGCGGGCTCCGAGCTCCACGGGCTGTTCGGGGAACGTTGCTTGAAGCTGGAACGCGCGTATTATCTCGATGGCCAGCCGTATATTTTTTACGAGCATTTCGTGAAGACCGCCCGGAAAGAACCGGATCTCGAGGATTTCCGCGATCATTCGCTTTATGAGGTGCTGGAGGAGTGGGGCGTTTCGCTGGACAAGCTCAGGGACGAATTTGCGGTGTCCCTTCCGCCAGCCGAGGCGAAGCGGTTTTTGCGGGTGGCCGACGGCGTGCCCGTGCTGAAGCGCTCGCGGTATTCGCGGGATGTCCAGGGAAGACTGGCCGAATACAGCGTCGGCTACTACAATACGGAGCTGCAAGCTTACATCGTAGATTATGACGCATAACGCGGCTGGTCGATTGAACTCTAGACCCCAGATCGTTGCCCGGAATCGCAACGGTCTGGGGTTTTCTATGTGATAAACCGAATACAATTCGCCAGTTTCGGTGAATTTCGCGGGATATATATGAAATTTCATACAGATTGAAGTCCCAGGGGCACAAAAGTCGTGATTATAGATGAAATTTCGAATAGAATCCGTACTTTTTTGGCGTTAGCGGCTAAATGTATATGAAAAACCGAGTACATCTCGACCCTTGGCTTCGGGTTTAAGAAATTTCTACGGCCGGCGCCAGCCCATCCGAATTATTCAGATGTTTTCGAAAGTTTATGGGATATTTCCGTCGGAAGGCCAGGGCTATAATAACTATAAAGATCCATATCTATAGGGTTTCATGAGGAGGAGCACAGATGAAGATAACGAGGCATCCGGAAAATCCGATCGTGGTACCGGGAGGTTTCGAATGGAGAAAAGTAACCGTATTCAATCCGGCGGTGATCATCGATAACGGTAAATTCTATATGATTGAACGGACGGCAGGATCGCTGACGCCGTGCAAAAACTATCTGGGTCTGCTGGAAAGCGAAGACGGCGTGCATTTCACGCACGTGAAGGACGAGCCGATCGTTACGCCGGACATGCTCGGTTTCCCGTATGGCAGCGTACAGGATCCGCGGATCGTGAAAATCGACGATACGTTTTACCTGAATTATGCGCTTCGTCCATGTGCGATGAGCTATTACCCGACAGGCCGGGGGGTCCCGGAGCGCTCGATCCCCGAGTACCCGGACGGGTGGGGCGAACAGGAAGGCCACTGGTTGACACGTTCGTCGATCCTCGCCTCCAAAAACCTGATCGATTGGGAGTTCGTGGCCGACACGACGCCGCTTGAGATCAACGACCGCGACAACATCCTGTTTCCGGAGAAAATCAACGGCAAGTTCGTGTTGTTGCGCCGGCCGGAGGAATATGTGGGCGAAGCGTACGGTACGGAGAAGGCGGCGATGTGGATCACCTATTCGGACGATCTGATCCACTGGGAGGAACCGAAGCTGCTGGCGAAAGCGGAAAACATGACGTGGGAATCGCGCAAAATCGGCGGGTCGACGCCGCCGGTACGGACGGATCGCGGGTGGCTCGTGTTGTATCACGGAGTGGACGACGAGGTGGTCTACCGCGTCGGCGCCATGCTGCTGGATTTGGAGAATCCGGAGAAAGTCATCGCCCGCACGAAAAACTTCATCATGGAGCCGGAAACATATTACGAGAAATTCGGCTACCAGATCCCGAACGTCATTTTCCCGACGGGGAACGTCGTCAAAGACGGATTGCTCTACATCTACTACGGGGTGACCGATACGGCGATCGCGCTAGCTACGGTGCCGGTCGAAGAACTCGTCGACTATATTCTGAATGAGCTGCAGGCCTAAGTTACTTGCTTTTGAATGACCGCATAAGGCGGTTATTCAAAAAGCAACTCCTGCAAGCGCTTACTGAAACAGACGGAAAAGGAAAATCGCACCTCCAAGCGAAAAGCCGGATTTTAAATGTTACAATATGTGACATAGATTCGTGGGAAACGCTTAACCGACCTGAAAATCATCTGAATATTTCGGATATAATCGAAGATTTGTGGGATATAGTCAAAGCAAGACCGCTTTTATAATAGGTAATATAACAGGTAGGGAAACGAAAACGATCATTGCCTGTTATGTTTATGGATCTGATCCAAATACCAAGAGAAGAGGGTTGATTATGGGCAAAACACACAGAGGCAAAAAAGCGGTACTGCTCGGTTTGATTGCGGTGCTGACGCTGTTCGCGGCGGCTTGCGGCAACGAAAACGCAGCGGGCGGCAACAACAACGCCGGCGGCGCGGGCGAGGCGGAGACGATTACCCTGAACATGATGCATCCTTGGACTTCCCCGAACGTGGACAACGAAGTCTACAAAGCGCGGATCGCCGAGTTCGAAAAGCAGCATCCGAACATCGTGATCAAGCAGGACGGCGTACCATCCGCCCAGTACAAGACCAAGCTGCGTACGTTAGCGGCCGCCAACAACCTGTCCGATATCAACGTCGTATGGCCTGGGGCGGATTTGTCGCCGCTTGTTGCCGGTAATTTGCTTCAGCCGATCAACGATCTGATGGACAACTGGGGTTCGATTCTGCCGGAAGCCGCGCTAGCCGGATTTAACGTGGACGGACAGCAATATGCGGTACCGACCAAGCAAAATTTCGTAGACATCATTTATTACAACAAAGAGATGTTCGCGCAAGTGGGTTACGATCAATTCCCCGACACCTACGACAAATTCATCGATGCGGTGAAAAAGCTGAAAGCGGCGGGAATTACCCCGATTTCGCTTGGCAATAAGGAACAATGGCCATTGCAATCGTCTTACATTTCCATTATCGGCGACCGGTTCACCGGAAGCGATTTCCTTCCGGCCGTGCTTGAAGGCAAAGCGAAGTTCACCGACCCCGAGTTCGTCAAGGCGCTTTCGGTCATCGATGAGCTGACGAAGCTGGGCGCCTTCAATACGGACGCCAACAACATGGACTCCGTTCAAGGCCAGGATTACTTTATCCAAGGCAAAGCAGCCATGCATATTTCCTCCGCGACCGTCGATGGACGAGTTCGGATCAACAACGAGGAGGGAGACAAATTCGGCATCGCCCTGTTCCCGAGCGTAGAAGGCGGCAAAGGCGATCCGAAGAAGAGCGCCGGGATCGTGCAATACGGCATCGCCATCAAGAACGGGCTCGACGAGAAGAAAAAAGCGGCTGCCGAGGAGTTCTTGAAGTTTTTCGTGAGCGAAGATTTGTATAAAGAATTGATCCGCAACGGGGTGGTCGTGCCGGCTAAGGTGGAAATTCCCGAAGACGCCAGCCCTTATCTGAAAGAAATGCTGTCGCTGACCGGCAACGGCACGGCTCCGGTATTCGATAGCGTCATTCCTACGCAAGTGGTGGACGTTCTGCAAAATGGACTGCAAGCCCTGACCGTGGGCCGCGGCACGCCGGAAGAGCTGGCTAAGGAAGTTCAGGAAGCCATGGAGAACTATAGCAGCAGCAATTAACGAAGGCATCCTTAGGTCACTAAACAACACGCGCTTACTTCTTTCAAAATCGATGCGTGAAAGAAAACCCGATTCCCGGGTTTTCTTCATTCATCGGGCTTGAAGCTGGATTCGACATAAAGGAAAAGGAGGGAACCTCTGGTGCAAACGTTACGAGGCACGAAACTGGCGATTTTTATCGGGTTGTTTCCGGCGTTGATCATCTATTTGGGCATTGCCATCGTTCCGATCGGAATGTCTCTGTACTATTCGGTGATGGATTGGAACGGCATCGGTTCGATGAAGTTCGTCGGCCTTGATAATTTCGTGAAGATCCTGGGCGACGACACCTTCTGGCTGTCCGTCAAAAATAACGTCATCATCATGGTAACCGGCCTGATCGGCCAAATTCCGCTTGGTTTATTACTTGCGCTTCTGCTGAACCGCGGGCTCAAAGGCTCCGGATTTTTCCGGACGGTCGGCTTCATGCCGGTCGTGATTTCATCCGTCATGGTGTCCCTGATCTGGGGCATGGTTTATAACACGGAGTACGGGATGCTGAACAATCTGCTGGGCATCGTCGGCCTCGACGGCTGGAAGCAAAATTGGCTGGGCGACGACCGGTGGTCGATGCTGTCGATCAGCATTGCGTACATCTGGCAGAACTGCGGATTGTACATGGTGATTTTCCTGGCCGCGCTGCAAAACATCCCCGACGAGGTCAACGAAGCAGCCGAACTGGATGGAGCCACCGGGCTCAAACGCACCTTTCGCATTACGATCCCGATGATTCGCAGCACGCTTATGGTTGGGGTCGTCTACAGCATCAGCAACTCCTTCCGCGTCTTCGACCTGATTCAGATCCTGACGGGCGGCGGCCCGGCGCATCAAACCGAAGTCATGACGATTCACATGTACAACAGCGCCTTCATGAACATGCGTTACGGATACGGCAGCGCGGTGTCGATCCTGATCCTGCTGTTCAGCTTGATCGTCATCTCGCTGGTGAACCGGTTGGGCCGGGAAAAAGAAGCTTAAGGAAGGAGGATATACCCATGAATAAGAAGTCTGCCGGCTTCCGAATATTTGCATACACTTTTCTTAAGCCTATTCGCTATGATGAATATAGTCCCGCTGTTCTGGATGGTCGTCAACTCTTTCAAAAATGAACAGGAATACGCGGCCAATCCGTTTTCGCTCCCGGAGGCTTTGCATTTCTCCAACTACGCGGAGGCGTGGAAGGTCGCGAATATGAACGTATATTTTCTGAACAGCCTTTTCGTCACGTTTGCGTCCTTGATCGTGACCGTATTTTTCGGGGCCTTGGCGTCCTATTTCCTATCGCGGTTTCAATTCAAGCTTCGCGGCATCACCTACGGCGTCTTTCTGCTCGGCATGCTGGTGCCGATCCACGCGACGTTGATTTCGATCTTTCTGATCATGCAAAAATTGCACCTGCTGGATACACATTTATCGTTAATCTTGCCGTACACGGCGTTCCATCTCTCATTAACGATCATTATACTGGAGGGCTTCATGCGGGGATTCCCCAAGGACTTGGAGGAATCGGGCGTGATGGACGGCGCGGGCATATTCCGGATCTTCTGGTCGATCATTCTTCCGATCACGAGACCTGCGATGGCCACCGTCGTTATCCTCAACTTCATATACAACTGGAATGAGTACTTGTTCGCCTTGGTATTGATCAGTTCTTCCGCACTCAAGACGCTGCCGCTGGGCTTGGCCAACTTCGTCGGCATCGAAACGGCGAGCCTGACCCTGCAAATGGCGGCGCTGACGATGGCGCTCATTCCGATCATTATCTTTTATCTCTTGTTGCAGAAGCAGCTGGTCACCGGCATGACAGCAGGAGCAGTCAAAGGCTAGTGGGGATGTTAAAAAGTCATCTTTTGATCACGAAGCAAGTACAGGAAGCTTAGTCGACTTCGAATCTTGAATTCAGCCGGGCCTTCCGTTGCTCACGTAGCCTCCAACTACGCTGCGCTACTCAGTCCCTAGCTTCATCCAACCTTCTCGGTGCTGAAAACCTGACTTTTTAACTTTTATTTTCATACATTACTTGCTCCCAAAATACACCACGACTAGGCGGAGGTGAAGGCGATGACAGGCTATAGAAGGGTACTTGGCAGCTTTGGCTTAAAGCGGAAGGCGCTTGTCATCTTCCTGATCTTCGTCATCCTGCCGACGTTCGGCGTCGGCGTGGTCGTGCAAATTCAATTCAACGAGGTGCTGCGGGAACAGTTCATCAATTCGACCAAGCGAAATCTGGACAACGTCGCCGGCCAACTCGGCGAGCAGACCAAAATGGTCGAGGATATCGCCAATTATTTGATTTTGAGCCCGGACATGCGGAACTTCCTGCGCACGTCGCCTCCGCTCAGCAGCGAGCAGCAAGCCGTCCTAAAGCGGAATATCGAGGACTTCCTGACGTTTCAGCTGATGTCGAAGGGTTACATTCGGTCCATCGAAATTTACGGCTTTAATGGCAGCTTTATCGAAATGGGCGAGCCGTTCAGCGGCGACGAGTCGAGATGGGAACAGGCCGCCAAAGCGCGCAAAGGCGGGATTACTTGGACCGAAGGGTATGCGCTCCATAGCGATTGGAACGGCGAGGTTCGCGTCTTCTCGATGTTCCGCGTCCTCAACTCCTTCAGCCAGATCACCAAACCGCTGGGAAGGCTGATCATCCGTTTGGATGAAGCGAGTATCGTCGGCCTGCTGGAGAAAGGGATATTCAAGGACGGGGCCGGGAGCGTGTTCATCGTCGGCGCGGAAGGCCAGGTGATCCTGGGATCGACGAATCCGTTGCCGGATGTGCTCCAGCCGGGAGCACCGCTGCTGGACAAGCTGTCGTCCGGACGGGGAGACCTGACGTACGAGGTGAACGGCCAGCGTTATTTAACCTTATATAATCGAATGGAAAATACGGATTGGAAAGTGGTCGCCATGATTCCCGAGGCGAAGGTATCCGAGGAGTTCCGCGGAATCAAGATGACGATGCTGGTCATCCTGACGGCGATCATGCTGCTGGGGTTGACCGCGTTGATCGGGTTCCACTATACGATCATCCGTCCGATTTTGCGCCTCAAAAAGGAAACCAGCAAAGTCACGTACGGCGACTTCAACGCTCGGGTTCCGGTCAATTCCAACGACGAAATTTCCGAATTGAACCGCAAGTTCAATGAGATGGTCGCGACGATTCAGCAACTCATCGAGCATAAATACAAGCTGGAGCTAAGGGAACGGGAATCCGAGCTGAAGCTCATGCAAAACCAGATGGACCCGCATTTTCTGTACAATACGCTGGATATGATCCGTTGGACGGCGCGATTGGAGCAGGCCTCGAAGTCGAGCCAGCTGATCGAAATGCTGTCGAAGTTTTTCCGGTCCAGCATGAATAACGGAAGCTATCAAACCACGCTGCGCAAGGAGCTGGAATTCGCCCAATCCTACTTGTACCTGCAGCAGCGCCGGCTCGGGGAGAAGAAGTTGAAATATTCCCTCCATGCCGAGGCGGGCATCGAGGAGGCCGTGACGTTGAAAGCCACGATCCAGCCGTTGGTGGAGAACTTCATCAAGCATGGCCTGGACCGCGGCAAACCGTACGGAGAGGTCAACGTGCGCTGTTACGCCCGCGAAGGCGAAATCTGGGTGGACGTCATCGATAACGGCAAAGGAATGGATCCCGGCAAGGCGGAAGCCGTCCGGAGCGCCCTGGAACGGTCGGGGACCGGCGGAACCAGGGAGGGAGCCATGCATAACATTCACGAGAGACTATCGATCTTTTTCGGACAAGACTACGGTCTGGAGATCGTTGATACTTCGGCCGAAGGCACGTGGGTACGGCTTCGTTTCCCTTTTGCCGAGGCTTGCCATCCCGGAGGTGAACCCCATGAATCCTGAATTTCGAAACGCGAGTATAGATCCTGCCGGCGCAGGCAAACGCGTGAAAATGCTGATCGTCGACGACGAAGCGGTCATCTGCGAGGGGCTGCGTTATACGATCGACTGGACGAAGCTTGGAGTGGAAGTCGTAGGCGAGGCGTATGACGGCAAAGAGGCGCTGGCTCTGATCGAGGAGCACGGAGTCCAACTGGTGCTTTCGGATATCCGCATGGACGGCATGGACGGGCTGGAGCTGGCCAAGCAATTGCGGCAACGGCATCCCGCGGTGCAGGTCGTCATGATCAGCGGCTATGAGGATTTCGAATATGCGCGTCAGGCCATCCGGCTTGGGGTGGAAGACTACCTGCTGAAGCCGGTCGACATTGAAGAATTGAGCGCCGTCGTGAAAAAAATCGTTGCCGGCATCCGCACCGGCGACATGGAAGAGAAAGCCCGGGAAATCGAGCTGTGGCTTTCGGGCATGGCCCGGCACGGCTCGGCGTACGGCAAAGAGCCACCACCTTCGCTGGATGGCGTCCAATTCCGCATCGTTGCGACCCAGATGGCCGACTTCCACGAACGCTTTGCCGATATGGAGGCGGATCGGTACGAAACGATTCAAGAGGCTTGGTTGCTCGGATTGCATCGCAATCTGGAGGGAGGCCCGCTTCGGGCGGTGTCCGTTTTCGACCATGAAAATTTGCTAATCACCTTGCTGGCTTCGGCGGAACGAGCCGAACCGGATGGGTGGGACGAATGGCTGGCCTCGGCTTTGGGTTCGCTTGACCCGGGAGCGGGAGTACGCATTTATGGCGGCGCTTCCGCCGTGTACGAGGACCTGTGGGTAACCGCGGACCGCTGCGCCGAAGCGGTGCGTCTGCTGGCGCTTCATGTGCTGGAAGGCTGCCGGGTCCTGACGGCTGATTACGGAGAAGCGGCGATGTCCGGCCGAACGCTGCCGGGCTTCGACATCACGGAGACGGTGCAAGGACTCGTATCCGCGTTTTTCAAGCAGGGTCGGGAGGAAGTTCGCCGGACGGTGGAGGACCTGTTCCGTTTTTGCCGGGAATCGGGTTATCTGCTGCCGGAAGTTTGGAACCTGTATGAGGAATTGTACGCGCTGCTCCGCCAACGCTTGCGCAAAAGCGGCATGACCGGGTTGGATTACGCCCGCCGGGGGCAGCCGGACCCGAATATTTTCAACTCCTATGCCGGACTCGAAACGGTGGTTCTGGAGGATATGGAGGAACTGCAGCGGTTAATCGATCAGAACGGACTCGACAAATCCTACTGGATCGTCGAAAAAGCGAAAAGATTTATCATCGACCGTTACCGCACGGACCTCAAGGCTTCCGAGGTCGCCGCTTGGCTGAAAATCACGCCGAGCTATTTCAGTTATATTTTTAAGCAAAGCACGGGAAAAGGGTTTACGGAATACATGAACGAGATGCGGATCGATCAGGCCAAAAACCTGCTGGCCACGACGCAAGATAAGGTGTTTGAGATCGCGGACAAGGTCGGTTATAAGGAATACAAGTATTTCGTGTCCGTGTTCAAAACGTATACGGGCATGACGCCGAAGGAATACCGCGGCCTGCGCGTCTGCAAGGAGGCGTCCGAGGGCGGCGGGGATATGACGGCCGGCATGGAACCGGCCAAAGACTAGGAGGCGGCCGGATGGCGATTGGGCCACCGGCCGATAAGCGGGGGGAACACGGATGGAAACTTACAAACTGCCGTCCGCTCCGTTGGAAGAGCGGGTGGCGGATTTGCTGGCCCGGATGACGCTCCGGGAAAAGGTGGGTCAACTCAATCAGCGGATGTACGGCTGGGACGCCTACGTTCGCAAGGGCGATACGTTCGAGCTAACCGATGCGTTTAGGGAAGAAGTGGCCAAAGGCGGCGGGATGGGGGCGCTGTACGGCTTGTTCCGCAGCGACCCCTGGTCGGGCGTGAATTACGGGAACGGCATCTCCGCGGCGGATAGCGCCAGGGTGGCGAACATGGTGCAGCGGTACGTGCTGGAGCATACCCGATTGGGCATTCCCGTCCTGCTGACGGAAGAATGTCCGCACGGCCACCAGGCGCTCGACGGGACGCTGCTGCCGGTCAATCTCGGCGCCGGAGCAACCTGGAATCCGGAGTTGATGACGCGCGCGTACGCCCATGTGGCGGCGGAAATCCGCAGCCGCGGCGCGCACGTGGGACTGGTCTCGGCGCTCGATATTTTGCAGGAACCGCGCTGGGGGCGTTCCGAGGAATGTTACGGCGAGGATCCTTATTTGGCCGCCCGCTTCACGGAAGCGGCGGTGCGCGGCATGCAGGGCGACGACCCGCGAAAGCTGGATGCACCGGACAGCGTCGCGGTCGTCTTGAAGCATTTATGCGCGCAGGGGACGGCTCAAGGCGGGCGCAACGCCGGTCCGGCGGCCATCGGGCCGCGGGAGCTGCGGGAGATCCATCTCCCGGCTGCCCGGGCGGGAGCGCTCGCCGGAGCCGAGGGTTTCATGGCGGCCTACAACGAAATCGACGGCGTGCCATGCCATGCCAATCGGGATTTGCTGACCGGCATCCTGCGGGAGGAATGGGGGTTCGAAGGACTGGTGATGGCAGACGGCTGCGCGGTAGACCGGCTGCTGGCGCTAACCGGTACCCATGAGTCTGCGGCGGCCCTCGCCTTGGCGTCGGGCGTCGATCTTAGCTTATGGGATACCGCTTTTTCCACGCTGGAAGAAGCGGTACGCCTAGGACTGGTACAGGAAGCCGATATTGACCGTGCGGCCGGGCGCGTGCTGCGGCTGAAATTCCGGCTGGGGCTGTTCGACCGGCCTTACGTGCCGGAGCTCCGGGCGATTTCCGTTGTCGGCAGCCCGGAATTCCGGGACGTGAACCTGCAGGTCGCCCGCGAATCGGCCGTGCTGCTCAAGAACGAAGGCCGTTTGCTGCCGATCGTCGGCCGGCCGCGGCGGATCGCGGTGATCGGCCCGAATGCCGACCGCTTGTACAACCAGCTGGGCGACTACACGAGCGTCCAGCGCGAAGGGACCGGCACGACGGTGCTGCAGGGCATCCGTTCTTGCGCCCCGGAAGACACCGAGGTCGTGTACGCCCTGGGATGCGGCATCCGCGACCGGTCCAAGGCGGGCATCGCCGAGGCGGTCGAGGCCGCTCAGGGCGCGGACGTCGCGATCCTCGTGCTTGGCGGGAGCAGCGCCCGGGAATTCGGGGGCGACTTCGAAGACAATGGCGCGGCGATCGTCAAAGAGGGCAGCCCGTCCGAGATGGACTGCGGCGAAGGCGTCGACTTGGCCGACCTGTCTCTCGGCGGGGTGCAGCAGGAGCTGGTCGAGGCCGTCGCCGCCACCGGCACGCCCGTCGTCGCCTTGATCATTCAAGGCCGCCCGCATGCGCTCGCCGATGTCGTCGATTTGTGCGGCGCCGTCCTCTGCGCGTGGTATCCCGGGACGGAAGGCGGCCGGGCGATCGCGGAGCTCCTGTTCGGCATCGCGAATCCGAGCGGCAAGCTGCCGGTGACGCTGCCGCGATCCTCTGCCCAGCTCCCCGTATATTACAACCAAAAGGATCCCGGTCGAACCCGAAATTACGTCGATATGCCCTCCGCGCCGTTGTACCCGTTCGGTTACGGGCTGAGCTACACGCAGTTTGCCTATGCCCATTTATCCTTGTCCCGAGAGGTCGTCTCGGCGGCGGAGCTGGAGAACGGGGAGCGGGTGACGGTTCGCGTCGAGGTGGAAAATACGGGGGACTGGAGTGGGGCGGAAACAGTCCAATTGTACATCCGGGCCCGGGAATCGGGCATCACCCGGCGGATCGCCGAGCTGAAGGGTTTTAGCAAAATCGAGCTGAACCCGGGGGAACGCCGTGTCGTCGAGTTCATGCTGGGCCGGGAGGAGCTGGGGATCTGGAACCGGAAGATGCGTTTTGCGGCGGTACCATGCAAAGTCGCTGTTCAAGTCGGGGGCGACAGCCGCGATACGCTATCCGCTGATTTGACCGTGACAGTGTAACTATAGGAGACAAGTTCGTAATTTACAGCGCAAGGTTCCGAGGGCAGACAGCCCCCCGGTACTTTGCGCTGTTTGTTTTGATGGGGAAGGGTAAGCGGCTTTGGCGCCAGAGAATACCTTTTGTCGGACGCTTTGCTGTATGATCCCGTTTAATCAGACGATAAGATTACAACAAGAAACGGGCTAACTCGGGTGAACAAACTTACGCCCCTGAACAAAAGGGATAATGGTGAAAAACGCCTGCAGAGCGCACAAAGCGCCCAGCCTATTTCGTCTCCCGGAAAGCGCTGGGCGATTGGCCGGTTACTTTTTTGAACAGCATGGAGAAATATTTGTCGTTCCCGTAGCCGACCCGGGCGGCGACCTCATGAATCGGCGCATGGGTTTCGCGGAGCAAGCGCTTCGCTTCTTCGATCCGGCGGTTGATCAGGTAGTTGACGGGCGAATCGCCTAGTTCCTTTTTGAACAGATGGGATAGATAGTGTTGGCTGACGTAAAGGGTATCGGCGATTTCCTTGAGCGTGATGCTGCGCGTGTAATTTTTATCGATGAACTGCTTGGTGCGGACGGTGATTTCATTCTTGTCCTTCAGCGGATCGAACGGATGCTTCACGTCGACGATCCGGTACAGGAGCGTGATCAGCGACATGAGCAGGTTATTGCTCAGCGTCTCGTAGCCGAGCACCTGGGAGTCGCATTCCTGAAGCATTTCCGACAGGTAGCTCTCCACTTTGAAGGCGTATTTCTCGCACGGGATGACCGGGTCGACGGAAGCGGGCAGCAGTTGCCCCGGCGGTACGCCGTCGACATGCACGTTGCCTACGCCGCAGTAAATTAATTTGAACGGTTCCGTGCTAACCGAACGTTCCTCATGCGGAACGCCGGCGTTATAGACGGCAACGTCGCCGGGATGCACTTCGTAGGTCGTGCCGCCGATCCGGAATTCCCCGCGGCCGTCGACGATATAGATGATCTCGCAATAGTCGTGAATTTGCGGCGGAGCGTAGAAACGGCGTTCGTCCACGACTTGGCCGGCGTACAGCAGCTCGGGCGTCTTTTTGAAACGGAAGCGGTCGCTTTTGCGATGGGGAATTTCGATTTTCGGCACGGTAAGCTCCTCCCGAACGTTGGATAATCCCATTATAGCGGAAGTGGAGGCGGATGGGAGGCGATTGCAGGAAAATTGCACGTGAGGGAAGGCGGTTCACTATTTTGCGATGTTGCGGCGGCAAGAGGGCAATATAGTAGGTTCCCGAACGTACCGGACCAACTTTAGAATGGGACTATAATTCATTGTCCAAGGAGGCAAAATGGGTATGGTTGAAAACGGTTACAGATGGCGGGACGGATTTCCGAAAATCGGCATTCGTCCAACGATCGACGGCAGAAGACGAGGCGTGCGCGAATCATTGGAGGAACAGACGATGAACCTGGCCAAGGCAGTGGCCCGGCTACTGGAGGCGGAGATCCGCTACCCGAACGGGCAGCCCGTAGAATGCGTAATTGCCGATACGTGCATCGGCGGCGTAGCGGAAGCGGCGGCCGCAGCGAAGAAATTCAAGGCGGCCGAGGTGGGCGTATCGATCACCGTGACGCCGTGCTGGTGCTACGGAACGGAAACGATGGATACCGATCCGCAGATCCCGAAGGCGGTATGGGGCTTTAACGGCACCGGCCGTCCCGGCGCCGTGTATTTGGCGGCCGTGTTGTCCGCGCATGCGCAAAAAGGGCTGCCGGCGTTCGGAATTTACGGCGAAGACGTGCAGGACGAAGGCGACGACCGGATCCCGGCCGACGTGGAGGAGAAGCTGCTGCGGTTTGCCCGCGGCGGGCTGGCGGCGGCATTGATGCGCGACCGGGCTTATCTGTCGATGGGTTCGGTCTCGATGGGGATCGCGGGTTCGATGGTGAACGATGCCTTTTTCCAAGAGTATCTGGGCATGCGCAACGAGTATATCGACATGACCGAGTTCACGCGGCGGATGGAGGAAGGGATCTACGACCCCGAGGAATACGAAGCGGCGCTGGCCTGGGTGAAGGAAAATTGCCAGGAAGGCCCGGACAATAATCCGGCCCATCTGCAGACGACGCGGGAGCGTAAGGACCAAGAATGGGAGACGGTCGTCAAAATGACGCTGATCACGCGCGATCTGATGATCGGCAACCCGCGCCTCGCCGAATTGGGCTATGAGGAAGAGGCGCAAGGCCATCACGCGATCGCCTCCGGCTTCCAGGGGCAACGCCAATGGACGGATCACTTCCCGAACGGCGATTTCATGGAGACGCTGCTGAATTCGACGTTCGACTGGAACGGCACGAGAGCGCCTTATCTTGTGGCGACGGAGAACGACAGCCTGAACGGCGTCGGCATGCTGTTTGGGTACTTGCTGACGAATACGGCGCAGATTTTTGCCGACGTGCGCACGTACTGGAGCCCGGCATCCGTGGAGCGGGTGACCGGCCATAAGCTGGAGGGCCGCGCAGCAGGCGGCATCCTGCACCTGATCAACTCCGGATCGGCCGCGCTCGACGGGACCGGCGAGCAAATGAAAGACGGCGCCCCCGTCATCAAGCCGTTCTGGGAGATCAGCGAGGAGGAAGTCGAACGCATGCTGCAAGCGACGCAATTCCGGTCGGCTTCGCTGGAGTATTTCCGCGGCGGCGGATTTTCCACCGATTATTTGACCCGCGGCGGCATGCCGATGACGATGACCCGGCTGAACCTGGTCAAAGGGCTCGGGCCGGTGCTGCAAATCGCCGAAGGGTACTCGGTGGACCTGCCGGAGCACGTGCACGACACGCTCGACAAACGCACGGACCCGACGTGGCCGTCGACCTGGTTTGCGCCAAACCTGACCGGCAGCGGCGCGTTCGCCAGCGTCTATGACGTGATGGACCACTGGGGCGCGAACCACGGCGTGATCAGCTACGGCCATATCGGCGCCGACCTGATCACGCTGGCGTCGATCCTTCGCATTCCGGTCAGCATGCACAACGTGCCGAAGGAGAAGGTGTTCCGCCCGCGGGCTTGGGGCCTGTTCGGCACCGAGGATGCGGAGAGCGCCGACTTCCGGGCCTGCACCGCATTCGGGCCGCTGTATCAGTAAACAGCTACTCAAGCGAAGAAGGAGAAGATCGCGATGCAGAACATGGAAACACGCCAAGAGCTTTGCAAGTATGCCCGCAAAATCGTGAATAGCGGGTTAGTCGTAGGTCCGGGCGGCAATATCAGCGCCCGGGCCGGCGATAAGATGTATCTGTCGCCTAGCGGCTTCGCGCTCGAGGAGATTGAGCCGGAGCAGTGGATCGAGGTGGACATTCCGACGGGAGAGGTGACCGATATCGGCCTGCGTCCGTCGTCCGAAGTGCTGATGCATTTATACGGCTACCGCCAAAAGCCCGACATGGGAGCCATGGTGCATACGCATCCGTCCCATTGCATCGCTTTTACGCTGATTGAGCGCGACTTGCCGATCATGTTCCCGGATCAGGCTGCATTGGTCGGGCGGACGGCGTTCATCCCGTATTTGATCCCGACGACGGATCTGTTGGCGAACGCGGTGGCCGAAAAGGTGAACGAGGCGAGTTCGATTTTGCTCGGGAACCATGGGCTGGTGACGACGGGCCGTAATCTGCGGGAGGCGTACTACCGGACCCAGGTCGTGGAGGAGAGCGCAAAAATTTACTTAAGCGCGAAGGCGGCGGGAACGCCGGTCCCGTTGACGGATCAGGAGGTCGCGGACATCGCCGCGCTCGAAAGCGAAGACTACCGGATCACGCTGCTGCAAAAAATGAAGTGATCGGACGGTGAAGATCATGTCATCGGAACAACAACGTTTCCCTTGCGTCCTCGCGTTTGATTTGGGCGCCAGCAGCGGCCGGGCGTTCGTCGGCGAGATCGTCCCCGGGAGTCCTGGAGATAGCCCCGGTGCCGGTCCCGGAACGACGGGCGTTCGGAAGCTGAACATCACCGAGATCTACCGTTTCCCGAACGTTCCGGTCCAAATCGGCGGGCACCTGCATTGGGACACGCCGATGCTGCTGCGGGAGATCAAAACCGGTATCCGCAAAGCATTCCAGGCCGGGTACCGGCCGGAGAGCTGCGCCATCGACACCTGGGGCGTCGATTTTGGCCTGTTGGATCGAAACGGCGAGCTACTCGGCATCCCGTATCATTATCGGGACCGCCAAACGGAGGGGTTGGTCGAGGAGGTATCCGGCCTGGTCGGCGCGGAGCGCTTGTTCCGCGAAAGCGGATTGCAGTTTATGCCCTTTAACACGTTATATCAGCTGTATGCCATGAAAAAAGCCGGCTCGCCTAAGCTCGATCTGGCCGAAACGCTGCTGTTGACGCCGGATTTGTTGAGCTATTTTCTGACCGGCCGGCGCGTTTGCGAATTTACGATGGCGACAACAACAGGGTTGTTCGACCCGGGACGGGGCACCTGGAACGTCTCGTTGATGGAGCTGTTAGGCATCCCGGGCGAAATGTTCATCGACCCGGTATCACCGGGTACCGTGATCGGCGAACTGACGGCGGAGGTCTGTGCGGAGCTCGGCGTCCCGCCGATCAAGATCATCGCAGCTGCCTCCCACGACACGGAGTCCGCGGCTGCGGCCGTGCCGGCGGATTCGCCGGCGTTCGCTTACCTCGTTAGCGGCACATGGTCGCTGCTGGGGACGCAGATGGCGAAGCCGCTGTTGACGCCGGCGGTGCTGGAGCGCCAGTTCTCTAACGAGGGCGGCGTGGACGGCACCTACCATTTGCTCAAGAACATCATGGGCCTGTGGATCCTGCAGGAGTGCAAACGCAAATGGGAGCAGGACGGCGAAGCCTATTCCTTCGCCGAGCTGGTGCAATTGGCGGAACAAGCCGAGCCGCTGTACGCCCTGATCGACCCGGATGATCTGAGGTTCATGAATCCGGCCGACATGCCGGAGGAGATCCGGTCCTACTGCCGGGAAACCGGCCAGTCGGTACCGGATTCGCCCGGCGCTTTTGCCCGGTGTATCCTCGAAAGCCTGGCGCTCCGCTACCGCCAGGTGCTGGAGCAGGCCGAGGAGCTGACCGGCTCGCGGTTTGCCGGGCTGCACATGGTCGGCGGTGGCATACAGAACGAGCTGCTCTGCCGGTTTACGGCGGAAGCGATCGGCCGCCCGGTTTGGGCGGGGCCGGTGGAAGCCAGCGCCATCGGCAACCTGCTGGTACAGCTGCGGGCCGGCGGTTGGCTCAAGGACCTGCAGGAAGGCCTCGCGCTGGTGAAGGCATCGTTCCCGCTCCAGGTTTACGAGCCGGGGCTAGAGGAGCGCCAAGCAGCGTGGGCCGCCGCCTATGAGCGATTCGAACGACTCGGGAGGTCGATGAAATGTTAAAAGGCATATCCAGCCTCCTTTCGCCGGAGCTGCTGAAGATTTTGATGGAAATGGGGCATTCGGACGAGATCGTGCTCGCCGACGGTAATTTTCCGGCCGCAAGCCATGCCCAGCGGCTAGTCCGCTGCGATGGCCACGGCATCCCCGAATTGCTGGAAGCCATCCTGCCGCTGTTTCCGCTCGACGTTTACGTGGACCGGCCGGTCGCGTTGATGGCGGTTATGCCCGGCGATCCGGTCGAGACGCCGATCTGGGACGAGTACCGCAGGATCGTCGGCCGACACCACGCCGCGGATCAGCCGATTCAGGAGGTCGAGCGGTTCGCTTTTTACGAACGGGCCAAACGGGCGTATGCGATCGTCTCCACCGGGGAAAAAGCGTTGTACGCCAACGTGATCCTGAAAAAAGGCGTAGTCACGCTTTAAGTAAGGTTTTACAGACAAAAAAATATTGCATTTAGCAGGGGGCAGCCGAAGGGCAAGCCCCCTTTTATCGCTGGGAAAAAGCGTTTACAATAAAGAGACCGCGGCCTCGAACAGGATGAGCAGGAGCAGGTAGGCTTCGGAGAAGGGGAGTGGACGGCAATGAGTTATACGGCATTGGTGACCGGCGCCGATCACGGCATCGGACTCGAGCTGGTGCGCAAGCTGCTGGAGGAAGGGCACCGGGTATTTGCCGGGAGGTTCAACTCGGCGGATCAGGGACTGCCAGAGCTGGTTTCGGCGTACGGCGAACAGTTGATCCTCGTGGATCTGGACGTAGGCAGCGATGCCAGCGTGCAGGCGGCAGCCGCCAAGGTTCGGGAGCATACGGATTCGCTGGACCTGCTGATCAATAATGCGGCGATTTTGGGGGACATCGAAACGACGGTGCTCGGCGAGTTAAACTTCGAAGAAATGCTGCAGGTCTTTAACGTCAACGCTTTAGGCGGCCTTCGGGTGACGAATGCGCTGATCGGTTTGATCCTAAACAGCGAAGCGCGCACGATCGCCAATATCTCCTCGGAGGCGGGAAGCATCGGTCAGTGCTACCGAGACAGTTGGTTCGCGTATACGATGTCGAAGGCGGCGGTGAATATGCACTCGAACGTCGTACATAACGGCGTGAAAACGCAAGGCGGGCAAGTGCTGGTGCTGCATCCGGGCTGGGTGCAGACGTTTATGCGCGGGGAGAAGGATTCTGCCGCTACCCTTACGCCGGAGCAATCGGCCGGCAGGCTCTGGGGGATTATCCGCGAGGCGATGGAGCGGCAGGGCGGACCGTCGGAGGCACCGGTATTTCTTGACGTGGATGGACATATCTTACCGTGGTAGATCGGTAGTTGGGAATCCGAATCTAAGTGAATGATGGAGGAATCGACAAATGCAATATACGTACTTGGGACGTTCCGGATTAAAAGTAAGCAAGTTATGCCTGGGCACGATGAACTTCGGGGTGAACACCGACGAGAAGGAAGCGTTCCGGATTATGGACGCGGCGCTGGATGCGGGCGTGAACTTTTTTGATACGGCCAATATTTACGGATGGGGCGAAAACGCCGGGAAGACGGAAGAAATCATCGGCCGCTGGTTTGCCCAAGGCGGAGGCCGCCGCGAGAAAGTCGTGCTGGCCACCAAGGTTCATGGCGATATGAGCGATCCCCTGGATGGACCCAACAGCCCGGCCGGGTTGTCGTCTTACAAAATCCGCCGGCATCTGGAGGGCTCGCTGCGCCGGCTGCAAACCGACCACATCGAGCTGTACCAAATGCACCATATCGACCGCAATGTTTCTTGGGATGAATTATGGGAAGCGTTCCAGGTTTCCATTACGCAAGGAAAAATCGGTTATGTCGGCTCAAGTAACTTTGCCGGATGGGACCTGGTGAAGGCGCAATATGAGGCCAAGAACCGCCACATGCTTGGCCTCGTCTCGGAGCAGCACAAATATAACCTACTCTGCCGTGTGCCGGAGCTGGAGGTGCTGCCCGCGGCCGAGCATCTCGGGATCGGCGTCGTCGCCTGGAGCCCGCTCGAAGGCGGATTGCTCGGCGGCAACGCGGCGAAGAAGCAGGTCGGCTCGCGTACGGCGAACGACAACCGCTACGAGCAGTTCCGGCCGCAGCTTGAAGCGTTCTCGGCTTTATGCCGGGAACTGGGCGAAAGCGAGGCCAACGTAGCGTTGGCTTGGACGCTGGTGCATCCGGCCATGACCGCGCCGATTATCGGACCGCGTACGCTGGAGCAGTTCCAGGACACGCTGCGGGTGGTGGACATCAAGCTGGATGAGGCCGTGCTGAAGAGACTCGATGAGATTTTCCCGGGCCCGGGCGGCTCGGCACCTCAAGCTTACGCTTGGTAAAAAGGAGTGACCGACGGACATGAGCAATTCGCGGAAAAAAGCATGGGTGATCGGGAATAACGCCGATGCGCCTTACCATCCGCTGAACGCGGTGGAAGAAGAGCTGGGACGGATCCTGCAGGAGGATTTTCAGCTTACGACCAGCCTGGATTACGGCATGCTGGCCGCTGGAAAACTGGAGGAGTACGACCTTTGCATCTCATATACGGACCGCTGGGAGGACGCGGTGAGCGCGGAGCAGGCGGCGGGGCTACTCACTTACGTGGCGAACGGCGGCGGGCTGCTTGTCGTGCATAACGGCATTTCTTTGCAGGTCCGTCCGGAGCTAGCCCAGTTGATCGGCGCCAAGTTTACGGAGCATCCGCCTTACACGGAGCTTGAGTTTCAGGTCGTGTCCGGCGCCGGGCATCCGCTCGTGGACGGGATCGAACCGTTTGTGCTGGCGGAAGAACCTTACCGCTTCGAATTCGATCCGTTTTGCGCCAAAGTGGTGCTGCTCACATACCGCCATGAGGGCCAGGATTGGCCGGCGGCCTGGGCGCATTCCTATGGACTCGGCAAGGTTGTGTTCCTGATGCCGGGGCATCATCTGCCTTCGTTCCAGCATCCCGAAGTGGCGAAGCTGCTGCGGGGCGGGGCGAAGTGGGCGGCTAGATAAGTAAGGGAGAACTGGTCTTGGACCAGTTCTTTTTTTATGGACATTCCCCTCTGTTCTGTCGCCTTTTAACTATTATCCCGTTAGGTCAGGTTAATGAAGTAACAGACAGGCTCAGAGAAGTAAAAAGGTTAAGGAGATCGAGATAGATTGATAGATATAGATAGATTGATTAGGGCAGATAGACGATGTTGGATATATAGGCGAACTTGTTATTGAGCTGTAGGTTCCCTGGATCTTCTCTATGCCTCACTCAAAACTACTTAAACTAAGTTGCACACACCACCACTGATCTGAACAGCGCTTTAACTAGGCCACAGCTGTAAGGTGCGTTTGTGTCTTTCGTACGATCAGTTCGTGGTAAGAGATTGACGGAATCTCCATACACATGTGAAGCAACTTTGGTAACATTTGTTGCATTTCTCCCGAGTGGATTTGATAAAGTCGGCGGCGTACGGTGAACTCGTTCAGATAAGCTTGCAAATACTTAATCCCCAAGGCCACATACGTACTCTTCAGGGATTCCCACGCCTTTCTTACGACTCTCCGCAAGGGAAGATATAGGCGAAAAGTCAGCGGGAAAGCCTGAAACACCGAGCTCTGGGCATCTACATACCTATTTATGAAAGTGGCAATTTCGTGACGGTTTGCCTCTACCCCGTCCCCTCTCTTCTGCGACACCAAATGGATCTTCACATGCTCCGGCTCTCCCGATTCCGTAACCGTACAGCCGACCACAACCGCAGTGGCATAGGAGTGAGGAAGCCGTTGGTGCCGGAACGCATCTACCCCATAGTGATCGCTGGTCACCTTCACTTCTCCGCTCAAGAGTTCCCTAGCATCAAATTCGCCGAGGGTGTATCGAATTTTGTGAAGCATTAACCAAGCGGTCTTGTAGGTGACACGAATCACCTGACTCAGCCGCATCGCCGAGATGCCGTCGGGGAGCAGGAATAACTCCAGAGCTTGAAACCACTTCAACAGGGGCAAATGTGTCCCTTCAAAAATCGTACCAACCAAAGGGGATGTCTGATGTGAACAACTTCTACACTCAAATAATGGGATCCGGCGGGAGGTTAAACGGGTACAACGGGTGTATGCGCAGAGGGGACAAATGAAGCCGTTCGGCCACTTCACAGCGACTAAAGCTTCTAGGCAGTCCTCTTCATTATGGTAGCAACTGTTGAATTTTTGCATCTCCTGCTCCATATTAACTCCCATGACCATGAACCTCCCTGATAAGAAAAAAATAAGCACATATGTTCGTGTTTTTATTCTACCAAACATACGTTCTTAATTCAAGAAGAAAATTCCAAATTCATTCTTTCTCTCAGCAAAACAATAAGTTCATCGTTTCTCACTGGAAAATCACGCTTTATATGCCCTAACTCCTTAACGAAAGGGATACTACAGCCTCGTGAATCCTTAGCGAATGAAATGATAAGAGGAAAATGAAAAAAAGCTAAGAAAAGAAGAAAGTGAAAGATGAAGAAAATGAAGAAAATGAAGAAAATGACGGAAATGAATAATTTGAAGGAAAGAGAAGCAACGATCGGGACGAATGGGGCGGAAGAGATGAAAGAAATCAAAGAGATCAAAGAGATGAAAGAATGAAAGAGATGAAAGAATGAAAGAGATGAAAGAGATGAAAGAGATGAAAGAGATGAAAGAGACAAAGGAGACAA
>NZ_JAKSXN010000044.1 GCF_022427145.1 Paenibacillus timonensis
GGATCTCTCCTCTAAGTTGTCTGCAAGATATTGATTTACTTTTGAAGAAGCATTAGCAATTGAATTTAGGTATAATTCACGATCTTGAGTATTTAAACTCTCATAAAAATTTTGAACTGATTGGAAGACTAACTCTTCTTCGGATATGTTAGAAGCATATGAAGTTATTGGGATGCAGGATAGAACTAAAGCAAACGATAGAAAAAAAATGAATAAAAACTTTTTTGGCAATAAAGCTATACTATTCTGTACTTTGACTTTCATAAAAACACCTCCTCGATTTTACTTTATTCATACAACAATGGAATAAAAAAGAAAATAGTTGTCTTTTTTGGTTTTGATAGATTGGAAGTTTAAGAAACGGCTGTACCGTGTTTCAGTGATAAAAAATTTCTTTATTAAAAGCCAAGTAGATATCTTGGGGAATTTACACCACTTGCATTTAGAACTTATAGAATTGGCGAAGCCTCTTAACATGTTGAGAAACCCACGTCATCAGACGTCAGGTTTCTCATTTTTCAATTGTAAAGCGCCTTCTTATCGAATAAGGGAGGGCATCCCTTCATGTTGTCGAGATATCCCAAAGAGAAAAAACTCTTGCTTTTTGGCAATTCCTTGCTTAAAATTTTCACTAAGGAAACATTTTTATATATGACTAAAAAACAAAGCCGAAGCAAACAAGTGTTTACTTGTACAACATTGAGTGATTTGGGAGAGAGGAGAAGCGAAATGGATGAGCTGAAGGTGAAGAAAAGCCCGTTTGAAAGGGCCAAAATGACGTTAGGCGTATTGGCGCTGATCGTATTGGCGGCCTGTTCCAAAGTAGAAGGTCAGGCGGATCAAATCCGACGTTCGGCGGACGATACCCCGATACAGGTGGTGGCCACGATCGGGATGATTACGGATGTCGTACGGGAAGTCGGCGGCAAGCAGGTCGAGGTGACCGGACTGATGGGACCGGGGGTGGACCCCCATTTATACAAGGCGTCGCAAGGGGATATCGAGAAGCTGGACAATGCGGAGGTCGTGTTTTACGGCGGGCTGCATTTGGAAGGGAAAATGACGGAAATTTTCGAGAAATTGGAGCAGAGGAAGCGGACCGTGGCGGTCTCGAAGGATATCGACCCGGCCTTGCTGCGCTCCGGCGCGAATGCCGGCGGCACGCAGTACGACCCGCATATCTGGTTTAACGTTCGGCACTGGATGACGGCGACCCAAACGATCCGTGACACGTTGTCGGCCTATGATCCGGACCATGCGGACGTTTACCGGAAGAACGCCGAGGCGTATATCGGCGAATTGGAGAAGCTGGATGCGGAAATCAAGGAACGGATCGCCGAAATCCCCGAGCAGGATCGGGTGTTGGTGACGGCCCACGATGCGTTTGGTTACTTCGGAGATGCTTACGGCATCCAAGTGATGGGGCTGCAGGGAATCAGCACGGCGGCGGAATACGGTTCGAAGGACGTCGCCAAGCTTCGGGACTTCTTGGTCGAGAACAAGATCAAGGCCGTGTTCGTGGAATCGAGCATCCCCACTAAATCGATGGAGGCCGTCATCGCCGGAGCCGCAGAGCTGGGGCATACGGTCAAGATCGGCGGCGAGCTGTATTCCGATTCCTTGGGCGAAGCCGGTTCGGAGGCGGACACGTACATTCACATGGTCCGGCATAATGTCGACACGATCGTTGAGGCGTTGAAATAAATGCAGAAAGGGAGTGCAGAGATGAATGGTTATCCGCTTGAAGTTAACCGATTAACGGTCGCTTATCAGAAAAAGCCGGTGTTGCGATCGGTATCTTTTCAAATCCCGGAGGGGCAGTTGATCGGGATTCTCGGCCCGAACGGAGCGGGGAAATCGACGCTGTTGAAAGCCGTGATGGGGTTGCTTCCGACCCTGGACGGCGAAGTACGCATCTACGGTCGGTCCTACCGGGAACAACGCAAATTGATCGGTTATGTGCCGCAGCGCGAATCGGTCGATTGGGATTTCCCGACGAATGCGCTAGACGTGGTGATGATGGGACGTTACGGCCAGCTTGGCTGGTTTCGCCGCCCCGGGGCGAAGGAACGGCAGATTGCCCTCGAGTGTTTGGCCAAGGTAGGGATGGCGGAGTATGCCGGCCGCCAGATCAGCCAGTTGTCCGGCGGCCAACAGCAGCGCGTGTTCCTGGCCCGGGCATTGGCGCAGAACGCGCAGGTGTATTTTATGGATGAACCGTTTGCCGGCGTGGACGCCACCACGGAAAAAGCGATCATCGCCCTGCTGCACGAATTGAAGGAGCAGGGGAAAACGGTGCTGGTCGTACATCACGATTTATCCACGGTTAAGGAATACTTCGATCACGTGCTGCTGTTAAACGGCGAATTGATTGCCGCTGGCCCCACCGGGGAGACGTTTACGCCGGATCATTTACACCAGACGTACGGCGGAAGAATCGCCATGCTGGCGGATTTCGGCCCTGTGCCCGCAGGGACGGTGTGACGGCGATGCTAACGACATTGTGGCAATGGGTTACCGATCCGAACCTGCAGTGGATCTTGATGGGATCCCTGCTATTGGGCTTAGGCAGCGGCGTTATCGGCTCCTTCACCTTCCTGCGCAAGCAAAGCTTGCTTGGGGATGCGTTGGCGCACGCCGCGTTGCCGGGGATTTGCATCGCATTTATGCTAAGCGGCGTCAAATCGGTGGGCTTGTTTATGCTCGGCGCGATCCTCGCCGGGATGGCGGCGACGTTTGGCATTTCCGCAATTACCCGTTATACGCGGATTAAGCAGGATGCAGCGCTTGGCATCGTACTGTCCGTGTTCTTCGGCATCGGAATCGTGATGCTGACCAAAATCCAGCACAGCGGCAACGGGAATCAGAGCGGGCTCGACAAATACATGTTTGGGCAGGCAGCCTCGATGATGCTGGCGGACGTATATCTGATGGGCGCGGTGTCCGTGCTGCTCATCGTGATTTGCGCGCTGCTCTTTAAGGAGTTTAAGCTGGTGAGCTTCGACCCCGGCTTTGCCAGAGGCATGGGGCTCAAAGTTGCCTTCCTTGAACAGCTGCTGCTGCTCATGACCGTCGTGGCGGTCGTCGTGGGAATTCAGGCCGTGGGCGTGGTACTGGTGGCCGCCCTTCTCATTACGCCGGCGGTTGCCGCCCGGTACTGGACCGACGCGTTAGGTACCATGGTCGTGCTGGCCGGCGTCTTCGGAGCGCTGTCGGGGGTCACCGGCACGCTGATCAGTTCAACCTTGTCGAATCTGCCGACCGGTCCGGTGACGGTGCTGGCGGCCACTGCGTTGTTTTTCGGCTCCGCCGTGTTTGCGCCGAATCGGGGGCTGTTGATGAAGTGGGTGCGTCGCTGGCGCAGCCGAAGCGAAATGCAACAACCTGCGGAGTTGGCGATGATCCGGCAAGCCGGGAACGCGGTCGAAAGGGGGGCGGAATAACATGGCCGATTTTTGGATTATTTTGACCGGCACGCTGGTGGCGGCGACATGCGGAATTTTAGGCTGCTTTCTGATTTTGCGGAAAATGGCCATGGTCGGGGATGCCATCAGCCACTCCGTGCTGCCGGGCATCGCCATCGCGTTTCTGATCAGCAGCTCGCGGGACTCCATGCTGATGCTGATCGGAGCGGCCGTCCTAGGGCTCGTCACGGTTTTCCTGATCCAGGCGCTGCAGCAAAGCGGCCTGCAATCCGATGCCTCGATCGGCATCGTGTTTACCGCGCTATTTGCCGTCGGCGTGATCCTGATCAGCCGGAACGCTTCACATATCGATCTGGATTTGGATTGCGTATTGTTCGGCGAGATCGCCTACGTGCAGTGGGATACCTGGATTTGGAACGGCTACGATATGGGGCCGATCGCCGTCTGGATGCTGGGCGGGACACTGCTCCTCGTGCTGGCGGCCATCCTTCTGTTCTACAAGCAGTTTAAGCTATGTGCCTTCGATCCGGCGCTGGCGGCTGCGATAGGCATTCCGGTCGCCTTGTTCCACTATTTGCTGATGGGGCTCGTTTCGTTGTCCACGGTCGCTTCCTTTGAGAGCGTAGGCGCGATCCTGGTCGTCGGCATGTTGATCATCCCGGCTTCCGCGGCTTATCTGCTGACGGATCGGCTCAGCGTCATGCTGGGGTATAGCGTGCTGATCGGGGCGATCAGCGCCGCTGGCGGTTACTACGCCGCCAAATGGTTGGATGCTTCCATAGCCGGTTCGATGGTGACGGTCGCCGGCATCTTGTTCCTGCTGGCGTTCGTCGGCTCTCCAAAGCACGGCCTGATCGCCCGGTTCGGCAAACGGAAACGGCTGAACTCGGCGGCGGTTTAACCCGAAAATGACAGCATTTGCCTCGTTTTTGCTACCAAGTGGCAGCCCTCCCCGTATTACCTGATATAATTAGCCGGCTAAAGGTCCGGCAAGAACATATCTTAAGGAGAGGGATTCATATGGAGGCAGGGACGCAGCAACATCCAAAGAAGAGTATGCCGTTGGGAAAATGGATTTCCACGGCCATCATCGTCATCGTCGTGCTGATCGTCGGGTCAAACAGCTACTCGCAGGTAGAATACGGACACGTCGGATTGTACAAAACGTTCGGGAAGTTGAACGACAATGTTTTATCCCCGGGCATGCATTTCAAAATTCCGTTTATTCAAACCGTCATTCAAGTGAATACGCAGGTCACCAAAACGGAAACGGATACGACCGCTTCCTCCAAGGACTTGCAGCCGGTATCCACGCACGTCGCCGTCAACTATTCGGTGAACAAGGATTCGGCCTACAATCTGATGAACAATATCGGCGGCAATTACGATACGGTCATCATTAACCCGGCCGTGCAGGAAATCGTCAAAGAAGTGACGGCTCGCTACCAGGCCGAGGATTTGATCGCCAAACGCGACATCGTCGCCGGAGAGATCAGCGAGCATCTGACTGCCCGTCTGGCAAAATACGACTTAATCGTTAACGAAATTAATATCGTCAATTTCAAGTTCTCCGACGCGTTTAACCAGTCGATCGAAGCGAAGCAGGTCGCTCAGCAGCAAGCGCTGAAAGCCAGCAACGACCTGAAGCGGATCCAGATTGAAGCGCAGCAGAAGATTGCCCAGGCGGAAGCCGAGGCCGAATCGCTTAAGTTGAAGAAGCAGGAGGTAACGCCGGAGTTGGTGCAACTGAAGCAGATCGAGGTGCAGGAGAAAGCGTTGGAAAAATGGGACGGCAAGCTCCCGCAAGTGACGGGAGGCGCCACGCCATTCATCGACATCCAGTCGCTGACCAGTCAGCGCTAAAATAAAATCGAAGTGGAACCGAACCTAGCCGCCTTCAAGGGCGGCTTTTTCGGGTTTGCGGCCTGCTTCGCAGCGTGTCCCCGAGCTTTGTCGGAATCCGGGATTATGGTAAAATGTCGGTATGCTGTTTAGAGAGTAGAACATATTGCGGATAGGGGAGCTGTCTGTTGTTGAAATACAAACTGTTGGCGCTCGATATGGATGGTACGCTGCTTAATGATGAACATCAAATTACGCCGGAGACGGAACGCTGGATTCGCAAGGCGGCGGCTGCCGGGGTGCATGTCTGCTTGTCGACGGGACGCGGTTATCAAGAGGCAGTTCCGTACGGGGATCAATTAGGTTTGGGAACGCCGATGATCACCGTGAACGGGAGCGAGGTTTGGAAGTCGCCGCATGAGCTGTACCGCCGGGTATTGCTCGATCGATCTTTCGTTTCGCGAATGTACGACATTTCCCGGGAAAAGAAGGTCTGGTTTTGGGCCTACGCCGTCGAAGGCAGCTATAACGAAACGAATTGGGAACCGGAATTATTGGAACGGAATCAATGGATGAAGTTTGGATATTTTACCGAGGACGACGAGGTGAGGGGAGAAATTTTGCGGCAGCTGCAGGAGATGGGCGGCCTCGAAATTACGAATTCGTCCCCGCACAATCTGGAAATTAATCCGAAGAGAATCAGCAAAGCCAGCGGGATCGACACGGTTTGCGGGCTGCTTGGGCTAGAGATGTCCGAGGTCGTAGCGGTTGGCGACAGCTTGAACGACTTGGCGGCGATCGAAGCCGCGGGGCTTGGCGTAGCGATGGGGAACGCTCAAGAGGCCGTGAAGGAGAAGGCCGATGTCGTGACCACGTCGAATAATGAGGATGGAATTGCCTGGATCATTCGGGATTATATTTTGACGGGGGAGTGAGAAGATGGCGCTGACCGTGCTGGGTTGGATTCTGGTGATCGCCCTGTTTGCCGTAGGGATGGCTGGAGCCGTGTATCCCGTATTGCCTGGGGTACTGGCCGTTTATTTTGCCTTTTTCGTGTATGGGTGGTTTTTCTCGTTCGAGCCGTTTGGCCCGTTCTTCTGGATCCTGCAAACCTTGATCGTTGTCGTGCTGATGGTGGCGGACTATGCGGTCGGGGCTTGGGGGGTTAAAAAATTCGGCGGCAGCAAGCTGTCGGTATGGCTCAGTACGATTGGCATCATCGTCGGCCCGTTTGTGATCCCGGCTTTCGGCTTGGTGCTGGGTCCGCTGCTTGGCGCGATGATCGGGGAATTGATCAAGGGCGAGTCGCTGTCCAAGTCATTCAAAGTCGGCGTCGGCTCGGTCGTTGGCTTGTTTAGCAGCATGGTCGTCAAAGTGATTTTGCAGCTGGTCATGATCGTCGCCTTCATCATCTGGATCGTCTCGTTTTAACTTATGAATTTCAGTTTGCACTCATCAGGATTGCGGGAAAGAAGGAATCGGTTTTGTCCAAGAAGGAATCGTTCATCAAAGGTACGTTAATATTAGCGGGGGCCGCGCTGATCGCGAGGGTGCTTGGCTTGTTCCAGCGGGTTCCGCTGGAGCACATCCTCGGAGACATCGGGAACGCGTCCTATTCGCAAGCGAATGCGGCGTATTTCATGCTGCTAACTTTAGCGACGGCTGGCATTCCGAGCACGCTGAGCAAAATGGTGTCGGAGCGGCATGCGCTGAACCGGCCGGAGGAAGCGCGTCGCGTCTATCAGGCGGCGCTTTTGTTTGCGGGCGCGGCAGGCGTGGTAATGTTCGCGCTGCTGTTTGTTCTCGCGCCATATTATGCTGAAGCATCCGGCGTTCCGGAATCGGTGGTCGCCATTCGGGCCCTGGCTCCCGCACTTCTGCTGTTTCCGCTGATCGCCATTATACGCGGTTATCTGCAGGGCCGGAACATCATGATCGCGGGCGGAGTTTCGCAGGTGATCGAACAAATCGTGCGGGTGGCCACCGGCATTATTTTGGCATTCGTTCTGTTTAACTGGGGGTACTCGGGCGAGCAGATTGCGGCGGGCGCAACCTTTGGTGCGGTACTTGGCGGCGTGGCGGCGTTGATCGTCATGCTGGTTTACAGCATGAAATTGCAGCGGAAGGACCAGACCGAGGGGCAAGGAAAACCGCGTGGCGAGTCCGATCGTCTGCCGTTTAAGCGGATTTACGCGGAAATCTTCAAACTGTCGATTCCGATCGTGTTGACCGCGCTGGCGGTGCCTGCCGTCAACTTCATCGACAATTCGATCCTGAAGCCGCTGCTGACCGGGCAGATCGGCTCGGGACAAGCAACGTATATCCTCGGTATTCTCGGGAATCGGGCCCAGATGATCGCCGGCATTCCGCCGATTCTGGCGATTGCGCTGAGCCAATCGCTGGTGCCGATCATCTCCGCCGCGTATGCGCGAAAAGACCAGGAGCATTTGCAGCGTCAAGTGACCTTGGCGATGCGGGTTGCGGTGCTGAGCGGGATGCCGATCATTCTCGCGTTGGGCACGGCGGCCTATTCCGTGAACGGGCTGTTGTTCAGTACCCGGGACGGCAGCAGCATCGTGGCTTTGCTGACGTTCGCTACGATTTTCCAGATCACGATGATGACCAGTAACTCGATTCTGCTTGGGGTAGGCAAAGCCAACTTGTCGATGGTGCACGTGGCGATCGGGATTCTCGTGAAGCTGGCAGCCAGCTACGTGCTTGCTCAGTTTTGGGGGATTTATGGCATCATTATCGCCACCGGTCTCTGCTTCCTCGTCATCACGCTGTTAAATGTGCGGACGATGAAGCAAATCGTGCCGTTTTCCTTGATGGGAAGCCGCTGGGGCGGGTTCCTGGTGACGGTCGTTGCGTTGTCCGGTATCGGCTATGGCTTGAACCAGGCCGGAATCCAAATGGTGGATCTGATGCCGGCGCGCGTCGCATTCTTCCTGACTTGCTGCATCGTTGGCGTGGCGGTCGTCGCGTTGTATCCGGTGCTGCTCATCCTGCTGCGCGTCGTCCGGAAGGACGAGCTGGCCGGTTACCCGGCGCCGCTTCGCAAGGTGCTGTCCCCGCTGATGCGGTTGCAGCGCGGAGGGCGGCAGGTGGGGTAGGATAAGATTGCCTCTGGGAGTTCCCGACCTATGGCCATATGGTGCAGCTCTTTGCATGATTATCCCTTTGGCTCAGGGTAGCAAAAGTTGCGAGAGGGGCTGCTCCCGCCCTATGGTCATATGTGCTGCTCTTTGCACGATTATCCCTTTGGCTCAGGGAAGCAAAAGTTGCGAGAGGGGCTGCTCCCGCCCTATGGTCATATGCGTGCAGCTCTTTGCATGATTATCCCTTTGGTTCAGGGAAGCAAAAGTTGCGAGAGGGGCTGCTCCCGCTCCGCGGTCATATGCGTGCAGCTCTTTGCATGATTATCCCTTTGGTTCAGGGAAGCAGAAGTGGACAGTTGCGGGGGGAAGCACCCGAATGGTTATTGTCCAGCTACCTGATTATACGGGATAATGGTGCAAAACAAGCTGCACAAGAGGGGCCCCTCCGCGGGTCGACGCTCCTCACTCCTCCGCCGCATCGTGCACCAATGCGGTTTCGAGGATGCCGTTCCGGTGCGACCGGCTGATGTCGCACAGGAACGGCGCCTTCGGCGCGCTGATGCCATCCAGCGCGCGGGTGTCCTTGAGCCAATCCTCCCGGGAGATTGGCTCATAGGCGGTGTCGCCCCAAGCGCTCAGCAGCTTGGGGCTGTAGAGACGCTGGCCCGGCGGCAGCGTCTCATGCTCCAGAAGCTCTGACCCCTGCACCTTGGCGGTCAGAGCTTCTTCCAAATTGGCCGTGAACAGCTCCGGCCAATAATCCGCCCGCGAGCCGCTGTGCGGCACGCGAGCGGCGAACCGCTCCGCGCCGCTGCGCACGGCGCGGTAGCCCATGAGCATCGCGTACAGGCTTTTGCCTAACGCGATGCGGGCAGGCAGGCTGCCGAAGTCGGAGACGGTGCGCCCCGCCAGGCGGCGCGCCTCACTCCCGGCAGCCCCGTCCCCCTCCGCCTGTTCGCTCAGCGGGAACACCACCTGGTTTAATCCGGCCAGGCTGAACAGGCGAAAGTTCATTTTTCCCGTAACGTGTTTCTGGAAATAGGGATGGCGCACCACGCGCTTTTCGATATAATTCTGCTCGTTGATGATCAGCCCGACGGTGAGCAAGGCGCTCCCACGGTCGATCCAAAACCGTTCCCAGAACGGCCGCATAAAGCCGGAGACATGAAAATACGGCAACAGGTGGAATCGGCTGGCCCCAAGCTCCCGGCTCTTCATATACAATCTCAGCTGCGGGTAGGCATCCTGGAAAATCAAAGCGTTGCTCCGTTCCAGAAAGCGGTAGGTAAGCCGTTTCTCCTCGGCGTCGATGACATCGGCCATCCGGCTGCTGTGCAAGTCCGTCATATTCCAGCCGGCATTCCGCGAGACCATATGCGCGAGAAACGCCCAATGCAGCTCGGGGCAGGCTTGGTAGCAGGCGAGATAAGCTGCCGTCCGGCTGATGTTGTTAGCCCCGGCCAGCCGCGTTTCCTCGGCGATGGCTTCGACCAGCCGCAAATCCTCGGCGCTATACTCTTCCCCTGCCGATGGTCTGGAGGGCGCGGTACGCCGCAACTGCTCCTCGATGTCGGTGATGACCGTGCGGGCAGCCGCTTCGTTCCAGCCCAAAGATACCGTCTCTTTCCGCATTCGGGACGAATCGGAAAACGAGGCGGTTTTGCTTCTGAACATAGTTGAAAAAGCGGCGGGAAGGCGGTACATCAATCTTCGCAGATGGACCGCCTTCCCCTTGGTCTGACGGGGGTCACCCATGGGGTTACGCCCTCCCTTCTGTCCGAGCGGCTTTCAAAGCTTGCCGAGCGCTGAATATTTAGCGGCCGACAAGGCATAATATTTTATCAGTATGTCCGAAATATTTGACTTCCACTCCCGGTTTTGGTTGACTAGAAGTACCTTAGAGGAAAGGAAGGATTGCCAATGAAAAAAATAACGTCCCCCGCGGAATTTCAAGTCAGCATCCAATCCAGCAACCTGATCGTGGCCGTGTTCAAGGCCGACTGGTGCGGGGATTGCAAATTCATAGATCCGTTTATGCCTGACGTCGAGGAGAAGTACGCAGGCCGGTTGACGCTGATCGAGGTCGATGTCGACCAGGTCGGCGATGTCAGCCAGGAGCAGAACATTCTGGGCATCCCGAGCTTCGTCGCCTATACCGATGGCCGCGAGCTGGTCCGATACGTCAACAAATTGCGGAAATCCCGCGAGGAAATCGAGAATTTCCTGAACAAAGCGTTGGACGTGTACCACACGCTGCATGACACGCCGGAGACTCGCGATACGTTGTAAAACCGCCATTATATTCCTCACACCGCCGCAAGGGTTTCCTTTGCGGCGGTGTCTATTTTTCAACATTTTCTATGAAAGAGGTTGCTTCATCGGTTATAATGAAAGGGATTTAGCGATTAACTAAAAGGTGTGAACCGTTTGAATACGAAATATTTGAAATGGCTCAGTTACGCGTCCTGCTTCGTCATGTTCCTGGCCACGCTAGGTGGCAGCGTCGTGACCAAAACCGAATCGGGACTGGGCTGCGGCAATGATTGGCCGCTGTGTTACGGGAAATTTGTACCCGCTCATACGCTTGCTTCCATGATCGAATATTCCCACCGCGCCGTCAGCGGGGCGGCCGGATTGTTTTCTTTGGCGGCGTTTGTCGCCTTTTGGTTGTACCGGAAGAACCGCAAAGACCTGCAACTGTACTCCCTGTTGGCCTTGATCTTCGTCATGGTGCAAGCCGTCATGGGGGCGATGGCGGTGATCTATCCCACGTCATCCGCCGTTATGGCGCTGCATTTCGGGTTTTCGTTGATCGCCTTCGCCAGCTCGATCATGCTGGTGCTGGGCGTCCGTCAGGAAGAACGCGGACAAGCCGGCGCGGCGTCCCAAGCCCATGCCCCGGCGGCCCGCGTGTCCAAAGCGTTCCGCAACCTGACCTGGCTGGCTACCGGCTACACGTATATCGTCGTTTATATCGGCGCTTATGTCAGCCATACGGACTCGGCCGGCGGGTGCAGCGGTTGGCCATTATGCAACGGGCAGCTTGTTCCCGGATTGTCCGGGGGCGAAGGCATCGCCTTCATCCACCGGGTTGCGGCCGCACTGCTGCTGGTCGTGATCGCGACGGTTGGCCATTTTGCCTTCCGCAAGCATCCCGGATTACCGGAAATCCGCAAGCTGGGCGTCGCCGCAACGCTGCTGGTGATCATTCAGGTGTTTACCGGGGCGACCATCGTGCTGACGTTAAATAATTACCATGTTTACCTGTTTGCCTCGCTGGCGCACATTATCGTGCTGGCCGCTTTATTTGGAGTTTTATGCTACCTTAGCGTCCGAACCTGGCAACTTAGCCGTACGGCAGAGGTACAAGCGCCGCCGGCCGGCAAGGCGGTTTGACCACGTGATTGTCATGAATCTGTAGAATGACGGGCGCACAGGCAACCGCTAAGGTAAGGTATACTTTTCTCTATAAGCGAACGTACTGCGACGACTGAGCGACAACCCCGTCCTATAGGAGGATCAACGAGATGACTTACAAGAACCTGCGGCAATGGATCGATGCGCTGCAAAAAGAAAACGACCTGGCCATCATCGACGTGCCCGTCGACCCCTACCTGGAGTTGGCCGAAATTCACCGGCGGGTCATTGATGACGGCGGCCCGGCTTTGCTGTTCACCAATGTCAAAGGAACCCCGTTTCCGGTGGCAACGAACCTGTTCGGAACGCCTCGTCGCGTGGAGATGGCTTTTGGTCCCCGTCCCGAAATGCTTGCTAACCAACTGGTCGAGGCCATACATAAACTGCTGCCGCCGACGCCCAAAGCGATTTGGAACGAACGCGGGCTGATCCGCGATGTGTTGAAGGTCGGCATGAAAACCGTATCCAAGAACGAAGCCCCGATTCTCGGGGTCTGCCGGACGGAAGCGCCGCTGAAGGATCTGCCGAAAGTGACGAGCTGGCAGAAAGACGGCGGTCCGTTTATTACGCTGCCGCTTGTGTATACGGAAAATCCGTTGCAGCCAAAAGAAAACAACCTGGGCATGTACCGGATCCAATTGTATGATGACCAGACGACCGGAGTGCACTGGCAAATTCAGAAAGGCGGCGGTTTCCACTACCACGAAGCCGAGAAACGCGGCGAGCCGTTGCCGGTTTCCGTATTCTTGGGCGGACCGCCGGCTATGGTCGCTTCGGCGATTTCGCCGGTACCCGAGCATTTGTCCGAGCTGCTCGTAGCTTCGTTTATCCTGGGCGAGAAGCTGCCGATGGCGGAGAACCCGCTGGGCGGCCATCGCATTCCGGCCGAGTCGGAATTCGCCATTTCCGGACTGGTGCCGCCGCACGAACGACGTCTTGAAGGTCCGTTCGGCGACCATTTCGGATATTATTCCTTGCAGCATGAATTCCCGGTGCTGCACGTCAACCATATGTGGCATCGCAAGGATGCCATCTACCCGGCAACGATCGTCGGCAAACCGCGCCAGGAGGATTATTACTTAGGCGACTTCCTGCAAAAGCTGCTGTCGCCGGCGTTCCCGATCGTAATGCCGAACGTTCGCTCCCTTTGGACGTATGCGGAGAGCGGGTTCCATGCGCTCAGCTCAGCCGTGGTTCGCGAAAGCTACTCCCGCGAAGCGCTCGTGTCGGCGTTCCGCATTCTGGGGGAAGGACAGCTCTCGCTGACCAAATTCCTTATGCTGACGGACAAGCTGATCGATCTGGCGGATTTTCGTTTGCTGCTTAAGACGGTGCTGGAGCGTTTCGATCCGCGCACGGATCTGTTTATTCTCAACAATACGTCCCATGACACGCTGGATTATACCGGCCATAAACTGAATCATGGCAGCAAGGCCATTCTGATCGGTGTCGGCGATCCCGTACGGGAATTGCCTCGTGCGTATGAGGAAGGCGAAATAACCGAAATCGACAGCATCCAAGTTTTTCATGACGGATGTCTTGTCGTTTCCGGTGCATCCTATGAGGACGAGCCGGAGCTTGCCGGTCGGCTGCTTGGCCGGCTGCGCGAGCGCGGGACCGCCTGGCCGCTGGTGGTGCTGGTGGATAACGCCGAAGCGGCGACCCAGGATCAAACGGCCTTCCTGTGGACGGTGTTTACGCGCTTTAATCCGGCTAGCGATACTTACGCCGCCTCCGAGGTCCGCCAGCATCATCTGGCCTACGGGTTGCCGCTGGTGATCGATGCCCGCATGAAGCCGGGTTATCCGGATGAGCTGTTCCCGCAAGAGGACGTCGTGTCCTTAGTGGATCAGCGTTGGAAATCCTACTTTCTGTGAAACGGGGAATGCCTATGCTGCGAAGCTTGCTGGGCGAGCCGCCTCGGCAAAACGAGGGTCGGTTGGCCGAAACGATCGACGCGATGATGCAGACGATCCGGCTGCTGCAAAAGGAAATCAAAGAGCATCAGGATCCTTCCCATGATTTCCGCAAGCTGGAGATTTGGGTCCATGGCTTGATCTCTTCGTTGGATGAACTCGAACAATGTTTGTTCGCTGCGGCCTTTTTCCGCAAAAAGGTCCGCACCGAATTTGTCGAGGACATGGATCCGGTTGAACGGGCCGATTACGCGAGGTATGTCTACTTCTACAAGGATGGCTTCATTCGGGTGTTCTCGGCGCTGGACAAGCTCGGGACGGTGCTGAACGAGCTGTTTGATCTGAATACGTCGAAGGTGAAGACGCATTTCTCTTATTTTACCGTGCTGCGCCAATTTGCTTATCTGAAGACCCATACGGAGCTTGGAAACCGGCTGAACGCCATCAAGGAGACCAACCGGGAGGCGCTTGGCGTTCTGCGGCGCCGGAGAAACACGGAGATTCACTACATGAACTCGGAGATGAAGGACGACTTGTGGCAGCGGCATCAGGCGTTGTTCGGGAAGGTTGCCCTGGAGGACCTGGACCAGCACATTCGCGAGCTGGAGCAAGGGTACCGCATGGTTTGCGACACGTATTTCACGACGTTCGACTACATCAATCAACGTTGGAAAAAAATAGCGGCGGTCTAAACCGATTGCCGTTCTTATTTTTCCTCTTTACAAAATGGGCAAAACTCATTATACTCATCAATAGTTTCATTACACGACTTTAAAATTTCATATTTTTCTTATCGAGAGAGGCGGAGGGAAAGGCCCGATGAAGCCCAGCAACCGATTCGCCCGTGATCGCGGAAGTATTAAGCCGCGTCGTCATGGGACCGAATGTCATGGTGCTAATTCCTTCAAAACCAATGCGTTTGTTAGCAGATGGTTTTGGCAGATGAGAAGGCATTGTCTTTACGTAGAGAGAGCCCTTTGAATCTGTAGGGGCTCTTTTCTTTTTTTCATACGCCGGTCGATAATTGTCCATGCTAGAAACAGGAGGTTAGCCGATTGATCGAACTAAAAGGAATTACCAAAATATATGGCACGAAAAAAACGGCGACCACCGCGCTGTCCGGGTTGAACCTCAGCGTTCGCAAAGGGGAAATCTTCGGTGTCATCGGCCATTCCGGCGCCGGCAAAAGCACGTTGATCCGCTGCATCAATTTGCTGGAGCGTCCGACCGAAGGCGAGGTGTGGGTCGGCGGGGTCGAGCTGACGAAGCTGGGCAAGCGCGAGCTTCAACAGCGGCGCCGCAAGATCGGGATGATTTTTCAACACTTCAACCTGCTCTCCTCGGCGACGGTTTACGATAATATCGCTTTTCCGCTGACGCTGATCGGAACGCCGAAGGCGGCCATCGCGGAGAAGGTCAATGAGCTGTTGGCCCTGGTCGGCCTGGAGGAGCACCGTCACAAGTATCCGTCGCAGCTCTCCGGCGGCCAGAAGCAACGCGTCGGCATCGCCCGGGCACTGGCCAGCGATCCGGACGTGCTGCTGTGCGACGAGGCCACCTCGGCGCTGGATCCGCAGACGACGGACTCCATCCTGAAGCTGCTGCTGGACATCAACCAGCGGTTCCAACTGACGATCCTGCTAATAACGCACGAGATGCACGTCATCCAAAGCATTTGCGACCGCGTGGCGGTGATTCACGAAGGCGGCATTGTGGAGGAAGGGCCGGTGACGGAAGTGTTCCTGAAGCCGAAGCACATGGTGACCCGGGAGTTTATCCACCGGGAGGCAGCGGGGGAAGAAGGCGTGAAGCTGGCCGCTTCCGTCCCGCATCCGGCGTGGTCCAGGCTGGTGAAAATCACGTTCCTGGGCGCGAAAACCTATGAATCGGTGTTGTCCCAGGTCGTACGGGAAACCGGCGTCAACTTCGCCATCCTGCAAGGTACGATATCAACGATCAAGGATATCCCGTATGGTCAATTGACCGTATCGTTCGAAGGCGAAGACGACCGGGTGGAGCGCACGCTGTCGCTCCTGCGGGAACGCGATCTTGACGTGGAGGTGATCGAATAATGGGAGGACTGGACTTCGGAACGATCGACTGGTCGGAAATGGGCACAGCCACGCTGGATACGCTGCAGATGATGGGGTATGCCACCTTGTTCACCTTCGTAATCGGGCTCCCGCTCGGGGTGCTGCTGTTCACCTTCTCTCGTTCCCAATCCTTGGTATTAGGATGGGTTTACCGGTTGATTTCGCTGATCGTCAACATTCTTCGCTCGGTTCCGTTCATCATCCTGATTGTCGCGTTGATTCCGGTCACGCGGGCCATCATGGGCGTATCCACCGGCGTGGAAGGCACGATTCCGCCGCTGGTGATCGGGGCAGCCCCGTTCTTCGCCCGGCTGGTGGAAACGGCGCTGCGCGAGGTTGATCGCGGAGTGATCGAAGCTTCCCAGGCGATGGGGGCTTCCTCGTTCCAGATCATCCGCAAGGTGCTGCTGCCGGAATCGCTGCCCGGCCTGATCGCGGGCATGACGATTACCGTTGTCACGCTGGTGTCCTATACCGCCATGTCGGGGATGGTCGGCGGCGGCGGACTCGGCGACTTGGCGATCCGTTACGGGTATTACCGGTATGAGACGGGGATCATGATCGTTTCGGTTATTTTCATGGTCATTCTGGTACAGGTGCTGCAAATGCTGGGAGACCGGCTGGTGATCTTTTTTACGCGGAAATAAGGAAAACCTAAATAGATAGAATCATCCTTATTCAAAAAAACACTTTTAAGGGGGAGAACCTGCAATGAAAAAATGGACTTTATCTTTGTTAACGCTCGTATTGGTACTGGTATTGGCCGCTTGCGGCAACAATAACGCCGCCAATAACGGAGCAGCAGGAAACACGGCAGGAGAATCGTCGGCAGCCGAGGGGAACGCCGCGGATACGGGCAACCAAACCGCAGCCGAGCCGGTGAAGCTGGTTGTAGGTGCTACCGTACCGCACGCCGATATTTTGAAATTTATTGCGCCTAAGCTGAAGGAAGAAGGCGTGGAACTGGAAGTCAAAGAGTTCACCGATTATGTGCAGCCGAACGTACAGCTGTATGAAAAAGAACTGGACGCCAACTACTTCCAGCATCAGCCTTACCTGGACGAACAAAATGCCCAAAACGGCTTTGATCTCGTTCCGGTCGTAGGGGTTCACGTTGAACCGTTTGGCGCTTACTCCAACAAATACAAATCTGCGGACGAAATTCCGGACGGCGCGAAAGTCGCGATCCCGAACGACCCGACCAACGGGGGCCGCGCGCTGCTGCTGCTGCAGAAGCAAGGGTTGATCAAGCTGAAGGATGACGCCGGGATCACCGCAACGCAAAAGGATATCGTCGAAAATCCGAAAAACCTGAAAATCATCGAAGCCGACGCGGCGATGCTGCCACGCCAATTGGCCGAAGTGGATCTGGCGCTGATCAATACGAACTACGCGCTGGAAGCGAAGCTGAATCCGACGAAGGACGCTTTGTTCATCGAGGATAAAGATTCGCCGTACACGAACATTCTGGTTGCCCGTCCGGACAACAAGGACTCCGACGCGATCCAAAAGTTGGCGAAAGCCCTGACTTCCGACGAAGTCAGAACGTTTATCAACGACACGTACCAAGGTGCTTTGGTACCGGTATTCTAAAGCGTTATGCCTATCGATTCCCGCTGTGAATGCAGCGGGAATTTTTTTATCTTACTGGAGGTTAACGAGAAGTAGGCCCGTCCGTTTGTGGGAATCCCTTAAATCTTTTATACTTAATGATAATTGCACCTGGGAGGAGGAGAAGGAACGTTGCACGGTAAAGTGGCCTTAATTACCGGGAGCGCCAAGGGCCTCGGGAAGAAAACAGCGCTGATGCTGGCAGAGCAAGGCTGCCATATCGCGCTGAATTACGTACATAGCGAAGCGGAAGCGCTCTCCCTCCGATCGGACATCGAGCGTCTGGGCGTCCGCTGCATCGCGGTGCAAGCCGACGTCTCGCGCCGGGAGCAGATCGAGGATCTGGCCTGGCAGGTGAAGGAGCAGCTCGGCACGATCGATATTCTGGTCAACAATGCCGGGCCGTTTATCCGCGAGCGCAAGCTGTTTGCCGACTACAGCCAGAGTGAATTGTTGGGCATGATCGAAGGGAATTTCGTTGGCAGTCTGCTGCTGGATCATCTCGTGCTTCCGGGGATGCGGGAGAAAAGGTGGGGGCGGATCATTCATTTCGGGTTTGGCCATGCCGCCGAATCGCGCGCCTGGCCGCATCGGGCGGTCTACGCCGCAGCGAAAACCGGACTCGTGTCCTTTACGAAGACACTGGCCGTCGAGGAAGCGCCTTACGGCATTACCGTAAACATGGTTTGCCCGGGGGATATCCGCGGGAGCCAAAAGGAGATGTCGATTCAGGAGGTCCAGGGCCTCCACGATGGGGAGACGCCGCTGGGGCGTCCGGGAAGCGGGGAGGATATCGCCCGCGTGATCGCTTTCTTGTGTCATCCGGACTCGGATTTCATTACCGGCAACATTATGGACATTTCCGGCGGACTCGATCCGATCCGGCCGTGGATCAAGCCTTCCTGAAGAACCTGATTTCAAGCAAAACAAAAAACCCGGCCTTCCGGCAATTTGCCGGGGGCCGGGTTCGTTTAAACCCTCCTGCTGAAGAGCAATTCATTTATGGAGTGCCAATTAGAATACTTGAACTACCTCTTCTACGCCTTCCACTTCTTCAAACAGGGCGCGTTCGATCCCGGCTTTGAGGGTGATGGTGGAGCTTGGGCAGCTGCCGCAGGCACCCATCAATTTCAGCTTCACGATGCCGTCCTCTACGTCGACGAGCTCGACGTCGCCACCGTCACGCTGCAGGAAAGGCCGCAGTTTGTCCAATACTTCCAATACTTCATCATACAATTTATCTTGTACGTGTTCACTCATTGTGTTCAACTCCTTTCTTGCCTTATTATATTACAAAAAGTCAAAAATTTAAATGCTTCTTCATGGGGAGGACGGAAGATGAAACCGATCCTTGAATTTTGTGCGAATAACGCTAACTTAGGGACGGAAGAAGCGATCCGGCAAGTGAAAGCGCAGGTTGATTGCGAAGTGTACGAGTACGGCTGCCTCACAGCCTGCGGCACGTGTTATCTATTCCCGTACGTGCTGGTTGACGGCGAACAGGTAGAGGGGGAAGACGCGGAGCAGCTGGCGGATCGGATTATGCAAAAAATCAGGGAGACGCATCCATAAGGCCTTTCGAGGCCATGGCTGTGCTCCCTGTCTTAGTTTATCCGATATGATGCTTGGACATCCAAAGTACGCCGCTCTTCAGCAGGCGCGGGACGCGGCCCGTGACCTGCGTTCGGCCCATCAGGCCGAACCCGGCTTTTTTGCCTAATGATCCCAGCGTCCCCTTGAGCTTAATCTGCGATAGCCGCGGCGTCTCGCCCCGCCATAACGCGCCGGTAATTTGTCCGATCTGGGCGCCTTGGGCTTCGGCTGCCTGGGCGCTCGGCGAAAAGGGCAAGCTCGCGCAATCGCCGCAGACGAACACCTCGGGATGCTCGGGAATCTGGTACCACTCATTCAGCAGGACGCGGCCTTGCCGATCCTTGGCTACATCCAGCGCTTGCACGATCGCCGCCGGCTGGATTCCGGCCGTCCACACGGTGACGTCGGATTCGATGTCACCTCGCTCATGATGGATCACGCCGCATTCCACGGCCTGGATCGAAATGGTCGACAGGGTCTCGACGTCGTTCTCGTGGAACCAATTGGCCACATAATCGGATACCTTTGCCGGAAAAGCGGAGAGCAGCCGGGTCCCGCGGTCGATGATCGCAATGTTTAGATCCGGGCGGCTTTCCCGCAGCTCGGCGGCCAATTCGACGCCGCTGAGTCCTCCGCCGACGATGTTGATTTTGCCATAGGGTCTTGTATTGTTCAGCCGCATGTAGGTTTCGCGGGTCGAGGCGAACGACTGGACGCTGCACGAAAACTCGGCAGCGCCGGGTACATGGTGATAGTTATCGGTACAACCCAATGCGATGACCAGTTGGTCGTATTCCAGCGGATCCTCCTCCGCGAAATGGATCAACTGCCGGTCCATATCGATGGATTCGACTTCGCCGTATTTCAGGACCAGACCGGGGTAGGCGGTGAAAGGGACGCGCAATTCATGATCGCTGGCCGTCCCGGCCGCCAAGGCATAATATTCGGTCTTTAGGCTCTGGTAAGGCATCCGGTCGACCAGAACCACTTGCACATCCGAAGGAATAGGGGCTTTGAACAGCTCATGAATGACGGCCGTTCCCCCATATCCTCCCCCAAGCACAACGAATTGCCTCATACGTGACGATTCCCCTTTTTTTGCCGTGAAATAGCCGCAGGCTGCTGCCGAACGGAGTTATTCGTATACCCGGATCTCGTTATAGAAGGTGTCCCGCTCAACCGGGATGCGTCCGGCGCCTTTCACGAGCCAGATCAGCTCTTTCAACGTCAGCCCTTCCGGCGTTTGCGCGCCGGCGGCGTGGCTGATTTGCTCCTTCAGGATCGTACCGTGCACGTCCGAGGCGCCAAACGCCAACGCGACTTGGGTCAACTGAACGCCGATATTAATGAAGTAAGCTTTGATATGTTGGATGTTGTCCAGCATCAAGCGGCTGATCGCGATCGTCTTGAGGTCCTCGTAAGCCGAGTTGCGGCGCATGATGCTGGCGTTCTTGTTGCGCGGCTGCATGGACAAGGGGATAAACACCTGGAAACCTCCGGTTTCGTCCTGCAGATCGCGGATTTGCATCATATGGCGAATCCGGTCCTCATAGGATTCGATCGAGCCGTACAGCATGGTGGTTGGCGTCTTCATCCCCAACTGGTGTGCGGTCCGATGGACGTCCAGGTATTGGTCGACGTTTGCCTTCTCCACCTTCATCTTCTCCCGGTATTGGTCGGACAAGATTTCCGCGCCGCCGCCGGTTAACGATTCAAGGCCGGCTTCTTGCAGGCGGATCAGCACTTCCTTCGTGCTCAGGCCGCTGATCCGGGTGAAGAATTCGATTTCCGCTGCCGTATAGGCCTTGATTGTGACATCCGGGAAATTCTCTTTCAGCGCTTTGAGAGAATCAACGTAATATTGGAACGGAACGTGATTGTTATGTCCGCCCACGATATGGAACTCGCGGACGCCCGGGGTGATATGCTGCTTCACGTAAGCGACCATTTCCTCCCCGGAAAGCGTATAAGCCCCTTCTTCTCCTTGATCCTTGCGGAAGCTGCAGAACGCGCAGTGGGATTCGCAGACGTTCGTGAAGTAGAGGCTCATATTTTCGATGAAATATACCTTTTTTCCGTTCTTGCGCAAATTCACTTCATTGGCTAATTGGCCAATGGTCAATATATCATCGCTTTCATATAAATAGACACCGTCTTCGAGGGTGAGACGTTCGCCTTGCCGGACTTTGTCCACAATTTCGGCCATTCTCTTATCGGTGTTTGGGGTGACTACAGTGAACATGACGTTCCCTCCGTTTCCAAATGCATGAAATGCCTCGTATCCTAACTGTATGAATTACCTACCTATTATAAACCTCACATTCCAAGCGGGCAATAAGCCTACGTTGAAGAAAAGGAATTGGCAACAAGAAATATCACAATTGTTGAGCGATTGGGGGAGAAGGAGTATAATTTTCGTAAAGGAGTGAGTACACGATGATTACCATTAGCGACAGCGCCATGGCGCGGATTAAAGATATGTTAGCCGAAGAAGAAACGCCGAATATGTTCCTGCGGGTCGGAGTGAATCCCGGCGGCTGCAGCGGCTTCTCCTACGGCATGGGCCTCGATGACCAGGAGAGCGAAGAGGACGTATATTTGGACATTAAGGGGCTTAAGGTGGTCGTGGACAAGGAAAGCATCCGTTATCTGAACGGCCTGGAGATCGACTTCAAGGAATCCGGCATGAGCGGCGGATTCACCATCCATAACCCGAACGCCATTGCCACCTGCGGCTGCGGCCAATCGTTCCGCTTTAAGGACGAAGAAGGCCAACCGCAGCCTTGCGATTGATCAACGCAGTAACGACGCGGGTTCTCCGGTTTCTTCTCCCGTTGATCTGAACGGAAGCCGATACGGAAGCCTACGCGCGAACTAACGTTTGGGGATGCGGATAACGGCGGTAAAATGAGCGTTAACAATCCCGAATAGTGTACGTTAACAACCCCGAAATACGCGTTTCAGGGTTGAGGATCACGGCCTCTTTTACGTATAATCTCGCGATTATATCGTATTGGAGGTCGTTTTTATGTCGCTCAAGAAACGGGAACGGCGCGTGCCTAACGGAGCCCGGACCCTGCGCGAATATCCGCGGATCACACTGGACCAGGCGCTCGACTTCGTAATAAGCGCGAAGAAGGCGGAGGGGCTGCGCGAAAGGACGCTCGTGGACTACGCGAAGCATTACGGCTATTTCGTCGATTGGCTGCGGGAGGCGCACGCTGACGTTGAATACGTTGACGAGATCACAACGCAGATGATTCGCGACCATATTTCGTATCTGAAATACGATCGGACGCGGTACGAGGGGCACAAGTTTATACCAACGAAGGAGCAGCGCGTCGGTTTATCGGATACGACGGTCAACATACGGCTGCGTACGCTCAAGGCAATATTTAACCAGTTGGAGCGGGACGATTTGATCGAGTATAACCCGCTCGCGAAGGTGAAGCTATTACGCCAGGACATCGACCTTACGAACTGCCTAACGGACGAGGAGGTTAAGGCAATCCTCGCGCAACCTAACCGCCGCGATTTCGTAGGCTTTCGAGATTATTGCGGCATCGTGACGCTTTTGGACAGCGGGCTTCGGGTGTCTGAGTTGTTGCAACTTCGCGCCGGCGACATCGACTTTCAGACGCGTTTTATCGTACTGCCCGGCGAGATGAACAAGAACCGGAAGCCGCGCATGGTCCCAATATCCGCACACACCACGAAGCTCCTCCTGCAGCTTATCGAAGAGAATCGGCAATTCTTCTCGACGGATCGTTTATTTATGTCATCCTTCGGGGAGCCGATTTCACCGAACCACTTCAACAAGCGGCTGAAATATTACGGGGAGAAGGCGGGAGTGGCCGGTAAGAAGATGACCGCACACGTCTACCGCCATACCTGGGCCCGCGCGATGGTTCTAAACGGTGCCGACCCGTTTACGATTCAGAAAATGGGCGGCTGGGCCGATATGCGCACGATGCGGCGGTACGTGCAAATGGACACGGATGATCTGCGCAAGAGTCACGACGAGTATTCGCCGACCAATCGGTTTATTACGAAGCGAAAATAGACGTCATATACCGCCCTCAATCCCGCCCATTCACCGCGAAATTAGCCGTTCTAATCGCGTCCAAGGGTAAACGGAAGGGTAGGCGCATATAAACGCTAATTCCACGTAGAATAAACGGGCGGCCGGCGCAGGCGAATCCGTAACGCTGCAGGTGACCGGCGTTATTGGCGCGGTGGGATCGTGCGTTGCGTATATGTTGGCGGAAGGAATCGCGGACGGCGGAGGTAAGGGCGGGGAAACAGACGACGCGAGCGGTGTGAGCGGCGATAAAACGGAAGAGTAACGATTAAGGGGCGCAAATAACGCGTCGATTGAAAAGAGGGGCGTAAGCTAGCGGAGTAAAATCCGTTGTGCTTACGCCCTTTTTCTGCGTTAAAATACCGCTCCAATCCCGCCGCCCTTCCGTTTATACTCCGAGCCAGTGAAAGCCGCTTATTCCGCGTAAATTCCACGGTAAACACGCGGTAAATAAAAGACCGCAAACCTCAACGGCCGGCGGTCGGATGTGCAATTACTCCTCGCCAGATTCGAAATCGATTAGTTGTCTAATATCCGTTATTCCTAGCGCGTGAGCAATTTTCGCTAACATTTCAAGATTAACCTCCTGTCGGTCGGGGCTGCAGAGCTTAGATATACGGGCTTGAGCAACTCCGGCGCGTTCTGATAACTCCATTTGGGTTATCCCTCGTTCCTTTAACAATCCCTTTAACTTGACTTTAATTTTCAGCACAAAAATTCCCCCTTGACATAATATGACCATAAGCGTATATTTAAAAGTATCAATATGACCACAAGCGTATAATCACAATAGCAATCATACCACCTGTTTACAGAAAAAGCCAGAACTTTCTGCTTATTTGTCATGCAAATTTTTAGAGGACGGGAGGTATCGGCTATGTATCGCGGAGGCCGGCGGATGAACGGGCGGTTATACGTCCGGACGCGGGGCGGAAATTGGATCGCGCTGCAACTACTTACTCAAATCAAGGGGGATTCGATATGAAAGTAATCGATACACACGCGCAAGAATGTTATTTGCGATATAGGGAGGCGCAAGACAACGCCACCTTTACGGACTTATACAACGCGCTCGCCGACGTCCGGTCGCGGCACCGGTCGAAGGTCATTTCGTCGAAAGCGGGCGACACCTATGACGCAGACTCGTCGTTTGACGACATCTTGCTCAGCCTCGCGAGTAGAGACGATATTACGGACATTCGGCGGCTACTCTACGTACATCTCCGTTACGCGCGAATCCGTCTATACCACAAAACCGCCCGCTGGCGTGACCATACGTATTACCCGGAAGAATACGAGGAGTTCGGCGCGACGGTCGACCGCATTCAACCGAACATAGTCGGCCTTATCCGCGATTTACTCGATCGGAGCGGCGACAAGACAGCGGCACTTATCGCCAACATGACGCTGCAGACCGACGGCAACGAGTCAATCAGCGCGGTCGCCGGGCGGGCCGGGGTACACCATCACGCGGCGTTCCGGCCATTGAAGCGGCTGCGGCGGTACTATAATGCGGAGATGGATGGGGAGCTGGCGGAATACTTCGCGTGATACAATATCCGGTCGGTAGCGCCTACTACCGGCGGACAAGCCTGCGGAAAGGGACACGACGGGCGGGTGTCTCTTTCGTTATTTTTGAAAGTTCCCGTTAACAAAAACGGGGGTTCGGGCTATCCTTATATTGAGAGGTGTCGGTCATGGATCGGGCATCTCTTTTTGTATGATTAATAGAACATCAATTTACGTCCCTATTAAGTCATAAATTACGCCGACTCGTACTTGGGTCTGTACCAACTCTTTCGATTTTTGTCCTTTTATATAATAGGGGTTATTTTTCTTTGTCGCGAAGTTGCGGGATAGATGTGCGAGGGGGTGTGCGAATGTTCTATAAAATATTGTGGGCGAAAAATCTCCGGAAAGTGTGCGAAAGCACATCGGGCTCCGTCAGTATAAGTGTGAGGCGTGCGAAAGCAAGTCGAGCAGTATCGGTTTAAGTGATGGCCGCGAAAAAGTTGGCCGAAATATGTGCGAAACTGTGACCGTTGGCAACAAGGTAAGTGAAGGCGGAATTTCCGCTCACTATAAATTAACCAAAGGGAGACGATGAAAAAATGGAAATGTTGACACGTGAGAAGTACGTAGAAAGAAAATGCGAGGAATGGGCGGCTATTGGAGGATCATTCAAAACTGTTAGAGAGGCGTATGGGCTTTCTGCATTAAAAGTGGCAATTGGTGTCGGTGTAAGTGAAAGTACATTAAGAAGATTTGAGAAAGGAATGCCGGTGTTGGCTGCAAAGACGCTTGAGCAGGCTTATAAAATGTTTCTCCAACTCCATAAGGTTTTGAGCTTAGGTTTCCATAGCCATCTTTACTCCCCTGAAATCGAATCTCTTGGCGCGAGATTAATAATCGATTGGGAACTCGGAGGCACTGGAGCAGTCACTGTTTATCGATTAGACAATACAGAAGTAGCAAAATTTGATACCGGGGACTTTGAGACAAACTGCGCACTTGCGACTGATCTATGCGAGAGATTGAAACAGCCATATTACTTCACTTATTGATAAGAAAAGGAGGCGCGACTATGAGCGAACTACAACGCCTGGCGCAAATTGCGATCCAGCAGAAGGAAACCGTATTAGAACGTGGGAGGGGCGGATACTCTCCGTCTCTCCACGATTTATTCCGCGTCCAGTTGCGAGAGCTTGGCGCAAAGTACGATAAGGTGACGGCGCGGGATGCGATATTCCTGCTTTTGTATCTCCATGCTTACGCGAACGGAACGGAATCGAACGACTACTATATGTGGGCATTTCCGACCGTGGCACAGATTCGCAAGGATACCGGGATTCACGGGGATCGGATTAAGCCGCTCTGCCAGATTCTCGAAACCGAGAGACTGCTTATTTCGAAAACGATCCCTTGGCGCGGGAATGTGAAGAAGATATACCTACCGTTATTCTACCCGTTTGAGCGAGCGATTCCCGCGGACGGAGCAGCCTAACTCCGTTTACGGGAACTGTCGTAATCCGTTTGTAGGAAACTAATAAGAACGAAGTAACAACAACGAATAACAAGAATAAATATACCGCTTCGGTTAAGTTCACTCGCGTTCACTGAACCTTGCGGGACAATTGATTATGAGGATATTTGACGCGGATAAGAGTGGAGGATAATAATAGATTTTCTTCGCGTTAAAGAGAGATAAACAATAATAAAGGAGCCCGCGATCCGTTTGCGGGAATCACTCACATTATATGGAGGTGCCGTCTATGACACGAAAGGAAGCACGAAAAGCAGTATGGGAGTTCCTCGTTAAGAACAGCGAAACGCCGACGGCCTGGCGCGCTGAACTTGTCCGCCAATTTACGGACGAGCTATTCGAAAAAGGTTGCCCGCGGCTGGCGTTCTGGACGTGGAAAATGACGCATCCGGCGCTAATCCGGAAAGGCGCGCCCCACCAAACAATCGGCGATATTCTCGCGGATTACATAATGAACGTACGCGAGATCCCCGAACGTAAGGCGGAGCATCCGGTTAGTGGTCCCGAACGTAATCGACGCGAAGCATTAAAGCGTGGCGCACTCGAATCGCAGTTATTAACGGAGCGGCCGGGCGAAGGCGATCCGATTGAAATCGGCATATACGAAGATACGTTTATCACAAACAGGCCCGTTGAAGCCGCGTTATTTGACGAGCCAGTTACGATGACCGGCGACGAACTTATCGGACGTCTGACGCGTATCCAACGAAATCCGGAGGCGTTTATTCAGAAGTATGCGGACGGCGGCGCATGGAACCGGGATAACACCGTGAAGCGGCGGACGCCGGAAAACGTGCGGGCGGCGATTGATACGTTGAATTTTCGCCGCGTTCGTACTTGCGTGTTTTGCGGCAACGCCTTCTATTCGCACAGTAAGCAGCCGGGCCGCGTCAAGCTTTGCGAGATTATGGTTCATCCGTTAGACAAAACGAAGTTCTTCTGCCAAAAAGAACGGGATCGGGCGCTGGCGGTCCTCCGGAAGCATAAGAAGGTTGCCGCGTAATCGAACCGTTTTCCAATACTATATAGACGGGTTAATACCGTCTAAACATCAATTTTTTATTTGGGGTCAAAGCGAAGAATACGGAAAAAAGGAGAGTGAAGCAGAATGAACGGGTTTGCGATTCGAGCAATTCGGATTAGTAAGGGGATGACACAGCCTGAATTTGCAAAGACGTTGGGTATCAGTCCGACGTGGTTATGCGAAATCGAAAAAGAAAGACGTCCCGTATCCGACAGAGTGCGCATTCGTGTCAGTCAGTTATACGGCGACGATGACGCGGTTGAGATGATCCGTCGCGCAAAAATGTCCGAACAGCTTACGGTTTAAGTTGAACGCCGAACGAGGCGGCATACCCTCGGGCAACACGCAGGGAAAATCCACGGCAAAACTGCTAGGCCGCTGAATGGATGGGAGTAAGATGGCTGTTACAATAAGCCAGGATGAGCACGTAATACTCGTCAAATACGCGGAGGACAAGCGCCCGCTCAAGATCGAGCCGTTCGTCATTCACTCCGCGCAAGATCGCGAAATTGTCGCGGAGGTAATCGGCTTCGTTGAGTGCGAATCGAACGCCCCGCATCACATCGCTAAGATGGAGGAACCGAAATTGTGGGCGCTGGTCGAGCGCTTGGCCGTCATGGCCTGCCGCCGCTTCTCGCCGGCCGCGAATTGGGGCGTAAGTAAGCAGGAGATTCGCGGTATCGTATTATTCGCGCTGCAGGCCGCCATTGCCGCCGGAGAGTGGCCGGAATCGTACAAGCTTACGGACACGACTTTCGTTATAAACGGAGGCGCTCACGATGAATAACAACGCAATCTGGCGGCTCAACCCGGCGTTTCTGGCCGGCTACACGGAGGACGCGGATGTCATGCGGAAGATAAAGCGTTCATACCCGGATTTCGCGGAGATGGCCACGTATCAAAAAGCCGGCGTTATCTATGCGCGGCAATACCGGATTCCTTCCGATCGTAAGCGGTCGGCGCGTCACTTATTCGGTGTACCTTTATCGTAAATATTGCGCGGTTTTAGCGTGTTTAGAGCTCGGAGGATGGAATACCCTGCCGGGCTTTTTGGTGTGCTTAAATCCGCGGGAAATCGCAGAAAAGGGTACCGAATATGCGCTGATTTAACGGAAGGGAGGGCAACAAGTGAATGAGAAGCAAGACGACGCGAAGCGTTACTGTCCTTATTTTCACGGAGATTGTACGTGCGCTTTGTTGGCGGGGATGAGCAAAGACGATATCCGCTGTAAAGTATGGCGCGGTGCCGATTCGATCCGGTGCCGCTACTTGGATACGCAAATTTGCCGGAGGTGACGCGGAATGACCATAACCGTATATCAATACGTATTCGCGGACGGAACGCGGACTCGCGTACACACGACGATCGTAAACGAAGCCGGCGCGGTGCTTAGCCGGAATATGGCGAACTATGAGGCGTACCCAGTTAAGCAAATTGCGGTGGAGCATTCGCAGTATATGCTTCGGGTACTCAAGCGCAGTCTATCGCCGGATTGCGTCATTTACGACTGCAATATTCGCGGCCGGTTTGAATATTCAGCGACGGAAGGCGGATTCAAAGGCGAACTGGTCTGGCATCCGCGATTCGGCAAAGCGGAGAAAAAGGTGCGGCTACAATGGGCGGACCCGGCACCGGATGAACCGGAAGACGACGAAGAAGAATCGGAGGAATAACGGATGTTTATTGCGGGAGAGGTATGGGACGGATTAAAGGGCGAGGATATGACGGAAGTATATTCGCGGATCGGCCCGAGTTTGGGTTATTCACTGAGGAGTGAATTACCTAATAAGTCGAAAGATAAGCGCCTGAATGGTTATATCCGCCGTTATTACGATGATCAGAAGTATGGATTTATCGGGCGCGAAGGGGCGAAGGACGTTCATTTTCATATTAGCGCAGTCCAAAGCGCTGGCAAACCGCAGATCGGCGACCGCGTAACCTTCGAAATTGGGACAGATAAGCGCGGCAAGCCAACGGCCAAGAACGTGAGGCTCGTATGATTACCGCGCGGGGATTAATCGGCGAGGACACCGGTATTACGACGCGTCGGATCACGCCGGAACCAGCGAAACAACCGCAGCAGACGTTAACGGTGCGCCGCCGGATTAAGACGAGCCCAGGCGATATGTACGCGACGGTTACGTTTGAGGCGGTCGACCAAGCGGGGGCCGTTGTTCGCGCGGAGTCACTACGGGCCCGGCAGCCGGTCATGATCAGCGCGATTATTCCGCGACAGCAGGACTTTATCGACGGGCTGGCTGCGGAAGGGTACGCGGTGAAGGTATGAGGCCGATCATTCTCGCGGATTTTGTCCGCATCGAAGGTGTGAAGCCGCTGCTTGCCGCGCAGTTATACGACAAGCGCGGAGACTACCAAACCTCCGTCGTCTGTCCGTGTGATGACCCGGTCCTGGCGGTGCAGATTGCACTCGAAATGGCGGAGTTCGCAGGATATTACGGAATCATCGACTTTCAAACGTCGGATCGCGGATTATTCGCGGTTGCAATGGCGGAGCCGGACCTGAATACGACGATTCTGCACCCGTCAGACACGGCGCATCTCCGTCGGATTGTTGCAGACGGTATCGACGCTTACCGCGACTTCTATCCGGAAGAAGTGCCGAAGCCGCCGGAAGAGGAAAAGGCGGAGTTGACCGGTTGGCGCGCGAAAGTTGTTAGGTTTTTACAATACTTAATTTCAAAATTAGATAATACGGGGGAATGCAAGAATGAAGAAATTTGAAGCGCTCGAAACCTATAAAAAAATGAGTTCTGAAATCGGACAACGTCGGGCGGACTTGGAGCACCGCCGCGGATCAGCGCTTGAAGAAGTCCGGGCATTGAAGGCGGAGTATGCGGCTGCGGTGAAAAAGTCGGTACTTGAAGGCGCGAATAATGCTGCAGAAATCGAAGAAATTGATAAAAAGATTGAGCAAGCAGAGCGCACATTTAGGCGTGTAGACGCGGAAGTTACTGCCGGGCTAAACCTGTCCGGGGCGGTAGGCGGTCAAGATAGCGTTGTTACCGCGTGGAATACCGATTATTATCCGAACACTGTAATGAAGGATACGCTAGAGCCCGCATTGGCAAAGCTGAACGCCGCGGCCTGTGCGTATGCGGACGAGTTTCAGCGCGTCTTATCAATTATCGATGAAGTAGACGCGTTATATTACGACGCGAAATCCACGCTGGGACACGGTTACGAGTACAAGCTGCGAAATTTAAAAGAAGAGGTTCGGCACGTTGATAATCCGGTAACTAAAGCGGCATTGACTCCGGATGACCTGGCGCAACTCGCCCGCGGCAACCGTCCGGCAAAATTACCGAAAACCGGAGGTAAATAATAATGAAACTTGATACGACGCTATCGCAACATGAAGAATTGAAGTTAGAGGTCGGCGGGCTTCCGTATCACGTTTCCCGTGATCGCTTGCGCGGCCTTCTCGACACCGGTGCAACGATTACGCAAACAGACGTAGACGAGGCGGAACGAGTCGCCTGGGAGAACTCTGGGTTAGACAATCTCGTACTCTATGCGCGTCTAAAATCCGTTAAACAGGCGCAGGAGGACGGCACATATGTACCGACCACGCCGACGGAGCCGCCGAAAGTGACGGCCGAGGACGTGGAAGCGGCGCGGGTTAAGGCGCAACGGACGAGCTCAACGCGGGATATCGCTGATTACGCGGTCCTAAAAAGACAATACCAGGCAGTCGAGGAAGCTGGCGAGTAACTGCGCTGGCTTCTTTTTAATTTCGGAGGGGGAGAAACATTTGAATAATGAAGTGATGGGGTTACTGGTTACGTACGTCATCCGCGACATTCTGCATATGTTTGAAATCATGGCAATCGATGGGGATGCAACGGAAAAGGCTCAAGGTATACGTGAAGGGGCGTCGGCTATCCTAGAAAAGATTGAACTGTCCGGATTGCTGGGCGACGTTAATATCCCGGAAGAAATGCGAGAGGCGTTTATTTCGCTGATTTGCGAGCAGGTTCTTGATGCCGTCGGGACGGTGGTTAAATGAGTGAAGCGGTAGACGTCGGGGCTGTTAGGGCCCGCGTAATTGCAGATATTTCCGGATACACCACAAACATCGATAAAGCGAAAGCCAAGGCAAAGGAGCTCGGACACGCAGGACACGATGCAAGCGCCTCGTTTATGAAACTAAATATGGCGCTGATGGATGTTGGCGCGTCGTCCGCACAAGTACAAAAAATCAACGAAGCGCTGCGCAAGGCGAATCCGGAATTATTGCGAAAGCAGATTGCGGAGGTTACGAAGGAACTCAAAAAACTTGGCGCAAGCGATGAGGACATAGAGAAGATCACGCAGGAACTTGAACGGTCAGCCAAAGGTGCCGGCGCTCTAACCCGTGAGACGAAGGCGCTCGGGGCCGCCTATAGTGCGCTTGCCGTGGCGATGGGGATCGTTATTACGAAAGCGATCGAAACGTCGAAAACGTTCGAACAATCGATGGCTAACGTAAAAGCCATTACGGAGGCCACCGGACATGACTTCGAAATGCTCCGGGAGAACGCGATCAAACTCGGCGTGTCTACGGTATTCAGCGCATCGCAATCCGCGGACGCAATGGCGGAACTCGGACAAGCCGGCTTCAAAACGAACGAGATTGTCGCCGCGATGCCCGGTATGTTATCGCTCGCGGCCGCATCACAAACGGATCTCGCAACGACGGCGGATATTACGTCGAGCGCGCTGCGGGGCTTCGGATTGGAAGCGGACCAAGCGGCTAGAGTCGCGGACGTTCTCGCGAAATCTGCGATCGATACCAACGCGAACGTGACGGATTTGGGTATGTCGCTCAAATATGTCGCCCCGGTTGCCGCGAATATGGGAATATCCGTAGAACAAGCGGTGGCCGCGATTGGCGAACTATCTAATGCCGGCATCAAAGGCGAAATGGCGGGGACGCAGCTCCGCGCGATCCTCCTTGCGCTGTCCTCTCCTACGAAAGAGGCCGCGTATTATATGCAGCAGCTTGGCGTCAGCATCAGCGATTCGGCCGGGAACATCCGCCCGTTATCCGAAATCATCGGTCAGTTACAGTCCGCGTTTACCCGGCTCACACAGGCGCAACAGGCGGACGTCGCCGCAACATTGGCCGGCCGCGAGGCTGCTTCCGGATTTATCACGCTCATTAACGAGGGCCAGGGCGCGTTCGACGTGTACACCCGCTCGCTGCAGAACGCTGGGGGGACCGCGGAGGAAGTTGCCGGTACGCAGATGGACACGCTCAACGGCGCGATTAACGAGATGCAATCCGCTCTCGAAGGCGCGGGGATTGCGGTCGGCGACACATTCGCCCCGGCGGTGCGTGGCGTAGCGGAAGAAGTAACGAAGCTGCTGGCCGGATTCAACAGCATGAACCCGGAGCTCCGGACGATGATTACCGTGTTCGCGACGGTAACACCGCTTGTGGCGGGCGGGGCTGTTGCGGTAATTGCGCTCAAAACGGCGTTCGATACGATGCGTGTAGCTGCAGCGGCCGCCGGCGTGCAGATGACGGCATTCAGCGCTAGCATTCCGATTATCGGCGCGGTTGCAGTTGCTGTCGGCGTTCTCTCCGCGGGTGTTGCCGGACTGGCCGCACGTAACCGGGAAGCTGCGGAAGCTGCGAAACAGTTTGAGGACGCGCAGAAAAAGCTAAATGACACGTTGAGTGCTTCCCCACTGTCCCGAACAACGTCCGACGTCGAGCAAATGAAAACGGATATGAAATCGTTGGAGCAGCTCGTCAATAACGTCCGGGAAGCCGAGCGGGAACTCGCGGAAGAGTATGCGAAGCCGTACGATATCCAAGACGCAAAAGCGCGGGGGCGGCGAAAGGATTTGCGGGATGCGTTGGCAGAGGCGCAGGATGCGCTTAAAGCGTTTGGAGTTGACGGGGTAGACGAAGCCAGCCGGATCATGGCGCGATATACGGAGGAAATTAACAAATCCACGCCGGCACTTCTCCAAATGAACAAGGCGGAAATTGCGGACCTCGCGACCAAGAACGATCAAGTCACGAGCATGGAAAAGCTTTCTGCGCGTTACAAGGAACTGAACGGACTCCAAACGCTTGACGCCGCGCAGAAGCAGGAACTCGTTGGTATTGCAAATACGCTTCAAAAGCAGTATCCGGAACTACACGCGCAAATAGACAAAGAGGGCCGGCTCCGGATCGATAATATCGAAATCGTTGACGGTCAGATTAGCGCGGAGAAGGCGCTGCTGAGTACGTCGTTATCAGCCGAGTTGGAGCGGATATCCACGTTGGAGAGAACGACGGAGGCGCAACGCAAAGCGGTACAAGCGCAGATCGACAACAACATTTCGCTGATCGAATCGATTGTCGCGGTAAATAAGGCGCAGGCCGGTTCGGTTCTGACGTCGCCGGACGGGCTCGAAGACGAGAAAATTTACATCCAGGCTAAGAAACGGATATCCGCGGCGAATCAGCAGGCGGGCGTCCTGGACGCTACGCTCTTAGAGGCTCAACGTGCGCGGGCATCGTTACAAGGCGGTAACCTTGACTACTTCAAGGGAAGCAGCGGAACGGGAATAAATCTGACGAAGCCGGGCAGCGAGAAAAAGGAGAAAGCCGGGAAGACCCCCGAAGAACTTGCGGCGGAAGCCCGGCGCAAAGCGTTCGAAACTGACCTCGCGACGATTCAGTATCAAACGGAAATGTTCGACTGGTCTGCCGACCGTCAGATTCAAGCATACGAGAAGCTGCAAAAAACGCACTCGAAGTATTTGAAAGAGTCGACCGATGACCGCCGGACACTTAACCTGCAGCTAAAACGTCTCCAAGAGGACAGCGCGCAATCGCAATTCGACTTCTCGTCGGAATGGATCGACCGCGAAGAACGCCGCATGGAGGAGTCCGGTAAAACGGAGCAGGAAATCGCCCGTATGAGACTTGACGCCTGGACTCGCGTCCGAGATCGTTACGCCAAGGATACCGAAATGTACAAACGCGCGGATGAAGAACTGTATCGGGCCCGCAAGGACTTGACCGCGAAAACGATCGAGTTAAGTAACGACCTGGTTAAAACGGAGAAAACGCGAATCGACGACGCGAAAAAGCGCGAGCTCGACGCACTCAAAAAGAGCAAGCAGGCCGCGCTGGACAAGTATAAATCGGAAATCGACGCCATTGACGAGCTCATGGCGAAACAGGACCAGCTTAACGCGGATATCGATTACGAGACGGAACTCCGCGAGAAACAGGCGCGCGCCGACCTTCTAACATCAGCGGTAGGCCCCGAAGGTATCCAAGAGCGCGAGGATTTGCTCAAGGAAATCGAACGGATGAAGCTCGAACATGACCGCGACCTGCAAAAGCGCAGTCTTGAGGAGCAGAAGTCCGGACTCGAAAAGGAGCGCGACGCGCAGGAGGTTGCCTTCGACGCGGAGATCAGCCGGACCGAGGCGCAGTATGATGCGTTGCTCGAAGCGTTCAACGCATACGGCGGCGACATTAAGACGATTGAGGCCGCGATCAGTGAGTTCCGCGTATCCGAAGCTGCGAAAGCTAATACGCAAATCCTTACGGACCTGGACGCCTTCATCGCGCAATATTCCGCTAAAATGGCGACCGTGACGGCGGCGAACCAAGCGGCCGACCTTGCGGAATACAACGCCAATAAGGACGCATATGACGCAGCGGCAGCGCGGGGAGACCGGGCGGAGATGGAGCGGTTACGTGCGCGTAATCAGGCGATCCGCGACCAGTACGGGATTACGCAGGATACGGGGCGGTTACAGTCGTTCGCGACCGGCGGTATTGTGCGTGGACAAAACGGTGATCCGGTTATGGTACAGGCGCACGCGGGCGAGATGGTACTCAATGCGCAGCAGCAGGCGGTACTTTTCGAGGCGTTGTCCGGCGTGTCTGCGCGGCCAGTTACGCAACCGGCCGGAGCCGTTACGCAAAACACGTACAACATCGATATGGGTGCGGAAGAAATCGTAATAGAGGACTCGGCGACGGCTCGCCAATTCTTCGACGAACGTGCGCGCGTTGTTCAGCGGTTGCAAACGGAAGGTGTTAAGACGCGATAATATAACGGGGGCCGGCGTACGTCGTGCGCTGGCTCTTAAATAACGGAGGGATTCATTTGAGTTTATGCGTTTCGTTTTATCTTAACGGTAATATCTACGTTTTCGCGGATACACGCGTTTCGGCGTACAAAAACGGTCGGAGTTATTATGTCCACGACAATTACAATAAACTGCGCGAAGTAGGCGACAAAGTAGTATTCACGTCCGGCGAGCTTGAAATATGCGAAAACCTATTCGCGGTCATCAATGAGCGGAGTACGGTCGAAGATATTGCGGAGGCCGCCCGCAAAGCCTATAACGATTTCAAACGCGCGAATCCGGACTATGACGGCGGCAAATACGGCATCGAGTTCGGCGCGTACGTCCACGCGATCGAGGACGGCGTGCCCGTTTACTATCAACTCCGCTATATCGACGATTTTAAAGTAGAGCGCCGGGTCCCGAACAATCAGGAGTTATTCGCGGTGGCCGGAAGATCGGAGGAGGCACTCGCCTATATCGCAAAGCTCGCCGGGAAAGGGGTGCCGATCGATGACGCAATTATGCGGACGTATGAGCACCTTGCTAACGAGTTTATAGGCGGAAAGCTCGTGCGCTATACGGTATCACCTAGCGCGGTTGAGCGTCTTGTTCGTCCGATTCGCGACACGAAGCCGCTGCGGATGTGGTCGGTTAGAGGCGCGTCATTACATGCGGATATGCAGGGGAACGTTGTCGCGCGGAAAATTACGCTGACCGGGACCGTCGAGAACTCGGATATTATCTCCGGGACCATTACCGGTGCGCTAATTCGTACGGCGGCGAGCGGGGCGCGGTTTGAAGCGAGTTCGACCGGGTGGCGTACGTATGACTCATCGAATCGTCAGCGGATCAGCATCGACATTAACAATCAATACGGGATGAGTGCGATTTCGTTTGCGCGGTCGGACGGTTCAGCGCTCGGGTATATTAACGGCGGTGATTCGCTGTTTCAGATCACGTCACTCTCGGACATTATGATAGCGGCCCCTGGTCGGACAATAACCATGCAGGGATATACGCGATTTAACGACGGCGTAGAGTTTGACGGCGGCGTAAGCGGCATCTCCATTTCAAGTGTCAGCGGCCTGCAGTCTCAACTAAACTCGCTTAGTTCACAAATTAGTAGGGTGCCAGATAATTCAGAAATTGCAACAAACATGAATTTCGATCCGAATACGCGCAATTTGAAGCTATACAGCGCGTCTGGAACAACTCTAGCTACAGTGAACATACCTTAAATGACAAGGTTAAGCTGACGATGTATACTGTGGTTAAAATGAGGTGGAGGTAAAATTATGAAAAAGATTCTATTATCGGTTGCTGCCAGTATTTTACTCCTCGGAACTTTAACCGCAGTTGCATCAGCGGCCACAAACTCGCTAATCGGTAAGAAGGTTCAAAATGTGATAGAGTTTACGGTAAACGGAAAGCCCGTTAAGGACGCGGTTGTCATCGACGGAACAACGTATGTCCCGGCCCGCAGTTTTTCGGAAGCTGCCGGATACTCTATCGCTATCGAGGGAGGAAAGGTGAACATGACAGGAACAGAAACTGTTACTCGTACAGAAGAAGAGGTAGTAGCAGAAATAAAAATCAAAAACCAGTTAAATATTTTACAAAATAATGTTTCATTTTGGAAAGCGTCACTGGTTGGACCCGAAGAAACTGCTGCTCAAGCGCGAAAATCAATCGAGGAAGCGAACTCCTGGAACGCAGCCGTAGATGACGACCTTATCAAAATGAGTACATCCAGCGCGGAGGAGAAGTTAAAAAAGGCACAGGCGGAGATTGCCGAACTTCAAGCGAAGATAGACGCAGCCGAGGCGGAGATTGCGGAGCTGCAAAAACAGTTGAACAAGTAACATAGCGGGCCGTCCTCCGGGGCGGCTTTATTTTTGTATACGGAGGTGGACGAATATGCCGCGGAAGAAACCGAAGCGGGGCCGGCCGGTGACTCCGCTCGATGAACGCCATTACCTCGCGATCGAACTATTGACGACGGTGCCGACGCCAAACCTCGAAGAGATTGCGCGGGCATGTACGGTGGATAGACGAACGTTGTACCGTTGGCGACTGCGCCGGGACTTTACGCGTGAACTCGATAAGGTGATGCGCCATAAGAGGGAGGTACATCAGCGTTGGCTTAACGCGAATGTTAAGTACGTACTGACCGCGCGGGACATCGAGGATAGGCTTAGAATCCTCGGACTGATTGCGTAATGTAAAGCGAGTCGAAAGTGCGGATGTGTTCGTGCGCGTGCGCTTAAACTGTTGATGTGACGCGGATTATGTGCGTTTTATACCGGGACAATTAACGTCCCAAAATTTGACGTTTCGAGCGATTTTCCTGCAAGCGGGGTGAGACGCGTGCCCCTCCGGAAACTTTTCAAGCGCTGGCGGCGCACACCGGACGGCCGCGCAAAACTCGGGGGGTTGGCGGTAGATTTCGCCTGTTCACGCTGCATAAACGGTGCATAAACGTCTCGATCCGCAGTGAATAATTTACCAGCGGAAATTGCGACAAACCGCGCCATTATGCGAAATGTGCTGGAAATGTATATGCGGTGCATAACGCTGATTTATGCAGGATCGGCGTAATTGGCGTAGTGGTGCGGGTTCTCGGCGTCCGGAATGGATTGCGGATTACACATTATCAACCCCGCGCGATTGCATACGCATGTATATCGTAACGCGTACGAATAAAGCCGGCCGCTGACCCCCAGGCCACCCCCTCGCCGGCGGCTCATCAGGCCCCCGCACAATCGACATAGCAAAATTAACTCGGGTGGTAATAGTTGGTAATTATAATACGCGTCGATCCGCATTAATATTATAGAAGAAACGCGCCCACTATTGCGGAATTTGCCCGCGTTAGGGTACAATACGGTTAACGAGATTATGCGCCATAGAGGCGCGTGATTAACGAGTCTATTCGGTGATTAACAATCCGGCTCTGCGCGGTGAAAACGTTGATCTGACGCGGTTTTAGCCGAACGCAAGCCTAACGCCAAATTCACCATCCACAACCCGAACGCCATTGCCACCTGCGGCTGCGGCCAATCGTTCCGCTTTAAGGACGAAGAAGGCCAACCGCAGCCTTGCGATTGATAACAATAACGCATGCAAAGAGGGACTCTTCCAATTGGAAGAGTCCCTCTTGTTTATTGCTGCGATGCATCCCCGGGTTCAGGAGCATCGTGGCCAGGGGAAGGCCCGCCGGTCTCCTCGTACAAATGCGAACGCCGTTCGAACCATTGGAACAGATGGGTGAAGATCACCTTGAGTACGGCGTAACCCGGCACGGCCAAAATAACGCCCAGTACGCCAAACAGATTGCCGGCGGTCAGGATGACGAAGATGATCGTAATCGGATGGACCCGCAGCGTCTTGCCCATGATTTGCGGAGAGATGAACTTGCCTTCGATCAGCTGGACGACCGTCCAGACGACGATCAGCTTCAGCAGCATGATCGGCGACGTGACGATGGCGACGATGATCGCCGGCGTGATCGCGATGGCCGGACCGAGGTACGGTACGATGCTCGTGAACGAAGCGATGATCGCGAGCGTCAGGGAATAATCCAGGCCGATGATCAGGAACCCGACATACATCAACGCCCCGATGCAGAAGCTGACGATGATTTGCCCGCGAATATAGGAGCTGATTTGGCCATTCATCTCGGTCATGACATGGTGCGTCTGTTCGCGGAAACGGACCGGTACGTAACGCAGGATGAACTTCGGCAGCTTCTTGCCGTCCTTCAGCAGATAAAATAAGATGAACGGCACGGTGACGATCGCCAGCACGACGTTCTTGATCGCGCCCAAGAATCCGCCAAGGCCTGACCAGGCGTTATTCAGCAGAGCCGTTCCCTGCTCGGACAACGAATTCGACACATCGTCGAGATTAAAGCCGGTCGACTCCTGGACTTGATGGAAAAAGTTGCTGCCGATCATGCTTTCGAACTGCCGCTGCACCTCCGCGGTATATCTCGGGAGATTATCGATCAAACTCGTAATCTGCTCCTGAACCAACGGGATAACGGTCATAATCAGCACCGTCAGGATCCCCGCGATGAACAGGTATAATCCGGTAATCGTGTATACCCGGCGGATTCGCTTGCTTTCCAGCCAATCCACCAGCGGGTTCAGCAGATAATAAATCGCTCCGGTCAGCAGAATCGGCAGCAGCACCGTTTTTAGCAACACCGTAAGCGGTTTGAACACGAACGGGATTTTGGCGAACACGAGAATATTCAGGCCAATCAGCAATAAGACGAGCAGAAATACTACGAAACGGTTGTTTAGAAAAAATCTTTTGAATCGGTCTCCCCAAGGTTGCGTGCTTCCCATGCCACTAGACCCTCCTGTATCTTCCTTCTATCTCAAGCATCGATAATTTCTATGTAGTAATACGCATAAAAGTGATTTGGTTTCACATTTTTAAGGAAAAAAGCCCGGGGTCCACCCGCAGGCGATGACCCGAGCTTTTCATCAGCAGTCGGGCGCCTGTACCCGACCCGGTTTAGAAAAATTGGCGATTCACCATCATGACGACCAGGGAAGCCGCTGCCAGAGAGAAGACGATACAGCCGATTCCGAGACCTTTGCGCGTCGTCTTGGCCATTTTCAAGCCGGTGAGGAACAAGGCGACGGTGATGCCTGCCAGCACCAGCGACATGGCGATCATGGCAAACCAATAAAGCACTTCGAACAGATTTGCCTCAAATGAAGAATTCCCCGTATTCAAAGCTTTTGATTTCTCCTTCCTCTGCTAGGTATAGACCAACGTCCCCCCTTAATATACGCGAAATCCCTCTTTTTGCATAGAAAGAGCCTGTGGCCGAGCGCGCGGGAGAAAGGGCTTAAGCCTTGGACAATCATCCAAGAATATTAATCTACAAATGAGTAGGATATCGTATAGTGCGAGAAAGGGGATGGTGTCATGGCGGGAAGACAATTGGCCAACAAATGGCTCAAGACCGAGGCGCTTCTAAGCAACGCGGACGTGGCCGCCCACATACCGCAAACCCGATTGTACGGTGCCGATTCGTTAAGAAGCATGCTGCATCAGTTCGGCATGGTCGTGATTAAGCCGCTCCGCGGCGGCGGGGGCTACGGCGTGATCAAGGTGACCTATGCCGGAGGCGTTTATGCTTATACCTATATGTCGCGGAGACATGGATTCGGAAGCTTTGAGTCGATGTTCCGGGCATTAAATCGCGTGAAGGTTGGACGCAAGTACATGATTCAGCAAGGGATTCACTTGGCCCGGATCGCCGGTCGGCCGATTGACTACCGGGTGAAGGTCGTGAAGGAGAACGGAGCTTGGGTATACCGCTCGATGGTTGGCCGGTTAGCCCGTCCCGGGCTGTTCGTGACCAATTTGTGCAAGGGCGGCACGATGCTCAGCGCACGCGAGGGGCTCAGCCGATCATTAAGCCGCAGAGCCGCCGGACGTAAACGGAGGGAAATGCGCTCATTGACCAATACGTGCGTGCAAATCCTGGAGACCCGGTTTCCGGGCATTGGACAGCTGGGTTTTGATTATGGCGTAGACCGGGGCGGCAAGATCTGGATTTTTGAAGTCAATACGCGGCCGCAATAAGCTCGGAAAGTCGAACAATAAAAAAATTTTTGGAGAAATATGGGAACAAATGTCCTGTGAATAACTTTTGTCCACATTATCCCATTAGTTTTTTCAACGCTTTTCGATAATTACTAACACGTTATTCACAGGATTTCCACAAGCGTTTGTGGATAACCGGAGCACTTGTTCTACTAAACTTTTCCTGTTATGATAAGGAAAATACTAGAAAGGATGTGTTATCAATGGCGCTGTTAACGAATGAGTTGCTCCTGGAATCCTATCAGAAGGCGACCGAACTGCAATTGGATCGGGAGTTTATCGCACTGCTGTTAGCAGAAATCCGCAAACGCGAATTAGAGCTTGCCGCGCCGTCCGTTCTGCACTGATTGTGGACAACCTGGCTATCCCCCAGTTTAATTATGAAGTTATCCCCAAACATCAAGGCGCCTGCCAGGCGTTGACATGATATATATAAGCTTCATGACAATGCGGACATTGCACGACATGTTCGCAGCCGGAAGGAATACGCACGGAGATAGCTGAAGTATATTGGTCAGCGGAGCCGTAAGGGCTGTAAGGCCCGGCGTAGTCTTCTTTTTTTCCCGCATTCTCCAGAACGTATCCGCAATCGGGGCAGGTGGCGGTCATAGCAGCCAAGCCGTTGCATAACGGGCATATAAATGGCAAAGGGTATCTCTCCTTTACGGCATAATCTTCCGTAAAGTTAAGATACCCTTTTCTTTGTCAGAACATGTAAAACGCGAAGCGCCTCTATATAACTACAGCTTCATGTTGCTGCTGTGTCCCGGAGACAGCTTCGCTTCCGGATCGATGTAGACCTTGGCATTGTTGACCGCTGTCGGCGCTTCGCCAAATCCTACCGCAATGAGGTCCAATTTGCCGGGATATGTCGTAATGTCACCCGCGGCAAAGATGCCGGGAATCGAGCTTTCCATCCGAGAATCGACGACAATGGCGTTGCCTTCGATGTCGAGACCCCATTCAGCGATGGGTCCCAGGGAGGAGACGAACCCAAAATTGACGATAACGTCGTCCACGGCGATCTCTTGGGTTTCTTTCGTCTTTACGTCTGCCAGTGTGACGCGCTCGATTCGCTCGTCGCCATGCAGCTCCGCGATTTCCGTAGGCGTAATGACCTGCACCCGGGAAGCCATCAGTCTCTCAACGCTATGCTCATGCGCCCGGAATTTGTCGCGGCGATGGATCAACGTGACCTGCTCGGCAATCGGCTCCAGCATCAGCGCCCAGTCGACAGCGGAATCACCGCCGCCGCTGATCAAAACTTTCTTCCCGCTGAACCGGTTCATGTCACTGACGAAATAGTGCAGATTGGTTTTCTCAAAACGGGAGGCGTTCTCCTGTTCAAGACGGCGCGGTTCGAAGGCGCCAACTCCCGCGGTAATGATCAAAGCACGCGCATAGTGCACGTCCTTGTCGGTCGTCACCACAAAATGGCGATCCTCTTTCTTCTCGATCTGCAGCACCCGTTCCTCCAGACGAATGTCCGGCTCAAACAGCTTTAACTGCTCATTCAAGTTGTTGATCAGCTCCTGGCCCGTCACTTTAGGAAAGCCGGCCACGTCATAAATATATTTCTCAGGGTAGAGGGCAGCAACTTGACCCCCAAGCTGAGGCATACTTTCGATCAGTTTGACGGAAGCTTTTCTCATTCCGCCGTAAAATGCGGCAAACATGCCCGCCGGTCCGCCCCCGATAATCAGGAGATCAGTGAATTCGGCGTTGTTTTGGGATGACACGGGCCAAACACCTCCAGATGGTTTCTTTTTCTTTAGCTATAATGTCAATTCTACTTTATTATAATCGTCACACCCCTACTTGCAAAGGTAAGATCAAAACTGTCGAAAATATGGAAAATAATCCGTTGAAAGTCCTATAGTTACAGGTAAAATAAGACTTGATCTTTTAGGCAAAAGTCGATATCATTCAAATGTATGCACTCATATTTGTGACGAAAAAAGTACATTTATGATTATACGACAGAAGGCTTTTGATCATCCTACAAATAAGGGTTAAACTAAGTTGTGACAAATGTCTCTGATTACATGAAACGGTGGAATATGGTACGAAAGAATGGTTTTTTATGTGTTAATTTTCACATTGCGTTTTTTGGTTTAATTCAAATATAGAGTGTGCAAAATTGGAAGGAGAACAAATACATGAGTACCATACCCAAAATTGTAATTCTTGGTGCGGGTTATGGCGGCATTCTTACCGCGCAGCGGCTGCAGAAAGAGTTGAATTACAATGAAGCGGACGTCACCCTGGTGAATCGGCACGACTATCATTATTTTACGACACATCTGCATATGCCGGCTGCCGGGACAGACTCCATCGAACATACCCGAGTGGCGATTTCCAAATTAATTGACGAATTCAAAATCGACCTTGTGAAATCGAACGTACAGGAAATTCGTCTGGCCGACAAGAAGGTCGTGCTGCAGGACGGAACGCTTTCTTACGATTATCTGATAATCGCGCTGGGCGGCGAGCCGGAATCTTTTGGCATTCCAGGGTTAACGGAATATGCGATGACGATCCGCAGCATCAATTCCGTTCGCCTGATCCGTCAGCATATCGAATATCAATTTGCAATGTACAAAATGGACGAAAGCCGGACCGACCGCCTGAACTTTGTGGTCGGCGGCGCAGGCTTCAGCGGCATCGAGTTCGTGGCCGAGTTGGCCGACCGGATCCCGCAGCTGTGCAAGGAATACGACGTGGATCCGAACTTCGTGAATGTGTACAATGTTGAAGCTGCGCCAACGGCTTTGCCGGGCTTTGATCCTGAGCTGGTGGAGTACGCGATGGACGTGCTGAAGAAGAAGGGCGTTCAGTTCAAAATCGGCGTAGCGATCAAGGAATGCACGCCGGATGGTGTTATTTTGGCCACCGGTGAAGAAATTAAGTCGCAAACGGTCGTTTGGACCGGAGGAATCCGGGGCAACCGTCTGATCGAGGCGGCAGGCTTCGAGACCGCGCGCGGACGGGTGAAAATCGACGATTATTTGCGCGCACCCGGCCATGACAACGTGTTTATCATTGGAGATAACTCGCTGATGTTCAATCCGGAGGGTCGTCCGTACCCACCAACAGCGCAAATCGCGATGCAGCAAGGAGTAACTTGCGCACAAAACGTGGTGGCGTCGATCCGCGGCAAGGACCTCAAGAAATTTGTGTTCAGCAACAAAGGAACGGTGGCTTCGCTTGGCAAAGGGGAAGCTGTTGCCAGCGCATTTGGCAAGAAGTACAAAGGCTGGGTTGCAGCTCAATTGAAGAAGTTGGTCGATATGCGTTATCTCTTCATTATCGGCGGGATTCCGCTCGTACTGAAAAAAGGAAGATTCTTCTGAGATGCGTCATTGCAGCGTACAGGTTCGGGGACTGCTAACACGGGAGGAACTGGATCGCTATAACGCCTTGATGGAAGTGGGCTCTTATCTGGAATCGCAGCAGCAATACGATTTCGCTTATACGGTCCAGAAGGAAGTTGACCTTCTCATTCTGCCGGCCATCGAACGTTTGAAGGAGAAGAGCCGTGATCGCGATCGGGCAACGGCGGAGTTCTTGAAATCGCTAGAGGCCGAACAAGAAGGAAAAGAATAGAAAAGGGTGTGCCGCTCATTGGAGCAGGCACACCCTTCTTTAGTTGTGTGAGTTACAGCTTTAGCATATCGTCTAACCGTTCGGCATTTAACAGGTTGCCAACATAAAAGGCACCAAATTCGCCATAACGCGCGCTGACTTCGTCAAATCGCATTTCATAGACCAGCTTCTTGAACTGCAGCGCGTCATCGGAGAACAAAGTCACGCCCCATTCCCAGTCGTCGAGGCCGACGGAGCCGGTAATGATTTGCTTCACTTTGCCGGCATAGCTGCGGCCGATCAGGCCGTGGCTACGCATCATCTCGCGACGCTCGTCCATCGACAGCATGTACCAGTTATCGTTCAGCTCCCGCTTCTTGTTCATCGGGTAGAAGCAAATATGGTTGGATTTCGGAAGGATCGGCTGCAACCGCGCCATCACCTCGGGGTTCGCCTTCGGGTCACCGCCGCCGGAAGCAAGATAATTACTTAACTCAACAACGCTGACGTAAGAGTATGCTCTGCTCGTATACTCAGCAAAGGTCGTTTTGTTGAAGGCCGTTTCCAATGCGTTCAGCTCTTCCAAGCTTTCGCGCAGGTGCATGAACACGATATCGGCTTTCTGGCCGACGATCGAATACACGGCGGTGCTGCCCGTCTTGGATTCTTCCATCTGGTTCCAATCTTTCAGAAACGTGTGCAGCTCCTCCAGAGCTCCAGCGCGCTCCTCGTCATCCGCCGCTTTCCAGGCGGTCCAATCGATGGTGCGGAAATCGTGAAGCGCATACCAACCTTCCAAGGTTAGGGTAGCTTCATTCATGTATATCACTCCTAGATAGATTCTGATCCTCATTCACGAATCGTACATTACGCTTCTTATTGTAGCGCAAGGTGCCTAAACGGGGCAAATCGATTCATCTAATTTTCATGCAAAGTTCATTGCTTCGTTACATAATATCTAGTAAACTAACTACTAGCTTGATTTCGTGTGATTTATGTTATAGTTCGAGCGAGCCTCGTGCTCGTCCAAAGATGTCTTTTGGAATGACCGTTACAATGAAGATTCAAAAAGGCAGGTTAGGAGCACCGAGAAGGTTGGATGAAGCTAGGGACTGAGTAGCGGAGCGTAGTAGTGACTACGTGAGCAACGGAAGGCCCGGCTGAATTCAAGATTCGATGTCGAATATGCGATCTTAAATGCTTCGTGATCCAAAGATGCCTTTTTGAATGACCTTTAGAAGGGTGGGGGAGCGATGGGTTGGCTCATCGTACTGGTGCTGATGGTTTTATTCTTCGTGATGATGTTCGGCATCGGCTTTATTCTGAATATGCTGATGAAAACAACCTGGTTTCCGGCATACGTTTTCATTATCGTGATTTTACCGATTGTGGTGTACACCCTATGGGATCATGATCGGAGCTTTGGCGCTTACCTAGCGTCGTTCCGGCTGGTTGATTATTTGACGGCGTTCGCCGGACTGTGCGGGGCGATTCTGAGTGGGTGGACCATCCGCAAACTGCGGTTAGGCGGTTACAAAATGTTCTAGAAGTTGAACATGCACTTGTAGGAAAATGTTGAAAAGCGCGAGCCTCGTCGAGGGATCACCC
>NZ_JAKSXN010000045.1 GCF_022427145.1 Paenibacillus timonensis
AACACCCGGAGGCCGCTTCATTTGCATATAGGTTATTTCAGCTCATACATCACGGTCAACGTCGTTTGCAGGTCGATTTCGCCCGGTTCCACCGGCGTGCTCGCTGCGGAATCGGCCGATGCCAGTTCCATCATCTTATAGTTCTGCGAGTATACCGGCGTGCCGGCGCTCGCTTGGCTGATGCTCAGCACGATGCCCACTTGGCGGTTCGCCGCTTTCGCGATCGACGCCGCTTTCTTGTTCGCGTCATTCATCGCTTTTTGAATCACTTGATCCTGGTATTGATCCGGATTTTCCGTGCTGAAGCGGATATTGTCGATCCGGTTGGCTCCCGCCGCGGATGCCGCGTCGAGCAGCTGCCCGACCTTCGCCAAGTCGCGGTAGGTCACCTCCAACGAATGCTGGGCGGAATACCCTTTGATTTGTTGGCCTTCCTTATCGCTATACGTATAATTCGGCTGTACGTAGAATTGGCCGGTTTGGATATCCTTATCGGCAATCTTCCACGTCTCCTTCAGCAGCTTGGTCAGCGCGGCCACTTTGGTCGCATTGGCGCTTTGCGCTTCCTTCGCCGTCTTGGCTTCCGTTACCACGCCGATCGACAGATACGCCACGTCCGGCTTCACGGACAACTCGCCGTTGCCCACCACCGTCACCACGTTCTTCTGCATCTCGCCATCCGCATAGACCGGCGTCGGCGCGTTAAGGGCACCGCTTACAAACGTTCCTCCAGCAATCAATGTTCCTGCAACCAGCAGCGATGCCGCAGGCTTTAACCATGTTTTCATGTGCATGACCTCCAATATTTTTTTGATAGGCATTGGTAATTTACCCTTCTAACGCAAACGGCGGACAAATGTTGCAGCTCACGCAAAAAAAGGATGATTCCGTAGAAAAATCCACGGAAACATCCCCTTGTTCCGAAAGGCAAAAACCAGCGTTTACTGGTTCTCCAGCTCCTCTTTGCTGACCAAATTGATTAAAGCGTTTGCAGCCTGCTCGGCATCCGCACCCTCCGCGCTGATGTAAATCTCGGTGCCGGTACTGATCGCGAGGCTCATAATCCCCATAATGCTCTTGGCATTGACTTTTTTATCGTCTTTTTCAACGAAGATTTCAGAAGAATATTTATTCGCTTCCTGAACGAAAAGCGCAGCCGGCCGGGCATGCAGCCCCGTTTTCAAACGAACGGTAACCGGGTGTTTAACCATGAAAACTTACCCCCTATACGAATTCAATCCATTTCGTCACATTCGTAGACATTATAATTTCTATCATTATAGCATACGGAGTGCGAAAGACACTAGCAGCAAAACCAGTTTAGCTCCCGCGAATTTTTTCGGCGAGCTCGTCGATCTTGCGCAGCCGGTGGTTCACCCCCGATTTGCTGACCGTTCCTTTCAACAGCTCGCCCACTTCTTTGAGGTTCATATCGGGGTGGGCCAAGCGGACCTCGGCGACCTCCCGCAGCTTCTCCGGCAAATTCTCCAGACCCACTTCCTTTTGCAACAGCTTGATGTTGTCGATCTGCCGAACGGCGGCGCCGATCGTTTTGTTCAAGTTGGCCGTCTCGCAGTTCACGATGCGATTCACGGAATTCCGCATGTCGCGCATGATCCGCACGTCCTCGAACTTGAACAACGCCTGATGCGCGCCGATGATGCTGAGGAGCTCGATGATTTTTTCGCCTTCCTTGATGTAGAAAATAAACCCTTTCTTCCGCTCGATGCAGCGTGCGTTCAGATGAAACTCATTCGCCAAATCGACCAGCGCCTTACAGTGCTCTTCGTACATCGAGGCGATCTCCAGGTGGTAAGACGAACCCTCCGGATTGTTGACCGAACCGCCGGCCATGAACGCCCCGCGCAGATAAGCCCGCTTACAACAGTTTTTCCGGGTAAGCTCCGGATTAATCCCCGGGTTAAAAATAAACCCTTCGGAGACGATTTTCAGCTCCTTCAGAATCTCCTCGACCCGGGCCGGAATGCGAACGATGTAGACGTTGTTTTTCTTGAGGCGCATCTTTTTGCGGACCAGCAGCTCCGTGTGAATTTGAAAATGCTTCTTCAGCAAGGAATAGATCCGCCTTGCGATCGCGGCGTTTTCGGTGGAGATATCCAAAACGATCTTTTTGTTCGAAACCTGCACGGATCCGTTCATCCGGATCAATGCGGATAATTCGGCCTGCTCGCAGCAGTCCGAGGCTTCGACCATAGTCAGCTCTTTTTTGGTTTGCGCCGCAAAGGACAAGGGACTCACCTCTTTCGTAAAATCCAGTTATCAACCAGTTGGTAAATATGATGGCTTAATTTGTCGGCGTCATGCCGCAAGTATCTGCGGAACAACACCAGCGTATCGGCAATGACCTTGTACCCTTGGCCGGTCACGTTATCCCAGTCGACCTGGACGGGCTTAGCACCTTTCTCCGCGTAAAAATCCTGAACCTGCGGCGGAATTTCGCCGTCATTGACGATGACGTAGTCAAACAGATGCTTGCCGACATGGTTATACACCGCCTGCAAGTGGTCGCTGACCGTATAATCGTCCGTTTCGCCCGGTTGGGTCATGACGTTGCATATGAATATTTTGATCGCGGAGGTGTTTTCCAATACGGCCTCAGCCAACTTCGGCACGAGCAGATTCGGAATGATGCTGGTATACAAGCTGCCCGGTCCGATCAGAATCGCGTCGGCCTCCCGGATCGCCTCCACGGCCTCCGGCAACGGCTCGACCTCTTCCGGTTCAAGGAAGATACGCTTGATCTTGCCCCGTACTTCGGGAATCTTGGATTCCCCGGTCACAATCGTGCCGTCTTCCATCTCCGCATGCAGCACCACCGCCTGACCGGCAGCAGGCAGCACGCGTCCGCGAACGGCAAAGACGCGGCTAAGCTCGCGCACGGCCGTCACGAAATCGCCGGAAATGTCGGTAATCGCCGCTAATATCAAATTGCCCAAGCTATGGCCGGCCAGCCCCGAACCCGAGGCAAACCGGTAATTCAGCATATCCGACAGCAGCGGTTCGACGTCGGCCAGCGCGGTTAATACGTTTCTTATATCGCCGGGTGGCGGCATTTGCAATTCGTTGCGCAAAATCCCGGAGCTGCCCCCATCGTCGGCTACAGTTACGATAGCCGTGATATCGAGCGGTTTCTCTTTCAACCCGCGAAGCATGACGGACAATCCGGTGCCCCCGCCCATCACGACGATCCGCGGAACTCTAGTCTCCTTAGCCCGATGTATCACTTGGTTCACCTCTTAATGAGGGTTCAAAAGGAGATCGGAGCTTCCTCTTGAATCGCCTCTATACTTGCAGGGAAGCTTGGTTTACCGATCCCGGCCCTCGTCGCGATGACTCACGCGAACCGTTTCCGTCTCGCTGACGCCGAGCATCCGGCCCAGGTATTCGGCAATCGCGACCGAACGGTGTTTGCCGCCGGTGCAGCCGATCCCGATGATCACCTGGCTTTTCCCCTCTTTATGGTACTGCGGCAGCAGGAAATGCAGCATATCCAGCAGTTTGGCCAGGAAGGTTTGGGTCTCCGGCCACTTCATAACATATTCATATACATCGCTGTCTTGTCCCGTGTGCGGACGAAGCTGCTCGATGTAGTGCGGGTTCGGCAAAAAGCGTACGTCGAACACCAGATCGGCGTCGATCGGGATGCCGTATTTAAATCCGAACGAAGTAATGTTCACCGATAAATTGCTGCTCTCCAGATGCGAGAAGCGGGAAATGATCTTCTCCTTAAGCTGAGCCGGCTTCATGTTGCTGGTATCGATCACTTGGGTCGCCGACATCCGCAATTCGTCCAGCATTTTTCGCTCCAGCCGGATGCCGTCCAGCGGCATCCCTTCCGGGGCCAGCGGGTGACGCCGGCGGCTTTCCTTATAACGCTGCACGAGGATCGAATCGGTAGCATCGAGGAACAGGATTTCGCACTTGATGGTGAAATGCTCCTTAATAAAGCTCAGCGATTCCGACAGCGCCGTGAAGAACTCCCGGCCACGCAGATCGATGACGAGCGCAACCTTGGCGATTTTCCCTTTGGACTGCTCAATCAATTCGGCGAATTTGGGAATCAGCACCGGGGGCAAATTATCCACGCAAAAAAATCCGAGATCCTCCAGACTGCGTACGGCCAGCGATTTACCTGCCCCCGACATGCCCGTGATAATGATCAGATTGGCGACCGAACCTGTTTCCTTCTCCGGCATCGTTGTTCCCTCCTCGCAAAATTCTCCGTGTCCCATGTCAAATTTTCACACCATCTAATTTGTAAAATAGTTAAGTTGCCATTGGCCGGCCCATTCTGAGCGTAACGGACCGTAATGGCGACTTTTTGAACTACCTTTATAGTTAGGAGCGGAGGAAGAGGCCGGCGGCGCCAACCATCCCCGCATCGTTCCCCAGCGTAGCCGGCACGATTTGCATGCCTCTTTGCACCGGTTCCGGCGTCAATTTGGCGAATACGCTGCGGACCTCGTTAAACAGAATGTCGCCTGCCTTGGATACGCCGCCGCCGACGATGAACAGTTCCGGGTTCAGAACGACCGCCACGGCCGCCATCGATTTGCCCAGATAAAACGCCGCGCGGTTCACGATACGAATCGCCGCTTCGTCGCCGGCTTTAGCCGCGTCAAAGACGTCCTTGGCCATGATGTTCTCCACATGGGCCAGCGACGTCCGGTCGCCGCGCGCCACGGCGTCCTTGGCCATACGGATGATTCCCGTCGCCGAGGAGACAGTTTCCAGGCAGCCCATTTGTCCGCAGCCGCAACCGATCGCTTCCAGGTCAGGTACCACGGACATATGCCCGAGCTCGCCGGCCATTCCGGAGAAACCTTGATAAATTTTGCCGTTAATGATGATCCCGCCGCCAACGCCGGTGCCCAGCGTGTAGCATACGCAGTTCTCGATCCCTTTGCCGGCTCCGCCCCAGGCTTCGCCCAGTGCCGCGACATTCGCATCGTTGTCTATTTTGATCGGCTTGCCCAGTCGCTTCTCCAAAATCTCGCGAATCGGGAAATCCTTCAAACCTACATTCGGCGCCAAAATAATGATCCCTTCGCGGACATTCGTAAACCCGGCCACGCCGGCGCCTACCCCTGCCACCTGCTCCCAGGCGAACGGCGATTCCTCCACGACGCGCCGGACGTACTTCTCGATGTTCGCGACGATCGTATCCGCGCCCTTATCGACTTCGGTCGGGCCTTCATACGTATGAAGAAGTTGACCTTCTTCATTGCAAATGCCGACTTTGACTGCCGTACCGCCCAAGTCAACGCCAATGTAGATTTTATCAGACATGTTCACAAGCCACCTTTTTCTTAAATAATAGATTTACGTGTCCATACGTGCAAAAAGGCCATTCTCGATCCATCACCGCGCTGTCCGCGCCATGACTGAAAACGCCTTCGCAAGTAGTTTTCTCCTACGTACCAACTATAAGCGAACCCTTCGGTTCGGTCAAGAGAAGGGAAGAAACGGCAATCCCAATGGCGATAAGGGATTTTGCGTAAATGATGTAGATCATAGACAGGGTTCGCCGACCCGTCATTCCACGATTTTCCTTATGCGCGCCAGCTCATATCGCCTATGAAAAAAACCGGCATTCGCGATGCGAACGCCGGTGCAAGCGGATGAAGCGAAACCAACCCTGATATTGGCCAAAAATTCCTAGGACAAAATCCGTTTCTGCCCTTCCAGCTCGCGGATCGGGGCGATGTTCTGCGTGAACTCGAGCGTTCCCAAATAACGGCCATCCTCGCCGCGGACGGCGAAATAGCGGATATACACGAATTTGTCTTTCACCGGAATCCAGAAATCCTCGGCGTCCTTCCGACCCGCTTTGAAATCCTCCAGCAGTTGATTGACGACATGGACGCTTTGCGGCGGGTGGCAATTTTGAACGGTGCGGCCGATGACCGCCTTCGTCCGGGCAAATATCCGTTCCTTCCCGTGGGAAAAATATCTAACTACGTCGTTCTCGTCGATAAACGTCAAGTCAACCGGGAGATGGTTCATCACCGCTTCCAGCTGCTCCATCGAGAGAACACCGGTCTCGAATTTGACGAAGCCCTGCGGGACCCCCGTCCCCTCCTGCGCGGCCCCTTCCGCCTCTTCGTCCGAAAGCGGCAGGGGCACACGCTCCGGAACCCATTCGCGCTCCGGTGCGGCCAAGCAAAAGCCGATTTGATCGCTTTCCCTGGCAATGCTCACCCATTCGTCTTCCGTTAGCTTTTCGAGGGCTATCGGTAATAAAATATGTTCTTCCTTAAAGATCATTTCGTTAACTTCCTTCACAATCCGTTCGAGGTCCATAAGGATCGTTTCCCGGTCCGCGCTGCCGCTCGCCAGCTTGCCCTTTGTCTCCTTGATCATCATGCGGATGCCGTCATCGATGCCCCACATCACTTTGGTCGGGCCGTAGATGCCATACTTCTCCAGATAGGGGAACAGCAGGTTTTCTTTGCGGCTGTAGTGCTTGTCGAGGTCCATGAGCAGGCTTAAATCCTCCAGCAGCTTAAACACCAGCTCTTCGCTAGCTTCTTTCCGGTACTTGTCGAGATGCAGCTGCAGCTTGAAGTTGACCAACCGTTCGATCTCGCGATTCTCCAGCTTGAAGGTGTGAACCGGGTGGCCCGGCTGCTCCTCCGGCTTGGACGAGCGGTGGATTTCCTCAATCGAGCCCTTGAAAATCGCCGTATGCACCGAGCATAACCGCTGTACCTCCTCGACCGGGATGCCTTCTTCCTCCATCAACGCATGCTCCATCGCGGAAATTTCCGTGACCGTCACGTCGCCAACGGCCGCTTCGAACCGCGCCTTCACTTCATCCACGCTTTTCCCCTGATGCAGCTCCTTGATGATCTCTTTCAATAACTGCTGGCGGCGGCCTTGTTCCGGTGCGTCAAATTCCCGGTTATTGATCAGTTCGCTCATCGCCCTACCCCTCCTTATAAAATCACCCTACGGTTCGATCCGGCAACTTTCGTTGATAACCATTCTCAAGAACAAGGTATCATAGGAAAAATCGCGGACTTGTGATTGCAATCACAAATAATACGGGCGAATCGTGATTCCTCCCGTTTCTTTTTTCTCCGTCTTTTGCCAAAATAGAAGCAGGAGGAATGCCATCATGCCTATAACGAATTTGCTATATATTGAAGACGATCCCGAAATCGGAGAATGGGTCAGTTCCAACCTGCAAGAGCGGGGATATGCCGTCACTTGGTTGAAGAGCGGGGAGCAAGCCGTGGAGAGAGCCGTCGATTGCCAGCTCGTGATCCTTGATGTGATGCTTCCGGGACTGGACGGCTTCACCATCGGGGGGCGGTTAAAACAGCAGTACCCCGAGCTCCCGGTGTTGATGCTGTCGGCCCGAACCTCGATCGACGACAAGCTGCAGGGGCTCAAATTCGCCGACGACTATTTGACGAAGCCGTTCCATCCGGACGAGCTGGCGGCCCGAATCGAGGTGCTGCTGCGCCGCAGCGGGGGATCCGGCGACCCCGAGCCGCTACGTCTTAAACATTTGCTTGTATATGAAAAAGAAAACCGTATCATCGACCAGAACACCGGCGAGGAAATCGTGTTGACCGGCAAGCAATTTCATATTTTTGCCTATCTGCTACGCCATTTGGGGCAAATCTTGACCAAGGAGCAAATCTACGAAGCGGTATGGAACGAACCTTACCTGGACGGAGACAAAACCTTGATGGTCCATATCCGCCACCTGCGCGAGAAGCTGGAACGCGACCCGGCGAACCCCGAAGTCATTGAGACGATTCGCGGCATCGGTTATCGGGTGAGAGCATGAGATTCCGTCCGGTTCGCAGGTTCCGCAAATCGCTGCTCACGAGATACGTGTTGATCTTGGTGATTGCCTTTGTTTTCATCCCCGTCCTTATTCCGGTTAGCTTATTCGCGTCTTGGGGCGTCAATCTGCTGATGAACCCGGAGCATCTGTGGCAATCCAAGCGCCCTTACGGGACTGGCTTCGACATTGAGACCACGTGGCACCAGGCCGCCGCCGGGCTGAAAGGAGCTTCATCCGAAGCCATCGACGGGAAACTTAAGGAGCTGAAGAAGCGATATCCCGACGCCGCGCTGTATTGGGTCGACACGGCCGGCCAAACCCGTTTGCAACTGCCGGAACAGGGAACGGTGCCGAAGCAGTGGTCCCTGGAGGACACTATCGCCTTCATGAAGCAACGCGTAGACGCCGACCCTTTTACGGTCGTCGCTTTCATCGGCGGAGACGAGCAGGCAAAGCAAGGCTTCATGGTGCTGGAGCTCCCGCGTAAATTCATGGTGATCCAAGACGAAGACCGGCAAAGCGACAGCCGCTTTTACGGCGTGTTTTTAGCGATTCTGCTTGGTGCGTTCGTGCTGCTGTCTTACCTGTTCTTCAGCGATATCCGCAAACGGCTGCTGCGCTTGGAGGCCGGCATGACCCGTCCCGGCTCCGACGGGCTGCCTTCTCCCATCCCGGAAGGACGGCCGGACGAAATCGGACGATTGGAGCAAGCCTTTAACCATATGGTGTTTGAACTAAAAGACAGCCGCCAACGAGAACGCGAGGAAGAAGAGCTGCGCAAAAGCCTCATCAGTCACCTGTCGCATGACCTGCGTACGCCGTTGACCGTCCTGGGCAGCCACTTGTATTCGCTCCGTCAGGAACCCTTAACGGATCAAGGCCGGCAATCGCTAACCTTAATGGAGACCAAAATCAGCGACTTGTCCGGCCTGATGGACCATCTGTTATCGTACAACCTGCTCTCCAGCGGGCGCTATGCCATGTCTCCGGAGCGGCTGGACGTGCTGCGGCTGGTGCGGGAAAGTGCAGCCGCCTGGTATCCCGTCTGGGAGAAGGCCGGGATCACGGCCGATATCGAGCTGCCGGAGCAGCCGCTCTATTGGAATATCGACGCCCAAGGCTTCCGCCGCGTGCTAGATAACCTGTTCCAGAACCTGATAAGGCACGCCGGGTCCGGACAGTACGCAGGAATTGCGGTAGAGCCCCGAGGCGGCGTCCCGGCCCTCGTCATCAGCGACCGCGGTCCTGGGATGCAGGCCGTTTCCGCCGCCGGAGGGGCTGGGCTCGGCCTGCAGATTGTCGACCTCCTTCTGCGGGAAATGGGACTTACCCGGGATACGGTATCCACGGATGCGGGAACGAAGGTGTACATTTTCCCCGTGGAGCAGCCGTAATCGAATGGAGAACGCTCGATTGAGCGAAAAGGAGAGCAATGGAAGATGATAGCGTCGATTTTTTCGGTTTTACTCTTAGTCGTTGTTTTGGGCGGAAGCATTGCGGCGGTCGCCTACAATATGAAAGACAAATCAAAGCAGGGAAGCCGCGGGGGTCGTCCATCCACCTCAAGAAGGAGTAGTTATTCCAGCCATAGTTCATCGTCTAGCTACTATTATTCGGATACCTATCCTGAAGAGCTGAACCAGGAACTGCAGGACGAAGAGGAATACGATGAGGATTACGATGAGGATTACGATGAGGGTTCCGATGATGGCGATGACGGCGGGAGCGACTCCGGGGACTCGGGAAGCTCCAGCGACAGCAGCAGTGACTAAATTGGCGAGGGACTGTCCACAGTCCCTTTTTTCAATCCCCCCAAAATTAAACGAATCTTAAACTTCCCCTGTCTATGTCTTTAAACTCCGGACGATATGATCATCTCCGAGGTGATAAATCGTGAGTGAAATGATCATTCAAACGGAAGGCTTAACGAAAAAATACCGCGGCCGCGCCGCCGTAGACCATTTGAACTTGGAGATTGCCAAAGGGGATATCTACGGTTTCCTCGGACCCAACGGCGCCGGAAAAACGACGACGATCCGCATGCTGCTCGGCCTAATCCAGCCGACTTCGGGTTCGATCCGCATCTTCGGCCGCGAGCTGCAGCGAGACAAGCTGGCGATCCTGCGCCGCATCGGCTCGCTGGTCGAATCCCCGTCTTATTACGGGCATTTGAGCGCCATCGATAACCTGGAGGCCATCCGCCGCATTTTGCAGGTGCCGAAGTCGCGCATCGACGAGGTTCTGGACATCGTCTCGCTGACCAGCGAAGCGCGCCGGCCGGTGAAGGGCTTCTCCCTCGGGATGAAGCAACGCCTTGGCATTGCCGCATCGCTGCTCGGCAATCCCGAGCTGCTCATTCTGGACGAGCCGACCAACGGTCTGGACCCGTCCGGCATCCACGAGATCCGCGAGTTGATCAAGAGCATGCCGCAGCAGTACGGCATCACCGTGTTGGTCTCCAGCCATCTGCTCGGCGAAATGGAGTTGATGGCCCGCAAAGTAGGCATCATCCGCGAAGGCCGGATGGTATTCCAGGATACGATCGACAATCTGCGGCTAAGATCGGCGCACGACATGGAGCTCGTCGTATCGGAGCCGGACGAAGCGCTTTGGATTGCCCGCGATCTGGGCGCAAGCGGCAAGCTGCAAAGCGGCGTCCTCTCGTTCCCGGGCATGGCCGACGCCCAGGTGGCCCACCTGGTCAAACGGCTGGTGGAAAACGGGCATGCCGTTTACCGCGTCGAGCAGAAAAAGAAATCGCTGGAAGACATCTTCATGCAGGTGATCGGGGAGGGGGCAGCGGTATGATGTTGCGCTCCCTTTCATCCGACTTCCTGAAGATTCGGCGCAAAGGCATCTGGTTCTTGATCTTTCTCGCTCCGATCGGGCTGATCGCCATGCAGGCGCTCAATTACGGGCTCCGCTTCGATTGGATGATGAAGCAGCACGCCCAGGATCCATGGGGCGGTCTGCTGGAGAACATTTCGTTCTTCGTGCCGATCGCCTTGTATCTGGGGTGCACGCTGATCAGCTCGCTGGTCGCGGGCGTCGAGCACCAAGTCAGCTCTTTGAAGCAGCTGCTGGCTCTGCCGATCTCCCGAACCGCGGTGTTCAGCGCCAAGTTCCTGCTGTGCTTCCTGTTGTTATGCGTATCGTGCGTGTTGTTATCGACCGCCACAGTGATCCTGGGGGTATCCTTCGGCTTCAAGGCCGCCTCGCTCCCTTATCCGGATTTGGTGCGCCTGGGATTTTATCCGCTGTTTGCTGTGCTGCCGTTGCTGGCCTTACAGCTATGGCTGTCAATGGCCTATCGCAACCAAGCGCTTTCAGTTTCCCTAGGACTAACCATCTCGATCGTTTCGCCGTTTACGATGAATCTCTCGGAGTGGTTTCCGCTGAACTGGCCGATGTTCGGGCTCTTCGGACCGCACCGCGAATGGTTCGTGGCGGCGGGCCTTGCTGTCGGCGCGGTCATCTTGCTGGTCGGGCTGATTCATTTCAACCGAAAGGACGTGGACTAAGATGAGAACCTTCCTGAACGTCCTGGCCGCCGAACGCCTGAAAATGGCAAGATCCCGCGTGTGGCTCGTCTTGTTGGCGAGTCCGGCCTTGTCCGCCTTAGTCGGCGTCTTGGTCGATCTTCCGGACGGCGTAGATGCGGGAGCCTGGCCGCTCTTGATCAGCGGCATGTCGATGTTGCATGGGCTATTGTTCCTGCCGATTATGTCCGGCTTGTTCCCGTCGTTCCTATGCCGCTACGAGCACACCGGCGGTGGCTGGAAGCAGCTATTGGTGCTGCCCGTCTCGCGCAGCGCGGTATATCTGGCCAAGTTTACCGTCGTCATCGGACTGCTGGCCATCTCCCAGTTGCTGTTCCTGGCCGCCCTGCTGCTCGTGGCCCTGGTCCAGGGCATCTCTGGTCCATTGCCTTGGGGAATGATCGCCACAAGCCTCATTGGAGGCCTGATCGCCTGCTTGCCGCTGGTCGCCTTACAGCTCGGCGTCTCGCTGGTTTGGTCCAGCTTTGCCGCTCCGCTTGCGGTCAACGTCTCGCTGACGATTCCGAACCTGCTGATCATCAATTCGGCCAAAATCGGCCCATACTACCCATGGGCCCAGCCGCTCTTGGCCATGATGCCGCGCGGCCAGGCGGATTACGGCGCCTTTAATTTGCCGTACGAGAGCCTGTTCATTACTGTCCTCGGCAGCTTCCTGTTGTTCCTGGCAGCCGGCATGCTGTACTTCCGCCGCAAGGCGGTCTAGGAACACACCACTACAAAAGGCCTGTAGATTAGCCGGATGAGCTCTCGCTCGTCTCAGCCAATCTACAGGCCTCTATTTATAGGGGGGGTTATTATGAAATGCTAAAACGCCAGGTTATTCTTTGACGCCACCTAAAGCGACGCCCGCAATAATGTATCGGGACAACAGGAAGTACACAATGAACAATGGCAACGCCGTCAAGGCTAGCCCCATATAGATGGAGCCATACTCCGTTTTATAAATATCACCGCGAAGTAAGCTGACCATAATCGGCATCGTATACTTTGTCTTATCCGTCAACAAAATGAGCGGCATAAACAGGTTGTTCCAGTTCGCAACGAAGGCAAAAATCGCTTGCGTTGCAATCGCCGGCATCATCAATGGCAGAATGATTCGGTTAAACGTTTTGAATTCCCCGGAACCGTCTACGCGTGCGGCCTCGACAATCTCCAGCGACAACGTAGCTAGCAAGTATTGACGCATGAAGAATACCACAGCCGGTGCTGCAATCGCTGGCAAAATCAGCGGAAGGAAGTTATTGGTCCAATGTAATTTATACATGAACTGATAAAAACCGATGGAGCTGGCTTGAGCTGGGATCAACATCACGCACATGATAAAGGTAAAGAACGGTTGACGCAATTTCCAGTTATATGCCACCAGGCCATAAGCCGTCAGAGACGAGAAGTACACCGTCAAGATGGTTGCCGAACCTGCAATCGTAAAAGAGTTCAAAAACCCTTGAATCGGGTCGAAGCTCTTGTCCAGAAGCACACGCAAGTTGCTCATCATATGGGTTGAAGGAAGCAACGAGAGGCCGCTCTGGATTTCAGGTGTGGAACGCGTGGCGTTCACAAACATGATCCAGAAAGGAAGAATGCTGAGTAGGGCCAGCAACACACACACGATATAAATAATCGTCCGGTTCACTCTTAGAGCGACGACACTGCCCTCTTTAATTTTTTCCACGGCTTACACCTCCCCTTGAGCTGCACGGGCAGCCTTTTTCTGCTGTTTCTTTGCTTTTTTCAACTTAGCCGCATCCTTATCACGCATCAGGTAGAACAAGACTGCGGACAAGAGCGCTGCGATCAGGAACAAGATCATACTTGCTGCTGCCGCTTTGTTGTACAAGTAGCTGCCCTTGAACGCTTGCGCGTAGATAAAGACGGAAGTCGTAAGTGTAGCATCACTTGGTCCGCCTTGCAGGAACAATTGCGGAATATCGAACATCGTCAAACCGCCGATCATGGATGTAATCAACGTGTAGAGCAAGATGGTACGAAGACTTGGCAACGTGATGCGGAAGAAGGTTTGCCATCCGTTCGCGCCGTCAATTGCCGCGGACTCGAATAAAGCAGGATTTATGCCCATAACGCCTGCGACCAGAATGATCATGGTGTTCCCATACCACATCCAGAACTGGATGAATGCCACGATCCCCCGCGCTGTCGTCTTGTCCTGAAGGAAGAAGATCGGCGCATCGGACCAACCGAACATTTGGAACAGACTGTTCATTGGCCCCATTGGATAAGCGAACAGGGAGCTAAAAAGCACTGCAATCGTACTTGCAGTGATAATATTCGGCATATAGAGCAAGATCTTGAACGCACCTTGGCCCTTAATATTAAGGCGCTTGTTCGTAAACCAAGCAGTGAGCAAAAGCGCTAGGCCAATCTGTGGAATGAAGTTGATCATCCATAGCAGCCCCGTATTCACCAGAGACTTCTTAAATGAAGCATTCTCAAGGATCAGATCTTTAAAGTTTTGAAAAGGATTGTCCAGAATTTCGAGCGGTTTTGGGATAATGCCTTGCATATTCGTAAAACCAATGGCTAGCGTGTAAATAATGGGATACAGCGAGAAAACTAAAAAAATCAAAATAAAGGGTAAAGAAAAAATATACCCGTATCTCGAATAATTTACTCCTTTGTGACGCATGGCTCTCACCTCTTTTTAATGGGTATAAAGGGGCGGGAAACACCCCGCCCCTTCGCATCTACCGCTTATAGCTTATTCGCTTTCGATGCCAAGTTGGTCTTTGACTTGTTGTTTGAAGGTTTTGATCGCATCGTCACGGGACTTGTTGCCTGCCGTGTAATCACGAACTTGATCGCGCCAGAGTTTGTTGATGGTTTCGTCGTATTGGGTCAAGTTCTTACCGGAAGCGTTCGCGTTAGCCGGTACGAAAACATCGAACATGTTTTGACCACCAAGCAATGGAACTTCGCCATTGGACTTCGACATAACTACGGAGGAAGCTACGCTATCCTTCGTACCTTGTTCGCCCTCTTTCATCGTGCCGTTAGCCCACAGATATTGGAGACCCGTTTCGGAAGTATCAAGCGTTACCCAGTTGATAAAGTCAGCAACCGCTTTCTTCTTCGCTTCGTCTTTCGTTACGTCTTTGTTAGCCAGCAACCAAGTACCGCCCCAGAAGAAGCCTGTTGGTGGTTCAGTAACTGCCCAGTCACCATTCGTGTCTTTAACATTGTCTTTCATCGTGTAGTTGATCAGCCAAGCAGGACCAAAGAAACCAAAGATCGGTTGTGGGCCCGTTCCGGACATGTCCGCGAACCAAGCTTCTTGCCAGTCTTGCGTATCGTTATGGAAACCGTTGTCTTTCAACTTCTTGGAAAGATCGATGAACTCTTCACGTTTTGGATCGATATGAAGTTTGCCGTCTACAATCCAACCTTTGTCGGAGCTGTTCTCGATCGCGTGCCACATGTCACCGTCACCGGAAACAATGCCGTAGCCTTTAGCTTTCAGCTTCTCTGCAGCTGCAAAGAACTTATCCCATCCAGGACCAACTTCACCCTTGATTGTAGCTGGGTCGTCAGTTCCGAATACGTCTTTCGCGATCGAACGACGATAGATGAAAGCGCCGCCAGTTGCTTGATAGCCAAGGCCTTTCAGTTCGCCGTCTTTGCTACCGATATCTACGGAATACTGAGCGATGCCCGCATCTTTAACCATTTGGTCAGTCAGGCCAAGATCAGCGTAATTCGCAGCATAACTGGAAGCGTCGCCTTGCGTATACTTGAGGACGAACGCTGCTTCAGCAGCATAGATGTCCGGTGCGTCTTTGCCGCCGCCGGCCAGAGCTTGGTCAAGCGCAGGTTGGTAAGCGCCCTCAGTTGTTGCGATAACTGTGGTTTTGAACTCAACGTTGGCGTCCGGATGCAATTCCAAATACTTCTGAGTCATGTTCGGAATTTCATCCGTGAAGCTCCACAGATTGATGGTAACTTTTTCGCCCTTAGAATCCGTGCCCGCGGAAGAATTCGTTTCCGTTGGCGTGTTCGAGGACGACTCGTTCTTGGAGTTGTTGCCTCCGCAAGCCGTGAGGGCCATGCTCATCACCAGCATTGCAGAGATCCCGATCAACAGGTGTTTCATGCGTTTCATGCGTTTCATGCTTTGCCTCCCCTTTTTGTGTATTTCTCGGTATTTTGTAACCGCATTCATATTTTAATACATCTTGCCCTGCTCCATAAGTAAGCGCTTATTGGGAAAAGTTCAACTATTTTTGGGTCTTGTCATGAGGTGGCCTGTAACCGCTTAACTCCTTATGACAATTGTCATCTTCAACTCATGACAGTCCTTACTAACGAGGTTCGGAGCGTTCCATTATTCTAGAGTTAACCGATGAGGAACCAAAAATTGGAGGGGAAATTACGTGGAACCCATAATTGAAATGCGCGGCGTCAGCAAAAACTTTAAGGATAAAAAAGCAGTCGATCATCTGTCCTTCAGCATTCCCAAAGGCACCATCACCGCTATACTCGGTCCGAATGGAGCCGGCAAAACGACGGCCGTCTCCATGCTCCTTGGCTTGCTTGAGCCCACCGACGGGACCGTAAAGCTGTTCGGCAAGCCGCCCAAAGACCGGACGGTCCGCGAGCAGACCGGCGCGATGCTGCAAGAAGTCAGCGTGATGGACCGGCTTAAGGTGCGCGAGGTGCTGGAGCTCATCCGCAGCTATTATCCGAATCCGATGGAGCTGGCCGAGTTGGTTCGCCTGACCGGGCTTGGACCGGACGATTTGAACCGGTATGCCGAGAAGTTGTCCGGCGGGCAAAAACGCAGTCTCGGCTTTGCCCTCGCCTTGGCGGGCAACCCCGATCTGGTCTTCTTCGACGAACCGACGGTCGGCCTTGACATCACCGCCCGGCGGCGCTTTTGGGACAGCGTCCGCCAGCTGGCCGGGCAAGGGAAGACGATCGTATTCACGACACATTACCTGCAGGAAGCCGATGATATCGCCGACCGGATCCTGCTGTTCAATCGGGGCAGCCTGGTAGCCGATGGCACGCCGGAAGCGATCAAATCGCGGATCGTCAAACGCTCGGTCTCCTTTCTCGCCGACGGCGACGGCCTCGAGCTGCAGAGCCGGCTGTTGGCGCTCTCCCCCGTAGCGGAATGCTACAGCAAAGACGGCCGTATCCATGTAACGACGGAGGACACGGACGCGGCGCTGGCCGCCTTGTTTACGGCCGGCCTGCCCGTGCACGACGTACGGATCGAGCAGGGACGGCTGGATGAAGCTTTTGAGCAGCTTACAGCGAATCACGAAGAGGAGGCAGTCTAATGATGCGCACGATAACGATGCAATGCAAAGCGGAAATGCTGCGGGTGTTCCGCAATCCTTACTATGTATTTTGGTCGCTGCTAATGCCGGTGATGTTCTACTTTATCTTCACTCGGGTGGTCAATACCGGGGCCGATAATCCGGGCGAATGGCAGGCGCATTACCTCATGTCCATGACAACGTTCAGCGTGATGGGGTCGGCGATCATGACGCTCGGTATCCGGCTGGTGCAGGAGCGTACCCAAGGCTGGTCGACCTTCATGCGAATCACGCCGCTGCCCGGACCGGTGTACTTTTTCGGCAAAATGTTCGGTCAAACGATGATGCACCTGTTTTCCGTCGTGTTTATTTTCATCGCAGGATATTTGATTAACGGGGTATCGCTGCCTTGGCACCTCTGGATCTACAGCGGGCTGTGGATTGTGGCGGCCTCGCTGCCTTTCCTTGCGCTGGGCACGCTGGTCGGGCTAATGAAACGCGTGGATACGGCGAGCGGCGTCAGCAACGTATTGTATCTGGCCCTCGCCGTGACGGGCGGCATGTGGATGCCGATCGAAGTATTGCCTAAGGCCATGCAGGCCATCGGGAAATGGCTGCCTTCCTACCAGTTCGGCGGCGGTGCCTGGTCGATCGTTCAGGGGGATGCGCCGAGCTGGCGCAACGTGCTGATTTTGCTGGGCTACCTCTTTCTGTTTATGGTACTATCCACATATATCCGAAAAAAACAGGAAGCGGTGTAATGAAACATGCGGTTGGGCAGGTTCGAATTTTTTCCGAAAAAATACGGTTGGTTCCCTTACATCTGGCCGATTTATCTGATCCTTCCCATCGTTAATATTCGCGGGGAGCACGGGATTAAGCTGTTCATCGGCTATGCGATGGTTGCCCTCTTTGCGGTGACGTACCGCCAGTTATATTGGGCCACCGGCAAAATATTTAATCTGTGGCTTGCACTGCAATTGGGGCTCATTCTAGCGCTCTGCGCGTTCTATAGTCCGTACAACTTCTATTTGGGCTTCTTCACCTCGAACTTTATCGGCTGGTACACTGACCATAAGAAGTTTAATGTCGCGATAGCTTGCTTTGCCACGGTGCAGGTGCTGTCGCTCCTGATTGGCTACCGGGACCTCGTGGCCAGCGACCTGCCGTTCCTGGTGCCTTTTCTGCTCATCATGCTGGTGATGCCCTACGGCATCCGTTCGATGGCGCGACGGCAGCATCTGGAGCAGGAGCTTGATCGGGCGAATGAGCAAATCAAGGAGCTGGTCAAGCGCGAGGAACGCATGCGGATTGCCCGCGATTTACACGATACGCTAGGGCATACGTTATCCCTGATCACGCTCAAAAGCCAGCTCGTCGAGAAGCTCGCGGCCAAAGACGCCGAACGGGCCCAGGCCGAGGCGCGGGAAATCCAGCGCACCTCCCGGGCGGCGCTGCGGCAGGTACGAGAGCTCGTCTCCGACATGCGGGCCGTCACGGTCGCCGAGGCGCTGGCCGAAGCCGGCGAAATCCTGCGCGCGGCCGACATCGCCTTTGACGTGGAGGGCGATCCGCGGTTGACCGGCGTGTCGGACTTGACGCAGAACATCGTCAGCCTCTGCATCAAAGAGGCGGTGACGAACATCGTCAAGCACAGCCGGGCCACGCGCTGCGCCGTCACGATCGAGATCGCCCCCGCCGAGGTGCGGCTCCAGATCGAGGACAACGGGATCGGCTTGTCTGCACGGAACGGGGGCGGCGGCGACGGGGCGTCCTCGCCGCCGGGCGACAGCGTCGGGGGGAACGGCCTGAAGGGCATGGCCGAGCGATTGTCGCTCATCGACGGCGCATTAACCGTCGGTCCGGGGAGCCTAGGGCGCCCGGGAAGCCCTGAATCCGGCTCCGGCCGGGGCATCCGGCTGCGGATCGCCATCCCGCTCATCGTAAAAGAAGCCAGCAAAGAAGGTGAAACGGCATGATTCGCATCGTCATTGCCGAGGATCAACGCATGTTGCGGGGAGCGCTTGCTTCCCTGCTCGACCTGGAGGACGACTTTGAGGTCGTCGGTCAGGCCGGGGACGGGGCCGGGGCGCTTGCACTTATCGAGACCCTTCGGCCGGATATCTGCCTGATGGACATCGAAATGCCGCTGATGAGCGGGCTCGAGGTGGCCGAAAAGCTGCAGGCGCAGGGGTCGCCGTGCCGCGTCATCATCCTGACGACGTTCGCCCGGCCGGGTTACTTCGAGCGAGCCGTCAAAACCGGCGTCCAGGGCTACCTGCTCAAGGACGAGTCCAGCGACCGTCTGGCGGAAGCGATACGCCGGGTAATGGCCGGCCATCGCGAGGCTTCGCCGGAGCTTGTTTTCGGCAGCCTCCGCCGGGACAATCCCCTGACCGCCCGCGAACAAGAGATCCTGCGGCTGGCCGCCGAAGGCCGCACCGCTGGAGAAATCGCCGGCACCTTGCACTTATCCTACGGAACGGTCCGCAATTATATTTCGGAAATTTTGAACAAGCTGGAGGTCAAAAGCCGTATCGAGGCAGTGCGCCTTGCGGAGGAGAATGGCTGGATCTAATAAGCTCACACGAAAACGTATAAAAGGACGCCGCGCGGCGTCCTTTTGTGTATTAACGGATCGTTATATTCGATTTTTCGCATACAATACGGCTCTGACGGCGAAAAATCCGGATTGTATTCGGTTTTTCATATAGATTCTAGGGTTTCGTCGGGTGCTCGCCAAAATCTGTATGAAATTTCGTATACATTCCTTTGAAATCGCCGAAATTGTCAAATTATACTCGATTTTTCGCATAGATTTAGGCCAGTTCACGATCTGAACTGACCTGAACTGACCTGATCTGCGTTTCCCTTTCATCCACAAGCTCAACTCCCCGTCGGGCCGCTCCAATCGTGCACCATGCTGCCCTCCAGGAATTTCTCGCAGTCCATCGCCGCCATGCAGCCGGACCCGGCCGCGGTGATCGCTTGGCGGTAACGCGTGTCCTGCACGTCACCGCAAGCGAATACGCCCGGTACGTTCGTCTCCGTCGTTCCCGGCTTAACAACGATATAGCCGTGTTCGTCGGTCGCCACCGCCCCGCCGAGGAACTTCGTATTGGGCGTATGGCCGATCGCCACGAACACCCCGTCCGCTTCCAGCAGCTCCTCCTGACCTCCGGCATTGTTCCGTACCTTCAGGCCCTTCACCTTGCCGCCCTCTTCTGTCACCACTTCCAGCGGCGTGCGGTTCAGCGCCCAGCGGATTTTCTCGTTGGCCTTCGCGCGATCCTGCATGATTTTGGAGGCGCGCAGCTCCTCCCGGCGATGCACGATCGTCACCTCCGTGGCAAATCGCGTCAGGAAATTTGCTTCCTCCATCGCGGAGTCGCCGCCGCCGACGACAAGAAGTTTTTTGCCGCGGAAAAAGAATCCGTCGCAGGTCGCGCAGGTGCTGACCCCTCGGCCCACGTTCTCCTGCTCGCCGGGAATGCCCAGATACTTTGCCGACGCACCCGTCGACAAGATGACCGTTTCGGACTCCAGGACCTGGCCGCCCTCCAGCGTCACCTGAAACGGCCGTTTCGAGAAATCGACCTGCTCGACCCAGCCGTTCCGAAATTCCGCACCGAAGCGTTCCGCTTGCTTGCGCATGTTATCCATCAGCTCGGGCCCCATGATGCCCTCCGGGAAGCCCGGGAAGTTCTCCACTTCCGTCGTCGTGGTCAATTGGCCGCCGGGCTCCAGGCCTTCGATGACAATCGGGCTCAGGTTCGCCCGCGCTAAATAAATCGCCGCCGTAAGTCCGGCCGGCCCCGTACCGATCACCAACACTTTGTGCATACGTTCGTACCTCCTTGGTTCCTAGGAAATAGATCGACCCTCGATTCCTATGTAAATGGAATGCTCCATCAAATTTTCCCCAAGTTGGACTTCCTTTACCCGCAAACTATTGGACCGAAGGAAAAATCGCCGCGATTTTCTCCTTCACGCCGCACACCTCATCCACCCGTTGCACGTAGCGGCGCGCGGTCGATGCCGAAATATTGTATTTCTGCGCCACCTGCTCGTAGGTGACGGATTGGCCGTGCATTTTGGCCGTCAAATACTCGAGTGCCGCGGCCCAGCCCTCCAAATGGGAGACCGTCGGCGTATCCGGGTATAACCGGGTGAGAAAATCCGCCCACAAGGTCTCCATATCATGCTGCTGCTGAAGGTCGAAGCTTCGCTTCATTCGCTCCATTGCCAGATCAACGACCGCCTGCCATTCGCTCCGCCATACCGGCAGCTCCGTCGTCACGCGGCTTGGATCGATCATGGTCGTCGTCGTTCCGGATCGAACGGGCAGCGGCCGGCTCACGCCGAGATTCCGAAGGACGAACAAAGCCATTTCTTTCAGGTAGGCATCTTCCTCCGGTTCGAGCAGAAAGGCTTGCAGCGCTTCTTCAACCTCCCGGTCGGCGATCAGGCCCAGCGCCTGGATCACTTGGAGCTTCGTTTTCGCATCCCCATGACGCAGTGCCCAGAAGAACGAGGAGCGAATCAGCGGATTTTCCTTCAAATCAACCGGGATGCCGTCCTCCGATATCTCCCAGCGCTTCATTTGCTCCTCGAACGGCAGCAGGTACTGATAATTCACCGGAAACGGCCCCGCCTCGGGATGCTCGCGCTCCTTGGCAAGACAGTTCAAGTAATAGTCCGGCACGCTCGAGCCGGGATCCAGCCTTTTGCCCGTGCTCCACAGTTGCTCCGCTTCCGAGTGCCGGCCCGTATGGTAGGCAGCCACTGCCGCGTAGTGGTATAAGCTGGCATCCAAGGCCGTCTCCTCGCTGCGCAGCAGCCGTTTGAAGTGGCCAAAGGCGGCTTCATGACGACCCAAGATGCCCATTGTCGTCGCCAGCTTGAATACGTGTTCCTGGTGGAAGGGCACGATATTTTCCAATCGTCCGGCCAGCTCCTCCAGCGCTTCATCGTTCCCTTCATGCTGATAAAAAATCGCCAGATTGCACAAGCCGTGCAAATTGCCGGGATCCTGAGCCAGTACCTCTCCCACCGTATCCATCGCTTTGCGGAACAATCCCAGGTAGTAATAACCCAAGGCCAGATTGTTGCGGGCCGCCAGGAAATCGGGCCGGTTCCGCACCAGCTCCTCCAGCATTTTAACGGCTTGAGCGAACTTGCCCTCTTCCAGCAAGGCGCGAGCCTGATCATGCTCGTAGACGCCATGCCGGGATTTGATGCTCTTCAATTGGGTCGGCCGGTCCAGTTCGTATTGCAGCAGATCGATCATCTCTTCGGCCTCGCTCAGAAACTGGCCGTGTTCATCCTGCTCCAAATAGTGGATGAGCGCCTCTTCCGCCGCTTCGAAATGATCCATATTGGCGTAGTTGTTCGCCATGTAGAAATAACATTCCGTCATGGACGGATCGATCTCCGTCAGTACGGTGTTCAATACCTCGTTGGAAGCTTCGTAATCTCCCATTTCCGATAAAATCCCAGCCATATTGCAGTGGTTCACCGGGTTGCCCGGCTCGTATTCCACGGCTTTGCGAAAATATTTCAATGCCTTGTCATAGCGATAGCGGTCCAACGATGAGACAGCTCTCTCGAAGAAAAACCCCGCATCCATCGAGATGGGCAGCACTTTCCCCCGTTTGGTTTTGGCCGGTCGCTTTTTTTCGTTCAAGCAAGGCACCTCCTCTGAATTCATTCTTCTAAGTCTACTTCCCGCACCCTCAGGTAAACTCTCCATTCCACAGTATAACATAGGAGAAGCTGTCCTCCCACGGGGAATCCTGGCGGAAAATAACGGATAAGCCGAAGCCGGAAGGAAAACCGCCTCCCGCAGCCGAATAAATAAGATGTTTGCAGAGAAAGGAGTTATTTCCATCATGCATTTGACTTTTGTTTGGGAAAACATCATCGTCTCCGCATTATTCCTTGCCCTTGTGGCTTATGTCATCTGGTCCATATTCAGTAATACGAGAAAACGAAAATAAACAAGATGCCCGTACGGCACCGTTAAAGTTAAGGAGGTCTCTGCAGAACGATGGAAGCGAATAAGCCCCCGTTTGCCACGATTGACGAATATATCGCCCAAGTCCCGCCGGAGATTCAGGACAGGCTGCAGCAAATCCGCAAAGTGGTCCGAGAAGCTGCCCCCGACGCGGTCGAGAAAATCAGTTATCAAATGCCGACGTTTGAGACGGATGGCAGAAACTTGGTGCATTTCGCGGCCTTTAAGAACCACATCGGCTTTTACCCAACGCCGAGCGGTACGGAGGAATTTGCTGAGGAGCTGTCCGTTTATAAGGGCGGCAAAGGGTCCGTTCAATTTCCCTTGGACCAGCCGCTGCCGCTGGACTTGATTCGCCGAGTCGTTCTCTTCCGGGTGGAGGAAAACCGCCGGATGCGAGAAGCGAAAGCCGCGAAGAAACGCTAGAGCCCTGCCTGCTTCAAAGGCAAACAAAAAAGCCGCCTTAAGGCGGCTATTTACTTGAAATCATTCGGCGGCTAAATGCCCCGATCCTTGAACAGAGCGGCAATCGATCCGCCCTCCAGAATAAACTGCGTGGCCCTAGCCAGCATCGGAGCTACCGAGAGCACCTGCACATGCGAGGAATGCAATTCCGGCTGCGCGATCGAATCGGTAACTACCACTTGGCGGATGTTGGGATGCTGAAGCTTCTCCAGCGCATTTTCGGAAAAGAGCCCATGCGTCGCGCACACGTAAGCATCCGCCGCGCCCCGTTCCTTCAGGCCTTCCACCACGTTGACGATCGTGGTGCCGGTATCGATCAAATCCTCGATGATGATCGGCGTATGCCCGGCTACGTCGCCGATCACATGCGTGATCACCGACTCGTTGTGCGTAGGGCGCTTCTTGATCATGATCGCAAACGGCGAGTCCAGCCCGTTGGCCAGCTTCTCCGCCATCGAGGCGCGTCCCGCATCCGGAGAGACGATCACGGGATTCGGGATCTGCTGAGCCCGAAGATAGTCGGTCATCAAGTCCAACGCGGTCAAATGATCGACCGGGATGTTGAAGAAGCCTTGGATCGCCGGCGCGTGCAAATCGATCGTCACGACCCGGTTCGCCCCCGCCGTCGTCAGGACATCCGCCAGCATCTTGGCCGAAATCGGCTCACGCGGCGCGGATTTGCGCTCCTGCCGGGCGTAACCGTAATAGGGCATGATGACGTTGATCGTTCGAGCAGAAGCCCTTTTCGCTGCATCGATCATCACCAGCAGCTCGACGAACAGCTCATTGATTGGGTGGGATAACGACTGTACGAGAAACACGTCGAAATTACGGATACTTTCCTCATAATGCACATAAATTTCTCCGCTTTTGAAGCGCGACAACTTCACTTTCCCAGGTTCGATTCCTAACCGGCCGCAGATATCCGACACCAGCTTCGGATTGGACGAACCGGAAAACATGCGCATTTTGGCTTCCATAACATCCTCCCGAATCCTTATTTAAGACTTGGACATGCTTTCTCTTTAATCGTACATGGATTCGAGGTTGGCGTCCAGCGCCGCACCTTCCTTCAATGCCGGCTTATTTCCCGGCCGCCAGGGGAATCATTGTTCGCCGGCGTCCTTCGAAGGTCGCCAGCTCCCGCACGCCCAGGTTATACAGCAGGGTGCGTGCCTGTTCCAGGTGTTCACTCAGCTTCAACGGATCATGGGCGTCCGACCCGACGGTGAGCGGTATCCCCATCTCGATCGCAGCCCGTAAAATCCGTTCGCTCGGAAACATCTCGGCGCACGGCTTGGACAACCCCGAGGCGTTGAGCTCCATCGCGATCCCGGCTTCCTTCACGGCGGCCAAGGTCTTTCGCTCCAGCCGGATCGTTTCTTCCTCCAGCTCCGGACCCGGCTTGTACCCGAACCGCTTGATGACGTCGAGGTGGCCGAGGAAATCGTAGAACCCGGTTTGCGCGGCTTTCGTCACGGCATCATAATACCGCTCATACACCGCAAACACGTCCTGGCTTTCCCAGTTGTGCACCTGGCGGAAATCCGACACGTCCCATTCCCCGAGAAAATGCACCGACCCGATCACATAATCCCAAGGATAGGCCTTGATGATGGATTCGATGCGTTCCTCCCAGCCTTCGATATAGTCGCCTTCCAGGCCGACCCGGACGTCGATTTGCCCGCGGTATTTCTCTTTCAGCCGAAAAGCCTCCTCGACGTATCGCGGCAGTTCCTCCATCGGCATGGCCATTTCCGGATAATACGTGGCCGGATCGACATGCAGCAGCGGCATATGGTCGGAGACGCCCAGCTGGGACAAGCCGATCTCGATGCCCCGGCGAACGTATTCCTCCAATGCGCCGACGGCATGCCCGCAGCGTTCGTGATGCGTATGGTAATCGATCAGCATGGATTCACGCCCCCGTTCTAGTCGCGCCGCGGCCGCTCATGGCGCCGCTCCAGCTCCTGCATGATTTCGTCCAACGGCAGATTGCGCTCGCGCAGCAGCACGAGCAGGTGATAGATTAAGTCGCTGACTTCGTACCGGAGTTCGTCATTGTCGCCGTTTTTGGCCGCAATGATCGACTCGGCGGTTTCTTCGCCAACCTTTTTGAGGATTTTATCGATGCCCTTCTCGAATAGATACGTTGTATAGGCCCCTTCCGGACGCTCTGCGTAACGCTCGGCAATCAGTTGCTCCAGCTCGGCGAGCACCTTGAACCGTTCATCGGCCCCGCCGCTTCCGGTCCCCTCCGAGGCTGCCGCTGCCTCAGCGGTCGCAGCCGCTGTCCGATAGAAGCACGTCGGCTCCCCGGTATGGCAAGCCGGCCCGTTCGCGATCACCTCAACCAGCAGCGTGTCCCCATCGCAATCGTATTTCAAAGCCGTAATCCGCTGGGTGTTGCCGGAGGTCGCCCCTTTGTTCCACAGCTCGGCCCGCGACCGGCTCCAGAACCAGGTCAGCCCGGTCTCGACCGACTTGCGCAGCGATTCGCGGTTCATGTAAGCCAGCATCAACACTTCCTTGCTGCCTGCCTCCTGAACGATGGCCGGAACGAGTCCGGACGCATCCCACTTCACCGCCTGCTCCAATTCCTCTATAGATAGCGATAATTGCAGCGGTTGTTGATCCCCCACGTTCATCGTATTTCCACCCCTTTGGCTTTCAGCTCTTGTTTCAAATCCGGTACCGCAATTTCTTTGTAGTGAAAAATCGTCGCCGCCAGCGCCGCATCCGCCTGTCCTTCGGTAAACACCTCGTAAAAATCGCTCACCTTCCCGGCCCCGCCGGAGGCGATGACCGGAATCCCCACCGTCCGGCTCACCGCGCTCGTCAGCGGCAGATCGAATCCGTCCTTGGTGCCGTCGGCGTCCATGCTCGTCAGTAAAATTTCCCCAGCACCCCGCTTCTCGGCTTCCTGCACCCAGGCCAGCGCCCGGATGCCCGTCGGTTTGCGTCCGCCGTGAGTGTACACTTCCCATTCGCCCCATTCGGCGTTAAACTTGGCATCGACCGCCACCACGATGCACTGGGAGCCGAAGCGGCGCGCCCCGTCCGAGATCAGCTCGGGGTTCACCACCGCCGCCGTATTGATGCCGATCTTATCGGCTCCGGCCCGCAGCAGGCGCTTCATATCGTCCACCTGGGAGATCCCGCCGCCGACCGTAAACGGAATGGCAATTTCGCCGGCCGTTTGCTTCACGACTTCGACCATCGTGGCCCGTCCTTCATGCGAAGCGGAGATATCCAGGAACACGAGCTCATCCGCCCCCTCCCGATCATACAACGCCGCCAGCTCTACCGGATCGCCGGCATCGCGCAGGTTCACAAAATTCACGCCTTTGACGACCCGCCCGTCCTTCACGTCGAGGCAGGGAATAATTCGCTTTGCGAGCATGCTGGTTCGACTTCCTTTCTGTGCTTCGTTTAGTTCAAAGCCCCGATCGCCGCGAGCGCCTGGGCCAAATCGATGTTACCGGTGTACAGCGCTTTGCCGACGATGGCTCCGCCGATGCCCTGATCGGCATGCGCGGCCAACCGCAGCAAGTCGTCCTGCACCGTCACGCCTCCGGAAGCGATCACCGTCTTGCCGGACGCCTGGGCCAGCGACAGAATCGCATCCACGTTGGGACCTTGCATCATCCCGTCGCGGGAAATGTCGGTAAAGATAAACGTTTCTGCCCCTTTGGCGGCCAATTCCTTCGCCAGTGCTTCGGCCTGCACCTCGGAAGTTTCCAGCCAGCCGCGCGTGGCGACGAAGCCGTTGCGGGCATCGATGCCGATCGCGACCCGGTCGCCGTAGGTGCCCAGCACCGCTTCGGTAAACGCGCGATCCTCGATCGCCGCCGTCCCGAGGATAACCCGGCTCACGCCCAGCGACAACAGGCGCTTGACGTCGTCCAGCGTTCGCAGCCCGCCGCCGACCTGCACCGGCACCTGCACGCTGCGGGCGATTTCGCCGATCAGCTCGTCGTTGACCGGGTGACCGGCCTTGGCACCGTCCAAGTCGACCAAATGAATAAACGACCCGCCTTGCGCTTCCCAAGAACGAGCCACTTCCACCGGGTTCGCGTTATACACCGTTTCGCGGTCGTAATCGCCTTGGACCAGGCGCACGCATTGCCCGCCGCGAATATCGATCGCCGGATAAATAATAAAAGATGACATATAGGATCCTCCCCCTGCCGTTCATCGTCACTCTCACATTCAATATCCCGTGGTGGCATAATAACGGTCATTTATGGCGCTATTTCAGCATAATCGTGCGTTCCGGGCAAAATAGCGGTATTTCGTGGCGCTATTTAAGCCAAATGATCCATTTTGCCCCAACTTGCCCCATAATAACGCCACTTTTTACCGCTAATCATCCGTTAAGCCTGCCTATCCTCAAAAATAAGGCCATAAATTACCGCTAAATTTCGTGCTTATGGGCTTAGGCTACCCTCAGTATCTTAGTACTCACAACCTCAGCACTTAGTACTTACCACTTCAATACTTTCAGCAATTCAGCATTTCAGCACTTCGGCATTTACCACTTCAATACTTTCAGCAATTCAGCATTTCACGCTCCAGCACTTCGGCACTTCAGCACTTCAGTACTTTCAGCACTTCAGTACTTTCAGCACTTCAGTACTTTCAGCAATTCAGCATTTCAGCAATTCAGCGCCTCCAGCCTACCTAAGCCTGCCGCCGCTCCACCAGCGTCAGGAAGTTGCGCAGCAGCGCCATACCGAGCTCACCGCTCTTCTCGGGATGGAACTGCATCCCGAAGACGTTGCCGCGGCCGACGATGGCGGTTACCGGGTGGCCGTAATCGGTCACGGCCAGCACATCCTCTTGCTGCTCGGCTAACACGTGGTAAGAGTGGACGAAGTACACATGTCCCTCTTCCAGCCCCGCGAGCAGCGGGTTCTCCGGCTGCAGGAACGCCAGCCGGTTCCAGCCCATATGCGGCACCTTGTACCCTTCGGCGCCCGCAAACCGCACCGCACGGCCCGGCAGCAAGCCCAGCCCCTCGTTCCGCCCATGCTCTTCGCTTTCGCCGAAGAGCAGTTGCATCCCGAGGCAGATGCCGAGCAGCGGCACACCTTGACCGGCCGCCTGCCGCACCACGGCGTCCAGGCCCGACGCGCGCAGGTGCTCCATCGCGTCGCCGAAAGCCCCGACGCCCGGCAGTAGCACGCCGTCCGCCGCCAGGATCTGCGCCTCGTCCGCGGTAACGCGTCCTTCGTAGCCGAGGCGCTCCACTGCCTTGCTAACGCTATGCAGGTTGCCCATCCCGTAATCGACGATGGCGATGTTCATCGTGTTACAGCACTCCCTTCGTCGAAGGCACCCCGCTGACGCGCGGATCAATGCCCGATGCCTCATCGAGCGCCCGCCCGAGCGCTTTGAACACCGCCTCGATCATGTGGTGCGTGTTCTGGCCGTAGTGCACGATCACGTGCAGCGTGATCCGCGCTTCCAACGCCAGCTTCCACAGAAACTCATGCACGAGCTGCACGTCGAAGCTGCCGACCCGGTCGGATGGATATTCCGCGCGGTATTCGAAATGCGGCCGGTTGCTGACGTCGATCACGACTTGAGCCAACGCTTCGTCCATCGGAATAAACACGCTCGAATAGCGTTTGATCCCTTTTTTGTCGCCTAACGCCTCCCGGATGACCTGACCCAAGCAAATGCCGATGTCCTCCACCGTGTGATGGTCGTCGATCTCAATATCGCCGCGCGCCTGCACCGCTAGATCAAAATGTCCATGCTTGGCGAACAAATCGAGCATATGGTTCAGAAAAGGCACATCCGTCTCCAGCTGTGCGCTCCCGCTTCCGTCCACCGCAAAGGTCAACTGGATATCGGTTTCGTTCGTTTTGCGGCTGACGCTCGCTTGGCGTACCGCTGCTCCCCTGTTATGGTTATTGGCCATTTTCGTTCCCCGCCTTTCCTTCCTGCTGCAGCCGGACTTCGATCGCCCGGGCATGGCCTTCCAGGCCTTCCCGCCGCGCCAGCTCCATAATCGTCGCCCCGTTCTCCAGCAGCGCTTCCTTGCTATAGTAAATCAGACTGGATTTCTTGATAAAATCGTCCACATCGACCGGCGACGAAAACCGCGCCGTGCCGTTGGTCGGAATGATATGGTTCGGACCGGCGAAATAATCGCCAACCGGCTCCGAGCTGTACGGCCCGAGGAAAATCGCCCCGGCATTTTCCACCCGTCCCAGATAGCCCATCGGATTGTCCACGATCAGCTCAAAATGCTCCGGCGCCAGCTGATTGATCACGTCGATTCCCTCTTCGATCGAATCGACGAGGATGATCGCGCCGTAGCGCTCGATCGAAGCTCCGGCGATCGCCTTGCGCGGCAGCGCGGACAGCTGCCGCTCCACCTCGGCTTGGCACGCCTTCGCAAACGTCTCCGACGGCGTCACGAGGATCGCCGACGCCATCTCGTCGTGTTCGGCCTGGGACAGCAGATCCGCCGCCACATAGGCGGGATCGGCGCTGTCGTCGGCCAGCACGGCGATTTCGCTGGGACCGGCGATGCTGTCGATATCGACGACGCCGTACACTTCGCGTTTGGCGAGCGCGACGTAGATGTTACCCGGCCCGCAGATCTTATCGACGGGCCGGATCGTGGCGGTGCCGTACGCGAGCGCGGCAATCGCTTGGGCCCCTCCGACCCGATAGATTTCGTGCACGCCGGCTTCCGCCGCGGCCACGAGGATGTACGGGTCGATCCCGGCTTTGCCGCCCGTGGCCGGCGGCGTCACCATCACGATCTCCGGCACGCCCGCCACCTGCGCGGGGATCACGTTCATGAGCACGGAAGAAGGGTAAGCCGCCTTCCCGCCGGGAACGTAAACCCCGACGCGCTTCAACGGCCGAATGATCTGTCCGAGCAAGCTTCCGTCCGGCTGCAAATCCATCCAGGAGTTCCGCTTCTGCCGGGCATGAAACGCCCGGATATTCTCGGCCGCCCCCCGGATTGCCGTGACGAACGAGGGCTCCACGGCCTGATATGCCGCCTGCAGCTCCTCCTTCGTCACGCGCAGCCCGGATGCCTCCAGCTTCATGCCGTCAAATTGCTCCGTGTACCGGAGCAAGGCCGCATCGCCTTCCGCTTTGACCGCCTGCACGATCGTCTTTACCGCTTCGTTCTGTTCCGGCGAGCCGTATTCCACTTCCCGCCGCAAATCAAAATCTTGTGCCGATACCAGTTTCATCATCCGGCATCCCCCTGCTTTCTTCATCACTTATCTCGTTCTTCGCCTAACCTAAGCCTGTTTAACCTCATCCCGCCGAATCACCTTGCTCAGCGCATCGCAGACGGCCTGGATCTCGGCGTTCTTCATGCGGTAGCTGACGCGGTTGGCCACCAGGCGGCTGGTAATATCAAAAATCTTCTCCATCTCGACCAGTCCGTTCTCCTTGAGCGTCTGCCCGGTTTCGACCATGTCGACGATCCGGTCGGCGAGTCCGATCAGCGGAGCCAGCTCGATCGAACCGTTCAGCTTGATCACCTCGACCTGCTGCCCTTGCTCACGAAAAAATTGCGACGCCACGTTCGGATATTTCGTTGCGACCCGCTGTTGGATCCCGGGCTTCCACTCCGGCAGCGCAATCACCGACATCCGGCAGCGCGCAATGCCCAGATCGAGCAGCTCGTAAACGTCCCGGTTCTCCTCCATCAGCACGTCCTTGCCGACGATACCGATATCGGCCACCCCGTATTCCACGTAAGTCGGCACGTCGACCGGCTTTGCCAGGATAAACTCCATGCCGATGTCCGGCAGCGGAATCACCAGCTTGCGCGTTTCGTCCACGTCGTCCGGAATCTCGATCCCCGCCTCGCGGAACAAGGCGGACGCTTTTTTATAAATACGCCCCTTGGGCATGGCAACTTTGATGATTTGTTTCAATGGATTGTGCCCTCCTTCCAGGCAACCTGCCTTCACTCAAAAGCTGACGAACGTCAGGATATCGCCGTACGACGGCCCCAGCGGTCCCGCTTTCCGCGCCGACTCCGGCGCGCTTAAGAGATCCTCCGGTCCCTCCGCGCGGCGCATCAGCACGCTGCGGCCTTCTCCGCGGAGCCGCTCCGCTTCGGCAAACGCCCGCTGTCGGTTCGACGCGTCGTATTGCAGCACGACCGGCAGCTCCGGCTCGGCCTCCAGACCGCCCACTCCGTCCAGAATCCGGTTCGTCTTCAGCGAGAACCCCGTTGCCGGCGCAGGGCGTCCGAACTGCTGCAACAGGTTGTCGTACCGACCGCCGCTGCACACCGGGAAGCCAAGCTCCGCCGCATATCCCTCGAAGGTCATGCCTGTATAATAAGAGAAATCGCCGATCATCGTCAGGTCGATCATCACGTGTTCGGCCACGCCGAAATCCTCCAGCGCCTCCCACACCTGGCAGAGATGGCGGATCGACGTTTGGGCCAGCGGATTCCCGCTTAGCTCCAGCGCCTGGCCGCAGATCTCTTTCCCGCCGCGCAAGCGAAGAATCCCTTCCAGCTCGCCCTGCTGCTCCGCGGACAGGGACAATTCCGCCAGCGTCTCGCGATAACCTACGAAATCGCGGTGCAGCAGCCCGGCCTTTAAAGCTTCTTGAATATCTTCGCGGCCCGGGACGGCATCCTCCAGCAGGCCGTTCAGGAAGCCGACATGCCCGACGGCGATCTTAAACGACTTCACGCCTGCAGCCTGCAGCGAAGCTACCGCCAAGGCGATGACCTCGGCATCGGCATCCGGCGAATCATCTCCGACCAATTCGACCCCGGTTTGAAAAAACTCCGCCTCCCGTCCCGCTTCTTCCTCAATGGCCCGGAAAACGTTGGCGTGATATGACAAGCGGAGCGGCAACGGTTCTTCTTTCAACAAGGAGGCGACGACCCTTGCGATCGGTGCCGTCATATCGGAGCGGAGCACCATGGTGGTCCCCCGGTTATTCAACAATTTAAACAGCTTTTGATCCGACGTCGAGCTGGCAACGCCGACCGTATCGTAATATTCCATCGTCGGCGTCATGATCTGCCGGTAACCCCAGCCGGCCATGCAGTCCAGCACGCGCCGTTCGATGGCACGCAGCTTATCCACGGCAAAAGGCAGATAGTCGCGGACCCCCGCCGGTTTTTCAAAACCTTTTGGCTTCGACAAGTGTTTCACCTCACCGTTGTTCTCTCTCGTTTTATTTCCTTTATTATATTAAAGTGCTACCATACTACCAAAGTAAAGAGTAGCCCAATTTTATCATATTTTCTTTCGGACCGTCAATCGCTAGTTCCCGGTGCTCCCTACAATTTCGCCTGCACTAAAGTATTCCCCAAGCGGGTGTCAAAACCCTTGCGGATCGCCGAACAACGCAAAAAAACCGGCCGGGTACGCCCAGGCCGGTAGGGATCGCCGAAGTCACATATTCGCGCCAACCGAGGGACTTTGCCCGCTTTCCCGCCGTCCGGACGGTTTATTTTTGCGCAAGGAAGCCGGAACATTCCCGAGAAACCACGCCGCAAAGGGCAACCGCCGGAAGCAGATCTGCACGAACCCCCAAGAAAGGAACAACGCTCCCAAGGAGCCGACGACGATATAAACGAGATAACCGAACGAAGCGCCGGGCAACCTCTGTTCGCTCCAGAAGAGTCTATACACGAGCAACACGAACGGGTGAAACAGGTAGATGCCGAAGGAGAGTTCGCCTAGCCGGATCAATGCCCGGGGCCAAAAGGCCGAACCTTTCCTGTGGATATAAAAGGCCGCCTTCAACAGCACCAACGCGGAAAATAAGGAGTGCACGTTCCATAACAGCTCGAACCATAGGGAGTTCGGCGAGCTGAGGCCCTGACGGAACGAATACCAGAGCTGGACATGAGCGAGGGCGGTCACCAACCAACTGGTCCACAATGCGGTCGTCCATCCCTTTTGAGCCTTCGGCAGCGCTTTCCACTCCGTTGTAAGCCAGGCCTTGATTTTGCCGAAATAGATGGCCAATACCGCACCCAGCATGTAGTACCCCATATAGGAAATCGCGTAGCTCGCTTTGTTCGGCAGCTGCAGCTCGTATTTGTTCCAGAACACGAACCCCCATTGCAGGGCAAGACCGCAGGGGAGAATAAGCGCGAGCAGCACGCGGTGATTGCGTATGGATTGAAATAACCACAAGAAGAGCGGGAACAACAAATAGAACTGAATGCTGATAAATACGAAATAGAGGTGGGTGTAGGCTGTGCCGGTCAATAGCGCCGTCCCCAGCGACTTCAGCTCATACATCTTGGAATTATTGATGAAGTCGTGACGGTAGATCGCTACCAGCACGAAATAACAGCAGGAGACCAACAAATAAGGCAAAATGATAAAGGTAAGGCGTTTCTTGTAGAACTTGCTTACCAGCCTGCGGCTAATCGGCTGATCGTAGTAATTGTAGAAGAGCACGAAACTGCTTAGGAAGATAAAAGACGGGGTACCGATTTTGAAAAAAATGTTCATCCAGTTATAAAAGTAGTAGACCGGTGAATTCAATGCTTGTTCCGCCGCCGCGAACGAGGAAGCATGTACCTGGATCACGCTGATGATGGCTAACGCCCGAAAGATGTCCAGCTGCGGCAAACGCTCCTTGACCACCTTGCTCACTCAACCAACCCCTATTCATAATTAAGAAGAAGCCTTATTTATGTACTAGACGCCTGTTTATGGCAAAAGTTTCTACCGAGTGCTCTTTTCACTATACCAGATGATGGTCTTTCGTAAAACCGTTTGGCCTTCTACGCTGTCCTTTACATAGGGAATCAAATTACCGGCCGGTAATCCCTGTTCGCTGCATTCTACATTGGGAAGGAAGGGGCCCGCTTTGGAAGAGAGAGAATGGGCTGCCGCTGCCTGCAGCGGAGACGAACAAGCTTTTTATCAATTGATATCCTTGCATCGGCGAAAGCTCTACGGCATCGCCTACAGCTATCTGCGTAACGAATCGGACGCCCTGGAAGCCATCCAGGAAACGGTGTGCAAGGCTTGGATCAAGTGCCGACGCTTAAAGGATCCCGAAGCCTTCATCCCATGGCTAATTCGGATCCTGATCAACTGCTGCATCGACGAGCTTAAACGGCGGAAACGGGTTCTTCCGTACGTAGCGGAGACGGTGCAGTCGACCGGGGAAATGGTCAGCGTATTCAAAATGGATCTGGATTCGGCCCTGGACCGGTTGAAGCCGAAATACCGTCATGTCTTGACGCTGAAATATTACCAAGACATGACCCTTGCGGAGATCGCCCGAGTGCTCGATTGTCCGGAGGGGACCGTCAAGACCTGGCTGCATCAGGGGTTAAAGCAGTTGCGCCGCCATATGAATGTGGGAGGTGAATTGTATTATGGTTGATCGGGAGGAAGACCCGCTATTCGCTCATTATTTTGACGGGGTTCGTCTAGCCGAGAAACAGGTCCGGGAGGAGAACCTGGACGCTGCGATCCGGCATGGCCTGGATAAAGGGAAAACCCTGCGAGGCAAATGGCAGCTGCGTCGGGGGCTGGCCTGGACAGCCGGAGCGGCTGGAACGCTGGCCGTTTGCTTGCTGTTGTTGTTCATAGGGCAAAATGCGGGGCTGTCTGTTGGCTTATTATCCCCCACGACGGCTAGCCAGAACGAGGTCATTCCGAGTTATGTCTCGTCCCTGATGACCTCCGAGATGGAACGGGCCGCCGAACACGGCTTGTACCAGCCGATCGGAAAGTCGACGGAAGTGGCGGGAACCAAGGTCACCGTCGATGGCGTGCTGGCGGATGGGCGGACGGTGGTGGTGTTTTATTCGATGGTCAATCCTGAGGATGTGAAAGCCGTTGATAACTTTTATGGCTATCTGATCGATATGGAAGGGAATCTATTTATCAACCTTCCTAGACAAAGCGGTACATCCTTTGTTGATTCTATGGATGTTAAACATAGCTACTTTAAGATAACTTTTGATCATGATGCGCCGACTCAAGCTGGTTTTGCTGTAGATTCCAGAGCGATAAATGGTGATGCCATAGCAAGGATCCCCTTCGAATGGAGCAGCCGTCCTTATGCCAATTTGAAGAAGACCATACCCGTGAATCAAACCGCTACCCTATACGGCAAGCAATTGACTGTTGACCACATCGTCCTGAGGCCGCTGAGCACGACGCTCCTGTTTAAGACGCAGAAAAACGTGGACATGTCCATGACGGATCACCTCGAGGCCAAGCTGTATTTGGGCGAGCATCGGGAAGATCAATTTTGGCGATACACGAAATCCAGAGGCATTATTTACGATTACGGGAACGGGAAAACTTCGACAAGTTATCTCTCAGGGATTGATTTTGAAAGCCTTTATTACTCAGATTGGAACGAGGTCACGCTTCAAATCGACGGTTTTGGAACCCCTGTTTCAAGAACACTGAATCTCGTGATTGATACAGACAAAAAACAACTCATCACCCCAAACCCGGCCGTAGAGAAGATTGAAGTCGTTCCCGGTGAACAATCTCTCGAGGTTCGCTTTCAAATGAATAAAAACCCTAGATCCAAAATCGGGATTCCTTACCACGTTGAGGATTATTTTACGGACGACGAAGGAACCTCCTATCGGATTCTGAGGGAAAATGGCTTCCCCTCTTACCGTCTTGATGGCGACGTGGAGACGATCAGCTTCAAACTGGAGTCGCATCCATATTCCCAACCGCTGAACTTCACTCTGTCGGAAACCTTGGACTACAAACCCCAAGAATTCAAGATCCCGCTCAAATAATACGCAAAAAGCGGCCCCGACCGGTAAGTTACCGGTTCGAGGCCGCTTCTCTTTAACTCAGCTTAACTTCTAACGCTTGCCACAAAGCTTATATCCGCCAAAATCACCATTTTGCAATTCTAACGCTGACCACAATGCTTATTGTCTCTTTTTGCAGCCATAAACAAGTGTTTTCCTCAAAATAGCGTTGCTCAGCGTCGTTAGAAATTCCACAGCCCCGAATTCGCCATAATAACGTTCCTGATCAGCGTTAGCGCATTCGCATGGTGTGTTTTGTGTTTAGTGACATCGGAGTACCGATCCATGAAACAAACCTGCCTCAGCATTACCGTCACTTCGAACTACTTATGACCTGAGTCATGCCTTCATCAACTAAAGATTCTTCCGCTCCAGCACCCGCAGCGGATTGCCGCCGACAAACGTACCCGGAGCCACGTCCTTATGTACCACCGACCCGGCGGCAACGACCGCTCCGTCTCCAATCGTGACGCCGGGGAGAATCGTGCTGTTTGCCCCGATCATCACTTCGTCGCCGATCTGCACTTCGCCCAGCCGGTATTCCTTGATCAGATACTCATGGGCGAGAATCGTCGTGTTGTACCCGATCACCGAATTCCGTCCGACCGTAATCAGCTCCGGAAAAAATACGTCCACCATCACCATCAACCCAAACGCGGTGTGTTCACCGACTTTCATGCCAAGCACCCGCCGATAGATCGCATTCTTGACGGTAAGAATCGGACAGTACCGGGCGATTTGGATAAAAATAAAATTGCGGACGCCCTTCCACGGGCTCACCGTCCGGTACAGTTGCCAGAGTGCGTTGGGCCCTTCGACCGGATAACGCTTGACTCGTCTCACGGTCTCACCGGCTCCAAACCTAGGATTCCGTAGAGATCGGTCATATCCTGGAGAATGTAGTCAGGATCATACTTGCGCAGCGTCTCTTCGCCTTTCAGCGACCAAGCCACGCCGGCAGCTTGCACGCCCGCGGCCTTCGCGCATTGCAGATCGGCCGCGCTGTCGCCAACCATCAGCGTTCTCGCCGGATCGGCGTTCAACTCGCGCAGCGCCGTCAGAATCGGCTCGGGATGCGGCTTGGGATGCTTCACGTCCTCGACCGTGACGATGGCCTTCATATAGGGTTTCAACCCGAACATGTTCAAAGCGAGCAGCGTCGTCTCCTTGATCTTCGTCGTGACGATCCCCATCGTGATCCCCCGTTCGTGCAGATTCGAGATCACTTCTTTCACATACGGAAAATCACGGATCAGTTCATCATGGCGTTCTCGGTTATACTTCCGATAATCCGCCACCAGTTCCGCCACATCCTCTCGGCCCGAGAAAATTTGCAACTGATGTTCCAGCGTCATGCCCATGTGCGGGATGATTTCTTCCCGGGTATGCGGCTTCAAGCCGTTCTTCTCGATGACATGCAAAAATGTCGTAATAATCAGTTCATTGGTATTGATGATCGTTCCATCCAGATCAAATAACACGGTGTCTATCATGCGGTTGCTACTCCTTCTTCTCTTCCGGAACTTCCGGCAGCTCCTCCACGGTTGTCTCCGCCGGCTTGACCGATTCTGCCTTCTCCGGTTCGGCCGCTTCGGCTGTCCCCGGCAAAGCTTCCGCAGCCACGACTTTCGTGGATGTAATCGGGTCGCTATAATACGGCAGGTCGCGTACCGTGCGACGGCGCACAATTATGAATATAATCGCCGCAATCACAATGCCGATGGCCAGCAGTTGGGAAATCCGGACGTTGCCGTAAGACGGCGCCAGATACCCTTGTTCAAAGCCAAGCCAGGTCATCGGCGACCACAATCCGTTCACGAACGACGCAAGCCAGGCAGCCCCTTGGAATGCCAAGCTGTCGGTCCGCAGCGCTTCGATGAAGAACCGCCCGATCGAATACCAGATGAAATAGGATGCGAACAGCTCTCCAGAGCGCAAAAATTTCTGTCTGCGGAGGACCATCAGCAGGATCAACCCCACCAGGTTCCATAGCGATTCATACAAAAACGTCGGGTGGTGGAACGTCCCCTGCACGTTCATTTGATTGACGATAAACGACGGCAGGTGCAGGTTTTCGCGGAGGAAGCTTTCCGTCGTTGGTCCGCCATAAGCTTCCTGATTGACGAAGTTCCCCCAGCGCCCGATCATCTGTCCGATAATTAGCGATGGCGCGCAAATATCGGCGATTCTCCAAAAGTTATAGCCGCGGCGCCGAACAAAGATCACCGCGCAAATAATCGCGCCAATCAGCGCCCCATAGATGGCGATACCGCCGTTCCAGATTTTAAAGACATCCCAGAAGTTATTCTTGTAATCGTCCCACATAAACGCGACGTAATAAATCCGTGCGGCGATAATCGCCGACGGCACCCCCAGCAACAGCAAGTCCATAAAAAATTCCTGAGGGATGCGGAACCGCTTCCCTTCCCATACCGCTAACAGAAGGCCGATTAAAGCAGCGCTCCCCAGAATCAGGCCATACCAGTGTACTTTCAAACCCCCGATGGAAAATGCGATCGGGTCCAATAACAAAGTGCCCATCGTTCACGCTCCTAATCCAAATCGTCGATATCTTCCGCAATCGTTTCGGTCAGTTTGGTCGTAAACTGCAATGCGGCGTTATATCCCATTCTCTTCAAACGGAAGTTCATCGCGGCCACCTCGATGATTACGGCCAAGTTCCGTCCAGGGCGTACCGGAATCGTCGCCAGCGGCACATCGGTATCGATGATCCGCGTTGTTTCTTCATCCAGTCCCAACCGGTCATACTGCTTCTCCTGCTGCCAGGCTTCCAGCTTTACCACCAGCGTAATCCGTTTGTTGTTGCGGATGGCCCCGGCGCCAAACAACGTCATGACGTTAATGATCCCGACGCCGCGGATTTCCAGCAGGTGACGAATCAGTTCGGGAGCCGAACCGTGCAATTGGTTATCCGACGTTTGACGAATTTCCACGGCATCGTCCGCAATCAAGCGGTGACCGCGTTTGACCAGTTCGAGTGCAGTCTCGCTTTTCCCGATTCCGCTACTGCCGGTAATCAGCATCCCTACGCCGTAAACGTCGACGAGAACCCCGTGAATGGTCGCTGTAGGCGCCAGCTTCCGTTCCAGGAAACTCGTGATCCGGCTCGACAGGATGGTTGTCGCCATGCTGCTGCGAAGTACCGGAATTTGTTTCTCGGAACTAATTTCAATGAGTTCTTCCGGGACATTCCAAGACCGGGTGACGATAATGCAAGGCGTTTCTTCGCTGCTGCAGAGCCGTTCCATCCGGTCTCTGCGTTCCTTCTCCGGAAGCATCTCGAAGAAAGCAAGCTCCGTTTTACCCAGAATCTGAACGCGCTCCGGCGGATGGTATTCAAAATAACCGGCCATCTCCAGGCCCGGACGATACAGATCGTCGACCGTGATCGCACGCTTTAACCCCTGCTCTCCGGAAACCACGTCGAGTCCGAACTGGTTCACTAATTCGGATACTTTCACTTTTTTAGCCATGGTGCTCTTCCTTTCCCATGCCGGCATCCCAGATGAGGCTGCTCGTCTTCCAACGAGCTCCGGCTCCAATATAAGCTGCCCTAACGGCATTCATTCCTCTTGTTACAGGATCACTCAATGTATTCATCGTAAAGGAAATTGTCACGTAAATCAATCATTGGGCCGAGTGCCACCCAGGGATCGTCCAACTGCCGCTTCTTGCTCCCGATTAATGAAAAAAACTGTACCGGCCCCAAACCGCCGGTACAGTTCAATATGGGATTTACGATATAGTCCAGTAAAAAAAATGCCTACTCCAGATTGGCATGTCGGCCAAACATGGTTCCGGAGTCCAATCCCTTCTTCTCCATCAGCTTCAATATGACGGCATCGCAAAATAATAACAGCGTCTGCTCGAATAAAGCTCCCATCGGCTGGATGGTGATGTAGCCCCCGTCCGACCGGTCTTTGGGCGAACCCGGCAATTTCACGATGATATCCGATAAAGTCCCGATGGTCGAATCCGGGGAAATCGTGATCGTCGCGACGGTTCCCTCCAGGCTTTTGGCTTTCTGAGCCATAGGCACCAAGCTTTTCGTCTCTCCCGAACCGGAACCGATGATGAACAGGTCCCCTTTTTCCAGGTTGGGAGTTACCGTTTCGCCAACGACATAAGCTTCAAAGCCCATTTGCATCAGCCGCATCGCGAAGGACTTCATCATCAGTCCGGACCGGCCTGCTCCAGCCACGAAAATTTTCCTGGATTCAAGGATTCCTTTCGACAGCTTTTCCGCTTGTTTATCGGCGATAAGGTTTACCGAACGCTCCAACTCTTGAATGATCTTGGCAAAATACTGCGTCGTTTGCATAATGCTTATGCACCTTGTTTGATCAATTTTTGCATTTCGGCTGCTGCCGCTTTTTTATCTTCTTGTCCGGTAATCCCGCCGCCTACAATAACCAGATCCGGCTGCGCTTTGATCACTTCCGGCAATGTGCTCAGCTTGATGCCGCCTGCAATCGCCGTTTTGGCGTTTTTGACCACACGCTTGATTTTCTTCAGGTCTTCAAAGGAGTTTTGTCCGACGGCCTGAAGATCGTACCCTGTGTGTACGCAAATGTAGTCTACGCCCATAGCGTCGAGTTCTTTGGCGCGTCCTTCGATGTCTTTAATGCCGATCATGTCGACCAGGATTTGTTTCTTTTGCTTTCTCGCCTCTTCTACAGCGCCTTTGATGCTCATATCTTCAGCTGCCGCCAGTACCGTAATGATGTCTGCGCCCGCCTCGGATGCTTTCATCACTTCATATCCGGCTGCATCCATAATTTTCAGGTCGGCCAATACCGTCAAGGACGGGAAGGCTTCCTTGATTTCTTTTACCGCTCTTAATCCTTCATTGATCACAACCGGCGTACCGATTTCTACAATATCGATATGCTCCTGCACTTCGGCTACCAGCTGCTTTGCTCCAGGAATATCTACCAGGTCCAATGCTAATTGTAATTTCATTTTTCTTCTCTCCTCTAACCATTTTGTTTTTTAATTTTCATGGCAGCTATAATGCATTATTTTGCCCTTAGTTCGCTGCATTAACCTGCTTAATAAATTCCTTCATCAGCTGCGGAAGATCGTTCCAGGCATGACCGGAAACCAGATTGCGGTCAACGTGGAAACGCGTCTCGATATATTTTGCACCCGCTGCTTCCACTTCCGGACGGCAAGCGAAGTAGGCTGTCATTTCGCGGCCTTTAATCTCATCGGCGATAACGGATAACGCCTGGCTGGCATGGCACAGAATCATAATCGGTTTATCCTGTTTGAAGAAGTGGCTTGCGATCCGGGCAAAATCTTTATGAAGGCGAATATGCTCGGGAGCTCGTCCGCCCGGAATGATCAAGGCATCAAATTCTTCCGGATTAATGTTCTCGAATGAAGCGTGAGCCTCAATATTGTATCCTTTTTTCTCGGTAAAGGTTTGCCAGTCTTCAAAATCGTGAACTACCGTAGCCAGTACTTTTTTATCTGTAGGGGAAGCGATGACCACCTCGTATCCCTCTTCCAAACAGCGATAATAAGGATAGTATACTTCTAATGCTTCTACAGCATCTCCAGTTAAAATCAATACTTTTTTGGACATTTGTTTCACTCTCCTTTATCATAATAACTACAATGTACATTTTATATCGCGGGGAGAGATTAAAGAAGAATGCACTTTTTTGTGCGCTGGTTACAAAAAAGTTACTATTAAAAGATTAGGAGAATACGATGTCGGATCTAAGAAAAGAAATTTTAGATAAAATCAATAACGGCGATTTCAATTGCGAAAAAGAATTAACTTTAGCGATTATCAGCGGAAAGTGGAAAATCACCATCCTCTGGCATTTGGGAAGAGAGGGCGCTCACCGCTTCAGCGAGCTTCAAAGACTTTTCCCCAAAATTACGCATAAAATGCTGACGAGCCAGCTGAAGGAATTGATCGATGACGGAATTGTCCATCGCGAGGTGTTTCCTGAAGTGCCTCCAAGAGTAGAATACTCGATGACCGAGCTTGGGATGACGCTGATGCCGATTATTGAAATGATGTATGAATGGGGCAAAAAGAGAATCAAGGATATCCAAAATTCAGAGCATATCATCAGGTCTTCCGCATCCAACTGAAAAAAGTTGACCGGCCCCCAAGGGTCCGGTCAACTTTTTCTCAGATTGGCATCCATGATCCATTCATTTATGCCTGTACAGGGACTTTGCTTTTTTCCACGGCGTGCCCGCCAAACTCATTTCTTAAAGCAGCCACCACTTTGCCTGTAAAGGTATCTTGATCCAAGGAGCGGTAGCGCATCAATAAAGACATGGCAATGACCGGCGTGGCTGTCTGAAGATCCAGGGCTTCCTCCACCGTCCACTTCCCTTCTCCGGAGGAATGCATCACACCCTTAATCTCATCCAGCCTGGCATCCTTCGAAAATGCGCGTTCGGTCAATTCCATCAGCCATGACCGGATCACGGACCCGTGATTCCATACTCTGGCCACCTGCTCATAATCAAAGTCGAACCCGCTTTTCTCAAGGACTTCGAAGCCTTCTCCGATGGCCGCCATCATTCCGTATTCAATCCCGTTATGGACCATTTTCAGATAATGGCCGCTGCCGGCTTTGCCAGCATACAGGTACCCGTTTTCCACTGCAGTATCACGGAAGACCGGCTCCACCACGCGCCATGCTTCAGGGTCGCCACCAACCATATAGCATGCCCCATGACGGGCTCCTTCCATTCCTCCGGAAGTCCCGGCATCCATAAAATAGATTCCGGCTTGCTTCAGCTGATTGTATCGGCGGATGGATTCCTTATAGTGTGAATTTCCCGCCTCGATGACAATATCGCCTTTGGTCAAAAACGGTGTAAGCTCATCCAGTACGGAGTCCACCACGGCATGAGGAACCATGATCCAGATGATCCTTGGCAGCTGTAATGAATGAACGAGCTGCTCCAGGCTTTCCGCACCTTGAGCACCATATGCTTGAAGCTTTTTTACGGCATCTGTATTCAAATCGAACGCCACGACTTCATGTTTGCGGTCGATCAGATTTTGACCCAAATTGAATCCCATTTTACCTAAACCGACTAATCCGATTTTCATGCGATTCCTACCTCCTGTCTTAGCTTTCCCTATTCGCGTAATTATATTGCAGCCAGCTTATACAACTCCCGGGCTTCCGGTGTTTCGTCATGCCACCAGTGAAATCCCTGCTCTTCCAATAGAGCATCAGCCATGGCCGGACCAAACGAACCGGCAGGATAAACATGAAGCGGAAGGAGATTTTCTTCGAAGGCCTCGACAAGGGGCTGAACCCATTTCCATGCCAATTCGACCTCTTCCCAGTGGGCGAAAAACGTCGCATCGCCTTTCAAAGCATCGAATAAAAGCAGTTCATACGCTTCCGGCATCTGATCGGACGGCACCGAGAAATCCAAGGTAACCGGCTCCATCCGTCCGTTTTTCAATGGATTCCTGCCGTTGAGCTGCAGCGTAATTTTTTCATCCGGATTGATTTGAATTGTCAACAGGTTAGGCATCCGGTCTGCATCCGCGTTCTGTTCCTTTAATCTGTCTTTGAACTCAAGGACGATTCGTGTAGACTTTTCCTTCATGCGTTTTCCCGTCCGAATATAAATGGGGACGTCCTTCCAGAAAAATTCGTCAATCCATAACCGGGCGGCGACAAATGTATCGGTCATCGAGGCGGCATCCACTCCGGGTTCATCCCGATAGGCAGGGACGGCTTGACCGTGAATTTCCCCCGCTCCATACTGACCGCGCACTACGTGCCGGGCCGCCTCCGTTTTGCATATCGGCCGGAGAGACTTCAACAGGCTGCTCTTTTGCTTACGGACATTTTGTTCCGTGACGGGAGTCGGCAGATGCATAGCCGTCATCATCAGCAGCTGCAGCATGTGATTTTGAAACATATCCCGGATCGCTCCGGCGCCTTCATAGTAACCGGCCCTCTCCTCTACACCCACCGTTTCGCTGGCGGTAATCTGAATATTGGCAATGTATTGATTGCTCCAAAGCGCCTTCAGAACAGGATTCGCCGGAATTAGGGTTTCCAGGTTCTGAACCATTGGCTTGCCGAGGTAATGATCGATGCGATAAATTTCGTCTTCCTCAAAAGCCTGATTCAGCTTGGCGTTCAGCTTCCGGGCCGACGGCAAATCATGTCCGAACGGTTTCTCGATAATAAGACGTTTCCAGCCTCTGCCGCTCCCCAAGCCGCTCTCCTTGATATTCAAGGCGATCACGTCAAAAAATTCGGGCGCAACCGACAGATAGAACATCCGGTTCTCCGGAATGTTGAGCTCCTTTTCTCTTTCTTCAATCCGCTTAAGCAGTTCCCGGTATCCCTCCGGTTTCGTCACATCCATATCCAAATAACGGAAGTTCCGGAGAAATGGCTCTACCTGGGAGCGGTCTTCAGGCTTACGCCTTGAAAAAGTGTGCAGCGATTGTTCGACATAGGCCTGAAATTCCTCATCCGACAACGGCTTGCGTCCCAGGTTAATGACCGAAAAAGCTTGCGGCAGCTTTTGCTCCAGAAACAGGTTGTACAGCGCCGGGAATAATTTTCTTTTGGCCAAATCACCGGTCGAACCAAACAACACAAAGGTCATGGCATCCATGGATTTCACCTTCTTTTTTCTGATTTTCATGTAAAAAACAGCTTTCCGGGCCATTTCTTGTTTCGGAAAAATAAGTCCTCACTATAGTAAGCGAGGACTAAGATCATGTTTCAGCCTTGCGTATGGAGTCTGTAACCCATCCGCTTGAACAGAAGCCGGCGATTAAGCCTGTTTGATCAATTTTTGCATTTCGGCTGCTGCCGCTTTTTTATCTTCTTGTCCGGTAATCCCGCCGCCTACAATAACCAGATCCGGCTGCGCTTTGATCACTTCCGGCAATGTGCTCAGCTTGATGCCGCCTGCAATCGCCGTTTTGGCGTTTTTGACCACACGCTTGATTTTCTTCAGGTCTTCAAAGGAGTTTTGTCCGACGGCCTGAAGATCGTACCCTGTGTGTACGCAAATGTAGTCTACGCCCATAGCGTCGAGTTCTTTGGCGCGTCCTTCGATGTCTTTAATGCCGATCATGTCGACCAGGATTTGTTTCTTTTGCTTTCTCGCCTCTTCTACAGCGCCTTTGATGCTCATATCTTCAGCTGCCGCAAGCACCGTAATGATGTCTGCGCCCGCCTCGGATGCTTTCATCACTTCATATCCGGCTGCATCCATAATTTTCAGGTCGGCCAATACCGTCAAGGACGGGAAGGCTTCCTTGATTTCTTTTACCGCTCTTAATCCTTCATTGATCACAACCGGCGTACCGATTTCTACAATATCGATATGCTCCTGCACTTCGGCTACCAGCTGCTTTGCTCCAGGAATATCTACCAGGTCCAATGCTAATTGTAACTTCATTTCTGCTTCTCTCCTTATGTCTATATAATTTTTGGTTTGTAAGCCAAAACAAGATAAGATGGCGAATCTGTTCATTTGCAGCCCCGGCCAGGAACCATAATGCCTTGTCTTTATTGAAGACAGCTTTATTGTAGGTCCGTTTTTTCAAAAAAGGAAGTACGCACTTTTAAGTAGTGAAGTAACAAATAGGATACTTTTGGCCTATAACAGCAGTTCTCCATACCTTGGCAAAATCTGCGGGGCTTTATTACCGCAGAGCCTTGGCCCGTCATTTCGGCTTGTACCCGCTTGACATATGAGTCTTCAATACTTATGATACAACTATCATTGTTACCGATCAGTAACATCCTAAATGGTGGCTTCATTGAACCGTTTCGGATATTTGGAAAGCCCAGCGGCGCAGGAGACATGTTGAATGACAAACCTCAATG
>NZ_JAKSXN010000046.1 GCF_022427145.1 Paenibacillus timonensis
CTAACTAGACGAAAGAGGATGATGGAGAATGGCAATCACCAAATTTCTCAAGCTGGTCGAAATCCAGACCAAGGCAGCAAGCATGATTCCGCTGCTGTTCGGCACGGTTTATGCCGTCTACCGGTTCCATGTATTCGAACCTTGGCATTTTGCCCTCATGTTGATTTCGTTGCTTAGCTTCGACATGACCACGACGGCGATCAACAATTATTACGATTACAAAAAAGCGGCTCGCAAGCACGGTTACGGCTATGAAAAGCACAACGCCATCGTGAAATACAACATGAATCCGGCGGCGGTGCTGGCATTGATCATCGTACTGTTCACCATCGCGGTGACCGCGGGAGTGATCTTGTTCCTTCAGACGGGGTGGCTGTTGCTGTTGCTCGGCGGGTTGTCGTTTGCGGTCGGCATTTTGTACTCCTTTGGGCCGATTCCGATTTCCCGGATGCCGCTGGGCGAAATTTTTTCCGGCTTGTTCATGGGATTTGTTATTATATTCGTATCGGCTTATGTTCACGCGGGCGACCGATTGGCTTCGCTGACGCTGGAGGGCGGCACGGTGACGCTGCAGGTTCATTTGCTGGAGACGTTGCTCGTGTTCCTGATCTCCATTCCGGCGATCCTCGGCATCGCCAACATCATGCTGGCCAACAATATTTGCGATATGGAAGAGGATATCGAAAATAAACGCTACACCTTGCCGGTGTACATCGGGAAGGGGCCGGCGTTGGTCCTGTTTAAGCTGTTGTATTATACGGCCTATGCGGATGTAATTGTACTGGCCCTCCTTGGGGTTCACCCGTTAATTCTGTTGCTGGTACTCCTTACCGTGGTGCCGGTGTCGAAAAATATCAAAACGTTCACCGCACAGCCAACCAAGCAGTACACTTTTGGCTTGTCGGTGCAAAATTTCCTGCTGACCAATGCGGCGCGCATTGTCGCGCTGGGCATCGCCGTCGTCCTCGCTTTCTGACGATACGCTTGTGCGGTCCGATCCGGGCGCACGCTGCCTAATGCTGAGGTTGGCTTGACTTGAGGCGGAGGCGAAGGACGAGATGGACAAGATTCGGTTTGGCCTAATCGGCGGAGGTTGGCGGGCAGAGTTTTATCTGCGCATTGCCCGCGAGATGCCGGAGCGGTTCGAAATCAGTGAAATTTATATGCGGGACGAAGCGAAAGGCCGGGAAGCCGCCCGAATTTGGGGCGTCCCGGCCACTTCGCATTGGGAGGCGTTCCTGGAGCGGCGAAACTTCGATTTCGCCGTATTGTCGCTGCCGCGCGCAGTGACGCCGGAGTTCCTGATCCGGCTCGCCGCCGCGGGCATCCCCGTCCTGACGGAGACGCCGCCGGCGGCCGATCTGGAGGGCCTGCTGCGGCTTTATGAGACCGTGGGCTCCGCGGCACAAATCCAAGTGGCCGAGCAGTTCCTGTTCCAGCCGATGCATGCGGCTCGCCTTGCCATTGCAAGATCCGGCCTGCTGGGCGAGGTGTCGCATGTGCAGGTCTCCGCGGGGCACGGCTACCACGGCATCAGCCTGATTCGGCAACTGCTCGGAGTCGGATTCGAGGAAGCGGAAATTCGCGGGGAGCAGATCGCGTCCCCGCTGGTCCAAGGGCCCGGCCGCGGCGGATGGCCGTCCGAGGAGCGGATCGTCTCCTCGGCCCAGACGATCGCGCTGCTGCGTTTCGGCGAGCGGACGGCTTTGTTCGATTTCACTTACGATCAATATTTCTCGCCGATCCGGCGCCATCGCGTGCTGGTGCGCGGAGTCCGGGGCGAAATCGATGGCGCCGAGCTCCGCTATCTCCGCGATTTCCGCACCCCGGTCGAGCTGCAGCTGCGCCGGGTGGATGCCGGCCAAGACGGCAGCCTCTTGGGCTATTACCACGAGGGCGTGTTGGCCGGCTCCGACTGGGTCTACGAGAATCCGTTCCGCCCGGGACGGCTTAGCGACGAAGAGATCGCCATCGCCACCAGTTTGGAGCGAATGGGGCGCTACGTACAGGGAGGCCCCTCCTTCTACAGCTTGGCGGAGGCCGCACAGGACCAATACCTCTCGTTTCAACTCGAGGAGGCGGTCCGTTCCGGGCAGACGGTGCAGACCGTACGCCAGCCTTGGGCCGCTGAGGGACATTAGGCGGAGCGTTTCGCCGCCATTGGCCGTCTAGCCGATCGTTCCGTATCCCAGCGGAAGGTTACCGCGGCCACAATGAGGCATAGGACGGCGAAACCGGCGAGGATCGCCAGCGGGGTCCAATAGTCGGCGGGGCGGCTCGGAGAGACGGCTACGCCCATCGCCTCGACGAAGTAGTGAAACGGCTGGATACGTCCGAGGAACTGCACCCAATCCGGAGCGTTCTGCAGGCTATAGAAGGCTTGGCTGGTAAACAGCATCGGGAAGCTAATCAGATTGGAGATCATGTTGACGTTGCTTTCGTCCCGTGACAGGTTAGCGGCGATAAATCCTATTGCGGTAAAGCAGGCTGAACCCACCAGCAGGGTCACAGCGATCATCAGCAAGCTTGGCAGGCTAAGGCCGACACCAAGCAGCAGCACGCCTACGGCGAGGATACATGCGCTGACGATCAGGGTCAGGACGGTGCGCGATCCGGTCATCGCCAGGATGAACTTGGCGGTCGGGAACGGGGTGGCCCGCAGCAACTTGTAGACGCCCCGGTTCCGCTGCGCCATCACCTGGAAGGCCGTCACCATCGCGGCCCCGAACAGGACGTTCATGGTCAGAACGCCGGCCAGGAGCCGCTCCGAGTACCCCGGGTTGTCAAGGTAGAGCCCGAGCCCGATCAGCATGGCCACCGGGAACAAAATGGTCCAAAACAAGGTGTGCGCATCCCGCAAAATGCCCGTTAACATTGTTCTAAAGATCGTAATCATGGTTGGATTCCTCCTTCGTTCCTTCATACTCGCCGGTCAATTGAAGATACAGATCTTCCAGATTGTCCGCGCCGAACTTGGCCAGCAGCACTTCAGCCGACCCTTCGGCGATCCGCTTGCCTCCGCAGATCATGACGATACGCGTCGCCAGCTTATGCACTTCCTCCATATCGTGCGAGGTGAACACGACGGAGGTGCCCGCTTCGGCAAGCGAGCGGATCAACTCGCGCACCTCTCGCCGGGCCCGAGGGTCAAGCGCTGCGGTTGGTTCGTCGAGAAACAGCAGCTTCGGGTTATGCGCCAGGGTCATGGCGATGGCCAGCCGCTTCTGCTGTCCGCCCGACAAACGTGCGGCATCGGTGCGTGCCGCGGAATCCAGACCGCAGCGGGCCAGATAGTCTGCGATCTCCCGATCGGTTAGCTTTACCCCGTAAAACGCGGCAAACATCCGCATATTCTCCAAAGCGCTGAAACCCGGAAAAAACGGGGTGGTTTGCAGCTGTACCCCGATCTGCCGGTGTGGACTCGGTGTCCAATACCGTATGCTGCCCTCATCGGGGCGGCGCAGGCCCAGAAGCATATCGAGCGTGGTTGATTTTCCCGCCCCGTTCGGGCCAATCACGGCCAACACCTCGCCTTCCCGAATCGTCAAGTCCAGGCCGCCCACGACGCGCCGTTCTCCATACGTTTTGACGAGACCGGACGCTTGAATGAAATCACGCATCATAATCCTCTCCTTTAGACAATATTAGTTATCCAACGTTGGATATATGCATAAAAAAAATGAGTTTGCCCTCCATATCCCAGACTTCGTGCGATTACTTCCGTCTGATTAACCTTCCGGCCTATTAACGCTTGCGGCCCAGGACCGGTCGAGCCGGCCCGCGGCCATGTGGCCTTCCGCAAGCGCTTGGACCGTCAGATGCTTAAGCCCGCTTGCCCTCCGGCCAGCCTCTACGGCGTTACTCCGGCTTTGCTTCCAGCAAGCCGATGATCCGCCGCAGATAATCGATATCCAGCTGCAGCAGCGCCATGCCGTTGTCGAACGAAGCTTCCGTAAACGCGTTCAAGTATTCCTTCTTCAACTCCCGCCCTTGACGCCACAACGCCAGCGTGTCTTCGAGCTTCCCCAGGTTTTGACGTAACAAGGCCAGCGCCTCCTCGCGGGGCACAGCCTCGACCCAGCTCAGCGCCAGGGTGAAATCGGACTTCACGGAGTGGGGAGTTAGGGTCAGCGACTCCCGGATCATGTTCTGGAAAGCCGCTTCGCCGGCTTCAGTAATTCCGTAGATTTTGCGGAGCCGCGCGCCGGTTCGTTCCTCGGCTTTCGTTTCGATCAAGCCTTCCTGCTCCATCTTGTTCAGCGCATAATAAATCGAACCGGACAGCAGGTTAGTCCAGGTGTCCATGCGGCTGGTTTGGATCAGTTGCTGAATTTCGTACCCGTGCATCGGATGGTCGCGCAACAAGGCGAGAATGATGAGATTGGTCAAGGGGATCTTCCTTTTCGAAAAAAGATTGTATATCCAACGTTGGTTATTTAGTTCTGCGCCAATTATAACCAGAAGCCTGAGTGGGTGTCAATGATCTAGACGGGCCAGCCGAAAAAAAGAGCCGTCCGGATCATCCGGACGGCTCTAAGCGTTGCTTGAGCGAAACGTCAAATTCGTTTCTTCGGGGCGATCATCACGCCTGCGCCGATGGCCATCAGGGCGATGGCCAGGACGGGCTGGCCGAAGATCAGCCGGTTGTACAGCGAACCCAGCGAGAAGACGGCGAAAAACAACAGCGAAAGCACCGTCAAAATGTTAATGGGAATCAGCAGATATTTGTTGCGGTTGCCGAACCAATAGAACTCAAACAAGCCGACGGCCGGGGCCAAAATAAAGCCCGGCCATAAATACTGCCAACTGTCGAACAACGTGGCGATCTGGCAGACCAGGCCAACGGTGAAGAGGATCCCCCCGGGAATCAGCAATCCGGTCGCCTTGCGAGCGGTGACCGAAAAATACATCCAGTGGAAGAACAGACCGAGCGGTAGGATGAACAGGGTGGGCCAGAAGTTGCCGAAGAGCGTTCCCGCGCTGATCGCTTCCTTGCGGAAGAAGAGGAGGTAGATACCGAGCAAGATAAGCGCGGGACCAATCCATGATTTTTTATTCAAATTCATATCCAATCTCCTTTGCCTATGTACTTAACTGATACCAGCATACTACAAAAGCGCAAGGATGACTTCAGTCTCTGGGGGAGCCAAGAAGCTGGACCTAAGTCCAGTCTATCCGCCGGGAATAAAAACATCCTGAGGAAGAAACGCTAACCCAAGGAACAGGCAGAGCGGCCTTTCCCATTCATCAGATACGCTCAGGAGGTAAACGACATGGAAAACAACAAACAGCAACGCAAGCCCGGCACGGGAAACGGGAGCAGCAACGGGCAAAACCAAACGGCCGGCAACGGCGGAGAGGCGGATAACGGCCGCTTGGCCACCATTAAGAACCACCGCACCGAAGGCGGAGAGACGTTAAACGAATTCATCACCGGTCAAGATAGGTTCGAGGGATAAGCAAAAGCCGAAAGCCGCTGCACAGCTTGTCTGTGAGCGGCTTTTTTGCGGAGGTGCTATTTTTGCGTGCCATGTTGCTTGGTCGAAAGTTGGCCGGCCGGGTTACCGTGGCCGCGTTTTTTGTTCTTGGCTTGCTTCTGCTGCTGATCCTGTACCTTTTCGACGAATTCGTGCAGATTTTCCATGAGGTCGATCGTCTCCTTGGCTGAAGTATGGTGTGGATCCAATTCTCTTGGATTACTATACCCCGTTTATGCGTTTTTCATCAGACGGAGGGCCTCTATACTTGCCAACGCCGGACAGGTACAATGAAGGGGACAACCACGGGAAAAGAGGGTGCAAGCCATGGAACAAAACAACAACCGCCAGCTGCGGTGGGGCATCGTCGGTTGCGCCGGCATCGCGATCAATGCGGTCATGCCGGCGATTCAACAGTCCGTCAGAGGAAGCCTTGCCGCGGTCGCTAGCCGCAATCTGGACAAAAGCCGGGAGGTTGCGGGCCGGTTTGACGTCTCGAAAGCCTACGGCAGTTACGAAGAGCTGCTGGCGGACGAGGACATCGATGCCGTATATATTCCGCTGCCTAACCACTTACATAAAGAATGGGCGATTCGCGCGGCCGAAGCCGGCAAGCACGTGCTGTGCGAGAAGCCGCTCGCGCTGACGGCCGCCGAGGCCGAGGAAATGGCGGCGGCCGCCGCCAAAGCCGGCGTCGTGCTGGCGGAAGCGTTCATGTACCGCCATCACCCACCCGCGCTGGGCCCGGATCCGCAGCCTCCTAGGCAGCGGCGAGATTGGCGAGCTCCGCGCCATCCGCGGGGCGTTTACGTTCAACAACGCCGAGGATCTGGCCAACATCCGGCTGAAGCCGGAGTGGGGCGGAGGCTCGCTGTACGACGTCGGCTGTTACCCGCTCAGCGCGGCACGGTTCCTGCTCGGCCAAGAGCCGGAGGCGGTCACCGTGTTGGCCCAGTTCTCCGACCGTCACGGCGGCGTCGACATGATGGCCTCCGGGCTGGCGGAATTCCCCGGCGGCATCGGCCTGACGTTCGACTGCGGGATGTGGACCGAACACCGCCAGCTGCTGGAAATCGTCGGCTCGGAAGGGACGATCGAGCTGCCGTTGGCCTTTACGGCCGGCGGGGATGAGGCCGCTTTTACCGTTACCGTGCGCGGGGAGAAACGCACGGAGGTGCCGGAATCGGCCAATCCGTACGTGGCCGAGTTGGATGATTTCGCCGCCGCGGCTTTCGGCGAACATCCGCCACGCTTCGCTCCGACCGACGCCGTCAAAGGCATGGCGGTATTGGAAGCCTGCTTGGCTTCGGCGAGAGAGAGACGGCGGGTCGAGTTGTAGCATTTGAAGTTTGAAGAACACCGGGCATTCGCACGGTTCAGGGTTTTCGTAGAGACCTGGACCAAGGCGAATGCCTTTTTGTCGTGCAGCATTTTAATTTTAAAATGGTTGACAGTGCCAAAAACGAGACGGTATAATTCAAACTAATTGATAATGAATATCATTATCATATAAATCGTCTGTCCTGCCGGCAGCGAGAAACTTGAACTTCCTCCTGGCCAGGGGAAGGAAAGTAAGGACGAACACTTATGAAGAAAACTTATATGGCAGTGCTGTTGGTTATGTTATCCCTCGGCTCCTTGTTTATCGGGGTTGGGGAGGTATCGCTTGCGGCGCTGCTGCGTTTTGACCCGGAACAATGGGAGCTCTTGCGCATCAGCCGGATTCCCCGGTTGATCAGCCTGATCATCGCCGGTGTCAGCATGAGCATCGTCGGCTTGATCATGCAGCAGCTGACCCGCAATAAATTCGTGTCCCCGACAACGGCGGGGACGATGGATTCCGCAAGCTTCGGCATTATGGTGTCGCTGCTCGTTTTTACGGCCGCAGGGCCGCTCGTCAAGATGTCCGTCGCTTTTGGTTTCGCCCTTCTTGGCACTTATTTATTTATGGCGATTCTGAATCGGGTGAAATACAAGGATGCGATCTTCATCCCGCTGGTCGGGTTGATGTTCGGCGGCATCGTGGAATCAGCAACGACCTTTTTCGCCTACAAATACAATTTGATTCAGAGCATGTCCGCCTGGCTGTATGGGGATTTCTCCATGATCATGCAGGGGCGATACGAGCTGCTGTATATCAGCGTTCCGCTTGTGGTGCTCTCCTATATGTATGCCAATCAATTTACGGTGGCGGGCATGGGCGAGGAATTTTCCGTGAACCTCGGATTGAACTACAAGCAGGTCGTCAATATCGGATTGGCCCTGGTGGCGCTGGTGACCGCCGTCGTCGTGCTGACGGTCGGTTCGATTCCTTTTCTCGGACTGATCATTCCGAATCTGGTCACGATGTTCCGCGGCGACAATCTGAAGGATAATTTAACCCATACGGCTTTGCTGGGCGCGGTCTTCGTGCTGGCCTGCGATATCTTGGGCCGGGTGATCATCTATCCGTACGAGGTGTCGATCGGACTCACGGTCGGGGTGATCGGAAGCGGGATTTTCCTGTATCTGCTGATGAGGAGAAAGACCTATGAGCCATAACGCCAAACTTTGGACCCTTGCCGGCATCGCCGTTCTGCTTGCGGTCGTCTTCATGACGATCGATGCGGGAGGACAGTGGGACTACATATTGCCGCGGCGGGGCAAAAAACTGATCGCCATCCTTCTCACGGGTACTGCCATTGCTTTCTCCACGGTCGTGTTCCAGACGATTACGAACAACCGGATTTTGACGCCGAGCATCATCGGGCTGGATTCGCTTTACATGCTGCTACAGACGATGATCGTCTTCCTGATCGGTGGCACGGCTTTGACAATGATGAGCAAGAATTTGCGTTTCGTCATGGCGGTCGGGTTGATGGTCGTGTTTGCGATGCTGCTCTACCGCATGCTGTTTCGCAAGGAAGGACGCAACATTTACCACCTCCTGTTGATCGGGATTATTTTCGGCACGTTTTTCTCCAGCGTGACTTCCTTTCTGCAGAAGCTGATCGACCCGAATGAATTCCTGGTGATCCAGGACAAAATGTTCGCCAGCTTTAACAATGTCCATTCCGATTTATTGTTGATATCGCTGGCAGGGGTATTGTTGGTGGCGCTTTATTTTACGAGATTCGCCAAATATCTGGATGTGCTGGCCTTGGGGCGGGATCATGCGGTCAACCTCGGCGTCGGCTATGAGTATGTCGTCAAGCGGATGCTGGTCGTCGTGGCGGTCTTGATCTCCATCTCGACGGCGTTGGTCGGACCGATTACGTTCCTGGGGTTGCTGGTTGCCAATGTGGCGTACCAGTTCCTGAACACCTACCGCCATAAAACGTTGATTCTCGGCGCTTCCCTGATCGGCTTCATCGCCCTGGTCGGCGGTCAGCTGATCGTCGAAAGAGTGTTTACCTTCACCACTTCGCTTAGCGTCATCATCAACTTTGCCGGCGGAGTGTACTTCATCTATCTGCTGTTAAAGGAGAATAAATCGTGGTAAAGGTCAGTGGAGTAACGAAACAGTATGGCGGCAAAAAGGTCGTCGACAACGTGTCGCTGGAGATCGCCAAGGGCAAGATCACTTCCTTTATCGGACCGAACGGAGCGGGGAAAAGTACCTTGATGTCCATGATCAGCCGGCTCATTGCCAAGGACGCGGGAGAAATCCAGATCGAGGGCCGGGAAATCGGCCAGTGGAAAAGCGGGGAGCTCGCCAAGAAAATTTCGATACTCAAGCAGTCCAATCACCTCAACATTCGGCTTACGGTGCGGGATCTCGTCAATTTCGGGAGGTTCCCGTATTCGCAGGGACGCCTGACGAAAGACGACGAGGCGCAGGTTGACGAAGCGCTCCGTTATATGCATTTGGAGTCCATGCAGCATAAGTATCTGGACGAATTAAGCGGGGGGCAGAAGCAGCGGGCGTTCATCGCCATGGTTATCGCGCAGAACACCGAATATGTACTGCTCGACGAGCCTTTGAACAATTTGGATATGAACCATTCGGTACAAATCATGAATGTGTTGCGCCGATTGGTGGACGAATTGGGGAAAACGGTGATTTTGGTCATCCACGACATTAACTTTGCCTCCTGCTACTCCGACTACATCGTGGCGCTGAAGGATGGCAAGGTGGTCAAGGAAGGCCCGACGGATGAAATTATCGAACCGTCCGTGTTGCGGGAGGTTTACGACATGGACATTCCGGTCCAGGAGATCGGCGGTAACAAAATTTGCGTTTACTTTAATGCCATTTGACAAGTTTAGGGGGAGTTTAAAAAGTGAAAGCGAAGAAAATTACGTTTATGCTGGCAACATTGACGTTGGTCTTTGCGCTTGCGGCATGCGGCGCGAACAGCAATAGCAGTAACGGTGGGAATAAGGGCGGCGGCAATGAAGCAGCGTCCGGCACCAATACGGCGGAGCCGGTGGCGGCAGCGCCTGCAGAAAATGAAGAGATCACGATCAAGCATCAGCTCGGCGAAGCAACCTTGAAGAAAAATCCGGCGAAGGTCGTCGTCTTCGACTACGGTACGCTTGAGACGCTCGACAAGCTTGGCGTGGAGGTGGCAGCCGTACCGCAGGGCAACTTACCGGGTCACTTGGAGAAATACAACGACAGCAAATATACGAATGCCGGCACGCTGTTCGAACCGGATTTCGAGAAGCTGAACGCGCTGAAGCCGGACGTGATCTTCATCTCGGGACGGTCTTCCGAAGCGTATGAGGAGCTGAACAAAATCGCTCCGACGATCTTTTTGGGCGTCGATACGCAGCGGTATATGGAATCCTTCACGGAGAACGTGACAACTATTGGCGAGCTGTTTGGCAAGGAAGCCGAAGCAGAGAAGGAATTGGCGGCGATTAACGATTCGGTTAAAGCGGTGAATGACGTGACTTCGGCCGGCGGCAAGAAGGGGCTGATCATCCTGACGACCGGCGGCAAAGTCAGCGCGTTTGGCCCGGGATCGCGCTTCGGCTTGGTTCATGACGTATTGGGCGTAACGCCAGTGGACGAGAGCATCAAGGTTGATACGCACGGGAACTCAATTTCCTTCGAATTCGTGGCCGAGAAGAATCCGGATTACCTGTTTGTCGTGGATCGCGATGCGGTTGTCACCGAAGAAGGCAAACAAGCGACCCCTGCCAAGGAAATCGTCGAGAACGATCTCGTCAAGAAGACAAATGCCTTCAAAGACGGTAAGATCGTTTACCTCGATCCTAGCTACTGGTATCTATCCGGCGGCGGACTGATCTCGGTTCCGGAAATGATCCAAGAGGTGCAGGAAGGGATTCAATAACTTGAACATCAAAACGCGGGTTGCTTGAGAACTCTCATGCAACCCGCGTTTTTGTATGCTAACGGACTCAGAGGCCGGTATTCTTCCATAATGTTCGTTTTACCAATTCTAACGAAATCAGGAGCCCTTATTCTGGCCTATAACAGTCAAATGACCGCCTAGGAAACCCAATAAGATCACCGGGGTCCGTTAGTGCGGGAAATAGCCGGGAAATGGGCAAATAAGGTCGCGGGAGTCCATTAGCCGACAAATCGACGTAAGCGCTCTTAACGCATATGCATCTCGTTCGGATGCGAGCCTTTGCGGCGGTTGAGGTTCAAGCCGTTAATCCGCTCCATTTCGGCATCAGTCAGGTTGAAGTCGAACACGTTGAAATTCTCTTCGATCCGCGAAGGGGTGACCGATTTCGGAATGACGATCGTATTGTTTTGCAGATGCCAGCGGAGAACGACTTGCGCCGGCGTTTTCCCGTGCGCTTCGGCAATGGATTTCACCACGGCATCGGTCAATACTTCGCCGCCTTGCTCCAGCGGACTCCACGCTTCAACGAAGATGTCGTGCTTGGCGCAGAAGGCTTTCAGCTCGTTCTGAGCCAGATGCGGATGGCATTCCACCTGATTCAGTACCGGTTTGATCTCCGTTTCGTTCAGCAGGCGCTCCAGATGTTCGATCTCGAAGTTGCATACCCCGATCGCTTTGACGCGTCCGTCGCGATATAGCTTCTCAAGCGCTTTGTATGTCTCTACATATTGATCCACTTGCGGCATCGGCCAGTGAATCAGGTACAAATCGACATCATCGAGCCCCAGTCTTTCCAGGCTCTCGTCATAGGCTCGCAACGTGCTGTCGTAGCCCTGGTCGCTGTTCCACACTTTCGTGGTGATGAACAGCTTCTCGCGGGCGATGCCGGATTGCTGGATCGCTTTGCCGACGCCAACCTCGTTGCGGTAGATCATCGCCGTATCGATCGAGGTATAACCTACCTCCAGCGCCTTGGCCACCGCGGCGGTAGCTCCTTCGTCAGGCACCTGCCATACCCCGAACCCCAGCTTGGGCATTTGTAATCCGTTATTTAAAGTTACGAAATCCATGAGGTGTCGCTCCTTCTCTGTCTGCTTACTTAAATTCAGGGTGAGTATAGCATTCCCGGGTACGATTTTCAAATTGCAGAGGCGGCAGACCGCACGGAAAGTGACATACTCGCGTTGATCTCCCCATATTCTCATACTAACGGAGGTAACAAGGAGGCGATTGTATTTTCTTCATCAAGCCCTCATGGAACCTTCATGCAGCCCAAGGGCGGAAGTGATACTATTTATTATAGATTTTAGAATAAGTCTAAGTGCAATAATAAATTGAAAGGAATGATATGATGGATAACCGGTTGACAACGAATCAAGGAGCTCCGGTAGGCGATAATCAAAATTCGCGAACGGCGGGAGGGCGTGGCCCCACGCTACTTGAGGATTACCATCTGCTCGAGAAGCTGGGGCATTTCGACCGCGAACGGATTCCGGAACGCGTCGTGCATGCCCGCGGTGCAGGTGCCCATGGCGTATTCGTTACCGATCGCAGCATGGCGGAATACACAAAAGCCCACTTCCTGCAGGAGGCCGGACGTGAAACCCCGGTGTTCGTCCGTTTCTCCACGGTCATTCACGGCCAAGGTTCTCCGGAAACGGCGCGCGATCCGCGGGGATTTGCGGTGAAGTTTTATACGGAAGAAGGCAACTACGATTTGGTGGGGAATCATTTGCCGGTCTTTTTCATCCGAGACGCGATCAAGTTCCCGGACATGGTTCACTCGCTGAAGCCGGCTCCGGACACGAACATTCAAGACCCGGCCCGCTATTGGGATTTCATGACCCTGTCGACCGAATCCACGCATATGATGACCTGGGTGTTCTCGGACAACGGGACGCCGGCGAATTACCGCCAGATGGACGGCTTCGGCGTTCACGCGTTCAAATGGATCAATGCGGAGGGCAAGATCACGTACGTGAAATACACTTGGAAATCGAAGCAGGGCGTGAAAAACCTGTCGGCGGACGAAGTCCGCGAAGTTCAGGGACGCGATTTCAACCATGCGACGCGCGATTTGCACGAGCATATCGAGCGCGGGGAATACCCGCAGTGGGAGCTGAACGTGCAACTGATGCCGGTGGCGGATCTGGACCTTTGGAGCTTTGACCCGCTGGATCCGACGAAGGTATGGCCGGAAGACAGCTACCCGTTGGTGAAAATCGGCACGATGACGCTGAACCGCAATCCGGAGAATTTCTTCGCGGAAGTGGAGCAGTCGGCTTTCTCGCCAAGCGTGCTCGTTCCCGGGATCGAACCGTCTGAAGATAAGCTGCTGCAGGGTCGATTGTTCTCTTACCCGGATACCCAGCGTTACCGGCTTGGCGCCAACTACTTGCAAATCCCGGTCAACTGCCCGTACGCGCCGGTGCGCAACCATCAGCGGGATGGCTTCATGAACGTGAAGCAGGATCCGTCGCCGATCAATTATGAACCGAACAGCTTCGATTCGAGTCCCAAGGAAGATCCGGCTTATCGCGACAGCGTGGTCCCGGTCAGCGGGCACATCGGCCGTGAGAAAATCGCCAAAACCGACGATTTCACCCAAGCGGGCGAGTTGTACCGGAGCTTTACGTCCGAGGAGAAGGATCACCTCATCCACAACCTGGTGAATGATTTGAAGCAAACGCCGGAGCAGGTTCAGCTTCGCGCCGTGTGCAACTTCTTCCGCGCCGACCAGGAATACGGCATGCGCTTGGCGCAAGGGCTTGGCGTGGATATCAGCGGATTTATTCCGTCCAATTCTCAGGGATAATGAACATCCCTTTTAAATAAAGAAGGCATCTTCCGTACCGGTCCGGTTCGGGGGATGCCTTTTTGTGTGAGGAAATCCCCCGCTTGCATAAGGAAATCTATGGTAAACTGGGGGCAGGTGAAAGGAGCTGAATCGATTCGATGACGACGACAAAAGATCCGGTGATCAGGTTGGCGGATTTGCGCATGAGTTACGGAGGACGCCAAGTCCTAAACGGCGTTGATTTGGAGGTGTATCCCGGTCAGATTATCGGTTACATCGGACCAAACGGGGCGGGCAAGAGCACGACGGTCAAGATCATGCTTGGCCTGGTCGAAGGATATCAAGGGAAAGTGCAGGTGTTTGGACAAAATCCTGGCGACGGCGGCGTCGATTACAAGAAGCGAATCGGCTACGTCCCGGAAATCGCCGAGCTGTACGATACGCTGTCGGCACGCGAATACCTGACCTTCATTGGCGAGTTGTATGGGTTATCCGCCGATGACGCGGAGATGAAATCCCGGCGAATGATGACGGAGTTTGGCCTGAAGGACGTCTTTAACTCCCGGATTTCGACGTTCTCCAAAGGGATGAAGCAAAAGGTGCTGCTGATCTCCAGTTTGCTGCACAATCCGGACGTGCTGTTTTTGGACGAGCCGCTGAGCGGACTTGACGCCAACAGCGTCATGGTCGTCAAGGAAATGCTTGCTCTCTTGGCCGCGCAAGGCAAGGCGATTTTTTACTCCTCTCATATTATGGACGTGGTCGAGAAGATCAGCAGCCGAATCGTTCTGTTGGACGGGGGGCGCATCGTGGCCGACGGCAGCTTCGATGAGTTGAAGGAACAGAACCACGAAGGGTCGCTGGAGCAGATCTTCAACCAATTGACCGGGTTTAACGAACATCAGGATATTGCCGGCCGGCTCGTGTCCATCGTGCAAGAGGTGTAGCGGATGGAAGAGATGAGAAGCCTGCAGGTGTTGGACCGATTCCGCGGATTATTCGAGAAGATGGGCGCGGACTATCCGGTGATGCGGCGAATTCTTCAGGTGAAGCTGACGATGGACGCCAGAAGGGTGCCGACGCTGGTCAATAAGTCGAGGAAGAAGCAGCAGGACGAAGCTCAGGACGGGAACCAGTTCCTGCGTTCGCTTTGGTTGTACGTCATTTTCGGCGGACTTAGTTCAATGTTCGTCTTGATGGGGGACAACTTACTGTTTCAGGTGAGCATCCTGTTCGGCATCATGATGTTTATGGTCATGACCGCGATGATTTCCGACTTCTCCTCGGTGCTGCTGGATATCCGGGACCGGAGCATTCTCGCGACCAAGCCGATCTCCCGCCGGACCATCACCATGGCGAAGACGGTGCATATCTTTATTTATTTGTTTTTTCTGACCGGAGCGATTGCGGTCATTCCGCTGGCGGTCGGGTTGTTTCGGCAGGGAATCGGCTTCTTTGTCCTGATGCTGCTGCAGTTGATCCTGATGGATCTGCTGATCGTGGTATTGACCGCGCTGCTGTATTTGGGCGTGCTGCGGTTTTTTGACGGCGAGAAGGTGAAGGATATGATCAATTACGTGCAGATCGGGATGACGATTACGATTGCGGTTGGTTACCAAGTGTTGGTCCGGCTGTTCGACTTCACGGCCGTGGACATCGTCTTCAAGCCAGCGTGGTGGCAATACCTGTTGCCGCCGGTATGGGTCGGCGCCGCTTTTCAAACGCTGCTTCATCCGGGCGGAGGCCTAACGTATGCCGGGCTGGCGGCGTTGTCCATCATCGTTCCGCTCGCCGCCTTCCTGGTATACCTGAAGCTGATGCCGTCGCTGGAGCGGAACCTGCAGAAGCTGGCGGAACCCAGTGCCAAGAGCAGCCAAAGCTCGGGAAAAGCGCTGCGCCGATTATCCGATTGGCTTTGTTCTACGCCGCAGGAGAGTGCCTTCTTCCGTTTTGCCTGGTCGATGATGGGAACGGAGCGGGAGTTCAAGCTAAAGGTGTACCCTTCCTTGGGCTTCTCCATCGTGTTCCCCTTCATCTTCCTGTTCTCGAACGGACTCGATCAGGGTTTGGACGGAATCGCCGGTTCCCGCTCGTATTTGTTCATTTATTTTAGCGGCATTATGCTGCCGACGGTAATTATGATGCTGCGTTACTCGGGCCGATATAAAGCGGCCTGGATCTATCGGACTGCCCCGATCCCCGGCGAAGCGCCGATTTACAAAGGGGCCTTGCTGGCCTGCATTTTTCGGCTCATGCTTCCTTTGTTTGTTGTGGAGGCTGCGATTTTCGCCGTGCTTTTCGGAGCTTCCATTTTACCGGACCTGATCGTGGCGGGGCTGGCGATGCAATGTTACGCCATCTTATGTTTCCTGTTGTTACGCAAGGGATTGCCCTTCTCCGAGCCGTTTGAAGCAGCGGGGCAGCAGAACCAAAGCTTCGTCATCATGGGGTTGATGCTGCTGCTGGGCGGATTCGGCTTGCTGCATTGGCTGGCGACGACCCTTCCGTTTGGAGTTGTCGCTTACGGCGTCCTGATGATCGTCGGGACGTGGCTCGGTTGGACCCGGGCCTTCCGGACGCGTGGAGCGGATAAGGAGGAGACGCCGGATGGCATCTAGCGTCGATGGGCCGCGGATTCGCCGCGAGAAGAAAACCGTGGCCCTGATGATTGCATTGTATTGCCGCAAACTCCATGGCGGCAGGGAACAGGCCGACCCTCAGCAACCCGGGGCGGTTCGTGCTGGTGCAACATCTTTATGCGCCGAGTGCGCCGAGCTTCACCGGTATGCCGAGCAGCGGCTTGACCGCTGCCGGTTCGGTGAAGGCAAGGCAACTTGCCTGGCGTGCCCCGTGCATTGCTACGCGGCCGCCCAGCGGGAACAGATCCGCCGGGTGATGGCTTTTGCCGGGCCGCGGATGCTATGGCGCCACCCGGTATTCACGCTACTGCACCTCCTCGACGGGTTCAAAAAGGGCCATTCACAGTAATGTCAAAATTGACCGACCTTCAAAAAACGTTGATCTGACGCGGGTTTGGACCCGGAGTTCGCAGTTGTGACATTTCTCATGTGATTTCTGTCACAAAATTATTATTTTTTGACCGTTCGTTTTCATGATCCGGTGATAGAATTCACATTAGATAATAATCATTAGAAAGTAGGGAAAAGAAATGCTGGATCCGATTCTGCTTGCTCGCCTTCAGTTTGCAGTCACAACGATTTTCCATTTCTTCTTCGTCCCTGTCTCCATCGGTCTGGTGCTGCTCATCGCGATCATGGAAACGATGTACGTTGCCAAGGGGAAAGAAGAATACAAACGGATGGCGAAGTTCTGGGGGAAACTGTTCCTGATCAATTTCGCGGTAGGGGTCGTGACGGGGATTCTCCAGGAGTTCCAGTTCGGCATGAACTGGTCGGATTACTCCCGGTTCGTCGGGGACGTCTTTGGCGCGCCGCTGGCGATCGAAGCGCTGTTTGCCTTCTTCATGGAATCGACGTTTATCGGACTTTGGATTTTCGGATGGGACCGCTTGTCCAAAAAAGTCCATTTGCTTTGCATTTGGCTGGTCGCTTTGGGAACGACGGTTTCGGCGCTGTGGATTTTGGCTGCCAACTCGTTTATGCAGCATCCCGTCGGGTTTGAGGTGAATAACGGACGTGCGGAGATGAACGATTTCTTCGCTTTGGTCACCAATGGACAATTGTTGGTGGAGTTCCCGCACACGGTTCTGGGCGCTTTTGCCACCGGGGCTTTCCTGATCGCCGGGATCAGCGCGTATAAGCTGTTGAGACGTCAGGATGTTGCCTTCTTCAAAAAATCGTTTACGATCGGCATCATCGTCGCCGTGATCGCTTCGTTTGGGACGGCGCTGTTCGGTCACCAACAAGCTCAATATTTGGTCAAGACGCAGCCGATGAAAATGGCCGCCTCCGAAGGCCTTTGGGGCAAATCAGGCGACCCTGCGCCTTGGACGCTTTATGCGCATATCGATTCGGACGACGGAAAGAACAATTTTGAGATCAAAATCCCTTACCTGCTGAGCTTCCTGTCTTACAGCAAGTTCTCCGGCGAGGTCAAAGGCATGCACGAGCTGCAAGCCGAATATGAACAAACTTATGGACCTGGGGACTACATTCCTCCCGTACGGACGACCTTCTGGAGCTTCCGGATCATGATCGCCGCCGGCTGCTTGATGATCGTGCTTGGCTTGTACGGGACGTATCTGGCTTGGCGCAAAAAGCTCGACAAACCGAACACCTGGTTTTACCGCTTTATGTTGTGGTCGATTTCGCTGCCGTTTATCGCGAATACTTCGGGTTGGATCATGACCGAATTCGGACGTCAGCCGTGGACGGTATTCGGGCTGATGCAAACGGCGGACAGCGTATCGCCAAGCGTAACGGGCGGACAGATCCTGTTCTCGCTGATTGCCTTTACGGCGATTTATTCGGTACTCGGTGCGGTATTGGTTTACTTGTTCGTGAAAGTCATCAAGAAGGGACCGAATGACGAGACGGGAGACGGCGCGGATCATTCGGCGGATCCATTCGGTAAGGAGGGATATCATGCTGTCTCTTAATGAGCTGTGGTTTGTCCTTGTCGCGGTGTTGTTTATCGGCTTCTTCTTCCTGGAGGGCTTTGACTTCGGGGTGGGAATGAGCACCAAATTTTTGGCTAAAAATGATATGGAACGGCGGGTCCTGATCAATTCGATCGGACCGTTCTGGGACGCGAACGAGGTATGGCTGCTCACGGCCGGCGGCGCGATGTTCGCTGCGTTCCCGAACTGGTACGCCACGTTGTTCAGCGGTTATTATACCCCGCTTGTCGTGCTGCTGCTTGCTTTGATCGCGCGCGGCGTCGCTTTCGAGTTTCGCGGTAAAGTGGGCCATGAGAAATGGAAAAGCACGTGGGATTGGTCGATCTTCATCGGCAGCCTGTTGCCTCCGTTTCTGCTCGGCGTTGTCTTCTCCGGCTTGCTGAAGGGCTTGCCGATCGGCGAAGATATGGAAATGAAGGCCGGGTTGTTTGATATGGTCAACCTGTATACCTTGGTCGGCGGCATTACCGTCGTGATGCTTTGCCTCGTTCACGGATTGCTGTTCGCCTCCTTGCGGACGACCGGCAGCCTGCAGGAACGGGCTCGGAAGCTGGCCCGCAAGCTGTTGATTCCGCTCGCCGCTTTGTTCGTCCTCTTCGGCGTGTTGACGTTCTTCGAAACGGACGTGTTCGAAGTGCGCGGCGTGCTGATCGGCCTGGTTGCCGTCTTGGGCGTAGCCGCATTCGTGCTGGCCGGCTGGTTCATCTCGAAACAAAAGGACGGCTGGGCGTTTGGCATGACCGGCACGATGATCGCTTTGTCGATCGCCGCGGTGTTCGTCGGCTTGTTCCCGCGGGTCATGGTCAGCTCGATCAGCGAAGCGTTCTCCTTAACGATCGATAACGCCGCTTCCGGCCACTACTCGCTGAAAGTCATGACGATCGTGGCGCTAAGCCTGCTGCCGTTCGTATTAGGCTATCAAATTTGGAGTTATTTCGTCTTCCATAAACGCGTACACGAGAAGGAGCATTTGGAATATTAATGGGACGCGGATTAATGAAAATCACGGGGATCAAGCCGGTCATGGCGATCATGGCCTTGCTGACCCTGGTTCAAAGCTTTGCAATCATCTGGCAGGCCAAATGGTTGGCGGAGATCGTCTCCGCCCTGTTTGCCGGAGCCAAGCTGCAGGAACAAGCCGGCGGGGCCGGTTTGTTCCTGCTTGCTTTTATCGTGCGGCAAGGCTGCGGCATGCTGCAGCAGAAGACGGCCTACGCATTTGCCGAGGAGACGGGGCGGACCTTGCGGGAGCAGGTACTGGAGAAGCTGTTTCAATTGGGGCCTCGTTTCGCCGGAACCGAAGGCACCGGGAACTTGGTCACTTTGGTGCTGGAAGGCGTAACGAAGTACCGCAATTATCTCGAGTTGTTCCTGCCGCGTATGCTGGCGACGGGCTTCACGCCGGTCTTGATTTTGGCTTACGTGTATAAGCTGGATCTGGCGTCCGGGGTCATTTTGACGCTGACGATGCCCATCCTGATCGCCTTTATGATCTTAGTCGGGCTTGCGGCACGCAAGCAGACCGAGCGGCAACTGAAATCCTACCGAACGTTATCCAATCATTTCGTCGATTCGCTTCGCGGGCTGGAGACGTTGAAATTCTTAGGGCGCAGCAAATCGCATGAAGCCTCGATTGAACGGGTCAGCGACTCCTATCGGTCGGCTACGATGCGGACGCTTCGGGTCGCATTCCTGTCCTCGTTTGCCCTGGACTTCTTTACGATGCTGTCCGTCGCCTCGGTCGCGGTTAGCCTGGGTTTGCGGTTGGTTAATGGCGAGATGGTGCTGCTGCCGGCGTTGACGGTGCTCGTCTTGGCACCGGAATATTTCTTGCCGGTTCGGATGGTCGGCGCGGATTTTCACGCCACTCAGGACGGTAAAGCCGCCGGCGAAGCGATGAACGAGATTATCGCCGCCGCGGACGAAGAGGCGGCGAAAGCCGCGCCCATTCCGCCGGGGACGAGCTGGACGTGGACGCCGGAAAGCACGCTGAGCCTGCGCGGGATCGGCGTCCTCCACGAGGCGGAAGCCAAGCCTTCGTTGGCCGAGGTGAACCTGACGCTGGGCGGCATGGGCACGATCGGCATCATCGGCGAAAGCGGGGCCGGCAAATCGACGCTGATCGACGTGCTCGGCGGCTTCCTGCGACCGACCTCGGGCCGGTTCGCGCTGAACGGCACGGAGCTAGGCGATTTGACGGCGCCGGGCTGGCGGGAGCAGATCACCTATATCCCGCAGAACCCGTATATTTTCAGCGGATCGTTGGCGGACAATATCCGCTTTAATGCGCCGGAAGCTACGCGGGAAGAAGTGGAACGGGCGGCGGCGGCGGCCGGGCTGGACGGGCTCGTGCGCAGCTTGCCGGGCGGGCTCGACGAGCTCATCGGCGGCGGCGGACGTCCGTTGAGCGGCGGCCAGGAACAGCGCGTGGCGCTCGCCCGGGCTTTGCTCAGCCGGCGGCCCGTCATTCTGCTCGACGAACCGACGGCGCATTTGGATATCGAGACGGAATACGAGCTGAAGAATACGATGTTGCCCCTGTTTGAAGGGAAGCTGGTGATCTTGGCGACCCATCGGCTGCACTGGATGCGCGAAATGGACCGCATCGTGGTGATGGAACAGGGCCGGGTGGCGGAAGCCGGCACGCATACCGAGCTGATGGCCAAGCGGGGAGCTTATTATCGGTTGGCGTCGGCGCAGCGGGGGGAGATTACATGAAGCAAGAGTCCTGGATTCGTCCGTATTTTCGGTTGTATAGCGGAAGGTTTGCGCTCTATCTGATTTTGGGCGTGCTTACGCTGTTGACCGCCGGGATGTTGATGTTTACTTCCGGATTTCTCATCTCCAAATCGGCGTTGCAGCCTTATAACATTTTGCTGGTATACGTTCCGATCGTCGGCGTCCGCACCTTTGGGATCGGCCGGGCGGTGATCCATTATGTCGAACGGCTGGTCGGCCATGATACGGTGCTGCGGATCCTGGCGAAAATGCGCGTGCGCTTGTACCGCGTGCTGGAACCGCAAGCGTTGTTCATCCGCTCCCGCTTCCGGACGGGCGATATTCTCGGCGCGCTGGCCGACGATATCGAGCAGCTGCAAAACGTGTATATCCGCACCGTTTTCCCCAGTGTTGTGGCGCTGATCTTGTATGCCGCAGCAGTGATCGCCATGGGCGTGTTCGACGTTGCGTTTGCACTGCTGTTGGCGGCGTACATTTTCGTTCTCGTCGCGGTGCTTCCTTACCTTTCGCTGCGGCTGACGCGGGCGACGAACGAGGAAGTCAAACGCGAGCGGAATGGGCTCTACCAGAAGTTAACCGATGCCGTGATGGGGATCGGCGATTGGGTGATCAGCGGGCGGACGGAGGAGTTCCTGAAATCGTATGCGCAAGATGAGGCCGCGGTAGCCCGCAAGGACCGCAAGCTGCGGGCCTGGGCCCGCTGGCGCAGCTTCATCGGCCATTTCGTCGTGGGGCTCGTCGTAGTCTCGATGGTGTATTGGGCCGGCGGCGAAGCGGCGGCCGGACGGATCGACGCCACGCTGATCGCGGCCTTCGTGCTGATCGTGTTTCCGCTGTCGGACGCGTTTCTGCCCGTGTCCGAAGCAGTGGAGCGCACGCCGCAGTACCGCGTGTCGCTGAATCGGCTCGCCCGGATCTCGGGCGAGGGTGCCGGTACCGGCGCACTGGATCCTGCGGCCGGCGGCTCGGTTTCCGCTGCGGCGGGCGAAGGCGTCTCGCGCACCGCTGCCGCTGATGTGCGGCTGCGAGACGTCCGCTTCGCCTACGCGGCGGAGGACGCCGATTCGGTGGACGGCGTCTCGCTGGACATTCCGCAGGGCAAGCGGATCATGGTGATCGGCCGCAGCGGCGCAGGCAAGTCGACGCTGCTGAAGCTGATCCAGGGCGCGCTTGCCCCAAGCGGCGGGACGGTGCAGATCAACGGCATCCCGGCCGCCGCCTACGGCGACCGGATGCCGGAAGTGATCTCCGTCCTGAACCAAAGCCCCCACCTGTTCGACACGACGGTGGCGAACAACATCCGGCTCGGCCGTCCGGAGGCGACGGACGAGGAGATCGGCCGGGCCGCGCAGGCGGCGCAGCTCGGCCCGCTGGTTGCCGCGCTGCCGCAGGGGATGAACACGCCGATGCGTGAAACGGGTCGGCGGTTCTCCGGCGGCGAACGGCAGCGCGTGGCCCTGGCGCGGATCCTCCTGCAGGATACACCGGTGCTCATCCTCGATGAGCCGACGGTCGGCCTCGATCCGCGCACCGAACGCGAGCTGCTGGCGACGATCTTCCGCACGACGCAAGGCAAGTCGTTGATCTGGGTGACGCATCACCTCGTCGGCGCGGAACGGATGGACGAGATCGTCTTCATGGAGCACGGACGAATCGTCATGCGCGGCAGCCATGCGGAACTGCTGGCTCGCGAGCCGCGGTACCGCAACCTGTACTTGCTGGATTGCCCGGAGGAATAAGTCACATACGGGAAGTAGGCGGCGATGTTAGGGAAACCGGCATCGCCGTTTTTTTATGACCGGAGGCTGAGAGACTGCTTCATGGTTGACGGCAAAGTGGCCCAACTGCAAAAGTACACTTCATTATCGTGGAATTCGGCTTACGAGCTTCATGAACTGCACTTTTACACTTGCATAGGATGTTCGTCGCCACACGCTTGATTTTTGTGTTTGGACAAGATGTCTGCCTCCTCCTTCAGGCATCCAGCAGCTGTCGACTTTTTATTTTCCTTTACGAAAATGCCTTTCGCGCTTCCGTTTTCGTAGGGGAGTCGATATAATGGTTTTTAATATATTAACACGAGGTGTAAGCTATAATCTTTGCCTAACCGGGTGAACCACTATAATGCAGCGAACGGGGTGAGGGGATGGAGCTCAGGCAAATCCAATACTTTATGGAGGCGGCCAAGCTGGAGCATGTGACGGAAGCGTCGTATGCGCTGCATGTGTCGCAGTCGGCCGTCAGCCGGCAAATCTTTAAGCTGGAGTCGGAGCTGGGCGTCGATCTGTTTGTCCATGAAGGCCGGAAGGTGAAGCTGACGCCGATCGGCCGGCAGTTCCTGCAGCATATGGAGCAAATGATGAAGGTCATTGAACAGGCGCGCCAGGAAATCAACGAATATCTTGATCCGGAGCGCGGGACGGTCCGCATCGGCTTTCCGAGCAGCCTGGCCGCGAACCTGGTGCCGAAGGTCGTGTCGGCGTTCCGGAGCCGGTACCCGGAGGTGCATTTTCAACTGCAGCACGGATCCTATCGGGAGCTGCTGGACTGGGTCGGCGGCGGCGTGATGAACCTGGCCATGATCGGTCCGGTGCCACAAGGGGAGCCGCAGGTAACGGGCGAGGCGTTGTTCCGCGAGAAGTTCAAGGTGTTGCTGCCCGCGGGACATCGGCTGGCCGGCCGCAAAGCGGTGGGGCTGGAGGATCTGCGGGATGACGTGTTCGTTTTATTCCCCAAAGGATTTGTCCTGCGGGAAATCGTGGTCGACGCCTGCGACAAAATCGGATTCCAACCGAAGGTTTCGTTCGAAGGGGACGATCTGGATGCGATCAAGGGGCTGGTGGCAGCCGGGCTTGGGTTGACGCTGCTTCCCGAAATCGCGCTGGGCGAGCATATTCCGTCCACGATCGTGTCGCTGCCGATGATGGAGCCGCAGGTGACCCGGGAGGTCGGGGTGATCATTCCGGCCAATCGGGAGCTTGCGCCGACGGAAAAGCTTTTTTATGATTTTTTGAAAGAGACGTTGTCGTCCTCGTGCGGGAATTAGGATTCATCGAAAATTGATATCGATAGGGGCCGTGAAATTTATCACTTTCGCGGTCCTTTTTTATTGAAAATGTGTTACAATTTATTCGAATTGTTCAAGGTTAAGATGTGCAAATTTTCACTAACTCGAAGCGGGTTAGAGGCATCCAAAGGAGGAACACTATGCTTGAACTGGAGTTCGGCAGGTTAATCCTCAGATTATCGCAAAGGAGAATCGAATATGTCAGAAACAGTAACTGAAACGAAGGCGGAGCAAACTGCAGTCCCGGCCGCTAGCGGGCAGCAGGAGCTCCTGGAGCAGCTCTTGAAGCCGGAGGTGCAGCAATCGCTGACCGCCCTGGTGGAGCAGCTTCCCAAATTGAACGAACTCGTAGGGGTTTTGACGAAAACGTATGATTTTGCCAAAACGGTGGCTGCGGACGAAGTCCTGAAGAGCGATACCGTTGGCGCCATTTCGGAAATCGCCGGACCGGTCGTGGGCAAAGTGAAGCATCTGGCCGCGAACGTCATCGAAGCGAAAGACCGCGCCGAGGACAGCCAAGAGGTGATCGGCGTGTTTGGGTTAATGAAGATGCTGAAGGATCCGCAAACCCAAAAGCTGCTTCGGTTCGTGAACGCTTATCTTCAAGTTTCCGGTGAACGGGACCGTCATCAAAACTAACGGAGGAAAAACGATTATGTCAAAACACATTTTAATTTTGGGCGCCGGCTACGGCGGCGTACTCAGCGCTTTGTCGGCCCGTAAATTCATGGATAAATCGCAGGCGCGGATCACGGTAGTCAACCAATATCCGACGCATCAGATCATCACCGAGCTGCATCGTTTGGCGGCGGGCAGCATTTCGGAACGCGCGGTGTCTTTGCCGCTGGAGAAGCTGTTCAAAGGAAAAGACATCGATCTGCGGATCGCCAAAGTGGAGAATTTCTCGGTCGACAAGAAAGAAGTCAAACTCTCCGACGGCACGGTTTTGTCCTATGATGCCCTCGTCGTTGGATTAGGCAGCATCACCGCTTATTTCGGCATTCCAGGTTTGGAAAAGTACAGTATGGTGCTGAAATCGGCGGACGACGCCAAACGGATTCACGAGCATATCGAATCCCGTATCCGTGAATATGCAGCCTCCGGCAACGAAGCGGATGCATCCATCGTGATCGGCGGCGGCGGTTTGACGGGCGTCGAGCTTGTTGGGGAAATCGCCGATAAGCTGCCTGAGCTGACGAAGAACTACGGTGTTTCCCAAAGCGACATCAAGCTGATGCTCGTGGAAGCGGGACCGAAAATTTTGCCGGTGCTTCCGGACGTCCTGATCGAACGCGCCACGGCCAGCCTTGAGAAACGCGGCGTGAGGTTCTTGACCGGTCTGCCGGTGACCAATGTGGAAGGCAACACGATTGATCTTAAAGACGGACAAAAGCTCGTGGCGAATACCTTCGTATGGACGGGCGGCGTGCAAGGCAATCCGCTGGTTGGCGAATCGGGCTTGGAAGTGAACCGCGGCCGCGCTTCGGTCAATGAGTTCCTGCAGTCCGTTTCCCATCCGGACGTGTTTGTGGCCGGCGACAGCGCCGTGTACATGGGCCCGGACGGCCGTCCTTACCCGCCGACGGCGCAAATCGCCTGGCAAATGGGCGAGCTGATCGGCTACAATCTGTTCGCATACCTTGGCGGCAAGCAACTGAACGCGTTCAGCCCGGTCAACTCCGGTACGCTGGCTTCCCTGGGGCGCAAGGACGCCGTAGCGACGATCGGCGCGAGCAATACCCAGCTGCGCGGCTTGCCGGCAACGATGATGAAGGAAGCGAGCAACATCCGTTACCTATCCCATATCAAAGCGCTTGACGCCCTGGCTTACTAAGCCAAGGTTGCGATAAGGAACATAAAAAGAGTCGCCGGAAGGATCCTCCTCCCGGCGACTCTTTTACTTAAGATAACCTTTATACAATACCGTGAGCCAACATGGCGTCGGCAACTTTGAGGAAGCCGGCGATATTGGAACCCACGACCAGGTTGTCGGCATAACCGTATTCCTCAGCCGCTTTCACGCTGCTTTGGTAGATGTTGCGCATAATGTCCTTGAGCTTGGCATCCACTTCTTCGAATGTCCAGGCAAGTCTTGCGCTGTTCTGCGCCATTTCCAGCGCGGAGACGGCAACCCCGCCGGCATTGGCCGCCTTGGCCGGTCCGAAGTATACGCCATTGTTCAGATAGACTTCAATGGCTTCCAATGTGGACGGCATGTTTGCCCCTTCGGCCACATATTTGACCCCGTTTGCGACCAGCTGCTTCGCGGCCGCTTCATTGATTTCGTTCTGCGTCGCGCAAGGCAAAGCGATGTCGCAAGGGATGCTCCAGATGTTCTGGCATCCTTCCACATATTCGGCAGTAGGATGCTCGTTAACGTAATCCTTGATCCGTTTCCGTTCCACTTCTTTCAGACGTTTCACCGTTTCGAGATCAATGCCGTTTTTGTCGTAGACGTAACCGTTCGAATCGCTGCAAGCAACGACCTTCGCGCCGAGCTGCTGTGCTTTCTCGATGGCATAGATCGATACGTTGCCGGAGCCGGAGACGACGACGGTTTTCCCTGCGAAGCTATCACCGCGGCTCGCCAGCATTTCGCTCGTGAAATAGACCAGTCCGTAACCCGTCGCTTCGGTCCGCGTCAAGCTACCCCCGTAAGTAAGGCCTTTCCCGGTCAATACCCCGGTTTCATTGCCGTACAGCCGTTTGTATTGGCCGAACATGTAGCCGATCTCCCGGGCACCCACGCCGATGTCCCCTGCAGGAACGTCCGTGTCCGGACCGATGTATTTGGACAGCTCCGTCATGAAGCTTTGCGTAAAGCGCATCACTTCGAGGTCGGATTTGCCTTTCGGGTCGAAGTCGGATCCGCCTTTGCCGCCGCCGATCGGCTGACCCGTCAGGGAGTTTTTGAAAATTTGCTCGAATCCGAGGAATTTGATGATGCTGGCGTTCACGGACGGATGGAAGCGGAGTCCGCCTTTATAAGGACCGATCGCACTGTTGAATTGAACCCGGAAACCGCGGTTGACTTGCACTTTGCCTTGATCGTCAACCCAAGGTACGCGGAAGCTGACCATTCTTTCCGGCTCGACGATCCGTTCGAGAATCCCCTGCTCCTGGTATTTCGGATGTTTGGCGAACACGGGAACCAACGAGTCGAGGATTTCCTTGACGGCTTGGTGAAACTCAAGCTCCCCCGGATTCCGTTGTTGGACGGCTTGGTATACCTGATTTACATAATTGCGGGCTGCCTCTAAGCCTGCTTCGCGCTGCTGTGTTAAAGCCATGATATCCACTCCACCTTTCTTGTGTGCGTAATCGGATGAGTACGTTCACCTTTTCACGATATTTATGACCTCTATTGTAATATTGATGTAAGCTATTAACAAAGCTAATTTGAGATCAAGTTGATGATCGAATGAGATGAACTGAAGCGGGGGAGCGGCCTTACGCGAGCTGGATCAAGAATATTATGTCCGGCGAAAGCGCGTTTCAGACGAAAAAACGGCCGTTTCCGCACAGGGTTTCGTTGCGGATCGGCCGTTCTTGGGTAAAGATAATTATTGCTGGAACGAGTTCCAGTGCGCGACTTGGTCCACCGAAAGGCGGGGGGTTGCATGCGCCGATTTTGCCGCCTTGCCGATGGCGATCAGCAGGATCGGTTTCAAGGTTTCCGGAACCTCGAAAGCCTCGGCGAATTTCTCGGCGTTATATCCGCCCATCGGTACCGTATCGTAGCCTTTGGCTTTGGCGATCAGCATCAGCTGCATCGATACCAGCCCGGCGTCCAGGAGGTTGACTTGATGCAAACGTTCCGGTCCCATGCCGCCATAACCTTTATGCAGACGCTCCACAAAGCTGGTCTTGACCTCTTCCGTCATCGCGCCAAGCTGTACGGCCTCGGCGTAAATCTCCTCGGCGCGCTCGTACGAGCGGAGATCGCCCAGTACGGCAATCACGGCTGCCGAATCAACGACCTGTTGCTGATTGTTGGCGATCGGGAGCAGCTTTTGCTTCAATTCCGGTTCATCGATGATCAGAAAACGCCATGGCTGCAGATTGGACGACGACGGAGCGGATAAGGACAACTCCACGATTTCTTTCAGTTCCTCGCGGGGAATTTTCACGGAAGGATCGTAAACGCGAACGGAATGCCGTTCCTTCAGTACGGTATAAAAATCATTTAAGTCCACTTGATTTAGCGTGCTCATGTACAAACTCCACCCTTTCTATTTTCGTTTTCTGTATGTGACCAGTATAATCCTCAACTGTTATGAATTCAAGTACAGTTCATTCGGTATATAGAAAGCCTAAAGCTTGAGGTTACTTAGGATAACCATTATCTTAAAGAGGTAATGGATCGAGTTCGAATTTTTTAAATACAGGAGGGAATCACATGACATTGCAGATCGGAATCGTCGGTACAGGTTGGTTTAGCAAGGTGCATGGTGACATTTTGGCGGGCTTGGAAGGCGTTCGAGTGGCGGCTGTCACCGGAACGACGTCTGCCAAAGCGCAGGCCTTGGCAGACCGCTACCCGGGGGCGATCGGCTTCGGCAGCTTAACGGATATGCTGGATTCGCAGAAGCTCGATGCCGTTTATCTCTGTATCCCGCCGATGGCGCACGGGGACATCGAAGCCGAGTTGATCGAGCGGGGCATTCCCTTTTTCGTGGAAAAACCGCTTTCCGCGGGCCTAGCCACGCCGCAGGGCATTCTTGCGCGTTTGGAGCAGAAGCCGTTGGTTCATGCGGTAGGTTATCATTTTCGTTATAAAGAGTCGATCCGCAAGCTGAAGGAATCCCTGGAGGGTCGGACGATCGGCATGGCTTTGGGCGGATGGATGGGCGATATGCCGCAAGTGGCTTGGTGGCGGAGCCAAGAGGGGTCGGGCGGACAGTTCGTGGAGCAGACGACGCATATCGTAGACCTGCTGCGGTATACGGCTGGCGAGGTCGCTGAGGTTTATGCCGCCTACGGGAATCGCGTTGTGCAGGAGCGCTTCGATAACGTGACCGTCCCGGACGTCGGTACCGTTACGATGAAGCTGCAAAGCGGAGCGGTCGCCACCCTCTCCAATACCTGCATCCTGCCGGGCGGCGTGTCCGAGGTAGGGCTTCATTTGTACACCGATGCCGGCATTCTGGCCTGGAGCCCGGAGCGGCTGGAAATCCATCTGCCGGGGACCAAGACGGCGTACACCGGGCAGGATAATCCCTACTTAGCCGAAACCGAGGCGTTTATCCATGCCCTGCGTACCGGCGATACCTCGCGGATTTTGTCCGATTACGCCGATGCCGTGAAAACCCAGCAGATCACCTGCGCGGCTCTAGAATCGGCCCGGACGGGGAATCCGGTACGTATTGGGGAGTAATGAAAATTTGAAATAAATGTGATCTTTTTCGTTGTGGAAAGATAAAGAAATCCGGATTTGTAATCCGAATCACAATTCCCTTCCCGCCGAAATCTTATCCTGATTCTGTTCAGAAGAAAGGAGAGACGAGGGAATGAAGGGAAACCAAGCCCAAAATTCATTTTTGAAGGGAATATTGATTTGTGTCCTTTTACTAAGCTTCACGGTGCTTATTGCCGGAGGATATTGGATTTTTAAATCGCAGGCGCCTACGCCGCTTCAAGTCGTAAATCGCGCAGGCGAAGTATTGACGACCCAGGAGCAGATTACCGGAGGGCAGGCGGTATTTCAGAAATATGGCCTGATGGATTACGCCACCGTGCTGGGTCACGGCTCCTATTTGGGACCGGATTACACGGCGCAATCGCTGAAAATCATCACGGATGCCATGCATGATCAGCATGCGCAAGCGGAGTACGGTACGGCATATGCCGACCTGGATCCGGAGCGGCAAACGTTGATTTTTGAGAAGGTCAAGGCGGAAATGAAACAGAACCGCTACGACAAGAACGCGAAGACCTTGCTCCTGACCGACGGCCAGGCTGAAGGGCTGAAACGGGTCCGCGCCTATTATGATCAAGTGTTCACGGAAGGCGACGGACGCGGCATTCAGCCGAATTTGTTCGGAAACGAGACGATGCCGGAGGAAGGACGCGCTTATGTGGCGCCGGGGGACATGCGCAAGCAAATCGCCGACTTCTTCTTCTGGACCGCGTGGCTGTCCGGCACGCAGCGGCCGGGCGACACGATTACGTATACGAACAATTGGCCGTATTTCGAAGATGCGGGCAATACGATGAGTTATTCCGCCGTTCTTTGGAGCGGCATCAGCATGACGCTTTTGATTTTAGTGCTCGGATTAGTGTTGTACTTCTATAACCGTTATCGTCTGCATATGCAGGAAGCCTATGAGCCGGGCAAATTCCCGGTGTTGGATCTGAACCGCATGCCGGTGACGGCAAGCCAGGTCAAAACGGCGAAATATTTTCTCGTCGTCGTGCTGCTATTCCTGATTCAGGTCGGTTTCGGCGCTTTGTTGGCGCATTATTACGTTGAACCGAACAGCTTCTTCGGGTTGGACTGGATCGTCAAGCTATTCCCGTTCAACATCGCCAAATCGTATCACCTGCAGCTCGTGATCCTTTGGGTGGCGACGGCATGGCTGGGAATGGGGATTTATGTGGCTCCGCTCGTCGGTGGGAAGGAACCGAAACGCCAAGGGGTGCTGGTCGATATCCTGTTCTGGGCGCTGGTTGCGCTCACGGCCGGGAGTACGGTCGGGGAGTGGCTCGGGGCAAAAGGCTACCTCGGCAACCTGTGGTTCTGGTTGGGCCATCAGGGCTGGGAGTATTTGGAACTGGGGCGCTTCTGGCAAGTCCTCCTTGTCATCGGCATGGCGATCTGGCTGTTCATCGTGTATCGTGCCATCCGCAGCGCTCTAAAGAAGGAAACCGACAAGGGCGGATTAACGCATTTGCTGTTCTATTCGGCGATCGCCGTTCCGTTCTTCTATATCTTTGCGTTCTTCTTTAATCCGACGACGTCGTTCACTTACGCCGATTATTGGCGGTGGTGGATCATCCATTTGTGGGTCGAAGGGATCTTCGAGGTGTTTGCCGTCGTCGTCATCGGCTTCCTCATGGTTCGGATGAAGCTGGTCACGAAAGAATCCACGGTGCGCTCTTTGCTGTTTCAGCTGATTTTGTTGCTGGGCAGCGGCGTGATCGGGATCGGCCACCACTATTACTACAACGGTTCGGCCGAAATCTGGATTGCCTTGGGCGCGGTATTCTCGGCTTTGGAAGTGATTCCGCTGACGTTGTTGATTCTGGAGGCTTACGACCAATACAAAATGATGAAGGATGGCGGCCAGACCTTCCCTTACACGTCCGCCTTCCGATTCCTGGTGTCGACGGCGATTTGGAATTTGGTCGGCGCGGGGGTGCTCGGCTACTTGATCAACCTGCCGGCGGTCAACTATTTCATGCACGGCTCCACGTTGACGACGGCTCATGCCCACGGATCGATGATGGGCGTGTACGGAATGTTCGCGATTGCGGTTCTGCTGTATACGATGCGCAACATCGTGAAGCCGGAGCAGTGGAACGACAAGCTGCTGCGCATCTCCTGCTGGGGGCTCAACATCGGGTTAACGGGGATGATCGTGATTACCCTCCTCCCGGTAGGCTTTATCCAATTGAAGCATTCGTTTGATTTTGGTTTCTGGTCGGCTCGCGATTTCTCGTTCTATCAACAGGATACGGTAAGCCTGCTGCTGTGGCTGCGAATGATTCCGGACACGATCTTCATCGTGGCGGGGATTATGCCCCTGGTGTACGTGATCGTCCGTTCGATGTTCCACCTGCGTAAACCGAACGTCGCCGAAGAAGAAACGTTCGAATAGGAGGCGTGGAGTATGGGACATTCAATACAAGTATTGCGTTCTTTCCCCTTATTTCAAGGGTTGACCGCGGACGAGGCGGCCCGGATCGCCCAGCTCGCCGTCCCCCGGCTGCTGCCGAGGCGGGCGGCGGTGTTCCGGGAGGGGGACGAGGTAGAGTCGATTTATTTTGTGGCCAGCGGGTTGATCAAAACGAGCCGGACGGACGAGAAAGGCAATGAACAGATCTTCTCGTTTCTAAAGCAAGGTGATATGTTCCCGCTCACGGGCCGCTTCGATGCGGAGGTCTCGCCGGTGACCGCCGCGACCGTCGTCGAAACCAGCTTGCTCGCCCTGCCTCTTCGCTCCTTCGAGCAGCTTCTGGCGGGTTCGCCGGAGCTCGCGTTCAAGATGATGGGACTCATGAGCGGGAAAATCCGCGAACTTCAAGACAAACTGCTGAACTTCAATCAACGGAGCGTAGAAGAACGAGGAATATCGTTTCTTATCTACTTGGCCGAGCATTTTGGGCTGGAGCGGGGAGGGGAAGTCGTAGTTCCGATCCCGGTGACGCACCAGGAGTTGGCCAGCACGATTGGATTTGCCCGGGAAACGGTGAGCCGCCTGTTGACCAGCCTCCGCAAGGAAGGCATCGTCCAGGTTAGCCGCAAAGGGTTCGTCGTACGGAATCTTCAGACCTTGAAGGAGAAGGTGTGCGTCAAAGAGAATTGTCCGCATTGCCGCGAGCTGCAGCGCGTCGGGCAGGGTTAGCGAAGGGTTAGCGGCAGCAAAGTGAAGCAACGTGCAGCAAGGTGTAGCAACACATAGTAACGCGTAGCAACGGTATAGCAACGGTATAGAAAGGTATTACGACGTAGAGCGGCGTATCGCAGTGCTTTACAGTATTGCGCGCCTATGCGCCTGATCCGAAGTTGAGTGAGCGCTAACGCTTGCCAGAAGTCTTATTTGGGCTGTTGAAGGAGATTTTTATTTCTAACGCTGATCTGGGGTCTTATTTAGTATGAAAACAGGCGTTTTAGCTTGAAAATGGACGAATAAGCGCTCTGACAAGCGTTACATCGTACAGGACGGGATTTTGCAGCAAATAGCGTTGCTCCTAAGCGTTACGCGGCAGGAGCAGGCAACAGGCTGGTTTGCTGTTCAATCATTCAAGTCTCGCTGCCTGCTTTTGTGCGCAGACCAAAAACCCTCGCCCAAAGGCGAGGGTTTTCTTCCGCTTTAATCCAGCGTGATGTTATAAGTCACGATGTAGGCGTCCTGCTCCGATTCGTCCACCTCGACGTCCCCTTGCAGCAGGTGGATGAGTTGGAGTAACGGACCGGTTAGACGGCCGTTGTAGATCTTCGTTGGCGTTTCCAAAGGCGTTTCCGTGCCGTTGACGGTGGCGGTATCCGCGCCGACGGCGACCTTAACCTCCCGGTCGCCTCGGGTCAAACGGGCCGTCTTCTCGGCGGCATCGTAGTTGAATTCAATGCCGGCCGCCATAGCAAAGTCTTTCAGCGGTACGCGGACCTGATCCTCATCGGCTGGCGGGAGTTCATTGAAGGTGATCTCCTGGCCGTTCACATTGACGACCACCGAATAGACCGGACCGTCTTCGTTGATTACGAGGCTTTGTACCTGCTCCTGCAGCAGGCGGTTGTTCAATTCCACGTTCGCCGCGGTAACCTGGTGGGTGCCGGCGGCGATTTCCTCGACGATCCGGCGATTGATATCGGCGGAATGGTGAGATAAATCCTTGTATTCGTCCAGATCGTAGGTGATCGTGCTGTCGCTCTGGAAATCGTACACCCGGACGTTGTCATAGGCGCTGAATCGCTCGTACATGTAGTTCTTCATCTTCAGTTGGTTCTCGAAACGGTCAGGGTTCAAACTATACCACATCTGCTGGCGCAAGATCGAATACGGCGGATAGTAGATGATGAACTCGATCTCGGGATGCGCCTCGATGAAGCTCATCGTGTTGTCTTCGAAATTTTGCTTGACGATTTCCAGGGGAGGCTCGTATTCGGCCGTCAATTGCTCCGATATCCGGGCATCCTGCCACTTCGCGAACACCTGGTCCGGCCCGTAAACGGCGGTAGCATCCCAATTGTTCAACAGATCGAGGTTGCGAAGCTGGGGCATTTGATCCTTTGGCAGGAGCAACGCGCCGAGAGCATGCTTGACATCGGAAATGTTCAGCAGGTATTTATAATCGTTCCAGATCTTATCGTCGTACAAATAAAACGGGAAATTGGCTTCGTCCCGCACGGCATTGTCCCGGAACGAGAAATAGTCGATGCCCCACAACACCTTCGTAACCTGGCCGGTTCCGACCGCAACGTCGGCGATCAATCGCTGCTCCTTGGCGGTGGAACCCTCCATCGACAACTTCATGACGTTGCCGCCGAGAAGCTTGCCGACTTCCGAAGGAACGAAATTCTCGGTCATGGAGCTGCCGAGGATAATCGTGTCATAGGCGTAATTTTTGGCGAGCCCCGGGTTTTGGTATCGCTGCTGCTTGGTAAAGAGGGGCGGGTAGGAGGCCTTCCGGTATAGCTGCAACGGGTCGACGGCATAGACGAACGAGCCGACCAGGACTGCGAACAACAGGACAAAGGCCATAAACCAGACGACGAAACGAATGTTTTTCAAGGGGATTTCTCCTTTTACCAACGTCAAAATTAGAACGTGAAATACAAAAATTCGCTGACCTGGTTGAAATACAGAATCGAAAACACAAACAATCCCGCGATATAAGCGGCGTAACGCAAGTTTGGCTTGAATTTCAGCTTAAGCTCCATCGAATTGCGCGCGAACAATGCCAGCGCAAAGGCGGCGACGACCAACAACGCTTGACCTGCCAAGGTCAGGGACACGTTGATGTCTCCGATGCTGAACATGCCGCGCAATACCTTCAACGCATCCTCCCAAGAGGTTGCTCGGAAGAACACCCAGGTGAAATTGATGAACAAGAAGGTGATCAGCCAGCCGCACCAGCGCGGCAGGGCGATGCCCGTCTTTTGCCACAATCGCTGGATAACCTGGGCGATGCCGTGCATCAGTCCCCAAACAATGAACGTCCAGCCTGCGCCGTGCCAGAAGCCGCCGATCAGAAAGGTCGCCACCAGGTTGAAATAGGTGCGGAACGTTCCTTTGCGGTTCCCTCCGAGCGGGATATAGATATAATCCTTCAGGAAACGGCTTAACGTCATATGCCAACGGCTCCAGAAATCCTTAATGCTCAAAGCTTTATAAGGCGAGTTGAAGTTGATCGGCAGCTTGATGTTGAACAGTAGCGCGATCCCGATCGCCATATCCGAATATCCGCTGAAATCGAAATACAGCTGGAAGGTATAGGCCAGCGAAGTGATCCAAGCCTCGACGAACCCCAAATGGGTGGAGACATCAAAGCCTTGGGTTGCGATGGGCGCCAGCGTATCGGCGATCACGACCTTTTTGAACAAGCCAATGCAGAAAATGAAGAACCCGCGGGCCACATTCCCCGGGATGATCCGCTTGCTCCGAGACCGGTCGAATTGAGGCATCATTTCCTTATGGTGCAAGATCGGTCCGGCGATCAGGTGCGGGTAAAACGTCACGAACAGGACATAACTGACGATGCTGTACTCCTTCGCCTTGCCGCGATAGGCATCGACGAGGTAAGCGATCTGCGTGAAGGTGAAGAAGCTGATCCCGAGCGGCAAGGCCAGCTCCAGCAGCTTGATATGCGAAGCGAACAGCGAATTGATATTCGTAATGAAAAAGTCGGCATACTTGTAATAGCCCAGCAGCAGCACGTTGCCGGAGATGCCGAGAGTCAGCAGCAGCTTCCGCAGCCGCAGCGGCTTGTCGGCGAAGTGGCTGATCGAACGGCCGATGGCATAGTTAAAGGCAATCGACGCCAGAATCAGCGGCAGCGACTTGATGCTCCAATAGCTGTAGAAGAACAGCGAAGCCGCAGCAAGCCAAAGCTTTCCGAATACGGGAGGGCATAGCCGGTTCAACAGAAAATAAACGATAAACGAGATCGGCCAAAAGGCAAAAATGAATTCGTATGAATTAAAAAGCAAGGCTCCACGGCACCTCTCTCAAAAGAGAATCATAACTAAATTATCATATAATAGATTGTTAGGCGCGGCAATGCCATACCCGCCCAAAGATCGACAAAAAAAGCGGCCCCGCCAAGGCGGAGCCCAAAGGAACGCTATATGAAAAATTAGGAGGAACCGTAAGGAAATGAACCGGGTGCCGAGTGCTAGGGAGCTTAAAAGTGCAGCACGGAGATGAGCATCGGAGCGACCCCTAACGTAAACAGGGCAGCCAGGATCATCGAGATACTGGAGATGGTCCCGGTCAGGGAGCTCAGTTCGAACGCTTTGGACGTCCCGGTCCCGTGGGCGCTGGTGCCGAATAACACGCCGCGTGCAACCTCGCCTTCGATGCGGAACAGCTTCATCACCAGCGGCCCCAGCATGGCGCCAAGCAAGCCGGTCAGAATGACGAATACTGCGGTGATATTCGGTACGCCGCCGATAACCTGCGACACGTTCATGGCGATCGGCGTGGTGACCGAGCGGGGAATCAAGCTGGTAATCAGCTGATCGTCCAGATGCAGCCACTCGGCCAGAAACGCCGAGGAGAACATCGCGACGACCGAGCCGCTAAGCACGCTAATGAGAATTTCCACAGCATGTTTTTTCAGCACATTGTAGTATTTGTACAGCGGAATCGCAAACGCGATCGTGGCCGGCTGCAGCAGGCTGCTCAGCCACTTGCCGCCGGAATGGTAAGCCTCGTAAGGGATTTGCGCCCACAATAAGCCGATGACCAGGATCAATGGGGTGATCAGCAGCGGGGACAAGTAAACGCTTGGCCGAATCCGATACAGCCGTTTGGATAATCCGTAAATGATCAAGGTGCAAGCGAAGCAAAGTATGCCGATTATCATGAGATTCGGCCCTCCTTTCGTTTTTCGATGCGCGAGGCGATCAGACCGGAACAAGCCATGACGATGACGGTACTGAGGATCACGACGATCAGGATCCGGACGCCTTCGCTTTCGAGCAAGGGAATATATTGCATGACGCCGACGGCGGAAGGAACGAAGAACAGCAACAATTCGGCCAGGAGCCAATTCGCTCCCCGTTCAATCCATTTCAACTTAACGACGCCGGTTTTCAACAAGGTAAACAAGAGAGCAATGCCAAGAATCGAACCTGGAATCGGTAAATGGAGCAGCTCCGCGACCTTGTTCAGGGCGATCGAGACGAAGAACAGGATGGCGACTTGAATCATCCCCATGCCAATCTCTTTCATCTTGTTCATTTGAGCAGCTCCTTTCTGTTTTTGGTTGGTAATGAAATCTTACACCGATTGTTTTCATGAGTAAAATGAATATACTGAATGAGTAGCATTCCATTTGGTTATAGATAATTCGGCGTAAAGGAGAGCAGGCTGTTGGATATCCGGCAAATGCAGGTTTTAATCGAGGTCGCGCGGCTGCGAAGCTTCACTAAGGCGGCCGAAGCGTTGTATATTACGCAACCCACCATCAGCAAAACGATTAAGGCGATGGAGGAGGAATTGGGCGTCGTGCTGTTCGACCGAGTCGGCAAAAAGATCGAGCTGACCGATGCGGGGCAGATCATCGCCACGCAGGCGCAGCAAATCGTGACTTCCTTCCATAATCTGATGGCGGAGCTCGACGATTTGCGCAATCTGAAGAAGGGGCATCTCCGCATCGGGCTTCCGCCGATGGTGGGAGCGAGCTTTTTTCCGAAGGTGATTGGGGAATTCCATCAACGGTATCCCGACATTACCATCCAGCTGTTTGAGGACGGAGCCAAAAAAGTGGAGCAGGACGTTGCCGGGGGGCTGTTGGATGTCGGGGTTGTCGTGCTGCCGACGGTAGAGGCGGAGCTCAGCTCCTTTCCTTTCGTCGAGGAGAAGCTGAATCTGGTTGTGCACCCCTCGCATCCGCTCGCGGAGCGCGAATCGGCGGAATTGGCCGAGCTGGCCCAGGACGGATTCGTATTGTTCCGCGAGGACTTTACGCTGCATGGCCGCATTATCGGGGAATGTGCCAAAGCCGGGTTTCAGCCTCATGTCATTTACGAGAGCTCGCAATGGGACCTGATTAGCGGAATGGTCGCCGTCGGCCTGGGCATTACGCTGCTTCCGGAAACGATCTGCCGGGAGATCGACGATGAAGGCGTGCGGATCATTCCCCTCGTCAAGCCGGTTATTCCATGGAAGCTCGGCATCGTATGGCGCGATGACAGGTATTTGTCTTTTGCCACCCGTGAGTGGATTCGGTTTGCCCAGGAAGTGCTGACGCCCCGGATGGGATAGCAATTGGCGAAATGTCCGAGTTCTGACAAACAAAGCGGCGCCGGACTACTTGTGCAACCGGCTCGGCCTACCTATAATAGCGAAATGATTCACAAATTGACATTAGGGGACAAAGCTTAAATGAGTTTGTTGCGAAAAAAATCGATTGCTTCGATGTTACAGGAGAAACAAACGGCCAGCTCCGGGGCCGGCGGCATGAAAAAAGAGCTAGGCGTCTTTGATCTGGCCATGTTGGGGATCGGCTGCATCGTCGGTACGGGGATTTTCGTGCTGACCGGAGTGGCTGCTGCCCAACACGCCGGTCCAGGCCTGATCTTATCCTTTATTCTGGCCGGCATCGTCTGCGCCTTCTGCGCATTGTGTTATGCCGAATTCGCCTCCATGGTTCCCGTCTCGGGAAGTGCCTATACTTACAGCTACGCTACCTTTGGCGAGTTGATCGCCTGGATTCTCGGCTGGGACCTGATCCTGGAATACGGATTTGCCGCTTCGATGGTGGCGAGCGGATGGTCGGGGTATTTTCAAGGCTTGATCTCCGGCTTGGGGATTACGGTACCGACCGCGCTCAGCAGCGCCTTTGACCCGACGAACGGCACTTATGTCGACGTCCCGGCCATCCTGATCGTGCTGGTGTTGACGTTTATCGTCTCCCGCGGCTCCAAGGAGTCTTCGCGGCTGAATTCGATTATGGTGATCGTAAAAATCGCCGTGATTCTTCTCTTTATCGTGGTAGGTGCATTTTACGTCAAGCCGGGCAACTGGACGCCGTTCATGCCGTATGGCTTCAGCGGGGTCGTGACGGGGGCGGCGACGGCGTTCCTGTCTTACATCGGGTTCGATGCCGTGGCTACGGCTGCGGAAGAAGTAAAAAACCCGCAAAAGGACTTGCCGCGCGGCATCTTATGGTCTTTGGTCGTATGCTCCTTGTTATATGTTCTCGTGACGGCCGTGCTGACGGGGATTGTTCCTTATGCCGAATTAAATGTGAAAAATCCGGTTGCTTTCGCTTTGCAATATATCAACCAGAATTGGGTTGCCGGCTTCATCTCGCTAGGGGCGATCGTCGGGATTACGACCGTATTGTTCGTGTTGTTGTTTGGGCAGTCGCGTCTGCTTTATGCTATTGGGCGGGACGGCCTGCTGCCGAAGCCGCTGGCTTGGTTGAATCCGAAAACCGGCGTTCCGGCGAACAGCACCTGGGTGACCGGCATTGTCGTGGCGATTTTTGCCGGATTGATCCCGCTGCGCAAGCTGGCCGACCTGGTCAGCATCGGGACATTGTTCGCGTTTATTTCGGTGTCGCTGGGCATTATCATCTTGCGCAAGGCGCGCCCGGACCTGGAACGGTCGTTTAAAGTTCCGCTGGTTCCGTGGATTCCGGTGCTGGCCGTGCTGACCTGCGGGTATCTGCTGATCAGCTTGCCGGCAGTGACCTGGGTCGCTTTCCTGGTTTGGATGGGCATCGGGCTCATCGTCTACTTTGCCTATGGATACAAGCATAGCGAGCTCTCGAAGTCAACACGGCCGTTAGGCAAAAGAATGGAATAACCTGCAGGATATGCCCTTCGGGCCGGTTCGACACATTGCCGGCTTCGGAGGGCTTTTTCGAATATTTCCCGGGAATTTGGCAGATAGTAAAAGGCGTGTCGAAACTTGAAAAGCCTAAAAGCAACGAAGGAGAGACAGCTGTGAAGTTTGCCTTAATCGGTTCATTGCTGGCCAGCCTGCTGTTCGGAATGGGAGTTCCGGTTGCGGCAGCCCAAGCGGACGTCGCCCACCATTTCGGATTCAAGAAGAGCGTTGGCGGCCAGCTTCCCTCGATCAACGAGGAAGGGTTCAAAGACATCATCGATCAGAACGGCGCGATCTTCCTCGGCGATCCCTCGCGCAAGGAGTTGTTCCTGACGTTCGACAACGGGTATGAGAACGGTTATACCGCCCCGATCCTCGATACGCTAAAAGCGAAGAAGGTACCGGCGATTTTCTTCGTCACCGGCCACTACATTAAGGATCAGCCGGAGTTGCTGAAGCGCATGGCCGCAGAGGGCCATTTAATCGGCAATCACTCCTGGAGCCATCCGGACATGACGACGATTTCCGATGCGCAAATCCGGGAAGAGCTGGAGAAGGTAAAAAGCGCATCCGCCCAGGTCACAGGGCAGCCCAAAATGGATTATCTGCGCCCGCCTCGCGGCATCTTTAGCGACCGGACGCTTCGAGTGACGAGGACGCTTGGGTATACGAACGTTTTTTGGTCCGTTGCTTACAAGGATTGGGACGTAAACGACCAGCGCGGGGCGGATTACGCCTACCAGAAGGTCGTCTCGCAGTTGCATCCCGGCGCGGTGATCCTTCTGCACTCCGTCTCCAAGGACAATGCGGCGGCCCTGGGAGCGATCATTGATGAAGCTCGGCGGCAGGGCTACGAGTTCAAGAGCCTGGATGAGCTGAAACCGGGACAAACGCGACCGCAACCCTAAATTCAAGACCGTTACAGGCGGGCGATCAGCCACGCGGTACGGTCTTTTTTTGCTTCATGAGGTTGTTCAAAAAGTCATCTTTCCATGACGAAGGTCGAGTTTGTGAAGTGGGTTCGACGTCGAATCTTGAATGACTTTTTGAACTTGCAATTAATGTGTCCGAAATTTGACGGCGCTTGACTTCGCATTTACAGGCTCTTATAATTAGGCATGCAAATTAATAGTGGCACTAATTATTAAACAGTGAAAATAAATAAGGGGGGATTGGTTTGTTCACCGGTGATAACCCGCAGGCGCAAAGGCTGCTGAAGGCATTTCACCGCTTTCGGAGGCTCGATTTCGGCAAACTGACGCCGTCGGCGTTTAAACCAAGCGAAGTTCGATTGATGTTTTTTATCCTGCGCGGCATGGAAATGGACGAACGCGGAGTGACCGTTTCCGAGTTGAGCTCGATGATGGAGGTTGCCTCTCCGACCGTGACGCCGCTGGTCCGCAGCCTGGAGGAGCACGGGCTGGTCCTGCGTTACAACGATAAGGAGGACCGCCGTGCGGTTCGGGTTAAGCTGACGGAGCAGGGGATGGACCAGATCCGGGAAATCGCCAAGAGGCGTTCCGTTCAAATCCAAGGACTGGTCGAGTATTTGGGCAAAGAGAAGAGCGGGCAATTGATTGAACTGCTGGAGCAGGTTTATGAGTACGTGGAATTGCAACTAAATACAGAGAAAAGCCAAGAGCAATGAAATGAATAGAACATGTGGAGATGATGGGAATTGATCAAACTTTTCCGCAATTTGAAACCATACCGCTGGCTTGTAGCCGCGGTGCTCGTATTCGTCTTCTTCCAGACGTTATCCGAGCTGTATTTACCGACGTTGATGGCAGACATCGTAGACAAAGGCGTCGTGAACGGAGACACGCCTTATATTTGGCGAATCGGCGGGCTTATGCTGCTGGTTGCGCTCGGAGGGATGGCCTGTTCGATCGCAGCCAGCTACTTCTCGTCTAGAGCCGCAACCGGCTTCGGGAAGCTGCTCCGCGGTAAGGTGTTCAAGCATGTCTCGAACTTCTCGCTGGAGGAGTTTGACACGATTGGCACCGCCTCGCTGATCACCCGCACGACTAACGACATTACTCAAGTGCAGCAGGTATTGATCATGATTTTGCGCATGATGGTTATGGCGCCGATGATGTGTTTGGGCGGGATCATTATGGCCGTTTCTAAGGACGCGACGCTGTCGCTGGTGCTGGTAGTTATCTTGCCGGTGCTGGCCGGGGCGATCTTCCTGATTGCTCGCAAAGGTCTGCCTTTATTCAAAGCGATCCAGAAGAAAATCGACAAACTGAATCTTGTCATGCGCGAAAGCTTGACCGGGATTCGCGTCATTCGTTCGTTTAATCGGACCGACTACGAAAGCAAGCGTTTTGACGCGGCGAACCTCGATTTGACGGATACATCGATCAAGGTCAACAAAATCATGGCCTTTATGATGCCGATTATGATGTTGGTCATGAACTTGTCTTCTGTGGCTATCATTTGGTTTGGAGGGTTACGGATCGACGCCGAGCAAATGCAGGTCGGCGACCTGATGGCGTTCCTGCAATACGCGATGCAAATCATGTTCTCGCTGGTTATGGTGTCCATGATGTTCGTGATGATTCCGCGGGCATCGGCTTCGGCCATCCGGATTAATGAAGTGCTGGACATGGATCCGGTGATCAAGGATTCGGCAACGGGCAGCCAGGCGACGGAAACCAAGGGACTCGTCGAGTTCCAAAACGTCTCCTTCAGTTATCCAGGCGCGGAGCAGCCGGCGGTTCAGGATATCTCGTTTACCGCCAAGCCGGGCCAAGTCACGGCGATTATCGGCGGGACGGGTTCCGGGAAATCAACGCTGATCAGCTTGATCCCGCGGTTTTACGACGTGCAGGAAGGCAGCGTGCGGGTCGACGGCGTGGACGTCCGCGATATGACGCAGGAGGAGCTTCGGAATAAAATCGGCTTTGTCCCGCAAATGGCGGTGTTGTTCTCCGGAACGATCAACGAAAACATCCGTTACGGCAAAGAAGATGCGACCGACGAAGAAGTGCGGCGTGCGGCGGAAATCGCCCAAGCAACCGACTTCATCGGCAAGATGGAGCAAGGCTTCGAGTCGCCGATCGCCCAAGGCGGCACCAACGTGTCGGGCGGTCAGAAGCAGCGGTTGTCGATTGCCCGCGCGCTGGTGCGGCCGGCGGAAATTTATATCTTTGACGACAGCTTCTCGGCGCTCGACTTCAAGACCGATGCGAAGCTGCGGGCGGCTTTGAAGCAGGAAACGAAGGAATCTACCGTCATCATCGTCGCACAACGCGTCAGTACCGTGCTTGATGCCGATCAAATTATCGTGATGAACGATAGTCAAATCGCCGGAGTCGGTACGCATCAAGAATTGATGGAGACCTGCGACGTCTATAAAGAAATCGTCTATTCCCAGCTTTCGGAGGAGGAGATCGCATGAGTCGAGAGCAAACCGAGAAAAAACGCGGATTCGGCGGCCCTCGCCGCGGGCACGGCGGTCCCGGCGGACCCGGCATGGGGATGCCAGTGGAGAAAGCGAAAGATTTCAAAGGAACCTTAAAACGGTTGATCCGATACTTAAGACCGCATAAGGTTCAATTAGCCGCGGTACTGGTCATGGCCATTTTGAGTACCGTGTTCAGCATCTTCAGCCCGAAGGTGATGGGGAAAGCGACCACCAAGTTATTCGAAGGCATCGTAGCTAAGATTCAAGGCGTTCCCGGTGCGGAGATCGACTTCCAGTACGTCTGGCAAATTATTATGATCTTAATTGGTTTATATGTACTGAGTGCGCTATTTGGCTATGTCCAACAGTATTTAATGGCCGGCGTCGCCCAGAAGACGGTTTACGACCTGCGGAAGGACGTCAATGCCAAGCTGAACAAGCTGCCGCTGAAATATTTCGACGCCCGGACGCATGGGGAGATTTTAAGCCGGGTCACCAATGACGTCGACAACATCGCCGGCACTTTGCAGCAAAGCTTGACGCAGTTGATCACGTCGATCCTGACGATCATTGGCGTGATCGCGATGATGCTGTCCATCAGTCCGCTGATGACCTTGATTGCGGTCCTGACGCTACCGCTAAGCGTCGTGGCGATCACCTCGATCGCCAAGCGGTCGCAGAAACAGTTCGTCCGCCAGCAAAAGGAACTCGGCCAGCTGAACGGCCATGTCGAGGAAATGTACACCGGCCACAAGATCATCAAAGCGTTTGGCCGCGAAACGAAGTCGTTGGAGGAATTTGATAATATCAACGAACGGCTGTACGAAGCCGGTTGGAAGGCGCAGTTCATCTCCGGCGTGATCATGCCGATCATGAGCTTCATCGGCAACATCGGATACGTGCTTGTGTCGGTGGTCGGCGGGATACTCGTGACCAAGAGAACGATCGAAATCGGCGATGTGCAGGCGTTTATCCAGTACTCCCGCCAATTTACGATGCCGATCACGCAAACGGCGAACATCGCCAACATCATCCAGTCGACCGTTGCTTCGGCGGAGCGGGTGTTTGAAATCCTGGATGAGGAAGAACAGGTGCCGGAAACAGCGAATCCCGCTGTATTGGAACGGCCTCGCGGCGATGTGGCGTTCAATCATGTCCAGTTCGGTTACGATCCGGAGCATCTATTGATCGAAGATATGAACATCGACGTGAAACAGGGCCAAACGATCGCCATCGTCGGGCCAACCGGCGCCGGCAAAACGACGCTGATCAACCTGCTGATGCGCTTCTATGAGGTGAACGGCGGATCGATCACGGTGGATGGGGTCAACATCGCCGAGATGAAACGCGGCGACTTGCGCAGCTTGTTCGGGATGGTACTGCAGGATACGTGGTTGTTCAACGGCACGATCCGCGACAATATCGCCTACGGCCGTGAAGGCGCCACGGAAGAAGAAGTGGTTCGGGCCGCCAAAACGGCGTATGCCGACCACTTCATCCGAACGCTGCCGGGCGGCTATAACACCATCCTGAACGAGGAAGCTTCGAATATCTCGCAAGGCCAGAAGCAGCTTTTGACGATCGCCCGGGCGATTCTCGCCGATCCCGCGATCTTGATCCTCGACGAAGCCACGAGCAGCGTCGATACCCGGACCGAGGTGCATATCCAGAAAGCGATGAACGAGCTGATGAAGGGCAGAACGAGCTTCGTCATCGCCCACCGGCTGTCCACGATTCGGGACGCCGATCTCATTCTCGTGATGAATCACGGTACCGTGATCGAGAAGGGAACGCACGAGGAACTGCTGGCGCTTGGCGGTTTCTACGCCGATTTATACAACAGCCAGTTCACCAAAGGCGGCTTCGAGCCGGAAGCGGTGTAAAGGGGCGTCAAGCTCTGACTTTCGGAAAGAACCGATTTATAACGAAACGCCTCCGCACACGCGGAGGCGTTTTTTTCG
>NZ_JAKSXN010000047.1 GCF_022427145.1 Paenibacillus timonensis
ATTTCGGGCTATCCATTCAAATGAGGCGAATTTGTTGCACAAAATACAACATATCGCCGCAATCGGCTGAACTCACCGTAAAAAGTTGCACAAAATACAACATTGGCAGGCCGAGTTCAAGCTCGGCGGAATAAGGGGCCTTCAACCTGTCAACCTGGTGTTTACAAGACGGGAGAATCGGCATACAATAGGAGTGAATAAAGTTTCTCTAAACCAAAATTATTGTCCTAATACAAAAATGATTATCGTTCTCATTTGTGAGCTGCTCCGGGAAGATCCCGGGGCAGCTTGCGCCATTTTTAGGGGGTTAACAATAATTTTCATTCTCATCTCAAACGACCAAAAGGAGGAGTTCGTCATGGAAGCCGTCCATAGAAGAACGATAAGCGAAGCGCAAAAAACAGCCCATCAGCCCAACCCGGGCAAGAAGCCGCGGTTCGATTGGGTGCGTCTCTTACGACATAAGGAGATGCTGCTCGCGCTGGGCAGCGGCGGATTGATGCTCGCCGCTTGGGTCTGGGGACTGCAGGGGACGATGTCATGGGTATCGATGGCGCTTTACATTGCCGCGTACGCGGTCGGGGGATACGTGAAGGCCCGGGAGGGCTTGATCACGTTAGTCAAGGAGCATGACTTAGACGTTAATCTATTGATGATCGCCGCGGCGCTTGGTGCGGCCTCGATCGGTTATTGGAACGAAGGGGCGATGCTCATCTTTATCTTTGCTTTGAGCGGCGCCTTGGAATCGTTCGCCAGCGACCGAAGCCGCAAGGACATCTCCGCGTTGATCGCGATGAAGCCGGAAACCGCGCTTCGCGTCGGCGGAGACGGGATGGAGGTGGTGGCGGTGGAAGCGTTGGCGGTCGGCGACCTGCTGTTGGTCAAACCGGGCGAAGTGATTCCGGCGGACGGAACCATCCGGACCGGGAGCTCCGCGGTGAACCAATCGGCGATCACCGGGGAGTCGATCCCGGTGGATAAGCAACCGGGCGACGGCGTATTTGCCGGGACGCTAAACGGAGAAGGGGCGATTTACGTCGAGGTGTCCAGCCCGGCGGAAGGCACCTTGTTCGCGAAGATCATCACCCTCGTCGAGCAGGCGCAGCAGGAGGTTCCGGGGACGCAGCGATTTATTAAACGGCTTGAGGGCATTTACGCCAAAACAGTCGTGGTCGCCACCCTGGCACTCATCCTGCTTACGCCGTGGCTGGCCGGATGGAGCTGGTCCTTCGCCTTTTATAAGGCGATGGTGTTTCTCGTCGTGGCCTCGCCGTGCGCCATCGTCTCGTCGGTGATGCCGGCCATGCTCTCGGCGATGTCGAAGAGCGCCCGCAAAGGCGTCCTCTTCAAAGGCGGAGCCCATATGGATCATCTGGGCAGCATTCGGGTCGTCGCCTTCGACAAAACCGGGACGCTGACGGAGGGCTCGCCGGTAGTAACCGGGCTGTACACCGCCGAAGGCTATGACCCGCGGGAGGTGCTGGCTGCTTGCGCTGCGGCAGAGAGCTTGTCGGAGCACCCGCTGGCCAAGGCGATCGTGCGCAAGGCTGAAGCCGAAGGGATCCCGATTCGCGGTGCGGAAGAGCTGCGGGCGCTTCCCGGCTGGGGCATCGAAGCGGAGGTCTTCGGCGCAACGTGGCGCGTCGGCAAGGCGGACGATGGCGATCCGATGCTGCCGGGACCGCTGGCCGAGCAGCTTCGCGCCTGGATCGCCGAAGGCCACACCGTCTCCGCCATCCAGCGGAACGGCGGGTACGCCGGCTTGATCGCGCTCCGCGATGAGGTTCGCCCGCAGGCCAAGGCGGCCATCGACCGGCTGCACGAGCTGGGCCTCGCCGTCGCGATGTTGACGGGCGACCGCAGCGTGACCGCAAACGCACTGGCCGGGGAGATCGGCGTCGACCTCGTGTACGGCGACCTGCTGCCGCAGGAGAAGGTCGAGCACGTGAGGGCGCTGCGGGAGCGCTACGGCAGCGTCGCGATGGTCGGCGACGGCGTGAACGACGCACCGGCGCTGGCGGCGGCGACCGTAGGCATCGCCATGGGCGGCGGCGGCAGCGGCGCGGCGCTGGAGGTGGCGGATGTCGTGCTGATGAACGACAGCATTGAGCGGATTGCGGAGACGATCTCGCTCGCTCGGCGGGCTCGGCGAATCGTGAAGCAGAACTTGACGTTTGCCGGCGCGGTCATCCTGATGCTGATCGCAAGCAACTTTGCGGCGGGAATCCCGCTGCCGCTCGGCGTAGTGGGTCATGAGGGCAGCACGTTGCTGGTGATTCTAAACGGGCTGCGGCTGCTGCGGTAAAGGTGCTCGCATTTGGCCATAGAGCTCCTTCATCATTCCTTCATTTAACCTTCACCGAACCCAACCGTTACAAAGATTGACAGGAAGCCGCAGCCTTCACATAATTAGAATCAAGCAATAATGATTCTATTTCATTCGGATGAATCCATTGAAGGGGTTTGAGGATATGTACAAATCGATTATTATCGGCACAGGACCAGCAGGGTTAACCGCGGCGATTTATCTGGCCCGCGCCAACATGAATCCGCTGATTATCGAGGGGCCGCAGCCTGGCGGCCAATTGACGACAACGACGGAAGTGGAGAATTTCCCGGGGTTCCCGGAAGGGATCATGGGCCCGGAATTGATGGATAATATGCGTAAGCAAGCGGAACGTTTCGGCGCCGAATTCCGCACCGGTTGGGTGAACAGCGTGGACCTGAGCCAACGACCGTTCAAGCTGCAGGTGGAGGGACTCGGCGAGCTCGTTGCCGAGACGCTGGTATTGTCGACAGGAGCTACGGCCAAATACCTGGGCATTCCGGGCGAAGAGATCAATGTCGGGCGCGGCGTAAGCACTTGCGCGACTTGCGACGGATTTTTCTTCCGCGGGAAGGAGATCATCGTGGTGGGCGGCGGCGATTCCGCGCTGGAGGAAGCCGGCTTCCTGACCCGTTTTGCTTCGAAAGTGACCTTGGTGCACCGTCGCGACGAGCTCCGCGCATCGAAGATCATGCAGGATCGCGTGCGCAGCAACGAGAAAATCGAATTGGCGCTAAATCGGACGCCGCTTGAAGTCATCGCCGGCGAGCATGGGGTCGCCGGACTGAAGGTGCGCAACAACGCAACAGGCGAGGAAGAGATCATTCCGGCCAGCGGTGTATTCGTGGCGATCGGCCATCAACCGAACACCTCGTTCCTGGGCGGTCAAATCGACCTGGACGCGAACGGGTACATCGTGGTGAAGCCGGGCACTTCCGAGACTAACGTTCCGGGCGTCTTCGCTTGCGGCGACGTGCAGGATACCCGCTACCGCCAAGCGATCACCGCGGCGGGAAGCGGCTGCATGGCTGCCATCGATTGCGAGAAATTCATCGAGAGCACCGAGCATGAGGCGGTAGCCGCTGCCGGAAAATAAGGCATAGCGAAACGGCGATACAGGTAAGAGCCTGTATCGCCGTTTTTTTCGCGTTATATCGTTATGCACCGTTAGCTGAACAGTCCGGCAATCAATTGAAAGACGAAATACCCTAACACGCCGCTTCCGATCAACGTGAGGCCGGACCGCTTGCGCCCCTGGAATAATCGCAGCACGCCAAGGCTGACCAGAGGGGCAACAATGAGCAAAAAAAACATGACGGCAATAAACAATTCCACGGATATATCCGAAATATTCACGATAGTCATCCGATCCGATTCTCCATTCCTACGGAAATCTGTATGATTGCGCAATGATATAAATCACAAGTTGATATTTTTTATTATACATAAGCCCGGCTTTCATTTGTAGAAGCTGAATGTGAAAATTAGGCGTCAGAATCACGTCATTTTTGCGACGGATTCCCGTTTCGGGATTTGTCCGAAACCTTCCGTCCGTTCGACAAAACTAGAAAGCTTTTGCGGGATCGACTATGTTACAATGGGCTTGAAAGACCGGTAGAAGGACACTCTATGCAGCTTGACCGGAAGGTGAGGGAAGCCAGATGGGAAAGAAAATCGGGAAACTTTCGAAGGGGTGGCTCATAACCGGGTTGATCGGCGGCGTACTGCTAGGATGCGAACCGCTGGGATGGATTGCCGTTCCGGTTCATGCGGCCACGGAACCTGCTACGGTTACCACCTCCAAGCAACTGCAGACCAAGCTGGCGGAAGGGATGGAGGCGCGGAGCACGACCATTACCTTGAAATATAAGGGGTCGACCAAAAATTTGGAGAAGCAGCTGAAGCAGGCGGTGAACGATGCGTTGGATGCCGATCCCTATACGAAATATATCGTGGATCGTTACGTGTATTCCTGGCGAGGCACCACGGGTTCAGCCAAGATAACGCTGCAGGTCCATTACCGCGAAACGGCCCAGCAGACCGCCTATGTGCGCCAACGGGTAAAGGAAATCCTGAAGCAGGCGGTTGAACCGGGCATGAACGCCCATCAGAAAATTAAAGCGATTCACGATTATGTCGTGTTGAACCTGAAATACGATACCGATCTGCAAAAATATACGGCGTACGAAGGTCTGCAAACCGGCGAAGCGGTATGTCAAGGCTACGCCCTATTGACTTACGAGCTGTTGAAGGAAGCAGGCATCGAGAACCGTTTGGTCGAAGGGACAGCCGGAGACCAGTTGCATGCCTGGAATCTCGTGCGTCTCGATAACCGCTGGTACCATCTCGATACGACCTGGGACGACCCGGTCCCCGATGTACCGAAGCGGGTAAGCTATTCGTATTATTTGCGAACGGATGCGCAGATGCGGGAGGATCATGTCTGGATCGCGGCGGATTATCCTCCGGCCTCCGTGCCTTATTTAAAGACGCTTCAAGCGTTGATTGAGGCGGGCGGGACCAAGAAGGAGGCTTATCTTAACCTGAAAACAGCGCTGGGTTACGACCTGTATGATGCCGACGCGGCGGTGTCCAACGCCAAAGGGCTGGCGGATCGGGTCAAGAACGGTTTGAAAGACGGGAAAAGTTCGTTAACCGTGCGTTATGCCGGTTCGGATGAGCAGCTATTGGAGGACTTAGCCGGGTTGTACGATCTGGGCATCCGTAATATCCGTTATCTGATGGAACCGTTGGAAGGAACGGGGGATTTAAGGGTCGAGATTCATTGGGAGTAGGATCAAAAAAAACGAGCAGGGGTCAGCGACATTGAATGTCCAGACTCCTGCTCTTTGATTTGGCATTTATTTCTCGATATTCACCGGGTGCAGCTCGAGATCGCATTCCTTCAGCGGAATGACCTTCGTTTTCTTGGTCCATTTGTAGCCGAGCCAGACCACCAGGAACAGCGGGATGCTGATGTACGAGACGGCGACGCCGTACCAGTCGATGGTTTCGCCGGTAAAGGCGGCTACGTTTTGCCCCAGGATGACGACAAAGCACAGCGCAAAAGCGAAGAGTGGACCAAACGGGAACCAACGCGCCTTATACGGCAGGTCGTTCAGGTCCCGGCCTTGAGCCACGTAGGCCCGGCGGAAACGGTAATGGCTGATGGCGATGCCGAGCCACGTGATGAAGCCGCACATGCCGGAGGCGTTAAGCAGCCAGTTATATACTACGCCGTCGCCGAACAAAGAGGCGAAGAAGGCGACCATCCCGACGAGCGTTGTCATCAAAAGCGCGTTCATCGGAATGCCGCGGGAGTTCAGCCTCGCCAGGAACTTCGGCGCTTTTCCGCGCAGGGCCAGGGAATACAGCACCCGCGAGGAGGCGTACATCCCCGAGTTGCCGGCCGACAGGACGGACGACAGGATGACGGCGTTCATGACCGACGCGGCGAAGGCCAGCCCGGCTTTTTCGAACACAAGGGTGAACGGACTGACGCCGATGTTTTCGATTCCGCCTTGCAGCAGATTCGGATTGGTATAGGGGATCAGCATCCCGATGACGAGGATCGCCAGGATGTAAAAGACGAGGATCCGCCAGAACACTTGCCGAATCGCGCGAGGTACATGCTCTCTCGGGTTATGGCTCTCGCCGGCGGCCACGCCGACCATTTCCGTTCCCTGGAACGAGAAGCCGGCCGCCATAAATACGCCAAGGATCGTGAAGAAACCGCCATGGAACGGAGCATCCCCTACCGTGAAGTTGGAGAAGCCCACGGCCTCGCCCCCCATAATGCCGAAAATCATGAGCACGCCAACGATCAGGAAAACAATCACGACGGCGATTTTGATCATGGCAAACCAGTATTCCGATTCGCCGTAGCCTTTGACCGACAGGATGTTCAGCAGGACGATCAAGGCGAGGAACAACACGCTCCAGAGCAGCGACGGGCTGTCGGGGAACCAGTACTTGATAATCAGCGTCGCCGCGGACAACTCGGCTGCGATGGTGATCGCCCAGTTGTACCAGAAGTTCCAGCCCATGGCGAAACCTAGGGAAGGATCGACGAAGCGGGAGGCGTACGTTTCAAACGAACCGGAATCCGGCATGTAGGTGGCCAGTTCGCCTAAGCTGGTCATCAGGAAATAGACCATGATGCCGACGGCGGCATACGCGAGCAGCGCTCCGCCGGGACCTGCGGAGGCAATGGCGCCGCCGCTCGCCAGGAACAGGCCGGTCCCGATCGAACCGCCCAAGGCGATCATCGTCATATGGCGGGCTTTAAGCCCCGGCTTCAGCCGATCGTCCGCCGTGTGGTTTGGTTTACTCATGGGTGAAACACTCCTTCTAAGCTCGTAGTTTTCCCCGGAACCCGCCTCCGATTCGCCGGCGGACGATGAGCTTCACAGAAAAAGGCCGCGGAAAGGACTCCGCGGCCATATTTATACCGTTTATCCGCACCATTCCATGAAGATAGCTCACCACGATATCCCCCGGGTGACGGGAATACCGTGACAGTTCTGTCCCTTTCGGAAACAGCCCCAGCCGGATGCCGACAGAAGCGGGCAGCCAAGCTTCGGCGACGGTGCCTTTCGACCGGCTTCACGGGCGGCTTCTGGCGCCTCCTCCGGTGTACTCTTCACAATCGCGACCTCTACCCCACCAAATGATGAGGTTTATATGGTAATTCAAAAATCGTCAATCCCTAACCGATTTTTGAATCTATATTTGATGTGTGAACACATTTTCAAAGTATAGCGCATGAGAGATAGCCAAGCAATGTCAAATTAATGACAAGTGGTCAAATAAAATCCAGCAAAGTAAGGGTTATTTGCTGTCTCCCCGGTCACGACCCGCCATTTGTTGCCAGACGGTTCCGGCAGCCTGCTCGCCGGATTCGATCCGCTCGACGGCCATGCGCGCTTGCAGGCCAACCTCAAACTCAGGGTCGTCCACCGCTGCGCGCAGCGCCTCCAAGGCGTCATCGGTGCCGACCTCGTACAGGAAGCGGGCCGCGCGCCAACGGACCAGCTTGCTGCTGTCCGACAGCGCCGCGATCATCGGCCCCGTGGCCGCGGGATCGCCGATGTCGGACAGCGTGTCGCCGGCGGTACGGCGCACGGCGGCGGAGGCATCGCGCAGCGCCTCGTACAGCAGCTCCATCGCTTCCGGCGTCCGCAGGTCGCCAAGGTAGACGACGGCGAGCCGGCGGAGCTGCATTTGCGGGTCGCGCAGCGCCTCCGCCAGCAGCGGCAGCGCTTCTGCGCCCGGCTGCTGCAGCGCCTCCAGCGCGGCGTAGCGCACGCGCCAATCCGGATCCTTCATCCGCTCGCGGATTTCGTCCAGGCCAAGCTCGCGCCGCTGCTCGACGAACTCCGTCTCGCTGCGGCCGTGGGCGATCGCTTGCGCGACGATGCCCTTCAACCGCTCCGGCGGATACGCCGCTTCCAGCTCCTGCTCGATCTCTCGGGCGATGTCGGGCAGCTCGCCGTAGCGTACGCCGTAATCGGTGAGCTTGCGCTCCTTGATCAGCGTGGCGCTGGCTACCTCGGTCACGGCGTTTACGAACCGCTCGGACAGTGAAATCCGCTCTTCGCGGTTCCCCGCCTTCACCCGGATTTGCATCGGGATGCCGCGGAAGAACTGCACAAACACCTGTGCTTCCCCGTACCCCGATCCTTCTCCGCTTTCCGGGCTCCAGGCCGATTCGACCCCTTCCTGCCCGAACTGCTTCTGCACTTCGGACAGAATGGCCGCCCAATCGGCGTTCCCCTTACGGTCCAAGGCAACGAAATCGGCGGTGTGGAACACGCTTCTTACCCCGGGAATATGCAGCAGCCCGCGGATCCAGGCTGGGGCAGAACGTTCGTTGTCGGGCGTATATGTTTTCCGAATCCCCGGCTCCAGGCTTTCATCCAAATGCAGCTTCATGGAATTCGGGCTGGGGGTCGGTTCGATAAAGACGATCTTCATAAAATACTCACGACTCCTTTCTTAAGGTGACTCCATCCTTCACAGATTCTTTAATTTTTTATTATTTTCTTGTTTATTGTACCTCAATGCGCTGCATTGCCCAAGCCTCATAGGAATAAAAAGGAACAACCGCGACACACTAATTGGGCAAGGAGGCCAAAGCATGTTCCAGAAACAAGAGAGAACCCTGGCAATCGTATGTCTCATAGTGGCCGTGATCATGCTGTACGCCTTCGTCAAAAGCGTTATCCGTTTTCTCCATTACTTCTCCTGAAGGAGCTTCGTCATGGCAAACCTTGATCCGGTCACGTTAAGCCGGATGCTCACCGGGCTGACCTTGTTCGTACATATCGTGTTTGCGTCGATTGGCGTCGGCGTGCCGTTGATGATTGCACTCGCGGAATGGCGGGGCATCCGCGCCGCCGATCTGCATTATACCTTGCTGGCCCGTCGCTGGGCGCGAGGTTTCGTCATTTCCGTGGCGATCGGGGTCGTGACCGGCACATCGATCGGATTGCAGCTGAGCCTGTTATGGCCGACTTTTATGCGGGTCGCCGGACAGGCGATTGCGCTGCCGCTGTTTATGGAGACCTTCGCTTTTTTCGTGGAAGCGATCTTCCTAGGCATTTACCTATATACATGGGACCGGTTCAAAAACAAGCTGCTGCACCTGCTCCTGCTGATACCGGTGGCTATCGGCTCCTCCGCGTCGGCGTTCTTCATCACCACGCTGAACGCCTTCATGAACACGCCGCAGGGATTTACGCTAAAGAACGGCGTGATCGCCGATTTCCGCCCGCTCGTGGCGATGTTTAATCCGGCAACGCCAACCAAGGTCGCGCATGTGCTGGCTTCCTCCTATACGGTCAGCGCCGGCATCCTGGCCGGAATCGCCGCTTTCAGCCTGCTGCGAGGCCGGGACCATGCCTATTTCAAAAAAGCGCTGAAGCTGACGGTTGTATCCTCCTTCGTGTTCGCGCTGGCGACCGCGGTGATCGGCGATTTTTCCGGCAAGTTTTTGGCCAAGTACCAGCCGGAGAAGCTGGCCGCCGCGGAATGGCATTTTGAAACGATGGAGCGGGCCCCGTTGATCTACGGCGGCGTACTGGATGAAGCGGGGAACGTCAAATACGCACTGGAAATCCCGTATGCGCTGAGCATCCTCGCCGGAAATTCGCCGAATACCACAGTGATCGGGCTGGAGGAATTTCCAGAGGATGTGCGCCCTCCGCTGCTGATCCATTATATGTTCGATCTCAAGGTCACGATCGGGGCGTTGCTCGTCCTGATTCCGTTCCTGTATTTGCTGCGGCGTTACTTGCCCGGCGGCAAAAAAAGGGTTCCGGTATGGCTTCTGATCGGCATTCTCGCTCTGGGTCCGCTGGCGATGGTAGCCATTGAGCTGGGCTGGATGTTTGCCGAGTTCGGCCGTCAGCCGTGGATCATCCGCGGCTATATGAAGGTGGGAGAGGCTGCCACCACTTCGGAAAGCGTCGGACCGATGCTGCTGTTGTTCGCCGTGTTGTATCTGGTCCTGTGTTTATCCTGCGTTCTGGTGTTGTCCCGAATGTTCCGCAACAAAGATGCGTTAACGGAGCTGCGGCAAGCCGAGCTTGAGGGAGGAGGCGGGCAATGAGCTACGAGCTGGTCGGCATTACAGTATTATGGACGTTTTTGTTCGGCTATTTAATTGTGGCTTCCGTAGATTTCGGGGCCGGATTCTTCAGCTATTACAGCGTGATCACGGGGCACGAGAACAAAATTCACGACATCATTCAGCGTTACCTGTCCCCGGTATGGGAAGTGACCAACGTGTTTTTGATCTTTTTCGTCGTTGGCCTGGTCGGCTTCTTCCCCGATTCCGCTTACTATTACGGCACCGCGTTGCTAGTTCCCGGCAGCCTCGTCACCGTACTGCTCGCCTTGCGGGGCGCATATTATGCGTACAACACCTATGGCAGCAGCAAGGCGAACAATAAAACGTATATGGGGATCTACGGGGCGACGGGACTGCTGATTCCGGCTGCCCTTTCGACGATCCTGGCGATATCGGAGGGCGGAATCATCGGCGAGTCCGAGGGAAAGGTGATTTTGGACTGGACGGCCTTCTTCGGCAATCCGTATACCTGGTCGGTTATCCTGCTGGCGCTCGTGTCCGTGCTGTACATTTCGGCGATGTTTCTTGCGTTTTACGCGGATAAAGCCGGGGACCGCAGGGCTTTCGAAGTGCTGCGCGGCTATGCGCTGCTGTGGAGCGGGCCGACGATTCTGGCCTGTGTGTTCGCCTTTTTTCAAATCAACCGGCAGAATCCGGAGCATTACGCTCATATGCTGGAGGTAGCGTGGATGTTTATCGCCTCGTTAGCCTGCTTCCTGGGAGCCGTTGCGTTGGTATGGAAAAAACGACGGTTGGGCTGGTCGTTCCTGCTGGTCATGTTGCAGTTCGCATTTGCCTGGTACGGATATGGCCGCAGCCACCTTCCTTATATTCTCTATAAGCAGGTCAGCATCCATGAAAGCTTCACGAACGAGACGATGGCCGTCGCCTTGATCACCGCCTTCGTCGCGGGGTTATGCATCCTCATTCCTTCTTTGTTTCTGCTGATGCGCTTGTTTTTGTTCGATGCCAAATACGTACGGGGCAGCTCGCCGGGGAAAGGGTGATGACGGTGGAGTGGTTCATGATGATGGTGGCGCCGGAGCTGGTTGTTGCCGGGGCGGTGTTGTTCCTGTTTATCTATGCCTGGAAGTATAAGGATCGGGCCGAATGAAACGCGAAGTTTGGTTTGCCGCCGAAACTACTCTAAAATAGGAGAAAAGCGAAAGAACATGCGGAGAGGAGCAACTGGAGCGATGCCAAGAAGAACGCGCTACAACAACATTGATAACGTAAGCACAGACAAAACGTTGAAGCAGTTCAGACAATGGCGGGAAGAGCGCCGCAGAAAAAAGAAGGACTATTCCTACGTTATCCCTAACAAGCCGCCGCAGCTCGATTACTTGCATCAAAACCGCGTGGAGACCACGATGACCTGGATCGGCCATTCTACGTTTCTCATTCAGTATCAGGGGTTAAATGTCGTGACGGATCCGGTCTGGGCGACGCGAATGGGATTTCAGCGCCGGTTATGCGAACCGGGCGTCCCGATCGACAAGTTGCCGCCGATCGATGTGATCCTCATCTCCCATTCCCATTACGATCATATGCATTTGGCTTCGATTCGCCGCTTATACGGCGGGGAGACCACGATTTTGGTTCCCGTTGGACTTGGGCGAAAAATGCGGCGCAAGGGATTCCACCGCGTCCAAGAGATGAGCTGGTGGGAGCGGGTGCGGATCGGGGAGGTCGACATCTCGTTCGTCCCGACCCAGCACTGGACGCGCCGGACGCCGTTCGATACGAATACGTCCCATTGGGGCGGGTACGTTTTGGAACCTGCAGCGACCCGGGCGAATGAGAAACCGCCGGTCATCTATTTTGCCGGGGACAGCGGTTATTTCCGCGGCTTTGCCGAAATCGGAAGCCGCTACGATATCGATGCCGCATTGCTGCCGATCGGCGCGTATGAGCCGGAATGGTTCATGACCAGCCAGCATACGACGCCGGAGGAGGCGCTTCAAGCATTCATCGACGTTAAGGCCAAGCTGATGGTTCCGATGCATTACGGCACGTTTCGCCTGGCTGACGATACCGCCCGGGAAGCGCTTGACCGCCTGGAGGCGGACCGGAGGCGGCGCGGCATCTCCGAAGATAAGATTCGGCTGCTGCATCATGGGGAAACGCTGCGATTGCCTCATCTGACGCCGCAACCGCCAGCCGCGATGCCGCCGGAAGTGACGGAGAAAATTCCGCAGTTGAGCGGACGAATGAAATAATCTGAGTGGATGAACCCCATAATTAAAGTTGGGCTGGGCGGCAGATCAAAACTTGCTGTCCAGCCTCTTTTGCACGATTATCCCGTTTGATCAGGCGGCGTTACTAGTAGCTCAATCTACTAGCTCATTGCACTAGCTCATTGCACTAGCTCATTCTACTAGCTCACTCTACTAGTTCATTCCACTAGCTAATCCCACTATTGACTAGGTTGTTCTTCGCGAAGCCAAGCCCTTTCCTTTGGCACATCCGTTGATGTGCGATCAAGCCGCAGCTGCAAACGCCGGATTCGGTTGACGTTCGATGAGCTTGTCGTAGGTGATTGTCGGAATCGCCACACCCATGTGCAGCAACTTCTGCAGCATTACTTCCTCCATTCCGGGCAGCCGCAGTTCCCGGCGTCCAGTGTACTCGTTCAAGTACGCCTGAAGATACTTCGGTCCCAGGGCAACGTATGTATTTTTCAGCGATTCCCACGCTTCTCTGACCACTTTACGCAAGGGCGTATAAAGCCGAAAGGCCAGCGGGTAAGACTGTATGATTGATGTTTGGACATCCACTTGTCCATTGATAAAAGCTGCGAGTTCGCGACGGGTGGCTCTGGCTCCATTCCCCCGCTTCTGCGGCACCAGGTGAATTTTCACATGCTCCGGTTCACCCGACTCCGTAACCGAACAGCCGGCAACGACCGCCGAGGCATAGGGATGAGGAAACCGGTAACACCGGTATGGGTTCTTCCCATATTGATCGCTATTCACTTTCACTTCCCCGCTCAAGAGCTTCCGGGCATCGAATTCTCCGAGCGTATGGCGGATTTTGTGCAGCATTAACCAAGCAGTCTTGTAGGTGACCCGGATCACCTTGCTTAACCGCATCGCCGAGATACCATCAGGGAGCAGAAACAACTCCAAAGCCTGAAACCATTTCAACAAGGGCAGATGCGTTCCTTCAAAAATCGTGCCGACCAAAGGAGACGTTTGATGCGAGCAGCCTTCACACTCGAACAAGGGGATTCTTCTGGAACTCAGGCGGGTACACCGGTTGTAACCGCAGCGCGGGCATACGAAGCCGTTTGGCCACTTCGTTGCGATTAACGCTTCCATGCAAGCCTCCTCGCTGGCGTAGCGGTTGCTGATTGTATGAAGCTCCACTCCCATATTATTTTCCATGTCTCTGGCCTCCAAAACGAGAAATAGGTACGTATGTTCGCTTGTTACTATTTTACCAAACATATGTTCTCCTATCAAGAATAAAATTCCATAAATTCCGTAATTTTTGCAACCTTATCTATGTTGCACCCCCAACCTCGACTCTACTCCAGCCTACTGATCGAAAGGGATAATCGTGCCAAGAGGTACCAAGAGGTGCCAAGAGGTACCAAGAGAGAGCACTGGGCAGCAACCCGGTTAGGGCCCAATTTAAGGCTTTCTTCGCTTTTGGTTCAATTTCCTTGGCGATCTATGATATAATACGCCAGTAGTATCGACTATTTCGGATAGTCCGCACTCACTATGATAAAAGGATGGTAATGCCTAACATGATCAGCACTAACGGTGTAACGCTCCGGTATGGAAAACGGGCACTTTTTGAGGACGTAAATATAAAATTCACCCCCGGGAACTGCTACGGTTTGATCGGGGCGAACGGGGCGGGCAAATCGACGTTCCTGAAGATTCTTTCCGGCGAAATCGAGCCGAACCAAGGCGAAGTGTTTATGACGCCGGGCGAACGCTTGGCTGTCCTCAAGCAGAACCACTACGAATACGACGAATATCCGGTACTGGAAACGGTCATCATGGGACACGGCCGGTTGTATTCGATCATGAAAGAGAAGGATGCGCTTTACGCTAAAGCCGATTTCTCCGAAGAGGACGGCATGCGCGCCGGCGAGTTGGAGGGCGAATTCGCCGAGCTGAACGGCTGGGACGCTGAACCGGATGCGGCAGCGCTCCTGATCGGCCTCGGAATCCCTCGCGAGCTGCACGATAAGAAGATGGCCGAGCTTAGCGGCAACGAGAAAGTCCGCGTCCTGTTGGCGCAGGCGTTGTTCGGACGCCCGAACAACTTGCTGCTGGACGAACCGACCAACCACTTGGACCTCGAATCGATCCAGTGGCTCGAGAACTTCCTGATGGATTATGAAGGCACGGTTATCGTCGTATCCCATGACCGGCACTTCCTGAACAAGGTGTGCACGCACATCGCGGACATCGACTTCGGCAAAATCCAGATGTACGTCGGCAACTACGACTTCTGGTACGAGTCCAGCCAGCTAGCGCTGCAAATGCAGCGGGACGCGAACAAGAAGAAGGAAGAGAAAATCAAGGAACTCCAGGCGTTTATTCAACGTTTCTCCGCGAACGCTTCGAAATCGAAGCAAGCGACTTCCCGGAAGAAGCAGCTGGATAAAATCACGCTGGAAGACATCCGTCCGTCCAACCGGAAATATCCGTTTCTGCATTTCAAGGCGGAACGCGAGGCCGGCAAGCAGCTGCTGACGGTTGACGGGCTGACCAAAACCGTTGAAGGCGACAAGGTGCTGGATAACGTTAGCTTCGTCGTGAACAAAGGCGACAAAATTGCGTTCGTCGGACCGAACAGCCTGCCGAAAACCACACTGTTCCAGGTCGTGATGGGCGAACTGGAAGCCGACGGCGGCGAATACAGCTGGGGGGTTACGACCTCGCAGGCGTATTTCCCGAAAGATAACTCCCGTTATTTTGACGGCGTGGAACTGAATCTGGTCGAATGGCTGCGCCAATATTCGAACGACCAGGATGAAACGTTCCTGCGCGGCTTCCTTGGACGGATGCTGTTCTCCGGCGAGGAGGCGTTGAAGAAGGCGAGCGTATTGTCCGGGGGCGAGAAGGTCCGCTGCATGCTGGCCAAAATGATGCTGAACGGCGCCAACGTGCTGCTGTTCGACGAGCCGACCAACCACTTGGATCTCGAATCGATTACAGCGCTCAACAATGGGCTGATCGATTTCGACGGGACGATCCTGTTCACGTCGCATGACCATCAGTTTATCCAAACCATCGCTAACCGGATTATCGAGATCACGCCAAACGGGATCATCGACCGCGTCATGACGTACGATGAGTACCTGGAGAGCGAAGAAATCCAAAACCTGCGGAAATCGATGTATCCGGAAGAGGTCTAAAAGGTCTAAAATCGGCAGCGAAGCTGCGATGAACGGATCATACAAAAGCCGCACGGGCGGGTCTTAGGGGACCTGCTCCGTGCGGCTTCTTTGCGTTGCCTGGATTTTTTACGAACCGCCTGTCCGGCGGCGCTGATTGTTCGGCTTTTTATTATTTTGGCTCTTCAGCGCCTTGGTTTGAAGATTGTCCTTCATCCCAGGCTTGTTCGCCGCTTGCTGCTGTTGTTTCTTCTGCTGCAGCTTTTGGCGCATCGCTTCGGCCAAATCGATTTTGCGCGGTTCTTTCGCTTCCGTCACCGATATCATCTCCTCGTAAGTAGAAAGGGGCTGTCCCTATTTTATACGTTTTTAAAAGCGCGTACAACGGGAATAATGATGAAGGCTGCTTTTCCCGGAGGCAACACTGTTTCTCTAGACTTACACGGGGTTTATTTGCTACGATGATTAAACGCTTTTCATGAAAGCAGATCTAGGGATTTCGAAGAAATAGGTATTTGGCTTCGGGGAGAAGTCTGGAGGTGCGGGGCTTGGATATTTACGACGATATACGCAAAGGGGAACGCGGGGCTTGGGTAAGCATTGCCGCTTATTTGCTGCTGTCCGCTTTTAAATTGGTTAGCGGGTTTTATTTTAATTCCAACGCGCTGTTGGCCGACGGCTTTAACAATCTCACGGATATCGTGGCTTCGGTGGCCGTGTTGATCGGCCTCAAAATCTCGCAGAAACCGCCGGACTCGGATCATGCTTATGGTCATTTCCGGGCGGAAACGATCGCCGCGTTGGTTGCCTCTTTTATTATGGCGATGGTCGGCATTCAGGTGATTCTTGACGCGATCCGTTCATTGGCTGCAGGCGTGCATAGCCAGCCCGACATTCTCTCGGCCGCGGTTGCCGCTGTTTGCGCCGTGGCGATGGGCGGCGTTTATGCCTACAACCGGAGACTGGCCCAGCAAATCAACAACCAGGCGTTAATGGCCGCTGCGAAGGACAACCTGTCGGACGCCATGGTGAGCGTAGGTGCCGCCATCGGGATCATCGGGGCGCAATTCGGATTGCCATGGCTAGACGTAGTGGCGGCGATTGCGGTGGGCCTGCTTATTTGCAAAACGGCGTGGGACATCTTCCGCCAGTCGACGCATAATCTTACTGACGGGTTTGACGAGAAGGAGCTGGGCGACCTGCGCAGCACGATTGCCAGGACCCAAGGCGTGGAAGGCATCAAGGATCTGAAGGCCCGCGTTCACGGCAATCATGTGCTGGTTGACGTCGTCATTGAAGTCGATCCGCAGCTGACGGTGATCGAAAGCCATAAAATCAGCGACCGGGTTGAGGAACGGATGAGAAGCAAGCAAAACGTCATGCATGTTCACGTTCATGTGGAGCCCAAAGAAGGATAAGCCCCATACATAGGAAATAAGAAGACAAGCCATCGCGGCAATTCGTTGCCCAAGCAGGCAGGCCAAAGGAAACAATTACCAGGCCTATCCGCTTGGTTTTTTTTGCGCAAAAACCGGGCGGTTATCCCTACAAAATAGGCCGATTGGATAAAATGGGTTTATTTTGAAACCTGTTTAGGGTTTAGCGAAATCAGGTACTTTCGTTATAAAAATCAAGCGTTTTTGCAAGGAGAGGCGTTTTCATCGGTTGGTTTTAGCCTGAATTTATAGGTCGACTGCCTCTATTTTTGGATGATGGAAACTAGGCCCAATGTCGTTGAATGCGCTTTCCTATAATGTGATCTTCGACTGATTTAGACCAATTTCGACAAGGGATATAATGGGGGCAAGACCAAAGAAAGGAGAACGTTGGAACGAAGGTTAACAACCAGATTTTACTTAAGGAGGCAGGACATCAAACATGAAACGAAGCATAGCGATCACATTGTTGAGTGCCATTCTTCTCTCTACTTATACAGCTGTTCCTCATCAGGCTGCGGCCGCAACCTCTACCGCCCAGACGATAACCAAAGGTCATATTGTCGGCGGGGTCAATTTTCGTGACCAACCTTCCCTTTCGGGCAAAGTGATCGGATTCCTTAAAGAGGGTTCCGAAGTGACTGTATTGGATCAAAGCAATAACTACTTTTATCTAGTGAGAACCGCGGACGGAACGGTTGGTTACGTCAGCTCCAACGACAAGTATATTCAAGTGGAAACGGTGGTAACCGCCCCTTCCCAACCTTATTTGGGATGGCCAGCAACGGTTATATACGGCGTCAATATGCGCGATGAGCCGTCTTCCTCGAGCAAGATTATCGACATGCTGAGCAAAGGCACACAGCTGAAGATTCTCGAACAAAGCAACGAATATTTCTATAAAGTGCAAACATCCGCCGGACAGATCGGATATGTAAGCACAAACGAGAAATACCTTCAGATCGATGCGGCTTCCCCTGCGCCTTCCCAACCGTCGCTTGGCTGGCCAGCCACGGTAGCGTACGGCGTTAATATGCGGAATGAACCGTCCACTTCGGGCAGCGTCATCACGATGCTGCGTACGGGCACGCAGCTGACGATCCTGGAACAAAGCAATGATTATTTCTATAAAGTACAGACGTCCGATGGAACGATAGGTTACGTCAGCACGATGGAGAAATATTTGGAAATTGGCGAGTCCCAAACGCCGGCGCCAACTCCAACTCCAGCTCCTGCACCGGAACCCGTTCCAACGCCAGCCCCAGCCCCTGCACCATCGAACGGGATCAGCCAGCAAATCGAACAGGTGATAGCGGCCGGCATGAAATACCTGGGGACGCCGTATGAATACGGTTCGAGCCGCAGTAACACGTCAACGTTCGACTGCTCCGATTTCGTGAGACAAGCCTTCAAGGATGCATTAGGCCTTACGCTTCCGGCGGATTCCCGCCAGCAAGGGGATTACATCAAAGACAACGGCACCGCAGTTTACAGCATCGACAGCTTAAAGCGAGGCGATTTGGTCTTTTTCATGAGTTATAAAGGCTCTTCGGCCAAATCCTACGAGGGAATCGACAAGCAAAGCCAGCGGATCACCCACGTGGCGATCTACCTTGGCAACGGCCAACTGCTCCACACGTACTCAACGGAGTCCGGCGGGGTCATCGTCGATCAGCTCGACGGCTCCTGGGTACACCGCTTCATGTTTGGCGGCAGCGTCTTAAAATAAACGAAAAAACTAGGCCGCTTTGGTTTGTTCCCGTCTATGGGGAAGACAAAGCGGCTTTGTTGTCTCGCTAAAACCGTATAAAGAAACGACTGTTCTTCCGCACATTTTCGTGTATAGTTAAGGAAAGAACGGGTAACGCATACGGACGGAAAGCGAGGAAGTTGTATGATTTGGGAGATCAGTGTGGCGGTTGCCGCGGCTGCCTTTGTGGTGCTTGTCGTTTATCTGGTCAAAACGCTCATCGCAGCAGAGCGGTCGCTCCAGACCACGTCGGAGACGCTGCGGGAAGTACAAAAAACGATTGATGAACTGGGAACCGAGGTCCGGCACGCCGTTCGGCAGGCGAACGATTTGACCGGCGATATCCAGCATAAACTGAAGCAATTCGATCCGTTGATGGAATCGGTCCAACATGCCGGCGAGGTGCTGAACGAAGTCACGCTGGCGACAAAGCAGGTTTCGGCCGCCTTGGCGAGCCGGATTGCAAGTCGGCCTCGGCCGGCGAAACGTAAGGTTCCGGCCGCAAGCCCGGCAGCGCCGGAGGCTCCGGTCCGAGAGGTTCAAGCCGAAACGGAGCTTCCAGCACCGGACGCAAACCGCAAATCCGCCGGTTGGGTCAAATGGGTGGATGTAGCCGCCGACGTCTGGCAGAAATACCGGAATTAAGGCGATCCTTTCACGGCGGCTTCGATGGCCGTTTCAATCGGGGGGAAAAGGGGTAATGTACCCTGTTACTCATGCCTTGCCCGTGTTGATATTCGAGTAATATGGAACGGGGCAAGTGCCCCGTTCCTTTTTTCGCTGCTGAGTGTGATCGGGTTGCGTTATCGGGCAGGACGGGCGCGTTTTTGCGCCGAACTAAAATGACTCATAGCTCAAGCTCATTCTAAGGAGATAAACATGAGAATATTGATCGTTGACGACAATCCGACAAACACCATTATCATCCGCGAGATCTTGAAGAAGGAAAACTACCGGAACACGGTTGCGGTAACTTCCGCCCGGGAGATGTTCGAGAGGCTTGGCGTGAAGAATCTGGACAAAGTTGAGGAGAGCGGGCCATCCGACGTGGATTTGATTCTGCTCGACATGATGATGCCGGAGATGGACGGGATTCAAGCTTGCCGGATTTTGCAGCGTTCCGAACATCTTCGGGAGATCCCGATCATCGTGGTCACGGCAGTAGGGGATTCCAACAAGCTTGCGGAAGCGTTGGATGCCGGGGCCGTCGATTATGTGACGAAACCGATCAATAAGGTGGAGCTGATGGCGCGGATTCGCCTGGCATTAAGACTTAAGCTGGAGAAGGACTGGCACCGTAACCGGGATCAACGCATCCAGGAGGAATTGAAGCTGGCGTCACTTGTCCAGAATGCCGTTCTAAGCGCCCCAATCCGTGATTCGGAAGTCGAAATCGACGCCATTTACAAGCCTTCCTACGAGCTGGCGGGAGATTTGTATTCCTGGTATTCGCTTGGAGGGGGGAAATACGCGATTATTTTGCTTGATATGATGGGTCATGGCATTTCCTCATCCCTTTTCTGCATGTTCATCTCCTCCGTTTTGAAAGATACCGTACATACCTTCGTGGAACCCGAGAAGGTCATTCAAGAGCTCAACCGCCGATTTATCCAGCTGCATATCGAAAGCAAATTGATTCAATATTATTTCACGGCCATTTATCTCGTTGTAGATACCCGGAGCAAAATCATCGAATACGTGAATGCCGGACATCCGCCTGCCCTGTTGTTTACGGAGAACCGACCATCCGTCCGTTTGGATAAGGTGGGTCCGCCCGTAGGTTTGTTCGACAGCATCGAAACCGATCCGCAGACGCTTCATTACGAAGGACCGGGCCATCTGGTGCTCTACACCGACGGGTTGATTGATGCGCAGGAAGAATCGGCGGAGGCGCGGCAGGCCTGGCTGGAGAATCAACTGAACACCTGCGGCCATGACTTCGACCGCGACGCGATGAGCCGGTTGTTCTTTGAAGAGACCGTTCCGCGGAATAGGGAGGACGATAAATGCCTGGTCTGGATCTCGCTCAAATGAAGGATACGGGCGGCAAGGAGCGGGCGGAATTGGAGCTGGAACAAAAGAAACGCGAATTGGAGCACCTGAACCGCGAGCTCGCGAAAGCTCAGGCGGCCGCGGCTGCCAGCGAACAAGCCAAACGGGATTTCCTGGCGATGGTGGGCCATGAAATCCGTTCGCCGCTGAACGGAATTTTCGTGATGAGCGAGCTGCTGCTGGAAACGGAACTGACCGAGGAGCAAAAGAAATACGCCAGCTTGATCTTTGCCAACTCCAATACCCTGTTATCGATATTTAATGATATCCTAGATTTTACCCGGCTGGGTCAAGATCGGCTGGAATTGGAGGAAACCCCGTTTGCGCTTCGGGAAGCGATTCAGGATATCTTCTCCTTGTTCCGGCAAGAGACCATAGGCAAAGGGGTGGACCTGTATTTCCTCATCGATGAGCGGCTACCGGATCTGCTCTATGGCGATATCCGGAGGCTGCGCAAAGTGCTGATTCACTTGTTGGCTAATGCCGTCAAGTTCACCGATAAAGGCAGGATCTATATGGTCGTAGCCTCAAACCAACCTGTCGGAAGCGGAAACATTGGATTGAGCTTCACGATCGGCGATACAGGGATCGGTATTCCTGCAGATCGGATGCTCCAGTTGTTTGAACCGTTTGCGCAGTTCGACTCCTCCATGACGAGGAGATATGGCGGCCTCGGGCTGGGGCTGGCCATTTGCCGGAAACTGGTGAACCTGCTGGGCGGCGAGCTTCAGGCGAAGCCGCTGGAGGAGAACGGCACGGCATTCACTTTTGCGCTCACGTTTCGCAGCATGGCCCCCGGTGAAGCCGAAACCCGTTGATTCAGCGGAGGACAAGCTGGGTTATGTTGTATTAAGAAAACCTATTCCAGGGAGAGTATTTCATGAACACGAGAAAAAGTTTGAAATTTTCCACCACGACACAACTGGAAAACGGGATTTGCACCGTATCTTTGCACGGCGAGCTGGACTTGTCCGTAGCCCCTGATTTTCGTAAGGTAATGGACCCGCTGGTAGGAAAAGATGATGCCGATTTGGTCCTGAACCTGAAAGAATTGAAGTACATCGACAGCACCGGGATCGGGATTTTCCTGTCCATCTTGAAAGCAAGACAAGGAATGAACTCGAGGTTTTATGTGCGGGAAGTGCCGGACCACATCCGGAAGCTGTTTGAAATGACCGGGATAGCTAGGTTTTTCGCGGAGCAGGAGAACTCCCAATAAGGAAAGGATCGAGTATTAATGATAGAGGAAGTAGAGAGAATCGTCATCAGCCTTCCGGCTACAGCGGAATATGTGGATATTGTTAGGTTGAATTTATACGGCGTAGCCTCGAAAATGGGATTTTCGTATGAGGAAATTGAAGACATGAAAGTGGCGGTATCGGAAGCCTGCAACAATTCCGTGTTGTATGCTTACCGGCAGGACATTGGGAAAATGGAAATTACGTTCGAAGTATTAACGGATGCTTTGTCGATTACGGTCAAAGATGAAGGGGAGAGCTTTGAACCGTGGGGGCAGGCGGGCGGCGTTACGCTGCACGAGAAGGAATTAAGCGAAGCTCCGATCGGGGGACTAGGCTTCTATCTGATGCAGGCGTTGATGGACGACGTCAGCGTGGAGACGCAAGCCGGAAAAGGAACGAAGGTGATGATGGTCCGCCGACTCCAGAAGAGCGAGGAGAAGGTATGACCGATCGAACGGCTCCCCAAGAGTCATTTCACGAGTCAACCCGCTTGATTCGGCTGTATCAGGAAACCAAGGACAACGAAATCGCCACCCGGTTAATCCGGAAATACGATCCGATGGTCAAAATGGCTGCCGGCAAAATTGCCCGCAATCGGCCGGATTTGTACGAGGATTTATACCAGGTAGGCGAAATGGCTTTGGTTCGTTTGCTGCAGCAATACGACAGCGAGTTGGGTATTCCCTTTGAACCGTATGCGATGAAAAGCATGATCGGGCATATGAAAAACTATTTGCGCGACAAGTCCTGGTACATTCAGGTGCCGCGAAGAATCAAGGAAAAGGGAGCGTTGGTCCAGCAGGCGATCGACGAGCTTACCGTCAAGCTGGAGCGATCTCCCGACATCAAGGAGATCGCGGAGTATCTGGAGCTCTCGGTTGAAGAAACCGTCGAGGTGCTGGCCGGACGGGAATGTTATCATTACGTGTCCTTGGATTCGCCGTTGTCGCCGGACGAGAGCGCCGCAACGCTGGGCGAGATGATCAGCATGGATGCCGACGATTACGATGCGGTGGAGAACCGGATGGATTTGCAGCAAGCGCTGAACCAATTGAAGGCCCAGGAGCAGCAAGTCCTGTTGATGGCATTTCAAGAGGGACAATCCCAAAGGGCAATCGCCCAGAAGCTGGGGATGTCCCAAATGAGCGTATCCCGGATCCAGAAGCGGGCAACCGAGAAGCTGAAGCAGATCATGGATTATATGAACACCACTTGAAAGCGTTGCCTGTGAAATTCGGGGCAGCGCTTTTTTTGAAACGATCTATTGGCCCGGATCGGACAACAAGCCGTTTTTCTCCAGGTCCTCTCGGCTCGTTTTCATAGCTTCCATCTCTTCTCCCAGCTGAATCAAATCTTCCATGTCGTTTACCATGGATCCGTTTTCGGCTTCGGCGATCTCTTTGTGCTCCGGATATTCGCCGGCTTGGGCAGCCCGGATTTGCTTGGCAACATACTGTTCCTGCCGGTCTTCGGGTTGGGTCATAGGGGATGTCTCCTTTCTCTTTGTCTGAAACCGTAGATAGTTTGTGCTAATGCCCCCGCTTCATATACCGGCGAATCGGCGGCCAGGCCTGCGGGTGGTTCTATAGCCAGCGGGCTTCCGCTGTACTATACTGTGAAGGAACGGAACCGGATTAAGGAGAGAACGAAGAGATGAACAACAACGAAGCGTTACTGGTGAATGAATATCGTGGAGGGCTGCTGGAATGCGCCCACTATGGCCATATCTGCATCATTGATGAACAAGGGAGAGTCGCCAAGCGGGCCGGGAATCCCCACGCAACCGTATTTACCCGTTCTTCGGCCAAACCGATTCAGGCGATACCGGGCATCCGCGCGGGGATCAAAGAGGCTTACGGGCTGACGGACGAAGAGATTGCCATCATGACCGCTTCCCACCGGGCCGAGGAGATCCACGTTGGCACGCTGGAGAGCCTGCTAGGTAAAACAGGACTCGCTGAAGAGCGGCTGGTCTGTGCCCCCAGCTTGCCCTTGGACGAGGCGGCCAAAGAGCGGTTGCTCCGTCAAGGTGGAGCGTATCGCCGGATTTTCCATAATTGTTCGGGCAAACATCTGGGTGTCTTGGCTTACTGCCAAATGAAAGGATACCCGCTGGAAAGCTACAATCACCCGGATCATCCGGTTCAACGTGAAATATTGGCGACGCTGGCCGGTTTGGCGGGGATTTCCGAGGCGCAGATCTCGTTGGGGACGGATGGCTGCGGCTTCCCTGTCTTTGCGCTGCCGTTATCCGCTCTGGCTGCCGCCTATTTGAAGCTGGCTTGCCCGGATTTGATCGAAGATCCGGCGACAGCCGAAGCGGCCAAGGTCATTACCGGTGCAATGAACCGCCATCCCTTGCTCGTTGCCGGTACCGGGCGGATTGATTCGATCTTGCTGGGAGATCCGAATATCGTCGCCAAGGGTGGATTTAAAGGAGTTTATGCATTTGCTCTGCGCCGCGAGCGCGTAGGCGTGACTTTCAAAATTCAGGATGGTTCCGAGGAAGAGTGGGGAATGATCGCTTTGTCCGTGCTGGAGCAGCTGGGGTACGAAAACGAGGAAACGCTGCGAAAACTGCGCGAAGCGTTCCCGTCTTCGATTTTGAATGATGAGGGCTGGCAAGTGGGGCAAGCCGAAACGGCATTTCGGTTGGAAAGCTAACTCAGACCCGAGGCGGCTTTCCTTTAGGCTTGGTTGCGCAGTCTTCCAAGCTCTTGGGCGAGCGCTTCGACCTCGGAGATGCTCAGCCGCTCTTTGCTCATGACGATGTCATAAACGTCGCGGATATCGTCATATTGGTTAACGTGGAACGCGGAGGCCGACATCGCCGCACCGGAGGCCATTTTCAGCTTGCTTTTGATCGCTTCGATCATGTATTCGATATTTTCCTGGCTTTTCGTGGATAGATCCATGGTTATTATTCATCCTTCCGGGTTATGGGTTATTAGCTATTGTATCATGAGGGAAGCGGGTTCATGAAGTTTTGCGGTCGACTGTCCGGATGCGTTACAATCAGGATACGGAATACCGGGAGGGAGCGTGTCTAGGTCATGCAGGAACAGAAGGGATGGCCGGGGGCGGGCTTGAACCGGAAAAGGCTGAGCGCCGGAGAGCTGGAGGCTTTTTTTGCAGGCATTCGCGACCGGCATATCCGTGATGCCGTCACCTTTCTATGTATTGGGACGGATCGATCTACGGGGGACGCATTAGGTCCGCTTGTGGGGACGAAATTGACGGAGCTGGGGTTCGGGCACGTGATCGGGACGCTTCGCGAACCGTGTGACGCGACGAATCTGGAGCAGCGCATGGCTGAGATTCCCGAAGGACGCGTGATCATCGCCATCGATGCCTGCCTGGGAATGGCGGATTCGGTTGGGTATTACCTGGTTTCCGGCCAGCCTTTGCAGCCGGCCCAGTCCGTAGGGGCAAGCTTGCCGGAGGTCGGACACTACAGCATCGCAGCAGTCGTCAACGTCAAAGGCCCCAAGCCTTATTGGACGCTGCAGATGACCTCGCTATACAAGGTCATGCAAATGGCCGATGAAATCGCGGGCGCCGCGGCATCGGCGTTTCGGTGAGAAGGTTGGATGAAGCTAGGGAGTGAGTAGCGGAGCGTACGTTTTGGGTACGTGAGCAACGGAAGTCCCGGGTGAATTCAAGATTCGAAGCCGATACACCTTCATTGAGCTGCTTCGTGAACCGAAGATGACTTTTTGAACAACCGGTTCAAAAGAAGATTCAAAAAGTCAGGTTTGGAGCACCGAGAAGGTTGGATGAAGCTAGGGAGTGAGTAGCGGAGCGTAGATAGATCTACATGAGCAACGGAAGTCCCGGGTGAATTCAAGATTCGAAGCCGATACACCTTCATTGAGCTGCTTCGTGAACCGAAGATGACTTTTTGAACAACCGGTTCAAAAGAAGATTCAAAAAGTCAGGTTTGGAGCACCGAGAAGGTTGGATGAAGCTAGGGAGTGAGTAGCGGAGCGTAGATAGATCTACGTGAGCAACGGAAGTCCCGGGTGAATTCAAGATTCGAAGCCGATACACCTTCATTGAGCTGCTTCGTGAACCGAAGATGACTTTTTGAACAACCTCTAAAATATGGGATGAAAGTGGGTAGCGTAATGGACAAAGTAACGGTCAACGGAACAACGATCGCCTATGAACAGCAAGGACAGGGCGAAACGATAGTTTTGCTGCATGGCTTCTGCGGCAGCTCCGCTTACTGGGAGAAGGTTCAGCCGCTGCTTGCCGAACAATATCAGGTCATCGCCCCCGACCTTCGGGGCCACGGGGCCACGGCTGCGCCGATGGGCGCCTATACGATCGATCAAATGGCCGACGATGTCGCAGGCCTGATGGAGGCGCTGGGGGTAAACCAATATACGCTGCTAGGTCATTCGATGGGCGGATATGCCGCCCTATCTCTGGCTCAGCGTTATGCGTCGCGCTTGAACGCTTTGGGTCTGATCCATTCCACGGGATTCCCGGACAGCGAGGAAGCGAAGGCGAAACGGCTTGAGGCGGTTTCGCGCATTCGATCCGAAGGCATCACCCATTTTGTGGACGGCCTGGTGCCGGGGTTGTTTTCTCCGGACAACGTGACCAAGCTTGGAGCCGATGTAGATCGCGTGAAAGAGATTGGCTACAAGACGCCGCCCCAAGGGGCGACGGGAGCCGCGCTGGCCATGCGCGAGCGGCCCGACCGCCGGGATGTAATGGCGGATACGCCGCTTCCGCTGCTGCTGGTCGCTGGTGAAGACGACGCCGTCGTGCCGATGGCCCGGCTGTTTACGACCGAAGGCCCGAACGTCACGAAAGCGGTCATCAAAGGCGCGGGTCACATGAGCATGTATGAAGCACCGGAGCAGTTGGCGGCGGTCATCTCCGATTTTATGCGCAGCGTAACGGGAGAGCCGAAGGAAGCTTAAGGCTAAGCATTTTCGAGGACGTTTCGCATTTTTAACCTAGTTGAACCGAAGCCAAAAGGAACCGGAGCTTCCATTTGAATCTCCGGTTTTCGGCTTTTTCAAAATTGGCGGAGCCGTGCCTGAATACGGGACGAAAGGGGAGTATCCATGCTGCGAAGGGATTATCTCGTTCGGATGATCGAGGAAATGACCGAAGTGTTGGGGAAAGTGTTTATGCTGAAACAGCAGAAAAAGAAGGTTGAGGCATTATGGGCTCTCGACGAGCTGTTTAAAGGGCAGTTTCGCTTGAGCTCCCAACTGCTGGAGAACCTCTCCGCCAAAGACATCGTGCGCTTATTTCAAAGCGGCGGAGAGGTAGAGGCGGACAAGCTCCAAAGCCTGGCCCGGCTGCTCAAAGAAGAGGGCGACGTGTACGAGAACTCCGGGGAGCCTGACGAAGGGGCTTCGCGATGGCTCAAGTCGCTCCATCTTTACTTGACCGCCGCGCTGCATGGTGCGGATCGTTCCCTTTGGGACATGTATGCTGCTATATCCGAGCTGCAAGCGCTGCTAAAAACTTACCGTCTTCCTCCGGATACCGAATGGCTTGTGCTTCGCTGGGAAGAAGGCGAAGGCCGGTATGACCTAGCGGAAAACGCGCTGTACCGCTTGCTGGAGGAGGGCCATGCAACCAAAGAGGACGCGGCCGGGTTTTATCGGCGGTTGCTGACGCTTCCGCGCGATACACTTGCGGCCGGCGGTTTGCCGGCAGAGGAAGTCGAGGAGGGGCTTGCCGAAGTGGAGGCCCGGTTTTGACCGTAACTACTCATATGCAGAAAGGCAGCTGTTAAACAAAAATGGAATCACTGCGCAAACTCGCAAACGAACTAGCGGAGAAGGGCACCCTGATCACGGCCACGATCAGCGGCCGCCGCAAACCGGGGGATACGGAATACAGCAAAGTGCAGATCAAGCCGGTCGAAATCAAAAAAAATCTGCACTATCAATTTGCTTACCATTACCCTAACAAGGTGCTGCATCAAAACATTCCGGCCGCTGCGTTTGCGGACGAACTGACGAAGCTGTTTGCGGAAACGTTCCGGCAAGGGTTGCTTTGCACGGCAGAGGCCGATTTTCAGCTATTGATCAGCAAGAAGTTTAAAGTGACGATTCTGAAAAAAGCACCGTCCCGCAAGCCGCTGGGGACGCTGACCCATAACCGGAAAAAGCAATACGTGCTGGAGGAAGGGACGCCGGTCCCGTTTTTGGTGGAGCTCGGGATCATGAACGCGGAAGGCAAGGTCCTCGCCAAAAAATACGATAAGTTCAAGCAGATCAACCGCTTCCTCGAAATGGTCCAGGATGTCCTTCCCCATTTGCCGGAAGGCCGGCCGTTGACGATCGTCGATTTCGGCTGCGGCAAATCCTATTTGACGTTTGCGCTGTATCATTATTTGGCGGTGCAGCAGCAGAGAAAACTAAATGTGGTCGGGTTGGACCTGAAGGCCGACGTCATCGAGCACTGCAGCGGGTTAGCCCGCAAGCTGCAGTATGAAGACCTGCGTTTTCTCGTCGGCGACATTGCCGATTACGACGAGCTCAGCGCGGTTGACATGGTCGTTACGCTCCACGCCTGCGATACGGCGACGGATGCTGCGCTGGAGAAGGCGGTCCGCTGGGGCGCTTCGGTCATCCTGTCCGTCCCTTGCTGTCAGCATGAGCTGTTTAACCAAGTGCAAAACGAGGTGCTGCAGCCGCTGCTGGGACATGGCATCCTGAAGGAGCGCTTCTCCGCGCTGGCGACCGATGCGATTCGCGCCAAGCTGCTGGATGTGATGGGCTACAAAACGCAGCTGCTGGAGTTCATCGACATGGAGCATACGCCGAAAAACATTCTGATCCGTGCCGTGAAATCGGGCGGTGCGAACGTTTCGGAGCTTTGGAGGGAGTATATGGCGTTCCGCGATTTTTTAAACGCCGATCCTTACCTGGAGCGTGCTTGTCGCGATCTGCTGCCGGAGGCGGCAGAGGGAAAATAATGGAGTCGAGTAGCCGGCCGGGGATGTTCCCGACCGGCTTTTTTAGTTTTAACTGGTTGGGTCGGTGGAGTATGAAACGAGGTAATACCCGCCAAAGTCGGAAAATAACTGTACTTTGACATTTGCTTCAGCTTGCTGCTCGTCACCTCCTGAGAATACCCTGCCTTAAACTTGCCAATGAATGAGTAAAGTGAGTTGGACTAAGGTCAACTAGCTAAGTTGAAATGGCAAAATATGAGGGTGAGGTGGAGGCTGTGGGGCAATGGCGAGTTTGGGGAGTAACGGGGGCGGTTTGGCTGAGCAGCGTGTGGGTCTGCTTGAATCAAGGGCTGTTCTGGACGGATCGTCCAGAAACGCTGCTGCTGGCGTCCGCCTGGCTGGTCGCCGGAGCGGTAGCTGCGGGAGGATGGGTAATCCTGCGAGGGGGAGGCCGCAACGCAAAGTCAAGTCCGCTGCTGAAAGAACCTAGCCCGTTGCGGTCGGAGCCGGTTAATCGATACGCCCTTGTACTGTCCGTCGGCCCCTTTGCCATCGCGGCTGGGTACGGAGGCAGGCTCGCGGCCGGCCCGTTGTCGGTTCAATCGACGGTGGAGTCCCTGCGGCTCTGGGCGTTTCTAGGCGTATTCGCCGCGGCGCTAGGTGCGTTGGCGACAGCTAAATCCCTGCTCGGCCGCCGCGCGCTGGAGGCCGGCTGGCTGCTGATCGGCGGGCTGCTCGCCGTCACGGCGCTGGCCGTGGTATACGGTGTGCTGCCGCTGCCGGGAGCGATATTACGCACCGCGAATACAGCCGTTTCGGCGACCGGGTCCCGGCTGGGCGGGCTGCTCCAGTACCCGAACACCTTCGGTGCGGTGATGGCGGCGTTCCTGCTGGAGCGGCTGATGCGGCTCGCGAGGATGGAGCGGGCCGCTTTTACGCGCGAAGGCGGCTGGCGCGGGCAGAGGGCAGGGGCGCTCGCCCTGCTGTTTGCCCTCGGCCTGCTGCTGAGCGAGTCGCGCGGCGCGCTGGCCGCCGCGCTGGGCGGCTGGGCCGCAGGCCTCGCGCAGCTGCGCGGCGCCGAACGGCGGCGCTACGCCCGGCACAGCGCCGTCTTCGCCTGCGCGGCCGCCGTGCTGGCGCGCTGGCTCGCGGCCGCGCAGCTCGCCCCGGCGCCGGGGCCCGGCGCGCTGGCACTCGCCGCGGTGCTGGCCGCAGCGCTGCTCGCGTCCGGGCTCGCGGCCGGCGCGCCGCCGCGCCAGCGCCCGCGCAGCGCCCCGCGCCGCCTCGCGCCGCCCGCGCGCCCACGCGCCGCGGGGCTGCACCGCGCGGCTTGCGCCTGCGCCGGAGCGGCGTTGCTGCTTACGGCGCCGCTGGCCGCGCTGCCGGCGTCCGCCGGTTTCCTCGGGCGATGGTTCCGCCCGGAAACGGCGTCCGCCCGCGCGACGATGTACGCCGACGCCGCCGAGCTGCTCCGGCGGTCGCCGTGGCTCGGCCAAGGCGGAGATGTCTGGCGCCACGCGTTCCGCAGCGTCCAAAGCCGGCCTTACGTCGGCAGCGAGGTGCACAGCGGATACCTGGACCTGGCGCTCGATCTGGGCCTGCTTGGGCTCGCCTTCGCCTTGCTCTGGCTGGGGGTCATGATGATCCCCCTGCTGCGAACCCGCAGCGCGCTGCTCCCGCCTTACCTCGCGCTGCTGCTGCATAGCGCCATCGACTTTGACCTCAGCTACGGTCTCGTCTGGCTGCTGCTGCTGTGGGCGGCGGCCATCGGGATCGCCGAGGCGCGCGACGGACGCCTAGCTCTTTCGCTCAGCCCCGCCTCGCCTACCGGGACGCCGCAAACCCGCGCCGCTTTGCTCCTCCCCCGTCTAGTCCGCCTTAAGCATCGCTTCGCGCCCCGCCTGCGCGCACGGCGCTCATTGCCTTCGCTGCGTCCGCTGCTCTGCGGCTTGGCTGCCGCCGCGCTGCTCGTGCTTAGCGTGTCCGGCTTCCGCGATGCCGAAAGCCAGCGGCTGCACCGCCAAGCCCTAGACCGGCCGCCACAGGCGAACCGGGAGGCGACGGAGTTGCTTCGGCACTCGCTGGCGCTTTCTCCGTACCGCACATCGGTACGGGTAGAGCTGGCGGAACGCTTCGCGCCGCAGGAGGCGACCGCGCTCCTGCGGGAGGGCCTGCGTTACGAGCCGGAGCGCGCCGAGTTGTGGCTAGCCTTGGGCCGCTCGCTGGCCCGGGAGGGAGACCCCTCCGCCGCGGAGGCGCTGCGGCGAAGCGTGGAGCTGGACCGGTTCGACCGGGTCAAGCAAACGGCGGCCTTGCGCGAGCTGTGGCAGTTAACTCAAACCTTGCGAGCAAACGGTCATCTGGAGAAGGCCGAAGCCGCCGCATCGGTCGGGGCCGTCCTGTACGCAGACTATTCGCGTCTGGCCGAAGCGCTAGCCGATGCCCCTGCCCCGCGTAATGACCGAGCGTTCCGGTTGACGGCGGAAGCCATGGAGCTGGGCCGGAAACTGCAACAGCCGTCTCACCCTTTAACGAGCGACGCCCTGAGGTAGGTATCTGCGCCTATCTACATGCCAAGCTCGCGGAGCGGCATTCCCGCCAGTCACGTCCATTCGGCTTACTGCCTAGCCCCCGAACGCCGCGCGAAAGGCTGAGGATAACGCTTCGCGGTCGATCTCCCATAATTCGGCAAGCTCGGCGCTGACGGCCTCGTCCCACCAATCCGCCAAGAGCTTGCGGTTGCTGATGTTTTCGCCGATCCACAGCAGGTTGCCGATCACCTTCTTGTAATACAAGGCTTCGCCTTGCTTGATCCGTTCCTCCGGAATGTAAACGCCGAGCCGCTTGACCGTCCGGTACAGCTCTTTGCTGCAGCTGCGGCGAATCTTGCGCGGGGTCGGGAGGGAAGTCCGATGTTTTGCCGGTAAGTTTGTCATGGCTTTAAGTCGCCTCCTTTTGCTCCAGCATATGCGGGCGGATTTCCCGGAGTCACCGGGGCGCAAGAGCGAAGTAGAACGCATGTCCCCGGCTATGATAGAATAGACTGAGATTAAAGGGAGATTTTGCTGTCTTTCGGGATGGAAAGCTAACGGGAAAGAGGACGAAGCTGTGGATTGGATATCGAATTTAGTGAGCGTACTATTGGATTGGGTGCAGCAATTGGGGTATGTCGGCATTATGCTGGGACTGATGATCGAGATCATCCCCAGCGAAATCGTGCTGGCTTACGGCGGTTACCTCGTGCATCAGGGGCATATCAATTTCATCGGAGCCGTCTTTTTCGGCACGGTGGGCGGCGTGATTGCCCAGCTGTTCATTTACTGGATCGGGCGTTACGGCGGCAGGCCGATTTTGGAGAAGTACGGGAAGTACATTTTGATTCAAAAGAAACATATCGACGTATCCGAAGCCTGGTTCCTGAAATACGGGCCCGGGGTGATTTTTACCGCACGGTTTATCCCGGTCGCGCGGCATGCGATTTCCATTCCCGCAGGGATGGCCAAAATGCCGGTCAGCAAGTTCCTGCTGCTCACGACGCTGGCAGTTATTCCATGGTCGGTCCTGTTCGTTTATTTGGGGATGCTGCTGGGCGAGCAGTGGCAGCATGTTGACGAGAAGGCCGGGCCTTACATCATGCCGATATTGTTAGGCGCTTTGGCGCTGTTGATCGTGTATTTGATCGTCAAAACCTTCGGAAGCCGGAAGAAGGGCGACGCTTAAGCCGCGGCGCTCCGTGCTGCGATAAACCGGACAGGCTGTACCCGGTTAAGAACCTATGAGGGAGGAGGCGGAATAGGCTGGATTGCTGTCATTAGACGGCGCAAGCTTATTCCGAGCGATAGATATGTTGAAAATCGAAAGTTTTGCCTTGGGTCCTCTGCAAACCAATGCGTATTTGCTGCGGGGAGAAGACGAAGGGCGGGCGATTATTATCGATCCCGGTACGAACCCGGGGCCGCTATTGCGCAAAATCGAAGACTTGGAGATTGAGGCCATTCTGCTCACCCATGCCCATTTCGACCACATCGGAGGCCTGGACTCGATTCGCAAGGCGAAGAATTGTCCGGTCTATGTCCATCCGCTGGAAAGCGACTGGCTGACGACGCCGAAGCTGAACGGCTCGCTGATGTGGCCCGAGGTGGGACCGCCCGTCGCAACGGATCCGGCGGAATTCGACTTGGCTGAAGGACAGAAGCTACACCTCATCGGACACGAGTTTACCGTATACCATACGCCGGGCCATTCGCCGGGTAGCGTCAGCTTTCTGTGCGGGGACGACCTATTCTCCGGAGACGTGCTGTTCCGTCTCGGCGTTGGGCGGACGGACTTGCCGGGAGGCCGTGAAGCGGACCTGTACAATTCGATTCGCGGGAAGTTGTATCGGCTGAAGGACGAGGTGAAGGTCTACCCCGGGCATGGGCCCCGAACGACCATCGGCTTCGAACGGGCGAACAATCCGTACGTCTCCTAGAGACGGATGGATCCCCGGCTGCCGCAATTCAAATAAAATCGACGAAAAGGTACAAAAATAGTGGACAAAAGTGCAACCCTTTGATAGGATGTACTTATTAAAACATTGTAATCTTTGCGAAGCACGCAAGCTGCGGAATCATCCCGGTTTGCGTTCTTTTTTTTGCTTTGTCCCTCGGATGGTTAAGGGACGGACACCTGACCGCCAAACTGCATACGCTATTCATATCCGGGATTCCGGTGAAGAACTTGACCAATCTCCGTCTCTTTTAGTAGGATTATATAAAGCAATGCAAGTTTATGAGGAATCTTAGCAACCAAATAACTCAGGGAGGTAGACGATGCTTCATTTGGGAGAGAAAATCGTTATCGTCGGTGATGCTTTTGAGCAGAATCTTCCTGTTGGGGAATATGGCTACGTTATTGCTTACGACCGCAATCCGGACAATGCTTTTGACTACGTCATCCGGTCTCCGAAGACGGGGCGGAATTACTTCGTTCCGCAGAGCGATATAGAATCCGAAAGTCGGCTGATCGAGCAGGAAGCGGAACGCGCGACACAGGAAGCTTTAATCGATTTCGCGCTGGCTACGCATAACGAGAAGCTGTTCAAGCAAATCATGAATGGCGAGGACAGCGACGCAGACGGGCAGCAGGAACCAACAAAGGAAGTAATGTCCCAAGCGGAGTTCATTAAGCAAGTGAACCTGCGGGCATGGATATAAGAAGGGAGTCGGCATAAGCCGGCTCTTTTTCTTTTTGCTGCGGACGAAGGGCGCCGATTCCTCCTTTCCGCTTTAACGGATTGAATTGAACCGGAATCTACAATATAATTTTATTCAATTGTACAAGCATGGTAGAATGTACGAATAGTGCGGGAACGCATCACTAAAGGAGGCATCCATGGCATGAGTATCCAGACGAAAGACGTTGAACATGTGGCGAAGCTGGCCCGCCTGCACCTGTCCGACGAAGAGCGGGATAGGTTCACGGAACAATTAAACGCGATTTTACAATACGCCGAGAAGTTGAACGAACTAAATACGGACGAGATCGCGCCGACGACGCACGTGCTTCATTTAAGCAACGTGATGCGGGAGGACGTGGTGAAGGACAGCCTGCCGCCGGAGAAGGTATTCCGCAATGCGCCGGACGAAGAAGACGGGCAGTTTAAGGTGCCGGCCGTACTGGAATAGGCCCTATCGTCACGAAGACCAACGATCGTTATTGAAATAACTAGGGTACACAAAGGAGGAAGCTTAGATTGGCGCTTTTTGATTTGCGTTTGCAGGAGATACATAATCGGCTTCACAACAAGGAGTTGTCCGTTTCCGATTTGGTCGGCGAAGCCTTCGCCAAAATCCGGGAATTCGACGGAAAGATCGGCGCCTATTTGACGTTGAACGAAGAGGGCGCTCGCGCGGAAGCATCCCGTTTGGACGCCAAGCTGGCACAAGGGGAAGCCCGCGGGTTGCTGTTCGGACTTCCCGTAGGCGTGAAGGACAACATGGTAACCGAGGGATTGCTGACGACGTGCGGCAGCCAATTTTTGAAAAACTACGATCCGATTTATGACGCTACGGTGGTGACCAAGCTAAAGGAAGCGGAAGCGGTCACGATCGGCAAGCTGAACATGGACGAGTTCGCCATGGGCGGCTCCAACGAGAACTCCAGTTTCCATCCCGTGCGCAACCCGTGGGATTTAAGCCGCGTACCGGGCGGTTCCAGCGGGGGTTCGGCAGCTGCGGTAGCCGCAGGCGAAGCCTTCTTTACGCTCGGCTCCGATACCGGCGGTTCGATTCGCCAGCCCGCGTCGTATTGCGGCGTGGTTGGTCTTAAGCCAACCTATGGCCGGGTATCGCGCTACGGCCTCGTGGCGTTTGCTTCATCGCTGGACCAGATCGGGCCGATTACCAAAAACGTCGAGGATGCTGCCTACGTTCTGCAGGCGATCGCCGGTCACGATCCGAAGGATTCCACCTCCGCCGACGTGGAGGTGCCGGACTATTTGAGCGCCCTCACCGGTGACATTTCCGGACTGCGCATCGCCGTGCCGAAGGAATATCTGGACGGCGTTGACCCGCAGGTCAAGGCTTCCATCATGGACGCTTTGCGCGTGCTCGAAGGTCTAGGCGCCGTATGGGAAGAAGTATCGCTGCCGCATACGGAATACGCGGTAGCCGCTTACTATTTGCTGGCTTCCTCGGAGGCTTCGTCCAACCTTTCGCGTTTCGACGGCGTTCGTTACGGCGTCCGCGCCGACCATGCCGGCAGCCTGCTGGACCTGTATTACGATTCGCGCAGCCAAGGATTCGGCCCGGAAGTGAAACGCCGGATCATGCTGGGGACCTATGCGCTCAGCTCGGGTTATTATGATGCCTACTATTTGAAAGCCCAAAAGGTCAGAACGCTGATCAAACAGGATTTCGATCAGACCTTTGCCAAATACGACGTGATTCTCGGACCAACGGCTCCAACCACCGCGTTCCCGTTGGGCTCGCAGGTTGACGATCCGCTCACGATGTATTTAAACGATATTTTGACGATACCGGTGAGCTTGGCCGGGGTTCCCGCCATCAGCGTCCCGTGCGGATTTGCCGAAGGCCTGCCGGTCGGGTTGCAAATCATCGGCAAACCGTTCGACGAAAGCACGGTTCTGCGCGTGGCTCACGCCTTTGAAGCGAATACGGATCATCACGAACAACGTCCCGCCTTGTAGGTTTCCATATCAATGTTTTGCAGGAGGATAGGCCATGTCAACATCCAAATATGAAACGGTGATCGGGTTGGAGGTGCACGTGGAGCTGCATACGAAAACGAAAATTTTCTGCGGCTGCTCCACCGAGTTCGGCGCTCCGCCCAACACGCATACCTGCCCGGTTTGCCTGGGGCATCCCGGCGTATTGCCGGTGCTGAACCGCCAGGCCGTCGACTACGCGATGAAAGCGGCGATGGCGCTGAATTGCGAAATCGGCGATGTCAGCAAGTTCGACCGGAAGAACTATTTTTACCCCGATTCGCCTAAAGCGTATCAGATATCCCAATACGATCAGCCGATCGGTTTGAACGGATACATCGATATTGAAGTGGACGGGAAGACGAAACGGATCGGGATTACCCGTTTGCACCTGGAGGAAGACGCCGGCAAGCTGACGCACGTGGACGGCGGGTACGCATCGCTGGTGGACTTTAACCGCGTCGGTACGCCGCTCGTGGAAATCGTGTCCGAGCCGGACATTTCCTCGCCGGAAGAAGCGCGGGCATATCTGGAGAAGCTGCGGGCGATCATGCTGTATTGCGAGGTTTCCGACGTGAAAATGGAGGAAGGCTCGATGCGCTGCGACGCCAACATCAGCTTGCGGCCGCAGGGTCAGAAGGAGTTCGGCACGCGCGCCGAGCTCAAGAACATGAACTCGTTCCGCGGCGTGGTTCGCGGACTGGAGTATGAACAGCTGCGCCAGGCCGAGATTTTGGACGAGGGCGGAGAAGTCGTGCAAGAGACGCGCCGCTGGGACGAAACGCAAGGCAAGACCTTCTCGATGCGCGGCAAGGAAGAAGCGCATGATTACCGCTACTTCCCGGATCCCGATCTGGTCACCCTGCATATCGACCAGGCGTGGAAAGATCGGATCCGCGAGACGATTCCGGAGTTGCCGGATGCCCGAAAGGCCCGTTATGCTTCGGAATACGGCTTGCCGGAGTACGATGCCGGCGTCATTACGTCGTCCAAAGCATTGGCAGATCTGTTCGAAAGCAGCCTTGCTTATACGAAGGATGCCAAAGCGGTGTCGAACTGGATCATGGGCGACCTGCTGGGTTACCTGAACAGCAATTCGCTGGAATTGTCCGACGTGAAGCTCACCGGTCAAGGTCTCGGCGAGATGATCGGCCTGCTGGAGAAAGGCACGATCAGCTCCAAGATCGCCAAAACGGTGTTTAAAGAAATGCTGCAAAGCGGCAAGCTGCCGCAGCAGATCGTTGAGGAGCAAGGACTGGTGCAAATCAGCGACGAAGGCGCTATTTTGGCGATCGTTCAAGAGGTCGTGGCAAACAACCCGGCTTCCGTCGAGGATTACAAGGCGGGTAAGGAGAAAGCCATCGGCTTCCTCGTCGGCCAGGTCATGAAGCAAAGCAAAGGGAAAGCCAACCCGGGGTTGGTCAACAAACTGTTGGTGGAAGTGCTGAAGGGCTAAGGGCTTACGGCGCACGGAGTGCTTGCCGCATTCACTGCGGAGGGCGTATTCGACAGGCCAAGGTCGATCCGAGGGGGGACAGCCGGTGATCAAGCAATTAATGCTGAAGGACACGGATATGGTAGAACAGCTGTGGAGCCTGCAGCATTCGGCTTACCGGCTGGAGGCCAAGGCTGTTGGTCTGACGGAGACGCCGCCGCTGCCGGATACGTTTGACTCCATCCGCACGAGCCGCGATGTGTTTTTCGGCGAACTGTCGGAGGACGATGAGCTGCTCGGGGCGATTGCGGTTCGCGACGAGCTGCCCGGAACCCTCGAGATCACCCGTTTGATGGTTCACCCGGGCCATTTGCGCCAGGGGATCGGGGCCAAGCTGCTGCAGTACGTCCTTACGGTACACCGCGACAAACAAGGGTTTACCGTAACGGCTAGTACGCTGAACGCCCCTGCGGTGGCTTTGTACCGCAAGTTCGGCTTTCAACCGGTGAAACAGGTGAACTCCGCCGCAGGCGTTGAACTGACGATATTTCGAATGGACATGCTAGAGTGATCGAGCACGCTTTTGAACCGCGTTCCCGGGTTTGAAGGCGTGCTTTTTTTCATGAAAGATTGTAGGGGGGCGGCAGGTCCAGTTCATTCCACGTTACAGATGAAGTTTATTTCGGTTAAAATTAAGAAAACAGGGATATCCGCGCAGATGAATCCAAACGATAGAGAAAGGGGTGGAGGAGATGACGCCGGATATGCAGCCTATCGGCCAGACGCCGATGCAGACGCGAACCCAAGGATATCGGCCCCGGCGGCGCAAGCGTAAGCTGGTGGCCTGCCTGCTTTCCGCCCTGCTTCCGGGTTTGGGCCATTTGTATTTGCGTCTCTATTTACGCGGCCTTTGCTTCATGTATTTCGTCTTGATCGATGCTTCGGCGTTGATTTATTTCTCTTCGGTTCGCATGGCGATTAATGTACCGCTGTTAATCTGGTTGGGCTTGTTGATTCCTGCGGCGTATTTCTTCAGCATCTATGATGTCCTTCAATCCACCGATGCGCATAATGCCCGCCTGAAAAAGGAACTCGAGGGGAATCCGGCTCCCATAGCAGACACGCCCTCCGGCAGCAACATCAAACAAGGGATCGGAGCCGGAGCGCTGCTGATCGGCGGTGGTGCCGTTTTGTTCATGTTTCGGATGAAGCCGTTCTGGTTGCAGCTGTTGGTGCAATACGCCGGGTCCTACCTGGTCTCGTTCGCGTTGGCCTTGGCGGCGGTTGTGCTGATTTTGCGCGAATCGAAACGCGCGTTCTTGCGGTCGGGACGCTTTACTGCCGCCGCGTTACTGCTGGCGGTTGCGGTGATTCTCCTGCGCGACGCGATGACCGGTCGTGACGAAATGCGGCTGCTCATTCAATGGTGGCCGTTGGCGTTCGTTTTATGGGGAATCGAGCATATTTTAATAATGGCATGGAGCGCGATGAAAAAGACGCAAGCCAGACGCCGGCCGCATGTGGACGTAAGAGGGCTGCTGCTCTCCATGTTTATGGCCTTCTCCGTGTTCGCGATAACGCAGCAGGATCAATATATGCACGTATGGAACCGGGTCAGCCTGGATTTGACGGCAGCGGGGGCGGAATATAGCGCGGCGGAAGGGTATCGCGTCGAAAAGCCTCAACTGGACATCCCGATCGACCTGGACACCGAGCGGATCGTCGTTGACGGGATGAACGGGGATATCGAGGTACGCAAGGCGGAGATCGATCACGTCATCGTCCGCTACACAGTTTGGATCGACCAGTTGGGTACGGAGGAGGCCCGTAAAATCGCGTCCGTGACATCCGTCGAAGCCGACGAAGGCAAAACGTTGGGCTTATCCGTCAAGGACAAGGCATACGGCGAGACCGGCCGCCGCCACCCGCGCGTGAATTTGACCTTGATCGTCCCCGCAAACCGGTTTCTGGATCTGGACATCACGACGTCAAGCGGCGGGATCACTTTAACCGGCGTCCAGACGATGAAGCAGGCGAAGCTGCAAACCGGGAATGGCGATTTACGGTTATGGGACGTGATCGGGGATGTTTCGGCCAAGACGCTGAACGGGGACGTGGAACTGTACCGGATCTTCGGGGCGGCCCAAGTCGATACGCAAGGCGGCAACATCAAGGGACGGGGGATTACCGGCAAGGCATCCTTGTCCACCTTGGTCGGCGATATTACGTTGACCGATGCTCAGGACGGCATTCAAGCGCATACGAAAAACGGAAATATCCGGATTGACGGCGTTCCGTTAGATTTGCAGGCGGAATCGCTGAACGGCAAAATTTATATCACCTCTCGCCTCGTTGGCGGCGATTGGGACGTGTACAGCGCGGTCGGCGAACTCCGGCTGGAGCTTCCGGAGGAAGGGAATTACGAACTGGAGGGTTCCAGCGGGTATGGCGATATTTTCACCGAGCTGCCTTTTGCGGTCGATCATAAGGAAATTCATGGTACGCTCGGAAACGGCGAATACAAGCTCAAGATTGACGGCAATAGCGATCTATATGTGAATAAAAGCTGAACACCGGAAAAATCAGGCGATGCACCAGCGCCTTGGCGTTGATCTTGCGTTGACAAAAGTTTTGGCCTAAACGTACAATAATCTTGCGAGCTTTTTTAGCATAACTATTAATAAGGAATGAGCATTTAGAAGGCGGTGGACGAGATGACAACGCGCGTACAGCATGCCCTGGACCAACTGAAGAACAATGGTGTCCGCATCACGCCGCAGCGTCACGCCATACTTACGTATCTCATGGAATCGATGAGCCATCCGACCGCGGACGAGATTTACCGGTCCTTGGAGCCCCGCTTCCCGAACATGAGCGTAGCTACGGTATACAACAACTTGAAAATGCTAATCGAAGCCGGCATGGTCCGGGAATTGACATACGGGGACAATTCGAGCCGTTTTGATGCCGACGTGTCCAACCATTATCATGTGATTTGCGAGAAATGCGGGAAGATCGAGGACTTCATGTACCCTTCCTTGGAGGACGTGGAGCATAAAGCGGCTGAGGCGACCGGCTTTGAAATTCACGGACACCGGCTGGAGTTACATGGGGTATGCAGCGAGTGCCGCATCGAACATTAAAGAGTACGAAACCTGCGAGAATCAGAAAACGTGCGGAATTCCTTCTGGAGTTCTTCACGTTTTTATTTTTACGGTAACTTTCGGCAGGCTTCATCAGTTATTATTAATAGACGGAGATTGTAATACGGAGGGTTGTCTTTGAAAAGCAGAAGAGACACGTATCGAAGAAAAAGAACCGGAAGAAGGAAAACCAAGTGGTTTTTCGGACTGATCCTTATCATAGCAGGACTTTATTGGGCTCAATCGGTATGGCTGCCCAACCGCGAACATGTCGAACCCGAATGGCTGGGCCAAGTGGATAAGCCCTTATTTGCCGATGGGCAATTGCTGGACGGGACCGGGATCGGATCGGGAGACAGCTTGAAGCTGCCGCTTCCAGTCATCCAACAGATCATTGAGCCAACGATTCGTTACGAGGAAGACACCAAGTCGGTTATTTTGACGACGCCGCGGAAATTGGTCTTGCTCAAGGCGGACGAGAAGATCGCCAAAATCAACAATAAGCCAACAGAGCTGCGTTTTGCTCCCGAGGAGAAAGACGGCGTTCTCTATCTTCCGGCACATCTGCTCCAGGAATTGTACGGAGCCGAGGTTCGCGAGGATGCTTCTTCCGGCGCCGTGCTGCTGTACCGGGCGGGAGAGAGCATCATGCCTGCTGCGGTGAAGGCGGGCTCCGGCAAGAACGACACCGTTGCGCTTCGAACCGGTCCCAGCATTCATCAGCCCATCTTGGCCGATATGAAGGCCGATACCGAGCTGCGGATTTTGCAGGCGCCGGATGATGAATGGTATTATGTCCAACTGGACAACGGGTATACCGGTTACGTCCGCCAGAAGAGCGTGGTGACGGGCGAGAAGCGTTTCGTCCCTGAGCTGAAGCTGGAATTGTCCGCGGCTAAACAGAAATGGCAGTCCAAAACGGTCAACATGACCTGGGAAGCCGTGTATCAGGTCGCCCCGAAACCGTCATCCATCGGTAAGCTGCCGGGCGTGAACGTGGTTAGTCCTACCTGGTTTTCGCTGGTGGACGGCAATGGAAACGTGCAGAGCAAAGCGGACAGCGCTTATGTTAAATGGGCTCATGGCCAGGGAATGCAGGTCTGGGGATTATTCAGCAACAGCTTTGAGCCGGATTTGACATCCAAAGCGTTGTCCAGTTTCGAGAATCGCCTGACGACTATCCTGCAAATGCTTCATTACGCGAAAATCTACGATTTGGACGGCATCAATATCGATTATGAAAATGTCTATACCCAAGACGGGGACAATCTGACCCAGTTCATGCGAGAGCTTCGCCCGTTGGCAGAGGAGCAGGGATTGATCGTCTCGATCGACGTGACTCCGAAATCGAACAGCGAGATGTGGTCGGCGTTTTTGGATCGACGCGCCTTAGGCCAAGTGGTGGATTACCTCGTTTTGATGGCTTACGATGAGCACTGGGCTGCCAGCCCGGTGTCCGGCTCCGTCGCTTCGCTGCCTTGGGTACGGTCGTCGGTGACCCGAATTCTGGAGGAGGACGGTGTGCCGTCAAGCAAGCTGATCCTAGGCATTCCGCTCTACACCCGCATCTGGACGGAAACCGTAAAGGACGGCAAAACGGAGGTCGATTCCAAAGCGATTGGGATGGACAAAGCCCAGCAAATCCTTGCCGAGAAAAAATTGAAGCCGCGCTTCTCCGAAGAGACGGGACAAAATTACGTGGAATACGAAGATAAGGAAGGGCTGCACCGGATTTGGCTGGAGGATGCGGAATCGTTAAAACGTCGCGTGGAATTGGCCAAGTCGTTGAAGCTCGGCGGGATCGCCACCTGGAACCGCAGCTTTGCGTCCGACGACGCCTGGGAGACGCTGCGGCAAGTTGAAAAATAGAGGCTTGCTCCTAAAGAAAGCGGACCGCTGCTGATACGCAGGGTCCGCTTTTTTTCGTTGTAATCCGGTCATGGCTGGTTAGATGATTAGCTTTGGCTTGAAACACCTGAAGTTTGCTGCTGTTCCAATTGGTCCGCGGTGATCGTCGCCTGCGCCGGGTCCAGGGTCAAGATGGTTTTGCAGAACATGCAACGATCCGTCTTGCCTAGCATTTTGGTCAGTTTGTGGCATTCCGGACATTCCAACTGCACCGCAGAGGTGGACAGCATGCCCGCCCAAAAATAGATGGCCAAGCTCGCCAGCATCGCGATCAAGCCGATGGCAAGTCCGATGGCGGCTACCACTTTTCCCGATTGCCCCCAGAACACGATCCCGGCGGTTCCCAGGACCATCAAGCCCATTCCAAGCATGGTCAGCAGCAAGCCCCATAAACGAAATTCATTAATTTTGCTCGATTTAAAGAACATTGGGCCACCTCGATTCTTTAGCTATTCATAGGGGAGAATCCCCTCGACTTTTTCCAAGTGCTCCAAAAAACAAGAAGGAAACTCAGACTAGGCGTAGAACTATATTATAACGAATCGGCAGGAATACGCCAAGCTGGGAGGGTATCCGTGGAAACAACCATTTTTTCGATCTTGGACGAGGAGAAAGCCGGGCATGGGGCCATTGGAGCGGTCGGATATCGCCTGGATCAATCCGGCTCCCACGACTCGCTGCTGCATGATTTCGAATTTCTCATTATGGTTGTGCACCATGGCTTGGAGGAGACGGAACAGCGCATCGAACACGGCATGAGCGGCGAAGCGGCTTATCAACTGCTGCATGTCGGCAGCCGCGACATTGAACGAGGGATATTGATCGGGGATCAGCGGGATTCCGTTAAATATTTTTTGCACGGGGAGATCATTTGGGACATTGAAGGAAAGTTATCGGCATTTCGTTCTTATATCAATGAGTTCGGCGAACCGATGAAGGAACGGCGAAAGCTGAAGGAGTTCGCCAAATTCCTTAAAGTTTATGGAGAAGCTAAACGCTATACCGCGGAGCAGGATTTGCTGGATGCTTATTTTTGCGTACTGCAGGCACTTAAGCATTATGCACGTCTCGAATTGATCGAGCAAGGGATCCTGCCGGAAAGCAGCGTATGGGAGCAGGTACGCCCTTTGAATTCGGTTGTTTATAAGTTGTTTGATGAACTGACGGAAAATTCCGAAACGTTGGAGCAGCGGATTCAGCTTGTTCTATTGGCATGCGAGTTTACTTTGGCCAGTAAGATGGCGGATTGCTGCAGTTTACTGCTAAGGATATTGGGCAGCCGGAAGGAAGCGTGGAGTATTCAGGAATTGGCGCAGGTCCCCGATCTGGAGCATGTCAAGGATGAGCTTCCGTTATTGCTTCGTAAAATGGTGACCCGTTCCTTGGCGCAAGAGATCACTAAAGCCCATAAGGAGGGCGCAGGCGATAGCCGGGAGCTGAGGTATAGAGTGTAAATGCGGCGGAATCCCGGTTTCCATATTATACCTGGGACAAACGGGTTGACGCCCCTATTGGATCTGTGTTAAATTATATCTCGCCCCTAAAAAGGCAGTGAAGTTCTGAAGCGTAAATCGGCGAAAGCCGAAAGGCTTTGAAAAAAACTTCTTGACTTAAAAGAGGCAATTGTGATATATTATAAAGGTCGCTGCTGAAACAAAATTCAGCGACGAAATGAAAAGT
>NZ_JAKSXN010000048.1 GCF_022427145.1 Paenibacillus timonensis
ATTAGTGTGGATTTGAGCAATTAGATTAGATTTGAGCAATAGATTAGATTTGAGCAATAGATTGGATTTGAGCAATAGATTGGATTTGGGCAATAGATTGGATCTAAGCAATTAGTTAGGATTAAGAGCTTTAATAGATCAGCTAGGTGTAATTAGATGCTAGTCGGCAAGCTTCCCCCAGCAAACACACCCCCTTATTAGGCTGCTATGGAAAGAGGGGGATTCGGATGGGCTGCGATCAGTTGGCGGTAACAGAGCGCAGGAGTCGTCATACACATTTGCAGCAACTTCCGGCACATTGCCGTTTTTTTCGGCTGTAAGCGTAGATGCCGGCGCACGGTGTACTCGTTCAGGTACGCCTGCAGATACTTATGTCCCAGAGCTGCGTAGGTACTCGTCAACGATTTCCATGCCTCCCGCACCACTTTACGCAAAGGCAAATACAACCGGAAGGTCAAGGGAAACGAGGGAAGCGTCGAAGTACTTACCTCCACGTGATCATTGATGAACGCAGCAAGCTGTTGTCGGCTTGCTCTTCTACCGTCTCCTCTTTTTTGCGGTATCAAATGGATCTTCACCTGTTCGGGCTCGCCTGACTCCGTTACTGTACACCCCGCTACGACCGCCAAGGCGTAGGGATGCGAAAGCTGGCAACGGTTTGGGTCATATCCGTACTGATCGCTGTTCACCTTCACGTCCCCCCTTAACAGCTCCCGGGCATCGAATTCCCCGACGGCATGGCGTATTTTGTGGAGCAATAACCAGGCGGTCTTGTAGGTGACCTGGATCACCTGGCTCAGCCGCATCGCCGAGATGCCGTCTGGAAGCAGGAACAACTCCAGCGCCTGGAACCACTTCAACAGAGACAGACGCGTTCCTTCAAAAATCGTGCCGACCAAAGCTGACGTTTGATGTGCACACCTTCCGCACTCGAACAAGGGGATGCGCCGAGATGTCACGCGGCTGCAACGCGTATAAGCACAGCGCGGACAAACAAAGCCGTTCGGCCACTTCATCGCGATCAACGCCTCCATGCACTCTTCCTCGCTAGAATAACGGCTTCTGGTTGGTTGAAGAGTTGATTCCGCAGTTACTTCCATAGTTTTTCCCTCCCAAAGCAATAAACGCGCACATACGTTCCCTTTGTGTTAAATTATACCAAACAAATGTTCTCATTTCAAGTCTAGCTTATTGTTTTTTTCTTACCGATTCCTAACTTCCTGATCAATAGGGATAATCGTGCAAAGGGGGCAGTGGAGGGGGACTGTGGGGGTGGCAGGGATTCAGCAAGACGAGACTGCAGCAAGTTGCGGGGAGGACGGGGAAGATGCGACAGAGAAAGACAGCAGCAGTAGGGCTGTGGAAGACAGGGAGGATGCGGCAGGGTGAGGCAGCGGGTGCAGGTTACGGGAGGAGGGAAGGATGCGCGAGGACGCGCAAGGACGCGCAAGGACGCGCAAGGACGCAACAGCAGTAGAGTGAAGCCACGTGCATCAGGTTGCAGGAAGACGGAGAGGATGCAACAAGGTGAGACAGCAGCATTAGGGTGCGGGAGAGGCATCTGCTCTCCCGTCCTCGCGCCATGAACTTAATCGACAACCTTCTGTGCGGCGATTTTTGCCATCGCGTGCTGATGGGGGATGCCGGAGGAGTTGCAGTCGAACACGACCTCCGCGCTGTCCCGGATCAGCCAGTCGCGGTATAACGCGAGAAGCTCGCCGGAATGCCAGGGGTAGGCGAAAGGTTCCTTTTCCGGCGGCGGGGCAATGAAAGGTTTTTGCACGAACACGTTAAACACGTGCAGACCTCCATCCCGGGTAAAACGCTGATAACTCGCGAATACATCCGCTCTCTCCTCCGCCGGGAGATAGTGCAGTACGCCGCTCGAATGCAAAATATCGAATTCCGTATCGAGCCGGAAGTCGCGGATGTCGGCCTTAAACACGTTGACGTGCACCCCTGCACGGTCTGCTAGCCGTTTGGTCTTCTCAATGCCGGCATCGGTCACGTCGAACGCGGTGACCTCATAGCCGTTGCGGGCCAGGAAAACCGCGTCTTTTCCTTCCCCGCAGCCGATGTCGAGCACCTTAAGCGGACGGGTTGGGGGCATCCATTGCAGGATTTGATAACAAGAGGAATTCGGCTCCGTCCCCCAGTAATACTCGGGAATCCGGTACTGCTCCTCGTAGATCGTCACCGGCTCCGCTTGGGCGGCATACCCTAGCAGCTTGTCGACCGTGACGCCCAGAATGCCGGCCAGCGGGGGCAAAAGGGTGATATCGGGCATCGTCTGGGCGTTTTCCCATTTGGAGACTGCCTGGAAGGACAGTCCTAGTTTCTGGGCCAGCTCGTCCTGGGTCCATCCCTTTTCCTTTCGGTACCGGATGATCGTGCGGGCCAACTGTTCTTTCATCTGCTTCACGCTCCTTGGTATCCCTATTGTAGGGGGCGATCACGCAACCGCACAATAACCCGTTCCTAGAAAAAAACGCCCGACTCAACCGTCGGTTGAGTCGGGCGTTCTTGCCCGTGCTCGCTTTATTGCGGGATGGCCTGGCCCTTCACGGCGGTACCGGTCTTGGTCAGCTTATAGCTGACGATCTCCCCGCTCCAGAAATGGAACTTCAGCGTCACTTCGCCGTCCTTCACCTCTTTGAAGAACTCCGGCAGCAGCTTGATTTGTCCGGACGCCAAGTCCGGCATAAACGTATAGCCGAACTCTTTGTACGAGGTCCAGTTTTGCGGACCGGCGAAGCTGCCGTCGGCGTAAAACGCCTCCATCGTCGCCAACTGGTTCCCGTTAAACCGAATCGGGATGGTGAAGGCATCGGTCGTGCCCGCCGCATCGCTCAGGATGGGGGTGTCATAGACGCACACTTTCATCCGCCAGTCGGGCCCGTAGCTGAATCGGGCGGATAACGTGGCATGAAGGCCCAGGTGCGAGTGCTTCGTCAAACGGGTCAACAGCCCGGACTTCAGCGTCAGTTCCTCGCCGTTCAGCTCGTAATCGCTGCCTTTCTTCAGCTTCTGTCTGTCCGCAAACAAAGCGGTGAGCGGATTGTCGTTCAATTGGAGTTTGATCTTGACATCCTTGATTTCCGCGCCTTTTCGTACATACACGAGATCGGTTTCCGCGGTCGCGACGCGTTTTTTCCAACTCGCCTTCATGAGCTGGTACAGCTCCTCATCCGACCATTTATAAGTCAACCGGCCGAAATGCTGGCCATTATCCCACAGCATATGGGTGATCCGTTTCGACTGCACGTCATTCAACAGGTAATCGAAAAATTTGAGCTTTTCACCTTGCTCGATGACGGCGGTGCTCCGATCAAAACCAAGCAGGCCGTACTCGCCAAGAATAACGGGGATGCCTTTAGCAACCAACGTGTAGTATACGTTGTCAAAGGTGGTGACGATGTCCTGCTGGGTATCTTTTTCAAACCGGTAATACCCGGCGATATTGACGCTAAACGGCCAAAAGCCGTAATAATGCACCGTTGCGATCAGATTCGGATCGTTCAAGCTGCGGATCGTCTCGTACAACTGGTCCAGATCCTCTTGCGCCGGAGACGTTTCCCGCGTCGGCAACACTAGCGGGCGCACGGCGTTCTGGCTCCCCGACTCCCGAACGATCGAGTGGAAGGACGTGGTCAGTTCGCGCAGCATCTCGTATTGCTTGGCGCGGTCCGTTGTCCCGCCGTCGGTAAACCGCGGCTCGTTGATGCTTTCGAACAACAGCTTGGAGGGATAATCCTTGAACCGGTCAGCGATTTGTTCCCACAGCGCGTTATAGCGGGCCAACACCTCGTCATGGTTCTTCTCCATATGGCTAACCCAAAGCCAGGAGTCGTGATGGATATTGATCATGACGTACAGCTTGGCGTCGAGTGCCCAGTCCACGACTTCCTGGACCCGGTCCAGATAAGCCGGTTCAATTTGATAATTCGGGGCATCGCCGAGATGGACGTCCCAGGTTACCGGGATCCGGATGCTTTTGTAGCCTTGAGCGGCAATCGTTTGAATCAGTTCCTTCGTCACCCGGGGATTGCCCCAGGACGTTTCGTCGTCGCCGGTGGCGTCCAACGTATTGCCCAGATTCCATCCCGGCTGCATCGCCTCAACCACCGCTTGCATGGAGCGTTTGGACGGTGCGCTCGTGGACGGGTCGGCCGCCGCGGCTTTGGCCCCCGGCGCCGCTACGCCGGCAAATAAGGCTGCCAGCAGCGCAGCGGCTAAGGCCAGCGCGAGCGCGGATTTACGTTTGCTTTTCCTCATCAATTCGTTTCGAACCTCCTCCAGTTTTCTTTTGAAAGCGTTTACCAGATAATAAAATACCATGGTCGTCGATCTCAAAATACCTGAAAAACTAGGAGGAATTTCATGGCTAAATTGGATAAAACCTCATTTCTTTCGCCAAGCCAGGAAATATAAGGGGCGCTTCCCGATGACCGAAGGGGTGTGCAGCCATTTGACGATCCGGGTGGACAGCCATTGGCAGAGCAGGGCTTGAATGATGATTTTCCAATCGATGACGAGCGCCGTAAGGAGAAAGATCCCGCCGTTCATCCAGAATAACGCCGAGCCGGGGTTCACCCGCTTCCGCTTGGCAATGGCGAGCGCAACGAAGCCGATTCCGCCGTTCGTTACCCGTTCCTTGAACAGAATGGAAATGCCGATGCCCAGAAACAGGGAACCGGCAAGCAGGTTGACCCAAACGTTGGCAAAGGGGGTATGGAAGTACACTTCAAAATAATTTACGGATACCGAAGTTACCGTGATGACCATGATGGTCCCGATCGCGCTGATCCGCCCCAAGTAATGGACGGCAAACAGGAGAAACGAGATGTTGGTCAGCCATAAGCCAAGGCTCATCGGCAGCTCGAACCAATAATTCAGCAGCACGGCAATGCCTGCGCCGCCGCCGGAGGGGATCGAATGGGGGAACAGGAATACGCCCATGGCGAAGCCTTGGATCAGCGAGCCGGCGATGATATGGGAGCTCTTTTGCCATAAGCGGCGCAGAAAATAAGCCCGGACGGGGGAACGTTTCATCGACACGAAAATCATCCTTCAAGAAGATGGAATGGCAGGCTAGTCCTGCTTATACAGCCTATGCGCCCGAGCAGGCGGGCATGCCAAGGACACCTGCCCAATCCATGTTTTGTTGCCGGAGAAAAAGGGTTTAGGGGGAGAAATATGGAATAAAAGGGTTGTACATAACAGGGTGAAACCCAATCAGCCGATGAAGGGTGAGCATGCATGACCATTCTTAAGGATATTATTCTTCAGCTGTTCTTTGCCCATATGCCGTTCGTCATGTTTAGCGTGTACTATCGCGATCAATCCCGGAACTACACGCAGAAATTCATCGCGTTTTCCAGCATGATTTGTTTGTTCCTTTCGATGACCTTCGGGGCCAGCGTGGTTAACGGTTATTTTTACGACATCAGGTATACCATCATGTTTTTCGGGTTGATATTCGGGGGACTTCAGACGGGGTTCGCCCTATTGGCGGAGTTTCTTATGTATCGTTTATATATTGGGGGCGACGGGACGTTCATTGCGATGGTGATCATGCTGGTGACGTTCCCAGGTTCTTACTTGCTGTACCGCATGTACCGGAAATCCGAAAAAAAGTCGCTGATTTTATTGCTGGCGGGCGTGTTTTTTTCCGTAACGCCGCTTCTGTTCGTTTATCTGGAAAATCCGGAATCGGTCATCCGCAATCTGAGTTTTCATTTATTGGTTATCCCGATGCAGAACTTGGTAGGCTGCTGGCTGCTGATTACTTTGTTCAGAAAAGCGGTTACCGATAAAGAGTTGTTCATCAGCTATGGGCAAAACGAACGGGTTCGGGCCATCAGTCACGTGGCGGCTTCGCTGGTCCATGAGGTACGGAATCCGCTGACCGCGGTGAAAGGGTTTCTTACGTTGATCCGCGACGGAGCGGCGGATCGGGGGCGGATTGAACGCTACATTGAAATTTGCATGAGCGAAATCGCCCGCACGGAATACATCTTATCCGAGTATCTGGCCATATCCAAGCCGATCGGCGATAAGCAAGAGCCTACCGACCTGGAGGAAATGCTGCGGATCACGAAGGATGTCATGAGCCCGTATGCGAACATGCATAACGTGTTGCTCGAAATCAGCCATCCGCCGGAGCCGGTATGGATTTTGGCCAATCCCGATAAAATGAAGCAGGTGCTAGTGAATTTCATCAAGAACGCCGTCGAAGCCTGTGCCGAAGTGCCGCATTCTCGGGGCAAGGTTACTTTGCGGCTGCAGATCGAGTCGCGTCGGGTCATTTTAACGATTCAGGATAACGGGGTCGGCATGACTGATGAACAGGCCAAACGTCTCGGATCGATCTACTTTTCCACCAAATCCTCCGGGACAGGGCTGGGCATGACCTTCTCCTATCAGGCGATCCTCTCTTTTGGCGGCACGGTAAACGTGGAAAGCGAACCCGGAGCGGGGACGAAGTTTACGATTAGTTTGCCGATTTACACCCGAAACGAAGAAGCAAGGGAGAGGGTTGAAGGATGAGCAGACAAAGCGGAGAGCTTGTGGTGAAAATTGTGCTATGCGTGTTTTTATCCGGCGTGATTCTGTTTTTTGGTTTTTTTGCCGGCTTGTTCGTCTCGTTATCGGGCGGAGCGATGTTCTATACGCCTTTGGTACTGGCGGCATCGGCCGTGATGGTCGTATTCCTGGCTTTCTTCATGTTCTTGCCGGAACGGCACCGGCGCAAGTTGTATGTATTGCTGTTTTCCGTCGTTGTCTTGGGCGGGTTGACGACGGTGGTGTACGAGCTTCGCGAGGCGTACCATAACAGCATTCCGGTCGTCAGCGATCATGAGGTGAATATGGAGCCATACCGGCCGTTCGCAGACACGGGCAAGCTGGCGGTGCTTCCGGAACCGTCCAAATTGACGATGACGAAGGATCTGCCGCGTCTTGACGGGGCAACGGCACTCTATCCCTTGTATGCCGCGTTTGCGCAGGCGGTGTATCCGCGCCAGGAATATGACCTTTACCAAAGCGAAGTCATGGTGAATACAACGCCCGAGGCATATAAAAATCTAATCGAAGGCCGGGCGGACATAATCTTCGCTGCGGCGCCGTCGGAGGGCCAAAAGGCCGCCGCCCGCAAGCAAGGCAAGGAATTGAAGCTCACCCCGATCGGCCGTGAGGCGTTCGTCTTTTTCGTGAATGCGTCGAATCCGGTGACGGGTCTGACGACGGAACAAATCCGCGGGATCTACTCGGGAGAAATTACCCGCTGGAACGATGTTGGGGGCGGCGATGCGCGTATCCGCGCGTTCCAGCGCCCGAAGGACAGCGGAAGCCAGACGATGCTGGTGCGGGTCATGGACGGTCGTGAGCTGGCGGAACCTCTCAAGGAGGATGTCGCTTCCGGGATGGGCGGCATCATTTCGCGGACCGCGGATTACCGCAATTACAAAAACGCTCTGGGTTATTCGTTCCTGTTTTACGCCACCGAGATGGTCAAGAACGGGAATATCCGCTTGCTGGACATCGACGGCGTGAAGCCGGACCGAACGACGATCGCTAGCGGCAAATACCCGTTTGCGGCGGAATTTTACGCGGTAACGGCAGGAAGCGACAACCCCAACGTGGAGCAATTGATCGAGTGGATTTTGTCCCCGCAGGGTCAGTATATAGTGGAGCAAACGGGCTATACGCCGGTCTCCCCATAGAACGTATTGACACTCTTATGGAGGATCGATAAACTAAAAAATAGGAATTAGCACTCTGTCATATAGAGTGCTAACATATGGTTAGACAAGTTCCCCCATGCGGCGAAAGGAGATCTGTTTCATGGCAAAAAAGCAGTTTCAAGCCGAATCGAAAAGATTGCTGGAAATGATGATCAACTCGATTTATACGCAGCGAGAAATTTTCCTGCGCGAGCTGATCTCGAACGCCAGCGATGCCATCGATAAAATTTATTACCGGGCGTTAACCGATGATCAGCTGGTATTCAACAAGGACGATTATTTCATCAAGATCAAGGCGGACAAAGAGGCACGCACCTTGACGATTTCCGATACCGGCATCGGCATGACGAAGGACGAGCTGGAGAACAACCTTGGCATCATCGCCAATAGCGGCTCGTTTGCGTTCAAGAACGAAAACGAGTTGAAGGACGGTCACAACATCATCGGGCAGTTCGGCGTCGGCTTCTATTCCGCATTCATGGTCGCGGACGTGGTTACCGTCGTCAGCCGGGCGCTGGGCTCGGACGAAGCTTACAAGTGGGAGTCCAAGGGAGCTGACGGATATACGGTCGAGCCGTGCGAAAAAGCGGAGATCGGCACGGATATTATTTTGCATATCAAGGAAAATACCGAAGACGACCAATACGACGAATACCTCGAGGAATACCGGCTGAAATCGATCGTGAAGAAATATTCCGACTTCATCCGGTACCCGATCAAAATGGACGTCACGAACAGCCGGCCGAAGGAAGGCAGCGAAGGCGAATACGAGTCGTATACGGAAGAGCAAACCGTCAACAGCATGGTGCCGATCTGGCGCAAGAATAAATCCGAGCTGACGGACGAGGATTACGAAAACTTTTACATGGAGAAACGCTACGGTTTCGATAAGCCGGTTTCGCATATCCATATTAAGGCGGACGGCGCGGTCGTGTACAACGCGATTTTGTACATTCCCGAGAAAACGCCGTTTGATTATTACACCAAGGAATACGAAAAAGGGCTGGAGCTGTACTCGAACGGCGTGCTGATCATGAACAAATGCGCCGATTTGCTGCCGGACTACTTCAGTTTCGTCAAAGGGATGGTCGATTCCGAGGACCTTTCGCTCAATATTTCGCGGGAAATGCTGCAGCATGACCGCCAGTTGAAGGCGATTGCGAAGAACATCCAAAGCAAGATCAAGAGCCAACTGCAAACACTGCTCAAGGATGACCGCGAAAACTACGAGAAGTTCTATGCGTCGTTTGGCCGTCAGCTGAAGTTTGGGGTGTACAACGACTATGGCATGAACAAAGACGTGCTGCAGGATCTGCTGCTGTTCACTTCGTCCAAGGAGAAGAAGCTCGTCACGCTGGACGAATACGTCTCCCGCATGCCGGAGGATCAGAAATATATTTATTATGCCGCCGGCGAATCGGTGGAACGGCTGGAGAAGCTGCCGCAAACCGAGCTGGTGCTTGATAAAGGGTACGAGATCCTGTATTTCACCGACGATATCGACGAGTTCGCGATCAAGATGATCATGAAATACAAGGACAAGGAATTCAAGTCGGTGTCGAGCGGCGATTTGGGCATCGAAGCCGAGACGTCCGAAGAGAAGGCCGATACGGACGAGAACAAGGAATTGTTCGCGGCGATGAAGGACTTGCTTGCGGGCAAGGTGAAGGAAGTCAAAGCGTCCAAACGCTTGAAGTCCCATCCGGTCTGCTTGTCGACGGAAGGCGAGCTGACGATCGAGATGGAAAAGGTGCTGAACTCGATGCCGGGCGCGGACGGCCAGTCGGTCAAAGCCGACAAGGTGCTGGAGCTTAACGTGAACCACGATGTCTTCCAGTCGCTGAAGAAAGCTTACGACAGCGACAAGGAGAAGCTGGCTTTGTACACGAACCTGCTGTACAATCAAGCGCTGTTGATCGAAGGACTGCCGGTGAGCGATCCGGTCGAATTTACGAACGACATTTGCAAAGTGATGGTGTAAGCGGGCCGGGAGCCCGAGAGGATGAGAACCACCTTCTTCCGAAAAACGCGGGAGGGTGGTTCTTTTATTTTTGGCCTGGAATATGCCATCATGAGGATGGGGGCGATACATGGTGTTTAATGATTTCAAGCTCGTGGCCGAAACGCCGGTCTATGTGCAGGTGAGTAATTATATCAAACGGCTGATGATGCAAGGGGCACTGCGGGCCGGCCAACGGCTTCCGTCGACACGGGAGTTGGCGGAGCTGCTGGGCGTCAGCCGGGGCAGCATTATTGCCGCGTACGAGGCTCTGAATGAAGAAGGGCTCGCTTATGCCGTTACCGGCAAAGGCAACTTCGTTGCCGAGGTTGCCGCGCCGGGGCCCAATACGGTTCCCGAATGGCGGATGGATTGGCGCGAGCGGATGAATCGGCAAGCCCGGCTGTCCGTGGAGCTCGACCATATGAAACGCGGCAGGCCCGGCCTGCGGGCGGGTAAAGGCAAAATTTTGTTTACGAGCATCGCCCCTGACGAGCAGCTGTTTGATTTGGAGAACGTGAAACGCGCTTTTTTGGATCGGATGGCGGTGGAAGGCCGCGTTCTGTTGAACTATGGTTACGCCAAAGGATATAAACCGCTCATTGATTTTTTGCTGAAATATATGGAACGCAAGGGCGTGGATCTGACGGGCAAGGATCTGCTGATCACCAGCGGATTCACCGAGGGGCTGGACATCGTCCTGTCGGCGATCGGGCGGGACGGCGGCGCAGGCGGGCGCATGCTTTGCGAAAATCCGACGCATCAGACCGCCATCAAAAATTTGCGGCGGCACGGGTTCGAGATCACCGGCATTCCGATGGAGCCGGACGGCCTTGACTTGGCCGCGCTGGAGCGGGAGCTTCAAATGCAGCCGTTCGACGGTGCGTTCTTGGTGCCCTCCTATCACAACCCTACCGGCATTGTGACTTCCGCCGAGAAGCGGATGGCCTTGTTGGAGCTGCTTGGCCGCTACCGGGTGCCGGTCATCGAGGACGGTTTTAATGAGGAGTTGAGATACTCCGGTTCCCATGTTGCGCCGTTGATCGCGATGGCAGGGCAGGGGAACGGAGTGGTATACCTGGGAAGTTTCTCGAAAGTGCTGTTCCCGGGGATACGCGTTGGCTGGGTGCTGGCGGACCGGGAGCTGATTGAGGTGCTGGAAAGCGTCAAACGGGCGCGCAGCATACACACGTCTACTCTGGACCAGTCGCTGCTATATCAATATTTGCTTAACGGCAACCTGGAGAAATATCTGAAACGGGCCCGGGCCGAATATCGGCGAAAATACGAATGGACGAAAGCCTGCTGCGAGCGTGAGGTGCCGTATTCCCGGCTGTCGGGCAGCGGGGGGCTGCATCTGTTCCTGGAGTTTCCGGACGGGTTCGATACGTGGAAGCTGTTGGAGCTTTGCGCGGATCAGGGCGTGCTGTTTACGCCCGGAGATATGTTTTACGTGGACGGAGGAGGATGGAACACGATGCGGATCGGTTTCTCGCGTGTGTCCGAGGAAGACATCGAAAAGGGGATTCGCCTGATCGGCGAAATGGCCGCGAAGCTGTTAGAAGCTGTTCACGAATAAGAGTAAGCTGCGGATCGCTTGAGTGTGCTTGGACTCAAACAACGGTTGAAGGAGAGGAATCGGATGAAAATAGGGGTAATTATGGGCGGCGTCTCCTCGGAGCGCGAGGTGTCGCTGATGACGGGGAAGGAAATCGTAGGGCGGCTGGATCCAAGCAAGTATGAAGTGGTGCCGATTGACGTGACGAAACGGGAGGAGCTGATCGACCGGGTGCGGGGCATCGACTTCGCTTTGCTCGCGCTGCATGGCGCGTTTGGCGAGGATGGTACGGTGCAAGGGGTGCTGGAGACGTTGGGGATCCCCTATTCCGGGAGCGGCGTGTTATCCAGCAGCTTGTGCATGGATAAGAACCTGACGAAGCGGCTGTTGCAGGTTGAAGGGATCTTGACGCCGGACGGGGTCTATCTCGAGCGGGCCATGTTCGTTGACGGAACGTGGGAAGCCGAGCTCGCGGGACTAGCTTATCCGCTGTTCGTCAAGCCGAACGCGGGAGGCTCGAGCATCGGCGTACAACGCGTCGACCGGCCGGAGATGTTGCGAGGCGCGCTGGAGGAGGCGCTCCGCTGGGACGCATCCGTGCTCGTCGAGTCCATGGTGTCCGGCCAGGAAATCACCTGCCCGATCCTGAACGGGGAACTGCTTCCGGTGCTGGGCATCCGGGCCAATGGGGCGGAGTGGTTCGATTACGAAGCCAAGTACAGCGACGGCGGGGCGGAGGAGCGGCCGATCACGTTGCCGTCCGAGGTGGAGTCGCGGGTGCGGGAAGCGGCGCTGGGCTGCTATCGGCTGCTTCAGTGCCGCGTTTACGCTCGGGTCGACATGATCCTCAAAGACGGCGTTCCTTACGTGCTTGAGGTAAATACGCTGCCGGGGATGACGGCAAACAGCTTGCTGCCTCGCAGCGCCGCTGCCGCCGGCATGAGTTACGGCGAGCTCCTCGACCGGATCATCGAGCTGTCGCTTGCCGAGCGGGGTAAGGGCGTTACTGCCGAGGCGGCGCAACGGTAAAAATGTTGCATTTCGTACAACATTTCCCGCTTGGGGGGTATTCTCAGCAGCGCAGCCAACTCCCAAAAAAGACCCGCCAGTAGGCAACCGACACAAAAAAGACTCGCCCCGAGGGGACGGATCTCTTGGATCACAGTTGCTGCGCAAGTCGCCTAGTTGGCGAGGTTGCCGGCCAGCTCCAGCGCTTGCTCGACGGGCACATACTCGAAGTGCAGGTCCCGCGCGACGGAGGCGTACGTAATCGCGCCGCCGGCGACGTTGACTCCCTTGCGGAGGGCGGCCCGTTCGCTTAGCGCCGTGTAGAGGCCCTTCGAGGCGATCTCCAGCGCGTAGGGCAGCGTGGCGTTGGCCAGCGCCTGCGTCGAGGTGCGCGGCACCGCGCCCGGCATGTTCGCAACGGCGTAATGGACGACGCCATGCTTCACGTAAGTCGGATCGGAGTGAGTGGTGATCCGGTCCACCGTTTCAAAAATGCCGCCCTGATCGATGGCCACGTCCACCACGACCGAACCCGGGCGCATCGCCTTCACCATGCTTTCCGTGACCAGCTTCGGCGCTTTGGCGCCGGGGATCAGCACCGCGCCGATCACCAGGTCGGATTCGCCGACCGCCTCGGCGATGTGCTGCGGATTCGACATCAGCGTCTGTACGCTCGCGCCGAAGATGTCCTCGATCTGCCGCAGACGCTCCGCGTTCAGATCGATGATCGTTACGTCGGCGCCCAGGCCGATGGCCACGCGGGCCGCATTCGTCCCGACAACGCCACCGCCGATGATCGTTACCCTTCCGCGCTTGACGCCGGGCACGCCGCCGAGCAGAATGCCTTTACCTCCGTGCGGCTTCTCCAGGAACTGCGCCCCGATTTGCACCGACATCCGCCCGGCGACTTCGCTCATCGGCGTCAACAGCGGCAACGTTTTGTTCACTTCGACCGTTTCGTAAGCGATGGCCGTCACGCCCTGGTCTTTTAACGCTTGGGTCAGCTCCGGCTCCGGCGCCAAATGCAAATACGTAAACAGGATCAGACCTTGGCGGAAAAAGCCGTACTCCGACGGTTGAGGCTCCTTTACCTTCATCACCAGATCGGTAGACCAGGCATCCGCCGCGCCCGCGACCACCTTAGCCCCGGCGGCCGCGTATTCCGAATCTTCAAAGCCGCTGCCGGCCCCGGCGTTCGATTCGATCAGCACCTGATGTCCCGCATTCACCAGCGAGAAGGCGCCCGAAGGGGTCAGGGCTACCCGGTTTTCATTGTTTTTGATTTCTTTCGGCACTCCAACGATCATGAAGTTTCCTCCTCCGTCCATTTTGCTGACGACGATTCCGACATAAAGCCTATTTTGTCCAGAAATCGGCAAAACCTGTCAATGGATTTGACATCAGTATAGGACAGGAACGGCGGGTTTTGTTTGTGGAGATCGAAGAAAAAAAACCGCCGCGTTTGTGAAATTTCACAAATCGCGGCTGCCGCCGAAACGCTCGGCTTTCAGGTCCAGGTATAACGTTACTTTTTGCTCCATGCTGGCCAGGTCGATCCGGCCGATTTCGGCGATTCGCTTCAGCCGGTAATTCAACGTATTCGCATGAATGTGCAGCGCATCGGCGGCCGTCTTGGCATTGCTGTCGTGCGTCAAAAAAATTTCCAACGTATGCAGCAGCTCGCTGCGGTGTTCCAAATCGTACGTACGCAACCTGGCCAACTGGGCGTTAACGTTGCCGCGCTTCCGCGTTTCCTGCCAGATGAGCGGCAGATAGCGATAGTAACCGAGATCGCCGTACATCACCAGGTCTCCCGTTTCCCGAGGGAAGCGCTGTTTCACCTGAAGCAGGAGCAACGCTTCGCGGTAGCTGTCCTCCAGCCGTCCGTATTCGCTATAGAGACAACCGCTGGCCAGCCCGTCATAATCCGCTTTGAAAAAGGAACGCAAGTTTCGCTGGAGAAGTTCGAGCTGACCGGCAATCCCCTCGTAGGTGCCTGTCACGAGCGGGGCGCACAGTAGAATCAGCTGGTTCTTATCGACGGCGCGCAGCACGATCCGGCTGTAGCTGCAGACGGAGGCAAATTTCTCCTGCGCCTGCTGTTGCCAGGTTTCTTTGACCTCGACGGCAAACTGCAGGATGACCACATGGAAATGCAAGGGAAGAGCGATTCCGATCCGGTGGGCTTTATCCCGGATAAGGGTTTCGTTGGTTAGATGCCCGGTCAGCAGCTGCCAAAAAAAATCCCGATGCGCCTCATCTTCTTTATGGCGCTGGAGCTGCCATTGCGCCATTTTCGTGCGGGCGGCTCGGGCGGCTTTCATTAATAAGGCCATTTCCCGATCCGAAAAGGGCCTTTCGGTCTCCAGCACCCAAATGAATCCGACAACCCGGGTGCCCGAGCGGATGGCGGTCGCGACCCGTTCGCTCAACCCCACCTCGCGGATCGCGGCGATACGGATCGGCGTTTCGCTCTCCAGCAGGCGAGGGATGACGCCGTCCCGCCACAAGCTGCCGATGACCTGATCGGGCACGCGGCGGCCGACGATGGTGGCCAGACGCGCCGCGTCGGTCTCCGGCACATGCGAGCTGTAGGCGACCAACCGGTGGTTCGCGTCTTCGATCGTGACCGGACGCCCCAGCGCGTCGCTGATCTTCTCCGCGAGCAGTTCCAGATTGTCGGAGTAAGGTTCGAACGGGTCGTCCTGATCTTCTCGCATAGGGGCACCTCCGATACATGGTATTTTCAAAACCATCATTTGATAACGGAAAGAGGTTAAACGCGATGACGACAACGCAAACGAAGGATTCCTCATCCATCGGTTACCGCGAAACCTGGGCGGAAGTATCGCTGGATGCGATCGCCCATAATGCGGGCCTGTTCCGCAAACAAGCGGCCCAGGGCTGCCGGGTGATGGCCGTGGTCAAAGCGAACGGGTACGGGCACGGTGCCGTACAAGCGGCGCAAGCCGCGATCCGCGCTGGCGCCGAATACCTGGGCGTTGCCCTCGTCGACGAAGCGCTGCAGCTTCGGGCCGCCGGCATATCACAGCCTATTCTCGTGCTCGGCTACACGCCACCGCGTGGGGTGGAAGCGGCCGTCCGGCACGGGATAACCTTAACGGTTTATACCGAGGACGTGCTACGGGAAGCGATCGCTTGCGCGAAAAAACAACGGCGCGAGGCTCGCATTCATTTGAAATTCGATACCGGGATGACCCGAATCGGCTTGCCTTCCGCCGAAGCGGTGATCGGGATGGCCGAACAAGCCGCCGCCGCCGCGCCCTTCGTCGCGCTGGAAGGCTTGTTTACGCATTTTGCCGATGCGGACGGTCCCGATCCGGCGTTTACCTTGGAGCAATTCGCCCGGTTCAGCGCCTGTATCGACGCCCTGGAAGCCCACGGCCTGCACATCCCGATCAAGCATTGTTGCAATAGCGCCGCGGCGATGCGCTTTCCGCGGATGCATCTCGACATGATCCGGGTCGGGATCGCATTGTACGGGTTATACCCATCCGCGCGGTTGCGGCTGCCGGAATACCCGTTGCGTCAGGCGATGCAGCTGAAGACGAAAATCGCCTCGCTCCAGCGGATCGAGCCGGGCCGCACCGTCAGTTACGGCCGGACGTACCGGGCGGCAACGGAACGGATCGCCGCTACCATCCCGGTCGGTTATGCCGACGGCTTGTCGCGGGCGCTGTCCAATTGCGGCTACGCGCTGGTGCGCCGGCAGCGGGTCCCGATTATCGGCCGGATCTGCATGGATCAGGCGATGCTGGACGTGACCGAGGCGGAAGGCATCCGCGCGGGCGACGAGGTCGTGATCTTCGGCGGCAATGGGGTGGAGGCATCGATCTCGATCGACGAAGTGGCCGCCTGGATGGGCACGATCAATTATGAAGTCGTTTGTTTAATCGGTTCAAGAGTGCCGCGCGTCTATCATGACGCTTCGAAATTCGTGTGACAAAAGGTACCATACCTTTGGCATCATAATCCAAGTTTTGGGTTTCGTAAAGAGTTTTTACTCGTTTCAGTCGCGATATAACCCCTTCGCGTTATGTTACCTAACACAAAACCCCTGCTCTGTTTGTCAGAGCAGGGGTTTTGTGCTGGAAAACGATCAAGAACGGCGGGTGAAAGATAACACGATGTCCTGCGGGTAATCGCCAAAGCCGCTGCCGAACAGGTTGAGCCCCCGTTGATTGGCGGCATCCTCGCAGACCTCGAATCGGACGCGGATCGGCTTGTTGAACGCCAAGCCCAGCCCGGGGATCGCGGTAGGCCCGGCGGAAACGCCGTTAACGAAGCTGCCTTCCCGGGTCACGCGCCATTCGGTAAGCTGCCCGTATTGGGTGCCGCCTTTCCACTTCTCGGGCGTCAGTTTGCCTTGGCGCTCGCCGAAATCGCCGGGGCTGGTCCAGGTGCCCACCGGCAAGCCGTTCACGCTGACCGTAATGTCGGAAGGCCAATCTTCCCGGAATCCCGGGGCTTCGGAGCAAACCTCCGCCCGAATGCAGAGCTCCTCCAGTTCTACGCTCGGCGGCAGCGGATTGGCAAAATAATATTCGACGTACCCCGCCTCGGCGAACCATAACAGCGCGGCCTCGGTCCGTTCCGGCATATAAAACGCCCGGGGATCGTCCTGGGAGCCGATCAGGCCCGCGTCGCGCCCGACCATGCCGCAAGGCGGGCTTACTGAGCAGATGGAATACATGCCGATGGGCATGTGAATTTCCTCGACCTGATGGAGCCCTTCCCCCGGCTGGGTCGGGAGTTCCAGGAGAATGGAGCGGCAGGTAACCGAGCAGATTTTCTCCCGGTTGGCCCCCGGGGCGGAGACGATCAGCTCGGCTTGCTCCAGAATCTGCACGTTGATGGATATGGTCGGCTGGGCGACGCCAAGCGCTTCGGCCAACTGGCTGATGCTCATCGGCTGCCTGCCCAGCGCTTCGAGAATGCGGACGCGAACGTCCCCGGACAGCGCTTTGGCCACGTCGAGAATCCGGGAAGCCGGATAGCGTTGGGTGTCCTGACGGTGCGATTCACTCATCTTAATATTCCTTTCTTCAACGGGTAACCCCAATTAAGTCAACACACGTATTAGAATCAAACCTGTAGCCAGTGTACATCAAAAATGGTGTATTGTAAATTTATAATATACATTGTGAATAGATAATATATATGCTATCATGGGGGCGAAATAATCCAATAATCAGGATCCAGTTGAAAATGAAAGGTGTGCAAACTTGATGACGAATCAATCGTTAACGGCGGGAGCGCCCGCGATTCCGCGCCCGGAGCACCCCCGGCCGGATTGGCAGCGGACGGATTGGCTCAATCTGAACGGAACCTGGTCGTTCCGGTTCGAGCCGATCGGCGAAGGGGCCGGCACGTCCTGGGAGGATGGAGAAGCAAAGGACTTTCCGGAACGGATCGAGGTGCCGTTTTCCTGGTCCAGCCCGTTGTCCGGCATCGGCAAAAACGAAGCGGGCATCGGTTGGTACCGGCGGACCGTCGCCTGGAGACCGGAAGCGGCAGGGTCGCGGATTTTCCTCCATTTTGGCGCCGTCGATTATCGGTGCGACGTTTGGGTTAACGGCGTCCATGCCGGATCGCACCAAGGCGGATACGGCAACTTCGAGTTTGAGGTGACGGACCGTTGGAACGCGGGAGGGGAAAATGTGATCCTCGTTCGCGCGGAGGATGCGGACGGAGATAATCAAGCGCGCGGCAAGCAGGGGTACGGCGAGATTCGCGGCATTTGGCAGCCGGTCTGGCTGGAGGCGCGGCCGATGGTCTATGTGCGGGACGCGAAGTTCCGCACGTCACTCGACGGCCGGGTAGAAGTGACGGCCCGCATCGTTGCCAAGGAAGCCTCGGCGGCTACGCTCGCCCTGCGGTTTCAAGACGGGACCGTAGAGCATGCGGAAGAATTGACGCTGGCCGCCGGCGAGAATACGGTCCATACCTCGTTTCAGGTGGCAGAGCCCCGGCTGTGGAGCCCGGAAACGCCGCATCTGTACGAAGGGGAGCTGCGACTGACGGCGGCTTCCGGGGAGGACGCGGTCGCCACGTATTTCGGCATTCGCGAAATCAGCACCGCCCGTTTCGGGCAGCGGGATTACCGCTGGATCACGTTGAACGGAAAGCCGATTTACCTGAACGGTACGCTGGACCAATCTTTTCACCCCACCGGCTATTTCACCTATCCGACCGACGAGGACATGCGGGACGAAATTTTCTTGATGAAGCGCCTTGGGCTGAACTTCGCGCGGATCCACATCAAGCCGGAAGAACCCCGCAAGTTGTATTGGGCGGATAAGCTTGGCCTGCTCATCATGCAGGATATGCCCTGCTTCTGGGGTGAACCCGGCGAATCGGCGCGAACGGCTTACGAAAGCGAAGCTCGCGAGGTCATCGAGCGGGACTACAATCACCCGTCGATTTTTTCCTGGATCATGTTTAATGAAACCTGGGGGTTGAAATCGGGGAAAGCGGCAGGCAGCTTGACCGGGGATGAATTCGGCAACATGAATTATTTGCCCGAGACCCAGGAATGGGTCCAAGGGATCTACCGCTGGGCTAAAGAAACGGACCCGACGCGTCTCGTGGAGGACAATTCCGCCTGCAACTGGGACCATGTCGAAACGGACTTGAACACGTGGCATTTTTATGTGAACGGGTATGAAAAGGTGCGCGAGCATATCGACAATGTGGTGTCCAACACGTATCCGGGGTCGACGTTCAACTACATCGGCGGTCGAACGCAGACGGACGCGCCGCTGATGAACAGCGAATGCGGCAACGTGTGGGGCATCGAGCACAGCGCGGGGGACAGCGACCTGGCTTGGCATTACCATTACATGCTGAACGAATTCCGCCGCCATGACAAAATGTGCGGTTTCGTGTTTACGGAATTCCGGGACGTGACGAACGAATTCAACGGGTATTACCGGCTGGACGGAACAGAAAAAGACTTCGGCTACGGCGAATTCGTACCGGGCATGACGCTCGTCGACCTGCATGCGCCGGACTTCATCGTTATCGACGCGCCTCCTTCGCAAACGGCCGCCGCCGGGGCGAAGGTGTCCGTGCCCCTGCTGCGGTCCAGCTTTTCGGACCGGTACCACGGCCGCGCGCTCACACTCGTTTGGGAGCTGTGGCACGACGATCTAGGCGTCCGCGTTGTAGCGGACCGCGGCGAGCGTGCCGTCGCCTGGGAGGATTACGGCGTGGCGGAGCTGGCTCCGCTCGAGGTCGCGATGCCTAAACAAGACGCTGTTGCGGTGCTGGCCTTGCGGCTGGTCGCCGAGGGTGGCGAGACGGTGTCGCGCAACTTCGTCGCGTTCGACGTGCGCGGCGACGGCAGCGTTCCCGAGTCCACCGGCGGCATCCGCACGGTGAGCGTCCCGGTGGGCGGCTTCGCGCAGCAGACGTTTGCGGTGCAATGGGAGGCAATCCAAGGAACGAAGGTCAGCGGCGCGGGCGCAGGCGCCTTCACGTATGAGGTTCGGCTGCCGGAACGGGAGGAGCTGGCGTTGATCGGCGACATCGAAATCGCCTTCGAAGCCGGCGCCAAAAGGGTGCTCGCCCGCAACCTCGAAGGCGTCAAAACGAGCGATCACGGGATCGGCTACATGCATGGGGCCTCCGCCAACGTCGAATACAACCCGAACACCTACTACATGACGGATGAAATGCGCCATGAGTCCAAGGTGACGGTTTGTATCGACGGCGAGCCTGTGGGAAGCGTACACCTTCCCGACGATCCGGCGGACGCCCGCGGATTATTGTCCTGGCATTACCAGCCGGTCGATAACCGCTTGGACGAAGCCGGTTCGTACGGGTATCTGTGCCGCATCAAGGTACCCGGGCGCATCGCCGCCAAATTGGATCGTAACCGCCGCTTCCGGCTGGAGCTGCGTGCCGGGGAAGGCGGGCTGGCGTTGTACGGCCGGAACGCCGGGCGCTATCCGCTGGACATTCAGGTGCGCTGCCGTTAAGACGATACACGGCCATTAACGGTACGTCACCGCTAACATGGGCCCCGCTACCGGCCAAATGAAAGGCCGTCGGGCTTGTGAACAATGGCCACCCCTATGGGGTGGTCTACAATTTTCGGGGCCCTAAACAAATAAGGGCAAAAAATGCCCTTATTTGCCCCAAAAACCGGCATTGCCCGAAAATAGAGGACATTTTCGCCCTTATTTTCGAGCGAAATGCTAGAAATGCCTATTTTGGGGGCGGAAGTCACAAAATAGAGGCAAAAAGTTCCCTTATTTTTCCGAGCAGCAGCGCTCAGAGCCGAATAAGGGCATAAATTACCCTTATTCGTGTCTCCTGGGCGAAAGAAGGGAAAGGCACACCCTGAGCTTTAGCTCTAGTAGAACCTTAATCTCTGTTATCCGGCTCCTACCCGTTCAGCAGCTTGGCGATTTCCGTGCCGGACAGTAACTCGCCCAGCGATTTGTCCAGCGGCATCGGCTTGTTGCCGAGGCAGGTCCGCACCGCGGTCAGCAGGACGCGCACGTCGTATCGGCTGGGGTGCACGGGGATCACTTCCTTCTCCAGCTTCAGCAGCCGGTATACCGCCATCATCGCCGTACGGACGGAATATTCCACCGTAAACACGCAGTCGTCCGGGACCTCGGCAAACTGCCCGAGGAAAGCGAGGTTGACGCTGCCCTGCGGCACGACCTGCGGACGGTCGCCAGCCACGCGCGGCATGAACTGCGAAGTGATATACGGCATCATACAGGGAATGGAATAACGTTGGTCGTATGGGCCAGAATTTCCGGTATGCGGTCCTTCAACCCCATATGGTAGCAGAGCTCTTCCAGCAGCTCGCGTCCGGTGCAATCGGCCATCTTCTTGCCGACGTAGTTGCCGACCGCATCGGGGAACAATCCATAGGCCCACAGGACTTTGACGTTGTCCGGCTGGTTGAGGAAATGCGGCTGCTTCGGCGCGGTCCACGACATCAGCCAGTTGGAATCCTTGATCGTCACGACGCCGCCCATCCCCGGCAAATCGCCGGTTAACTCAAGCAAATGCGGGAATACAATCTCGTCATCGGTGAGGGTAATCGTAAAGGACAGCCATTTGGTTTTGTCGATATCCCCGCAAAACACCTCCGGCCGGCCGAAATCGGGAGATTTGACGGCCAGCTTCTCCCACAAGCTCCAGCAGCCGCGTTCATCGACGGACCGATTTAAAACGGCAGGCCGGTTCAGGTCGCCTTTCGTGGAGTTTTCCGTCATCGAGCCGTTCGTGACCATGACCAGATCGCCCCGCGAGACGGGAATCGTCTTGGCCGCCCCGTTTACCTTTAGGTGGATGGCGGTGACGATCTTTTCGCCGCCCGACACATCGAGTTCCAGGTCGACGACCTGATGCCCCTTGTTGAAGCGGACGCCCTGCGCTTCCAGCCATTTCACCAGCGGAAGGATCAGCGAATCGTATTGGTTGTATTCCGTATGCAAAATGCCCTTCAAGCGGTTCATGCCGGAAATCAGATGCATAAAACGTTCCATGTAACGCTTCACTTCCACGACGCTGTGCCAGTTCTCGAACGCAAACATGGAGCGCCAGAAATACCAGAAATTCGTTTCCAGGAAACTCAGGTCGAAAAATTGCTCAATCGTCGTTCTCCCCAGCTTCTCTTCGGTCAGCATCGCCAGTTTGCCAAGCTGCAAAGCATGCGCCGTCGACAGCCCCAGCGTGGAAAAATCCGCTTGTTGTCCGGCGTTCTCCACCAGCCGGCAATGCGATTCGATCGGCTCCGCCAGATTCAATTCGCGGAATTCGTCCAACACGGTCCGGTCGGGATTGGTCAACGACGGGATGAAGCCGAACAGCTCCATAAAACATTCGAAATGCTCTTCGATTTCGCGTCCGCCGCGCGCGCTGTAGCCGTCTTTGGCGTTGCCCGCGCCGTCCATCGAACCGCCGTATACGGCGGACTCCTCCAGGATATGGATGTTTTTCCCCGGCATGTGCCCGTCGCGGATCAGGAAAGCCGCGGCCGATAAAGAGCCGATGCCTCCGCCGACCAAATACGCCTTTTTCGCCGCGATGCCTTCCGGAACCCGCGGATGAATTCTTTGATACGTTCCCATAAGTCGTCTTCCTTTCTCTAATAGAGTAGGTTCCCTGCTCATGAGCTGCTTCCAATATATCCGCCGAAAAAAAACAAAACCATGGACACTTGAAGGCAAATGTCCATGGTTTGCACATGCGGGAAACATTGTGTCGTTTGTGAGCAACGTGTGAATTTAAGCAAGCAAGGGGACCTGGTTTACCCGTGCCGATAGTTTTCCAAACTGCGGGCCAGATTGCCGTCGAGGATTTTACCGACCTTGTCGGCGATTTCGACCGGATCCGTGTTGGCCCCAGCATTCAGCCATTCGATCACCTGCCCGCGGACGGCCAGCGTGTAAAAATCGGCAACCTCCTGTTGGGCGCGTAAGCTCACATCCCGATCTTGCGCCAACTCCCGCACGACTTCGATCGCAACGCCGTAAATCACATCGTACAGAAACTTTTCCAGATGCTCGCGCCCTAATGAATGAAAGGAGTTCAGGCACATGGTCTTCTGTTTCTGCGTATAACGCAGCACGCTCAAAAACCCTTGCTTCCAGCCGGCAACATTGCGGTACGGCTCAAGGCCTTCGATGACTTCCGTCCGGTATACCCAGCCGAGCAATTCGTAAATGTCCCGAAAGTGATTGTAAAAGGTGTGCCGGGTGACGCCGCAGTCCGCCGTAATCTGCCGGATCGTGATTTTGTTCAGCGGAACGGTAAGCATCAGCTTTTTCAAAGAACGGGCCAGCGCATTTTTGGTGATTTGGGAGTACGACACGACCTATCCCCCTCCCGGAAAGATGTTATTATCAGGAATTAAAAGAGAAAATATGGTAATTGAGTTTAACCAGTATACCATATTACTGAAGGGGACAGGAGGGAATTGCATTGCGACTTATCGGGATTCGAGCTAGAATATGGGGCAGGAGTCACGGTTCCCCAAATCCAAACATCGCAGGAGCGTGAGAGGATGAAGTACAGAAGGTACGGAACGACCGGCAAGCAGGTGTCGGAGATCGGTTTTGGCGCTTGGCAGCTCGGCAACAAGCAGGATTGGGAGGGGATGGAGGACGACGAGGCCATCCGTCTGGTGCATGAAGCGCTCGACATTGGAGTCAACTTTTTTGATACCGCTCCCAATTATGGCCAAGGCAAAAGCGAGGTGCTGCTCGGCAAAGCGCTGGAACGAAAACGCGACATAGCGGTCATCAATACGAAATTCGGCCATTCCCCGGAGGGGACCGATTATTCGGCCGCGCAAATCCGGAATTCAATCGAACGCAGCCTGATGCGGCTACAAACGGACTATTTGGACTCTGTCTTGATCCATAACCCGCCGTTCGATCACCTGGACGGCAAATATGGCCACTATCAGGTGCTGGAGGATCTGAAAGCGGAGGGGAAAATCCTGGCGTACGGCGTGTCCGTCGATTCCAGCCGCGAAATGCTGGAGGCGTTGGAGCATGCCCGGCTTGGCGTCATGGAAGTGATGTTCAACATCTTTTACCAGGAGACGGCGCTGGCGTTCCAGGCGGCCAAAGAGAAGGATGTCGCGCTGATCATTAAGGTACCGCTCGATTCCGGCTGGTTGTCGGGCAAATACGACGGAAACAGCTCGTTCTCGGGCATCCGAAGCCGCTGGTCTCCGGAAGTCATTCAGGCCCGCGCGGAGCTGCTGAAGCAAATTCGCTTCCTTGAAGATGACCAAACGACGATGACGATGGCGGCATTGCGCTTTATTTTGGCTTACCCGGAGGTGGCGACGGTCATCCCCGGCGTCCGGAACAGCGCCCAGCTCCGCGAGAATGTCGCCGCGTGCGACGCCGGGCTGCCGAACGAATCGCTGCGCAAACTGCAGGATCTCTGGGAACGGGACATCCGTTTTAAATCGCTTGGCTGGTAAACCACATGAAGTTTATGGTGCAGGATAAAGCTTTTTACCGCAGCTTCTTCAGACTGACTTGGATTATTGCACTGCAAAACGTCATTTCCTTTGGCGTCAACCTTTCGGATAATATCATGCTTGGCGGTTACAGCGAATCGGCTTTGTCCGGGGTGGCCCTCGCCAATCAGCTCCAGTTCCTGCTGCAGATGCTCGTCATGGGCGTAGGTGAAGGTGTGGTGATCCTGTCATCACGGGCCTGGGGCGCCCGGGACATGAAGGCCATCAAGAAGGTTGCCAGTATCGGGATGCGCCTCGCGCTGGCCCTCGCCTTGCTGCTGTGGCTGGCCGTGTTCTTGTTCCCCCACGGGTGTCTGTCCTTGTTCACGAACGAGGACAACGTGATCGCCGAAGGGGCTCAATACTTACGGATCATCGGTTTTTCCTATCTCTTCTTTGCGGCGACCAACCTGCTGCTGGCTTCCCTGCGCAGCGTGGAAACGGTCAGAGTGGGATTTATCCTCTCTTTGTCGACGTTAATCATCAACGTCTGCCTAAACTATTTGCTGATCTACGGGCATTTCGGCTTTCCTGCATGGGGTGTGCGTGGCTCGGCTGCAGCGACGTTAACGGCCCGGATCATCGAGCTCGCGATCGTGGCGGGATACCTGAAGCGGGTGGATCAGAAAATAAAGTTCGCCCTGCGGGATTTCTTCCAATTTGATCGGGGAACGTTCAAGCAATACCTAAGCGTCGGCTCGCCGATCCTGATGTCCAATGCCCTCTGGGGGCTGGCTATGGCGGTACAGTCCGGGATTTTGGGGCATATGGGGGAAGCGGCGATCGCCGCGAACAGCATCGCAACGACGGTGTTCCAAATCGTGTCGGTCGTGACGTACGCCTCCGCCAGCGCGACGGCCGTCATCATCGGGAAGACGATCGGCGCCGGCCATCCGGAGAAAATCAAGCCTTACGCCCAAACGCTGCAGTTGCTTTATTTGATCATCGGTTTGGGGACGGGAGCGGTGCTCTTTCTGATCAAGGACGTGGTGCTGGGCTTCTACGCGATATCCCCTGAATCCAAGGCGTTGGCCCTGCAGTTTATGACGGTGCTCTCGATTACGGCGGTAGGCACGGCTTACCAAATGCCGGCGCTGACGGGGATCGTGCGAAGCGGGGGCGATACGAGGTTCGTGTTGTACAACGATTTTATTTTCATGTGGCTGATCGTGCTGCCCTCGGCTTTTCTCTGCGCCGCGGTGTTCCAGCTGTCGCCGCTGCTGACGTTTATCTGCCTCAAATCCGACCAGATCCTGAAATGCTTCGTGGCCGTCGTGAAGGTCAACCGCTATCGCTGGATTCGGACGTTTGGAACTCCAGAGACCCAAGGATGAACGAAAAAAAGAATGGACCGCGATCATCCGGCTGCCTGCCGGACAAACGCTTCCATTCTTTTTTCGTATCGAGCCGTTTATTTCGATTGGGCGCCAAGCACCGCTTGGTATCCTGCCGGAATGTACGTCACGGCCTTCACCTCGGAAATGACCTGCGGGTAAAATTGCCCTGGCTGAGGGGTCACGACGCGATAGTCGATGACGGCCTTGCCGTCCTTAAACGAGATGCTCGAAACTTCCAAGCCGTAGCCCGGGTTCGGCGCCATTGCCGTGATCGTTACCTTGGTTACGTCGCTGGAGATTTTGTCCGTGTTCAGACCGAAATCGTACAGGCTGCCGGGAGCCGGATTGACGACAGGCTGGTTGTCTTTGATAAATTGCAGCGTCCGGTCGAGCATGCCGGCGGCTTCGCTGCGGGAAACCGGCTGTTTCGGCCCAAAGTTCCCTTTCTTATCCAGGGTGGCGATTTTGGCTTTCAGAAGCGCTTGAATGCTGTTCATATAATCCTTGTTGATTTGTTTCTCGTCGTTGATGGACAAATATTGCATGGTCCATGCGTATTCGCCTTTCGTGCTCAGCGCTTTGTACAGCCAATGGCTGAACTGCTCCTTCGTCACTTTGGCGGCCGGGTTGATGTCCTTGGGAATGTCCAGCCCGTAGTAGTTGGCGATGATGAAGGCTTGGGCATACCAGGCATTATCGTTGACCTTGGTGTAATAATCGCTGGCTTTCGGCATTTGGATGAACCGGATCGTATCGAAATTCAGGTCCAGCGTTTGGACGATCAGGGAGACGGCGGAAGCGCCCGTCAGCTTCTGGGCCGGGTAGTAACGGCCGTGAAAGTCGCCTTTGATAATCCCTCGCTTCTCGAGATTTTCAATCGCCTTTTGTTCCTTGTCGCCTTTAATGTCGCTAAAAGCCGAAGCGGTGCCGCCGAACATTAGCGTGAACACGATGACCATCAGCAGCGTCAGTTTCGGAAATTTGGATAACGTCTTTTTCGTTTTCATTTGCAAGTCCCTCCTGCAACAATAGTGAGTTAAACGCATCATATCCGCCGGGTTCGCCCTGCTGTTCAGCAGCGCCCGGCGAGGCATAAGGTATCATTTCCCTCCTCCCGGATACGGTTTGGTTTAACCCTTTGACGCAGGAAGGGTTGTGGATGTTTCACTTTTTATCCAATTTTTTTGCGAGAGCCCTTAGGAAATCAATCCCGCGTAACGCAGCCCTTGACGGATGCCGCCCTCATCCACGGCGGAAGTGACATAATCGGCATAAGGCAGCAGGTCCGGATGGGAATTGCCCATGGCGATGCCTAAGCCGACCTCCTGCAGCATCTCCTTATCGTTCAAGCCGTCCCCAAAAGCCACCGCGTCGGAAAGCGGGATGCCGAGGCGTTCCAGCATGGCCGCGATACCTACGGCTTTGGAACCGCCGCGGATCGTCACGTCCATGGCCTTCGGGTGCCAGCGGATGAGGCGCAGGTCGTCGAATTGCCCTTTGTACAGCGCTTCGTCCTGCTCCTCACAGTGCAGGAAAGCTTGATATACCGGCGATTTGCTCCAGAATTCGGGATCGAATCCCGGATGCTCCACCTTCAGGGAATCGATGGATTCCACGATAAACGGATGGGCGTCGGCGTTGGCGTAATAACGTTCATGACCCTGAAACACCAGCGGATGCCGATGGCGTGCAGCCAGCTCGACCAGCTTCCTGAGGCTTTGCGGGGGCAGGGTCCGCTGGAGCAGCGGCTCGCCCCGGTATACGACGTAAGCGCCGTTCAGGCTGACGAAGGATTCGATGTGCAGCAGCTTCGCGATCGGTTCAAAAAAATACGGCGCCCGCCCGGTCGCGATGACCGGCTCGATGCCGCTCGCTTTCAATTCGGCGATCGCCTGAATCGTGTCCTGAGGAACCTGTTTCTCCTCGTTCACCAGCGTGCCGTCGATATCGAAAAAGACGATTTTGTAGTTGTGGTTCATCTGAAAAACTCCTATCCGTTCGTTTATTATGATCTATCTATAAAAATAGTGTACCATGCAGGCGCAAACCGGTCATAATCACCCATTCCTCTTGTACAGAAAGCGTTGTCAAGCTATACTGTGAGCGATGGCCCGGCGACTGCTGCGGCAGCTTAGCCGGACGGTGAAATCAGACCCTATTGTGGAGAGAGGAAGAGATCAATGCCGGTTATCGACATGCCTTTGGACGAATTACGCAAGTACAAAGGAATCAACCCGAAGCTTCCGGATTTCGATGCTTACTGGGAAGTCGCGCTGCGCGAGATGCGCGCCGTTGACCCGCAGGTGCGAATCGAAAAAGCCGATTATCAGCTGCCGGGCGTGGAATGTTATCATCTTTATTTTACCGGAGTCAAGGGAGCGCGCATTCATGCTCAATACGTACGTCCGGCGAAATTCGAAGGTCCCGCCCCGGCCGTGGTTCTGTTTCACGGTTATTCCGCGAATGCCGGCGACTGGAGCGAAAAGCTGGGATACGCTTCGTTGGGCTTCCACGTGTTCGCCATGGATTGCCGCGGACAAGGCGGCAAGTCGGAGGATGTCGGCGGGACGATCGGAAATACGCTGCAAGGCCATATCATCCGCGGGGTGGACGGGGATCCGCAAAATATGCTGTTCCGCCATATTTTCCTGGATGCCGTGCAATTGACGGGCATCGTCATGGATCTGCCCGAGGTGGACGAGAGCCGCGTTGGCGTGACCGGATGGTCGCAAGGCGGCGGGATCACGCTGGCTTGCGCCGCGCTCGAGCCGCGCATTCGACGGGCGGCCCCGGTCTATCCGTTCCTGTCCGATTACCGCCGGGTTTGGGAGATGGACTTGGCCCGGAACGCTTACGAGGAGCTGCGGCTGTATTTCCGCCGCTTCGATCCGCAGCATGAGCGGGAGGAAGAACTGTTCGCCAAGCTGGGGTATATCGACGTGCACCATCTGGCAAGCCGCATTCAAGCGGAAGTGCTGATGGGGGTGGGATTGATGGACGAGGTTTGCCCGCCGTCTACCCAATTTGCCGCCTACAACGCGATTTCTTCGCCGAAGAAGCTGGAGATCTTCCCGGACTTCGGTCATGAAGGACTGCCCGGCATGCCCGACAAGATTGTTCAGTTTATGCTTGGTTTGTAGGGCCAGCGGAAGGAAAGTAGGCAGACAGGCAAGCGAAGGGAGCGACGTTACGTGATCGCGGTCGGCCAAGCCGGCGATTTTACGGTCATCGACCGGGAAATCGAAGGCGATCCGCAGCACCTGCTGGAAGCGCAAGTGCGCATGACCGTGGTCAACGGGGAGATCGGTTACCAAGCTTAACGAAAGATAACGAATGAACAAGCACGAAAAAGCCGTCCAGGAGTTTGCAACTCCTTGGGCGGCTTTCCGCTTTCGTGATAGAGCGAGGATCACACCGTGAAGCCGGAGGTCATGTCCTGCAGCTTATGCGCCATCCGGGACAACTGGTCCGCCGTGCCGTCGATTTCGTTCATCGTGCTAAGCTGCTGCTGAATGCCGGCGCTGATCTGCTCCGTGCCCTCCGCGATCTCGCTGGTGGCGGAGGCGATGCTGCCGATCGCTTTCTCCATTTCCCGGGTACTTTGCGCCTGCCGGTCGTTATCCTCGTCGATGCGGGCGATCTGCCCGATAATCTCCTGCACGCCGGTAAGGATATCGTGGATGCTTTGCTTGGCGCCGGCGGCTTTCTCCGCGCCTTCCTGCACCTTCCCGGACACTTCTTCCGCGGAGGCTACGGCGGCAGCCGATTTCAATTGGTTGTCTGCAACGACATCGGCGATTTCCTGGGCGGCGACTCGGCTCTCATCGGCCAGCTTGCGGATTTCGTCAGCTACCACGGAGAAGCCCCGACCGGCTTCGCCAGCCCGGGCCGCTTCGATTGCCGCGTTTAGGGCCAGCAAATGGGTCTGCGCAGAAATCCCCGTGATCATCGTGGTCATGTCGGCGATTCGCTGGGAGGAATCGCTGAGCTGCCGGATCGTCGAGGACACCAGGCGGGTCGACGATTCAATATCGGTAATGGCCGCTTCGATTTCCGTGATTTTGTCCGCGCCGCTGGCGGCAGCCTCTCCAACGGCCCGGCTCGATTCGGCGGTGTTGTTGCTGGCGATGGCCGTCGACTCGGAGAAGGCGGCCATTCCGGTCAGGCTTGCCGACGTCTCCTCGGCAACGGCCGCATTCTCCGACGTGCCTGACGTGATCTGCTGTACGGTGGCGGAGATGTTCTCCAGCGAAGAGGTCGTTTCGCCGGTAGCCCGGCTGAGCATTTGGCTTGCGGAATAAATCGTGCCAGTTAAGTTGATGATTTCCCCGATGATCGCATGGAGTTTAGCGATAAAGGCATCGAAGCTCTGACTCAGCACGCCGAGCTCATCCTTGCTGCGATAACCGATTCGCCCGGTCAAATCACCGTTGCTTTCCGAGATTTCTTTGAGCTTGGCGGTCACTTTCCGAATCGGACCTACGACTCCGCGAATGATGATCGTGGCCAAAACCAGCGTGATGGCGGCAGAGACCACCAGCAAAATCAACATGCTGATCCAGGTGGAACGGTACACGGCTTTGCTGTCTTCATAGGTCTGCCGCGCCTCGCTGATATGCTGGCTGATCCAGCCGTCCATCGCTTCGATCAACGCCGCCTTGGATTCGTCGAGGGCGGTCACCTCCGCCGGCGGCCCCCCTTGTTGCTGCCTCTCCCCGGCCGTTTCCGAAGCAGAAGAATCCGCTGTCACTTCGCCACTCGCAGCCGATTGCGGCCCGTTAGGGCCGGTCATCCCGTTCAGAAACGTGGTCAGAAAGTTGTCCAGCGCTGCGGTATAGGCTTCGTATTGGGTAAATACGTGCTCAACGAACGCGTTTGCGGTCTCGTTTTTGTATCCGGACAAGGTTTCGTCAATATGAGCGCGGGCAGTCGTGATTTCCTCCGTCAGCGCCGTGCGTTCGTCGTCATCGGAGGCGTCCATGTAGCTGCTGGCCAGCGTTCTTGTCGCTTCCATATCGGATTTTAGATCCTCCAGGTTTACGATCGGCACAAGCCGCGCGTTGTTTAACTCCTCAAGCTTGGCGTTGACGTTGGATATTTGCCGGATGCCGACCAAGCCGATGATTAGCAGGAAAACGAAAAAACAGTAGGCAAGCAGCCGGATTTTCATGGCAATCTTCAGGTTCTGGATGAGCTTCACGTGATTGTCCCCCTAGGTATGTACTCGTATAATGGATGATGTAGCTCATTGTAGCTGGGACGACTGAATCCAGTATGAATGACGACTGAAAGTTTACTGAAAAGAAAAGCAAGGAGGTTGTTCTGATGCCGCTGGAAATTGAACGCAAGTTTCTGCTGCCGGCGTATCCGGAGCATTTGATTCGGGAGGGGGAGCTTATCGTCCGGTCGGAACATGCGATCGACCAGACGTATTTGGCTCTGCATGAGGATCAGGAGCTGCGGGTCCGCAGAATTGAGGATTTGCGTACCGGAGAGATTCGATATACGCATACGTTCAAACGAGGGTTCGGCTTGTCCCGGGAAGAAGTGGAGGTGTCCATTTCGGAAGGGCTGTATGCGCAGATCACCGGGATTCATCAGGCGGTTCCTCTGACCAAACGACGGGTGACCGCCGCTTGGGACAAGCATACGGTGGAAATCGACGTCTACGACCAGATCGATTTTATCGTGCTGGAAGTCGAGTTCGGGTCGGAAGAAGAAGCGCGGGCTTTTGTGGCCCCGGACTGGTTCGGGCCGGACATCAGCACCGACAAGCGATACAGCAACAAGAAAGTGTGGAGCGATTTGCAGCGCAGCAAAAAAGAGACCTGAAATCCTCAGGTCTCTTCGTTTCATGCAGGGTATCGTCTATTCCAGCGCCAATCCGCCGTTGCCGTCACGCAGCAAAAAGCGGTAGTTATTGCGAATGAACTCTAGTACCTTGTCGCAGATGATCCGGTGGCCGTCTTCGTTCGGGTGAATGCCGTCCGAACATAGAAATTTCGTGTAGTCGGGATGCTCCAGAAACGCGCCGCGCACGTCGATGAATTTGGTCTTGGTCATCTCCGACACCTTCAGGATCGTCGAATTGTACCGTTCCTGCCACCAATAAATCTTCGTGACGCTTCCAAGCCACTTCAGGATATTCTTCTCCGCCTCCGGGTCGTTTCGGCTGACCCATTGAAAATACTTGTCGGCGTTCAGCGGCGGCAAGCTCATCAGGACCGGGACGATTTGCTGGCTTTTGACGAATTGGATCGCTTCGGTCAGCATTTTTTCGAACAAATTAAAGTCGGTTTTCGGGCTGTGTTCTCCGTCGGGACGTTCAGCAATCTCGTTCCAGTTGAAATCGCAGTCGTTGCCGCCGTATTCGATCAGCACGACGTGGGGTTTATCCTTCTCCACGTCCTTTTTGAGGTTCGTGAGCCCCTTCATCAACGTGTTGCCGAAACGGGCGGTATTGTGAACCGCGCCCTTCAGTTTCTGCTGCAAGAGCGAAACGTAATTGTTCTCCAACACGACGTATTTATGGCGTTGTTCGTCATAAATGACGCCTTTGGAAATGGAGTCCCCGCTGACCATGTACTTGATTTCATTTTTGGAAAAAAACTTGCTGTCGTAGATCACAGTCTCACCTCTCTCAAGCCTCGAAACCTTAAAGTTTCAAGGTAAAATGAATGGATTTCATGACGTTTCATTTCGTTACATCTATTGTAGATTAGTTCTCGCGCCTAGTGCAAGTAAGTTGTTCCGATCGGAAGGAATTTGTTTTAGCGTTCGAAAGTGGACAAGGGTGACAGGGAATGAGAGAATACGGGTAAAGCGATCATAACAAAGGGAGGAAATCACTTTGATACGTTTCGCCACGATTGGAACGAACTGGATCACGGAGCGTTTTATTCAGGCGGCTTTGGAAACGGAGCAATTTGCCTTCACGGCGGTTTACTCCCGGACCGAGCAAAAGGGCAGGGAGTTCGCGGCCAAGTTTGGCGACCCCAAGGTGTATACCGATTTAGTGGCCTTAGCGTCCAGCACCGATATCGATGCCGTATACATCGCCAGCCCGAACTCACTACACGCGGAGCAGGCGATCCTGCTGATGGATCATGGCAAGCATGTGTTATGCGAGAAGCCGATGGCTTCCAACGCGGCCGAGGTCCGGCGGATGATCGAAGCGGCGCGCCGCAACGACGTGCTGCTGATGGAGGCGCTCAAATCCACGCTGATGCCGAACTTCCGGGCAGTCCATGACAATTTGTACAAAATTGGCCGGGTACGGCGTTATTTTTCAAGTTACTGCCAGTATTCTTCGCGGTTTGACGCGTTTAAGCAGGGCAAGGTGCTGAACGCCTTTAATCCCGCGTTTTCCAACGGTGCCTTAATGGATCTCGGCATCTACTGCATCTACCCGATGGTGACGCTTTTCGGTAAACCGGAATCCGTGCAGGCCTCCGCCGTGATGTTGTCTTCAGGCGTGGATGGAGAGGGCAGCCTGATCGCGCGGTACCCGGATATGGACGGCGTGATCATGTATTCGAAAATCACCGATTCCTATCTGCCGACGGAAATCCAGGGGGAGAACGGGACGATCGTGATCGATCGGATTAACCAGCCTTATGAGGCCAAAATCCTGTACCGCGACGGGACGACCGAGGAGTTGACGCGCTCCCAGCCGCAGGAGTCGATGTATTACGAAGCGCTGGAGTTCATTGAGCTGGTCCAAAGCGGACAGCGGGAGAGCCAGATCAATACGCATGCCCGTTCGCTGGCCGTCGCCGAGCTGATGGAGGATGCAAGACGCCAGTTCGGGCTTCGGTACGAGGCGGACGTAGACTAAGACATCGTGCTTTGCCTGGACGAGCAGGCGATCCGATTCCCGGAAGCAACGCATCATTAAAGATATCCGAAAACCCAAGCCGGACGATCCGGGTTGGGTTTTTGCGTTTGATCCTGTCGACTGAAGCGAGCGGGGGGCCGGTCGATACTTTTTTGGGGCGCTTTGCACCATTATCCCCTTTGCTCAGGTTGAGCGGAGCAGACTAGATTGGTGGGTTGGAAGGGCTTGATTGCTTGGCATTTTACACGATCCGATCTCCCCTCCCATGCCACGGATGCCCCTGAACGAAAGGGATAATCGTGCAAAGCGGCCTGCAGAGTAAACCCTGAAATTTGCCTGTCCTGGCATCTCCCTAAAATTCTCATTGCAACCGTTTACACCCTTGAGATAGGATAATCGAAGAGGTGAACAGGATGATGAAGGACAAAAAATGGCTGGCCGGCATGATGATTTGCATCGTCGTTTTGGTCTATTTATTTATCGGCTTTGCCCGCTATTCCGGGAAAATCGGCAGCATCGTCAAAGAGCTGCAAGGGCAGCCCGCGAGCGGCGAGTCGCGTTATCATATCGTATTGATCGAGCAGGAGCGTTACCACCCTTATTGGGAAATGGTGGAGAAAGGCGCGGCGGAGGCGGCGGAAAAATACGGCATCGACATCGAGTTCACGGGCCCGGTGCGCAACAACATGGAAGAGCAGCTGAACCTGCTGGAAAAAGCGGTCGCCGCCCGCGTCGACGCGATCATCGTGCAGGGGCTGAACGAAGAGCGGTTCACGCCGGTGATCGACAAGGCGGTCCGACGCGGGATTCCCGTCGTGACGATCGACACCGACGCGCCGGACAGCCGGCGGCTCGCTTATGTCGGCACCGACAATTTGGCTGCCGGTGAACGCCTGGGACGCCTTATCGTGGAGACGACCGGCGGCACCGGGAAGATCGGCGTGATCATCGGCAGCGATCAGGCTGCCAACCAGCTGCAGCGATTGGACGGGCTGAAAAGAATCGTCGCCGAGCACGAGGGGCTGGAGATCGTCGACGTCCGCAGCTCGAACATCTCTCATATGGAGGCGATCCAGCAAGCGGCCAACATGCTCCGAAATCATCCGGAGATCAACATTATGGTCGGCACGAGCGCGACCGATGCCCTCGGCGTGCTGCAGGCCGCCAAAAACCGCGACGACCTGACGATCATCGGCTTTGACAATCAGAAGGAAACGCTGGAGGCGATCCGCAAGGGAGAGATCGAGGCGACGGTCGCACAGCAGCCTTTTTTGATGGGAGATACGGCCGTTCGACTGCTTTATGAGCACTTCGAGGGGAAACCGCTTAAGAAGGAGTACTTCACGGAAGTGAAAGTACTGGATTCGCGTAATGTGGAGGAGGGCGAAAGCTTATGAGCATCCGCCGCAAGCTGTTTCTGTTCATTCCCCTTTTGGTGCTGGTGATGAGCTCGGTGTCCTTTTTTCTTTTCCAAAGCGGAAAAAACGTACAGGAAAGCTACCACTTGATGATGAAGCGCATTTTGCTGTACAAGGAGATCTCCTACGAAGTGGGGGAAAACATGCGGTCGATGAACCGTTTCATCATGCAGATGGACACCGAAAGTTTGCCCGAAGTCGTGAAGCACTTGAACGCCGTCAAGACCTTGAGGTCCGATCTGGACGGGCTTCGGACGATCGGCGGGAGCGATCTGGCCCTGGCCAATTACCGCAACCTCATCGATACGTTCCTGGAGCAGGCCGAGGCGATGATCGAGAAGATCAGCTACGAGGATTCCGATACGATGGCCGGGGCTTACATCGAAGCGGAGCAGACCCAGCGCTTTATCCGCGAGGAAGCCCAGGAACTGGTCGACTTGGAGCTGGAGCAATACAAGCCGATCTACGAGGATATGATGTTTACGACCGGCAAGTTGAACAAGCTGGGCATTCTGCTGGTGGTAACCGCGGCGGCCTTTAGCATTTTGCTCGCCATTTGGCTGTCGCGCAGCATTACCGGGCCGATTCGCCGGCTGGTCGCCACCGCCAAGCAAATTTCCAAGGGGCGGATGGACACCAAAGCGCCGGAGAGCGACAGCAACGATGAGATTAGCATTTTATGCCGGGCGTTTAACGGGATGATCGACAACATCCAACAGCTGATGGCCGAGAACATCAATAACCTGGAGAAGGACCGGCTGGTCAAGGAGCTGGAGCTAAAGACGCTGCAAAGCCAGATCAACCCGCATTTTCTTTTTAATACCTTGAACTCCATCTCGAAGTTGGCTTACCTTGAAGGGGCTTCGAAAACGAGCGATCTGGCCGTTTCCGTGTCGCGGTTGCTGCGCTACAACCTGCAGAAGCTCGACCAGGCGGTACCGCTGCGCGAGGAGGTGGCCCATGTCACCGAATATATGAACATCCAGAAGGCGCGGTTCCGCGATCGGATCGCCTTCGTAATCAACATCGACGAGCGCGCGCTGGACGGGAGGATCCCTTGCTTGACTCTGCAGCCGATTCTGGAGAACGCCTTCGTGCACGGGATTGAGCAGATGGAGGAAGGGGCCGTGCTGGAGCTGGCGATTCGTCTCGGCAAGGAGGATCAGGTCGAGATCGAGATCCGCGACAACGGCGTCGGCATGAGCCGCGAGACGGTGAACAAGCTGCTGCAATCGGTGCGCGAGGAGGCGCCGCGGTTTGGCGGCAAAGGGCAATCGACGGGCCTGGGCACGCATAATGTGTTCAAGCGGCTGCATTTATTTTTCGACGGACAGGAAGACATCGCCATCGACAGCGAGGAAGGGGCCGGAACGGCCGTCAGGTTTACGCTGCCTCTTCGCACGGGCATGGAATAGAACGGGGAATGGAGGAAGCCAAGGTGTATACTTTGTTGATTGCGGACGACGAAGCGTTGGAGCGGGAAGGCCTTGAAATGATGATCAGGCATGCGATGCCGGATACGTTCCGTTTTCTTCATGCAGAGAACGGGCGGCGGGCGATTCAGCTGGCGGAGGAAGGACGGCCTGATTTTATCTTTATGGATATCAAAATGCCGGGGATTCAGGGTTTGGAGGCCGTGCGGGAAATTATGGCCCGGCAGCCGGGAGCCAAGGTCGTGATGATCACCGCCCACGATTATTTCGCCTATGCGAAGGAGGGGCTGGCGCTTGGCGTGCGGGATTATCTGCTGAAGCCGGCGCGGCGGGAAGAAGTGCTGGACGTGCTGAAGAGCCTGATCGCCGAAACCGAAGAGGCGAAGCGTGCCCGGGACGAGCAACTGGCTCTTCAGGAGAAATTGTCCCAGCTGCTGCCGCTGGCGGAGAACGAGCTGTCGCTGATGCTGATGCTGGAATACGCGCAGGAGGTCGAGGCCGACCAACTGGCGGGGATGCTGAATCTTCAATGGCGGAAGGGTTACGCGATGGTGCTGTCGTTCGCGAAACACACGCCGAAGGAATGGGCCAGCTTCCAGGTGGCCAAGAAGGAGATTTACGACGCCGTCAAGCAATGGGTGAAGCCGGGATTGTCCTGCATTGTCAGTCCGGTCGTTGGCCATCAGATGGCATTGTTTATCCCGTTTCCGCCAGGGCGGCCGGGCTATACGCAGCGGGTCATCGCCCTGGAATGGGGCGAACGGCTGCGCAGCCAGGTGGAGGAGCGGTTCGGACTGCCGCTATCCGTCGGCATCGGCGGGGTCCGAGAGGGTTGGGACGGGCTGAGCCGCTCGTACCGGGAAGCCGTGCGCGTCTGCGCGGATGAGCAGGATATCGTCAGCGTCCGGCATTACGACGATATCGCCGAAAGCTCAGGGCGCCCGGCGATTCCGCTGGACGAGGAGAAGAAGCTGCTCGATGCGTTGCTGCGGCACGACAAGCCCGAAGTCACCGAACATTTCGCCCTGCTGTTCGAACGCCTGGAGGCGGCCGAGCCGCGGCATTATCCGCGCCTGCGGGGCGACGTGATCGGGCTGCTCCTGTATTTGAGCCGCGGCGTGGAAGCGGGAGACGGCCCCGACCTGATCGAGGACTTAAGCGCCTGCGAGGATCCGGGGACGCTGCGCGCGAGCGCGTTGCGCCGGCTTGGCGGCTGGATCGACGGACTGCGGGAGCGGAAGGAACGCAGCCGTTCGCATGTGCTGCAGCGGGCCATCCTGTTCGTCAGCCAGCGCTTCAAGGAAGAGATCTCGATGGAGCAAACCGCGGAATACGTCAATCTCAGTCCGTACTATTTCAGCAAGTTGTTCAAGCTGCAGACGGGAGAAAATTTCAGTGATTATTTAACCCGCCTGCGGATCGAGGAGGCGAAGCGGCTGATCGCCGAGCGTTCCTTAAGCTTGAAGGAGATCTGCTATGAGGTGGGCTACAAGGACCCGAATTACTTCAGCCGGGTGTTCAAGAAATCCGTCGGCATCACCCCCAGCGAGTATCGCCAGCAAAACGAATAAAGCTTGTGCGTTCTTTAAGTCCTTGTCCCAGACAAGGACTTTTTTGTTTTTTCTGCACAAAAAAATCCAGTGAAAGCGGCGGCGTTGAAAGCCTTTACATTCCGCAGCAAGGGAGTGAAGGCAGAGCGCAAAGAAGTGCAGGCAATGACCGGGCCGCGGGGGAGCGCGTGATGCTAAGATAGATTTGTAAGCGCAATCATTCATGATCATTTAAAGAAGGGGCGTAGGCATAGTGAAAAAACACAGTCATTTTGTACGGTTAAGCTTGGCGGCCATTTTGTTGGCTTCCTCCCTGGCAGGCTGCGGGGTTGTATCGGACGGCAGCTCGAACAGCGGCAACGCGAAAAACAATGCGGGCAGCTCGGCGGCCGGCAAGGACGACGGCAAAATCGTCATCGGGATGTCGATGGACACTTTGAAGGAGGAACGGTGGCAGAAGGACCGGGATATATTCACCGCCAAAGTCGAAGAACTCGGCGGCGAGGTGAAGGTGCTTGCGGCCAACGGTGACGACGCGACGCAGCTGAGCCAAGCGGAACAACTGATTTCTCAAGGCGTTGACGTCCTGGTAGTCATCGCGCACAACGCGGAGGCAACCGCGCCGATCGTGGAAAAAGCGCATAAAGAAGGCATTAAGGTCATCGCGTATGACCGGCTGATCAAAAACTCCGACGTCGACTACTACATTTCCTTCGACAACGTCCGGGTCGGCGAGTTCCAGGCCCGCGCCGTAATCGATGCCGCGCCGAAGGGCAATATCGTTTACATCGGCGGCGCGGACACCGACAACAACGCGCACATGTTCAAAGAAGGCGCGATGAGCGTATTGAAGCCGCTGGAGGAGAAAGGCGACATCAAGATCGTATATGACCAATTCTCCAAGGACTGGAAGCCGGAAGAAGCGCTGAAGAACATGGAAAACGCGCTGACCGCCAACAAGAATGACGTGCAAGGCGTCGTCGCTGCGAACGACGGCACGGCCGGCGGGGTCATCCAGGCGTTGACCGCCCAAGGCATGGCCGGCAAAATCCCGGTATCCGGGCAGGACGCCGACTTGGCGGCCGTTCAACGGATCGCCGAAGGCACTCAGTTGATGACCGTTTACAAACCGATCAAATCGATCGCCAACACCGCTGCGGAAATGGCCGTCTCGGCCGCCAAAGGCGAAGAAGTCAAAGCCGACAAAACCGTCAACAACGGCAAAATCGACGTGCCTTCCGTGCTGCTTGATCCGATTCCGGTCGACAAGGACAGCCTGAACGTCGTGATCGAAGACGGGTTCCACAAGCTGGAGGACGTGTACAAAAACGTGCCGAAGGATCAATGGCCTAAGCAATAAAAGCATGTAGCATAAAGCGGATAGAGAAGAACTGGACATAGAAACGGGCAGAAGCGGCGAAAACCAGGGAGCGTTCGGCGTCTCCTTGGTTTCACCCTTTCCGCCGATCCTTAGGCTAAAGAAGGAGAGCAAAGCCTATGCATGTATTGGAAATGGTGAATATCAGCAAAGAGTTTCCGGGCGTGAAGGCCCTCGACCGCGTGAACTTCAAGGTGCGCAAAGGGGAAATCCACGCGCTCTGCGGCGAGAACGGGGCGGGCAAGTCAACGCTGATGAAAGTGCTGAGCGGGTTGTACCCGGCCGGCACTTATAGCGGAGACATCGTCATCGGCGGCGAGAAGAAGCAGTTCCACAATATTACCGATGCGGAAAAGGCCGGCATCGCCATCATCCACCAGGAGCTGGCGCTCGTGAAGGAGATGACGGTAGGCGAGAACATTTTCCTCGGGGCGGAACCGACCAAACGCGGCGTGATCCAATGGGATGAGCTGTATCACAATGCGGCCCAGTGGCTGAAGCGGGTCGGGCTGCATATTTCCCCCGAAACGAAAATCGGCAGTCTCGGCATCGGCCAGCAGCAGCTGGTGGAGATCGCCAAGGCATTGTCCAAGCATACGCAGATCCTGATTCTGGATGAGCCGACGGCCGCTTTGACGGAAAGCGAAGTGGCGATCCTCATGGGCATCCTGAACCAACTGCGGAGTGAAGGCGTGTCTTGCGTTTATATCTCGCACAAAATGCCGGAGGTGTTTGCTCTGGCCGACTCGATTACGGTGCTTCGCGACGGGCATACGGTGGCGACGCTGGACCGCAAGGAAACAGATGACGACCAGGTCGTGTCGCTGATGGTCGGGCGGGAGCTGACCGAACGGTACCCGCGGGTGGAGCATCACCCATCGGATACCGTGCTGGAGGTTAAAAACTATAACGTGTGGCACCCGGAGAAGCGGAACCAGAAGGTGATCAAGGACGTCAACTTCCGGGTGCGCAAAGGCGAAATCCTCGGCATCGCCGGGTTGATGGGCGCCGGTCGGACCGAGCTGGTCAGCAGCCTGTTCGGCGCTTACGGCGGACGGGCGACGGGGGAGGTTTCTGTTGACGGCAAACCGGTGCGTATCCGCTCCGTCGCCGACGCAATCCGCTCCGGGCTTGCCCTCGTCAGCGAGGACCGGAAGCGCCAAGGGCTCGTCATGGGGATGGACGTCAAGACGAATACGACGATGGCCACGATGGCCAAAGTTTCGAAGCTTGGCTTGATTAATGACAACGAGGAAATCCGCTGGGGCCTTAAATATGTGCATGATTTGAAGACGAAAACCGCGTCTCTGGAAACCCCTGTCGGCACGTTGTCCGGCGGGAACCAGCAGAAGGTCGTCATCGGCAAATGGCTGATGTCCGACCCGAAAATCCTGATCATGGACGAACCAACCCGCGGCATTGACGTCGGGGCGAAATACGAGATTTATCATCTGATGAATCAGCTGGTCGACCAGGGCGTGGCCATCATCATGATTTCGTCGGAGCTCCCGGAGGTGCTCGGCATGAGCGACCGGATTCTAGTGATGAGCGAAGGCAAATTCGTCCGGGAGTTCGACTGGCGAGAAGCGACCCAAGAAAATATCATGCAAGCCGCTACGGGAGGGAAATAAACATGGAGCTTCAAAAGGAAATGGGAAAACAAACGGACGGCTCGGCCGCAAAGTCGACGCTGTGGGGCAACTTGTTCGGCAAAATGGACGTGCGGGCCTACACGATGGTGGGGGCGCTGGTGTTGATTTGGGTACTGTTCGGCCTGCTCGACCCGACATTTTTGACGGCGCGGAACCTGTCCAACCTCTTTACGCAAATGTCCGTGACCTCGATTCTGGCGATCGGCATGGTGCTGGTCATCGTCGCGGGACACATCGACCTGTCGGTCGGTTCGATCGTCGGTTTGACCGGCGGGATTGCCGCGATCTTCAGCAATTGGCTGGAGCTGCCGGCGATTGTCGTCATTATCGGTACGCTGGCGGCCGGTGCTGTACTCGGCTTGCTGCAAGGCTGGCTGGTCGCTTATAAAATGATCCCCGCCTTTATCGTGACGCTGGGGGGCATGCTGGTATTCCGCGGCACGCTCATGGGCGTGACCGAATCGATGACGATTCCGGTCTCCGACAAGGTGTTGGCGCTGCTGGGCAATGCGTATTTCGCCCAAGGGTTCGGCATTATCCTCGGCGTGTTAGCCATCGGCCTGATTGTCTGGAGCACGCTGCGCAAGCGCCGCTCCCGGCAGAAATACGGCTTCGAAGTGGCGCCGTTCGCCGTGGACGTGATCAAGATGGCCGCGCTCTCTCTGCTGGTCGTCGCCTTCGTGTTCGTCATGAATGCCTATAAGGGGATTCCTTTCCCTATCATTTTCGTCATCGCGCTGGCGGCCATTTTCTTCTTCCTGTCCACGAAAACGACTTTCGGCCGGCACATTTACGCGATCGGCGGCAACTTGGAAGCGGCCCGCCTGTCCGGCATCAACATCCGCCGCAAAACGATGAGCGTCTTCCTGCTCAGCGGCCTGCTCGCTTCGATCGCTTCGATCGTCCTGACGTCGCGCCTCGCCTCGGCGACGATCACCGCCGGGAACATGGCGGAAATGGACGCCATCGCGGCCTGCGTCATCGGCGGAACGTCGCTGATGGGCGGCGCGGGTACGGTGCTGGGCGCCCTGATCGGCGCGCTTGTCATGACTTCGCTCGACAACGGGATGTCGCTGATGGGGCTGGAGTCGTTCTGGCAATACGTGGTGAAAGGTTCGATCCTCGTCTTCGCCGTTTGGCTGGACATTTCGAATCGGCGCAAAGGGTTGAGATAAGAAGAGTTTTCGAAAAAAACAGACGGCACTTCTTTGGAGACCGTTCCCAGTCGGGAGGATCTCCTCGGAAGTGCCGTTTCGGTTTGCTGACGATCATTCGTTGGCTGTTGATTGGCGTATTTGTTTGCTTATTAGTAGGTGACAACTAGCGCGTTGCTGATTTTGCGGCCCGGCTGAGTCAGGTATTTGCCGTTATAGTAAAGGCCGCTGGAGGCACCGCCGTCGAGGTTCATCTCCTGGTACGCGCCAGCTTGCTTCATGATTTCCGCCAGCTGCGGGATCGTTGCGCCGCCGGAGGTCAGCAGGATCAGCTTATGGTCGCGCGTGAGCCCTAAGGCGCTGCGGGCACCGCCTCCGGTGAGAATCTTCGGATCCTTGAAGCCCTCCGCCTTGACGTCGACCGCAACTTTGCCATTCACTACGAGGCGCGGCCCGGCTTGAAGCGCGCCTTCCATCGTGCCTGCGGCAAACGCGTCGTTGAAGTCTGCGCCGGGAATCAAGCTTGCAAGCAGGTTGGAGTCATAGGTGAAAATAGCGCGCTTGTCGCCGGAAGCTTTCATCTTCAGCTCGCCGCCGCTGACGATGTAGCCGTAGGGAGCTTTGTACGCGTCATCCGTATAAGCGTTGAAGAACGTGCCGTTCACGGCGACGACGGCCTTATGGCGCTTTGCGAGACTGCTCAGCTCCTCGACCTTGCCGACCGTGTCCCCGGCCAGCGCAACCTTCAGGCGGACCTTCGGATCCATCAGCGAGATGGTGACCATCTGCACGGAAAAGGAGCGTCCGCCTGCTTTGAACGTCTTGCGCGCGCTGACGATCGCTTTCCCGACGCCGGCGCTGCTGGCCGCGCCGCGGTTTGCGTACGGCAGGGTCAAGCGGGCGTCGCCTTGGCCGAGGCGGACTGCGCCGGCGGATTTGTCCCATTCCGCCGGGAGCTGGAACGTCGCGCTGATGAACTGCAGCGGGACGTAGGCGGCGCCGGCTTCGTTAAACGGCGCATCGGCTAATGTGATCGGCTCGCCATTGACCTCGGCTTTGGCGGAGCCGACCCGCAAGATCGCGGCGGCGGTGTCGCCTTGCGCGATCGTTAGCTGCTGCCGGGACGCATCCCACTGGACCTGGATGCCGTCCAGTCCGTTCAAGGCCCGGCCGGGCACGAAGGCATGTCCGCTGGCGGGATCCAGCAGGACGACGTTCTTGGCGGGCGCCGTGCCTGCGGCAGAGGCGGGGGTGGAGGCGGTGGGCCAGTTGCCGCCGGAGATCAGGCAAACGAGGGCGAGCCCCAAAGGGAGCAGGCGTTTCGCGAGGGTGCGAAGGGGCGTTCTAGTGCGATTACTGGTGCAGGTGCCTGTGCTAGTGGTTCTAGTTCGGTTCATCAAGATGGTTTCTCCTTTTATGTAGGGTAATGATGGTGGTTTCTTTATGTAATATCGGAAATATATTCGATTTTTCATATACAAATTGGATCCAGCGACTAAAACTCCGCATTCTATTCGGTTTTTCATATAGATTTCGGGCAAACCTCTCGCTAGTGTGTAAATCTATATGAATTTTCATATACATTCCGCTAAAAAGGCCGGAAATGCCGAAATCTATTCGATTTTTCGCAAACATTTGGGGCAGGGGGAGTGGTGCAACATCCTCGCCCTAAT
>NZ_JAKSXN010000049.1 GCF_022427145.1 Paenibacillus timonensis
GTTTTTACAACATTATTCGAGACGGGCCAGTTAGGCCTAGTGAAATGTTGCAGTTTTTACAACATTTTTGGATACTGGCCGATCATACCCGATAAAATGTTGCACGTGATCCAACATATCGCCGGGAACACAGATTACGCGAGCCACGGAAGAAGTTCCGGGCACGCGTTTTTTGCGTTTTATGTGTTTTTGGAAGCTGGAACGGACCGCAAAGACGTGGAGGTCAGTCTGGAGCCTCGAAACGCTTCCGCCTCATGTTCACCGCCATCCCTCGTCCGATTACGCTTCGTTCCGCGGCATCCAAATCCGGTAGTTTCCGCTTAACGCCAGCAGCGCGAACAGGTAGAGGCAATTGTCGTAATAGCGACGTTTGCCGGTTCGAACCGGAGTGTTCCAGAACAGCTCGACGCTCGCTTTCGCTTGGGGGCCTTCGGCTGCCAGCGACGCCATCGCATTGGTGGCAAGCAATCCGACCGGGTGAAGCGCTGGTTCCTCGAACGGCTCGCCCGATATCGTGTAGCGGCGATAATCCTCCGGCTCCTTATCGGCGAAGAACGCCTGAATTTTGCCCGCCGTCTCCCGCTGCCAAGGATCGGCGGCGAACCACTCCCAGTCGAGGCCAAGATTAGCCGCCACCCGATAGGCATCGCTATAAAAGTGGCCGAACCCCCGCTCGTTATTCGGCGTTCCATCATAATACGCATACTCCGGCGCTAGCCCCGTGACCGGGTGGCAGGAGAGGTGCAGGTATTGCCGGCTCGCCTCGGCCGCATCCTTCCAGAACGACCGGTCCTCCGGATACGCCCACAGCGCAAACAGCTCGTAAAAATGAGGCAGATGATAGGATGGATCGGAAAACTCGCAGTTCGGGATAAACTTGATCAGCTTGTTGTCCGGATTCCACATAGGATCACCAACTCCGTCTTCCCCCTGGTGCAGACAGGTACGCAGCAAGTCCCGCGCCTGGGTGCCATAGTTGAACGGCACCTCCCGGTCGCCCCAGCGGTGGGAGGCAAACAGCAGCGCCAGTGCAAAATACTCCTCGCCGTCCGGCGCCGGCCCGTTCGACAGACGTTTGCCGTCCGGTGCGCAGGACCAGGCGAAATAACCGGCGTTCTCCCCTTCGGTCATGTACATATAAGTGATCGTCCATTTCCATAACCGGTCGAACACGTCCTGACGGTCGTATTGAACGGCCATCATCATTCCGTAAGACATGCCCTCCGTTCGCACGTCGAGGTTCCCCGTATCCAGCATATAACCCATATCCTCGCCGGAAGGGTAATAGATGCGCGTCTCCTCGTCCCCTTCAAATAATTGCTTCCACGTTTCGTCCAGCCGACGCCGGACCGCCTCCTCCCCATAGCCGTATTCCGCCAGCAAGTTCCGATATTTTCCGGTATAGAAAGCTCCTTGGCGCTCCCTCATGTATTTGCCGCCTCCTCCTCGTTTCAGCTTGTTTTGTCGAGATATCAACGTAAACGTAACACGCATCGCCCGAGAGATTCCATGTGCATTTCGCGCTTTTATTTATCCAAATCGAGCTCAATAGCCGCGCAGGTGTATGCGCATTCAAAAAGGTGCGAAACGCGTTGATTTTTTGCTTGCAAACCACAACGTTCCATACTACCATACAAGTATGGTAGTTAGATGAGTTGAGGATGGGTACGAGGATGGGTACGAGTATGAGCAAGTGTATGAGCAACGGCTAGAGCTAGACCAAACCTAGACCACAACCTAGATCAAAAGGAGGTGACGGGATGAGCGACAAATGGCTGACGCAGCCGGGATCGGCGGGGAACGCGGTGTATGCCAAGCTGAAGGAGCAAATTGTCACGCTGGAGCTGCCGCCGGGAACGACCCTATCCGAAAAAGAAATGTCGCTGGCCTTTCAAGTCAGCCGAACTCCGGTTCGGGAAAGCTTCGTGCGGCTGGCGCAGGAGGGGCTGGTGGTCGTCCTGCCGCAACGCGGCACGCGGGTATCGCTGATCGACCCCGAGCTCGTGGAGGAAGCGCGGTTTATGCGGGAACAGCTGGAGCGCGCCGTGATCCGGCTCGCCTGCGAACGGTTCCCGGAAGAAGCGCTGGCCGCGCTGGCCGACAACCTGGCCCGCCAGCAGGACAGCATCCGCCGGCACGACAATCACGCGATGTTTGCGCTGGATGAGGAGTTCCACCGCATTCTATTCGCCGGCTGCCGCAAGCTGGGCACCTGGGACGTCATCCAACAGATGAACGCCCATCTCAACCGGACGCGGGTGCTGTGGCTGACGACCGATCCGCATTGGGAGAATCTTTACGAACAGCATCAAGCCATGCGCGAAGCGATCGCCAGCGGTGACGCCGACCGGGCCGACCGGTTGATGATGGAGCATTTGCATCTCAGCATTTCCAATTTGCCGGTACTGCAGGAGCGGTATCCGGACTATTTTAAGCAAAGCTAACGCTTCGCAAATAACCAGATAGGCGGTGAAGGGATGCGAATGACATTTCGCTGGTTCGGCGAAGGCAACGACACGGTAACGCTGGATCAGATCAAGCAAATCCCCGGGGTGGAGGGCTTGGTATGGTCGCTGCACGACGTGCCCGCGGGGGACGAATGGCCGATGGACAAAATCGAGGAAGTGAAGCGGCAAGCGGATCGCTACGGTTTTCACCTGGAGGTTGTGGAGAGCGTCAACGTGCACGAGGACATTAAGCTGGGCTTACCGTCGCGCGACCGGTACATCGAAAACTACAAGCGGACGATCGAGAAAGTCGCCAAGGTGGGCGTCAAGGTGATCTGCTATAACTTCATGCCGATCTTCGACTGGCTGCGTACCGATTTGCATAAGGCGTCGGGGGACGGTTCGACGGCGTTATTTTATGAAAAAGCCCGCATTCACAATATCGATCCGTTCGAGCTGGTAAAGGTCATCAACCAAAACAGCGCGCTGACGATGCCCGGCTGGGAGCCGGAGCGGCTCACGCAATTGACCTCCCTGTTCGAAGCGTATCGCGGCGTTACGGAAGAGGGTCTTTGGCGCAACCTGGAGTATTTCCTGAAGGAAATCGTTCCGGTGGCCGAGCAGCACGGGATTAAGATGGCCATTCACCCAGACGACCCGCCGTGGTCGATCTTTGGACTGCCGCGCATCATCACCAGCCAGCAAAATCTGCGCCGCTTCCTGAAGCTGGTCGACAGCCCTTCTAACGGAATCACGTTATGCAGCGGGTCGCTCGGAGCCAATCCGGACAACGATATCATCGCGATGATCCATGAATTCCATGACCGGATCCCGTTTGCCCATATCCGCAACGTGCGCGTGTTCGACAACGGCGATTTCATGGAAACGTCGCACCGGACCCAGGACGGCACCGTCGATATCGCCGGCATTGTCAAAGCGTATTTTGACACCGGGTTCACGGGGTATGCCCGTCCCGACCACGGCCGACACATCTGGGGCGAGGAATGCCGTCCGGGGTACGGCCTGTACGACCGGGCGCTCGGCATCATGTATCTGTGGGGCTTGTGGGACGCATATGCCAAGCAGTCCGACCAGCTGAACTAATCGATCTTCCTTCATTAACGGTGAAAAAAGGAGTGGAGCAACCGATGAGCAACTTGCCAGTACATCCCGCATTGGCCGGCAAAACGGCCGTCATTACCGGCGGCGCCGGGATCCTGTGCCGGGCGATGGCCCGCGAGCTGGGCCGCCAGGGGGCAAAGGTAGCGATCTTGAACCGCACGCTCGCCAAGGGAGAAGCCGTAGCGGAACAAATTCGCGCCGACGGCGGCACGGCGGCCGCATTCGCCTGCGACGTGACGGACGCCGAGAGCGTTAAGGCAGCTGAAGCGGCCGTTCGGGAGCTTTATGGCCCGTGCGATATTCTAGTCAATGGGGCCGGCGGCAATAATGCCAGTGCGAATACGACAAATGAGATTTTTCGACTGGGGGATGACGCGAATCCCGACGTCACCAGTTTTTTTGACCTCAGCATCCCCGGCGTTCGCGGCGTTCTTGACTTAAACTTCACCGGGACGTTGATCCCGACGCAAATTTTCGCCAAAGAAATGATCGGGCGGCCCGGCGCGACGATCATCAACATCTCCTCCATGAGCTCGTACAGCCCGATGACGAAAGTTCCGGCTTATAGCGCGGCCAAAGCAGCGATCAACAATCTGACGCAGTGGCTGGCCGTGCATTTGGCGGAATCCGGCATTCGCGTGAATTCGGTCGCACCGGGATTTTTTCTGACCGAACAGAACCGCAACTTGCTGACGAACCCGGACGGATCGCTAACCGAACGTTCGCATAAAATCATCACCCATACCCCGATGCGCCGATTCGGCGTTCCGGAGGATTTGCTGGGCACGCTGCTGTGGCTGGCGGACGCCGAGACGTCCGGCTTCGTCACCGGCACGGTCATTCCGGTCGACGGCGGATTCATGGCTTATTCCGGCGTCTAGGCGGAAGCGCCTTCCCGCAGGAGCTGAGCTTGACGCCGGCGCGTCATACAGCTGCCGGTACGTTCTGGTCGTCTCGCTTTAAACGCAGAGTACAATGGCGAGACATAGAAAAACGGTTGGTATCGGAGGAACCCTCGCCTCCTGTACCAACCGTTTTTGACGTTTATGAATTAATAATCCCCGACCCGATCAATGGTGCGAAGCGTTAGCACCGCGTTCAGCAACCCCAGCAAGGCGAATCCCCCAATGATCAACCCTTGATTGAAATCGAACATATACGAGAAGTTTTGCGCCTGCATCAAAATAAGAGCGCAGAGGACGGCCGGAATCGTCGCCCGCCGGATGACGCCGAAGTAGAACAAGGGAACCAGCCCGATCAGCGCGGAGATCGCGGAGCTGACGAGCATCTGCCACAGGAATGCGGCGATTTCGGCTCCTGTGAGCGAGTCCTCCAGGAAGCCGTACGCTTCATTCAGCAAGTAGGTCGTCACGCCGCTCAACAAGAAACTCATCAACGATACGGCAAACACCGCCATCCCGATAAACACGATCTTCGCCAAGAATAACCGCCGACGGCTGATCGGATACTGCCGCAGATGCTGACGAATCAGTTCGCTGATTTCGCGGTCGTCTTCGATGAGTAAGATGGTTTTCCTCATTCCGTCACCTCTCTTGCGGTAAGTTTTTCCTTATTATAACGGGTCGCGGCCAAATGCGGGGGTAGGAGTCGCAAAAAAGGAAGGAATACGACGCCAGCGAAGAGAATAAGGGAAGGAGAAGAAAACGAAGCTTCACTCCACGCCAAAGGAGATGCGAAGAGACATGTCTAGCTATCAAGTGATCAATGAAGTTTCCGTCCGGGAAAAAGCCGTCGCCTTTACGTTCGACGACGGCCCCAATCCGCTGTATACCCCGCAGGTTCTGGAAATTTTCCGGGAAGTACAAGGAAAAGCGACCTTCTTCATGATCGGCACGCAGATCGAGAAAAGCCTGGAAACCGCGAAGGCCGTTCACGAGCAAGGCCATGAGATCGGCAACCACACTTACACGCACCCGCACCTGCCCGAACTGAGCTCCGAAGAAGTTCGCCGGGAATTGCAACTGACGGAGGAGCTGATCCGGCGGGTGACCGGGGCCAAACCGAAGGTCTACCGTCCGCCTTATATCGATACTTCCGAGGAGGTTGCCGCGATCACCGCCGGCGAATTCGGGTATCCCGCGATCGGGGCGGTGAACGGCACGGCAACGGACTGGGAGATGCCCGGCGTCACGCACATCGTGGAAAAGACGCGGGAGCAGGTTCGCCCGGGCAGCTTCCTGCTGTTCCATGACGGCTTCGACGATCGTTCCCAAACCATTGAAGCCGTGCGGATCCTGGCTGCCGAGCTGACGGCCGCCGGGTATCGGCTGGTCACGGTCAGCGAGCTGCTCGCATTGAGCGAAGCAGAATCATAAGCCATATAGCCATAAGCCCAAAAAGGCCAAAAGGGCCGCGCTGATCACGCGCTCCTTTTGGCCATTTTTCACCCGGCAGGCTTGCTGAACCTGGTGGCGAAATGTAAAAGTGCAGTTCATTTTCAACTAGACGGCCTCTTACGACCCGTAATACACTTCCGCCTGAAGTTCGAATAACTGCAACTGCTCGCGGACGCGCACGACTTCGCCGACGAGGATGAGCGCCGGGTTGCTGAGCTTCACGGCAGCAGCCAGCTTGTGCATATCGTCCAAGGTGCAGGTAAACGTGCGCTGCCTGCGGGTCGTGCCGCTTTCGATCAACGCGACCGGCGTCTGGGCCGGCTTGCCGTGGCGGAGCAGCTCCCCGCGGATGGCGGCAAGCTGGCTGACGCCCATATAAATCGCCAGCGTGTCGACGCTTTGCGCCAGCAGGTCCCAGCGAACCGGCTGGGTGTCGCCGGGGCAGCGGCTGCCGGTTACGCAGGCGAAGGAGGCGGCCGCCCCGCGGTGCGTCAGCGGCACGCCGGCGGAAGCCGCCGCGCCGAGCGCCGACGTGATGCCGGGAATCACCTCATAGGGGATTCCCGCGGCCGCCAGCGCCAGCGCCTCTTCCCCGCCGCGCCCGAAGACGAAGGGGTCGCCGCCTTTCAGGCGCACCACCCGTTTCCCTTCCAAGGCGTATCGGACCAGCCGCCGGTGGATGTCCTCCTGCGGCATCGCATGGCGTCCCGGCGCCTTGCCGCAGTAAACCAGCTCCGCGTAAGGCCCGGCGTACGCTAGCAGCTCTTCGCTGACGAGGCGGTCGTACAACACGGCCTCGGCTTCGCGCAGCCGGTTCACCGCCTTGACCGTGATCAGCTCGGGGTCGCCGGGGCCCGCTCCGACAATACTCACCGTTCCGGGGCCCTTCATAGGCGTTCCCCCGCCACGGACAACGCACGGCCGTCCGGCTCGACCGTCTCCGTTGCGGCAGCCCGAACCCCTACCTTATGCCGCAAGGTACCCTTTTGCGCGACATACAACATCAGACCGGTAAACACGACGCCCCCCAGAAAGTTGCCGATCAGGACGGGAATCTGGTTCCACAGCCACCAGTCGGCCAAGCTGACGTTCGCCCCGAGCAGCATCCCCGCCGGAATGACGAACATATTGACGACGGCATGCTCGAACCCCTGCGCAAAAAAGATCAGAATCGGCAGCCACATCGCCGCAATTTTGCCGGCCGTCGATTTCGAGGTCATAGCCATGACCACGCCAAGCGTCACCATCCAATTGCACAGAACCGCTTTGATGGTGACCAGCGCCAGCCCGCTGCCCCCCATATGCTTATAGGCCAGGGTCTTCGCTTCGCTCGTTTGGATCAGTGCCTGTACGAGCGGGTGGGACAGATCCGTGCCCATTTTCGTGATCGTCAGCCCATACAGGATCGCATAAACGGCGCAGCCGATCACATGCCCCAGAATCACCCAGCCGAAGCTGGACAGCATCCGCTTCACCGAAACGCGCCGTTCCAGCACCGCCAGCGGGATCAAAGCGAAACTGCCGGTGACGAGCTCCAGGCCCAGCAGTACGATGATCACGAAGCCTACCGGAAAAATCACCGCCCCCACGATTCCCAGCGAGGTTTGCTGCGTCGCGGTCAACGCCAAGGTTGTGGCGAAAGCGAGGATTGCCCCGCCCAAAAATCCCTTTACCAGCAGCTGCAAGATGCTGAGGTTGGCTTTATTTTCCCCTGTCTCGATCATTGCTCCAAGTACTTCCCCCGGTTTAACGTAATCCATGGTTCATCCACTCCTTTATCTGCGGCGGTATCTCAGGTAATGCTACAGCGAAATATAGATGGCTCCGGTGGCTTCATCCACTTCGGTCTCATAGACGGTCACCGCGCCGTGATCCGGCTCTTGAACGCGTCCGCTGTGCAGGTTAATCTTCCAATCGTGCAGGGGACAATGCACGGCCGAACCGCACACCATCCCTTCCGACAGCTTGCCGCCTTTGTGCGGACAGCGGTTCTCGACCGCGTGGACGCTGCCGTCGCTGAGGCGGAAGATGGCGACTTCTTTGTCTTCGATCATCACCGTCCGCGAGCCGAGCCGATCAATGTCGTCCAAACGGGCGACCTGAATTTTAGTCAACATAAGTTCTCCCCCTCGAAAAGATTACGAATTTTGCAATTGCACGTCTTGCAGCGGTTCGAAGTTTTTGCGCAGCTCTTCGTTTTCGATGATTTCCTTCCACGGGTCGGTCGTCCGGCTCAGGGTATCCTCGATCCGTGCAGCCAAAGCCTGGCGTTCTCCGGCTTGCTCCAGCACGGCCTTGATGGCGTCCAGCCCTACCCGTTCGACCCACTGGGCGGTGCGTTCGTTCCAGTTCGCCTGCTCGCGGTAATGCTGCAGGAACGCGGCCGTCCATTCGACGACCTCGTCTTCGGTTTTCACCACGCAGAGCAGATCCGCCGCCCGCACCTTCACGCCGCCGTTGCCGCCGACATGGATCTCCCATCCGCCGTCGATGGCGACAACCCCAAGATCCTTAATCGTCGCTTCGGCGCAGTTCCGCGGGCAACCCGACACCGCCAGCTTCACTTTGCCCGGCGTGTTCAACCGCTCGAACGCCTTTTCCAAGCGGATGCCCATCCCGATGGAATCCTGCGTGCCGAACCGGCAGAAGGTCGAGCCCACACAGGTCTTCACCGTCCGCAGCGCTTTGCCGTACGCGTGGCCGGACGCCATGTCCAGCTCCTCCCACACCTTCGGCAGATCCTCCTTCTTCACCCCGAGCAGGTCCAACCGCTGTCCGCCGGTAAACTTCACCATCGGGACCTCGTATTTCTCCGCGACCGCCGCGATCCGTTTGAGTTCGGCCGGGGAGGTGACGCCGCCGTAAATCCGAGGCACGACGGAGAAGGTTCCGTCCTTCTGGATGTTCGCGTGGTACCGTTCGTTGGCGAAACGGGACTCTTTTTCGTCCACATATTCGGCCGGCCACAACATCCCCAGATAGTAGTTCAACGCAGGACGGCATTTGGAGCAGCCCTCCGATTCGCGCCATTCCAGCACGTTCATGACCTCGCGCACGCTTTTGAGTCCCATCTCCTTGATGCTTGCAACGATTTCGTCGCGGCCCAGCGGCGTACAGCCGCAAATGCCTTCCTTCACCGCCTTGACGTCGCCTTCCGCATATAAATGCAACAGTCCCTCCACCAGCGGTTTGCACCCGCCGCAGGAGCCGGACGCCTTCGTGCATGCTTTAATCTCGCCTACGCTGGCGCATCCGCCCTTCACGGCATCGACGATCGTGCCTTTGGTGACGCCGTTGCAGCCGCAGATGATTTCATCGTCGGCCATCGCCGCCAGCCGGGCATTCGGGGAGGAGGCCCCTGCCCCTGCTTGCCCCGGGGCGTAGCCGAGCAGCAGCTCCTTCTCCTTCCCGGCCACGGATTCGCCGCTTTTGATCTTGGCGAACAGCGAAGGTCCGTCCGTCGTATCCCCAAACAGCACCGCACCGATCAGCCTGTCGTCCTGCAGGACGATTTTGCGGTACGTGCCCTCCAGTTCGTCCTGAATGCGCAGCGAGCGCGTGCCCGGAGCGTCATTGAAGTACCCGGCGGAAAAGACGTCCACCCCTGAGACCTTCAGCTTCGTCGAAGTCACGGATCCTTCGTACCCGGCCGTATCGGCACCGGCCAACCGCTTGGCCAGCACGCTGCCCTGCTCATATAGCGGGGCGACCAGCCCGTAGGCAATGCCGCGATGCTCGGCGCATTCCCCGACGGCGTAAACGCCCGGCGCGCTGGTCTCCAAGTAGTCGTTCACGATGATGCCCCGCGCTACCTCCAGTCCCGCCTCTTTCGCCAGCTCGATGTTGGGCTTGATACCGACGGCCATCACGACCAGATCGGCTTCGAGCCGGCTTCCGTCTGCGAACTCCAGACCCTCGGCCCGACGCCCGCCGTAAATGTTCGCCGTTTGCTTCTGCAGCAGGAACTTCATGCCCTGTGCCTCCAGCTCGCGCTGCAGCATCCGCGACGCCGGCTCGTCGAGTTGGCGTTCCATCAAATAAGGGTGAATGTGCACGACCGAGACGTCCATGCCGAGATGCAGCAGGCCGCGGGCCGCCTCCAGGCCGAGCAGGCCGCCGCCGATGACCGCGGCTTTCTTATATTTGCGGGACGCCTCCATCATCCGCTCGCAATCCTTAATGTCCCGGAACCCGATCACGCCTTCCTTGCGCGCTCCCGGAATCGGCAGGATGAACGGGTTCGAACCCGTGGCCAGGATCAGCGCGTCGTAATCGGCCTCCGCCCCGGAGGCCGACACAACCTTGCGCTCCTTCGTATCGATCTGGACGACCGCATCGCCCAGATGAAGCCGGATTTTATTTTCCTCGTACCAAGCCAGGTCGTTAATCACGATCTCCTTCATGTCCGCCCCGCCCGCAAGTACAGAGGACAATAGGATTCGGTTATAGTTCGGATGCGGTTCTGCGCCAAACACCGTAATTTCATACGCCTCCGGAGCCAGCTTCAATACATGCTCCACCGTTCGCATTCCCGCCATCCCGTTCCCGATCAACACCATTTTTTTCTTTCGGTTCATCTCCATCTCCCCTTTCTCGTATCTCCAAAAAAACACAAAAAGCCTGCTTCGCCCCTAGAAACACGCAGCTTTCGCGTATTTCCACGGATTGCGAAGACAGGCTCCATTGCCGCTTCTTGCGGGTACCCCATTGTACCCGGCATTCCAAATATGGAATTTTGAATGATGCAAATTTGAATCAAGCGTTTGGTTGTCATTTACTATATAAGAGGATGGTGGCGATGTCAATATATATTACATAAAAATATGGTGATCAAATTTTTAGTGTAAGTTTTTGTGACATATGTATTGATTTTTCAGAAAAAAGGCGCGAAAATACATTTATCCATTAAAATTTGAAATGTAATGTCAGGTTTTCTTTCCTCCCTTACCTTCGGAACAACGCTTAATCCTTAAACCTTTATCCTTTATCGCTTTAAAGCTCAGCACCCGCTTGGATTTGAAACACATCGTTATGGATAGGAGGGATCACCTCTCGATGCGCTTCTTACTGGTCATTCGCGAAGCTGCATTACCCGGGACTGCTCCGGCAGATCCCCTGAAGTCTTTGCCCTTGGCTGAACCCGAAACCCTCCTCAAAACGAGCGGGTATCAGGTCTTCTCCTCCTGTCAGGAGCCGCAAATCCGCAAACGGATCAAGGAGGTGGACGCCGCGGTGCTAGATATGCCGATCGAGCGCATGCCGCGCTGGGGCACCTTGCTGCTGAAGTGGAAGCCGCTCCCGCTTCTCTGGTGGTGCAGCCCCGACACGGCAGCGTCCTCGCTCGAGGCGTGCGAAACCGAGGTCCCCGTCGACGGCCTGCTCTCCCCGTCCATGACGGCGTCGGAGCTGCATTGGGCGCTTCATTTCAGTGCCAAACATTTCTTCGAACGCCGGACCTGGCAGGATGAACGGGCCCAATTGGTTTCCCGGCTGGAGGAACGGAAGTGGATCGACATGGCCAAGAGTATTCTGTGCGGCGTCAACAAAGTGTCCGAAGCCGAAGCTTACGATTTGCTGCGCAAGCGGGCGATGAACGAACGCAAACGGATGGTGGATGTGGCGACCTCGGTCGTCAAAGCCCACCAGCAATTGAAATTTTGAAAGGAATTTAATAAAGGGGGGCTCCCGATGACGATGACAGAAATCCTGAAGGAAGTAGGCCGAGGCAAAAGAGGCGCCCGCGACCTGACCTACGAGGAGGCCGCGAGCACCGCCGAGCTGATGATCGGAGGCCATGCGACCCCGGCGCAAATCGGCGCCTTCTTCATGGCGCAGCGGATCAAGCTGGAGAGCGTTGATGAGCTGAGGGCGTTCGTCACCGTCTTCCGCAAGCATGCCCATCGCTCGCCCATTCCGCAGGGGTTGGACTGCGCCGGGCCTTACGACGGCCGAACCACCTCCTTTATGGCGACGTTCGCCACCTCCTTTCTGCTGGCCGCGGGAGGTTTGCCCGTCACGCTGCACGGTACCCCGTCGCTTCCGCCGAAATGGGGCGTGACCCTAACCGATTTACTTAGCGAATTAGGCGTCGATAGCCGCTTGATGGAATGGGCGCCCGCCGCCCGCCCGGCGGATTTTGCCGGAGTCCGGTTCGTGCCGGCCGAGGTGTGGTGCCCGCCGCTTGCGAAGCTTCGTCCGATCCGCGAGGAACTGGGCTTGCGGACGATCCTGAATACGATCGAAAAGCTGCTGGACTTCAGCGACTCGCCTTTTTTGGTGTACGGCGTATACCATAACACGGTGTTCGACCGGATGGCCCAGCTCATCGAGCAGCTGGATTATCGGAGAGCGTTGATCGTCCAGGGGGCGCAGGGCTCGGAGGACCTGTTTATCGATCGGCCGACGCGCACGTATGTCGTAGGAGACGGCGAAGCCAAACTGCACGTGGTCGATCCGGAGACCTACGGGTTGGACACCCCGCTGCCGGAGGAAGACGACACGGTCTGGACTGCGGCCAAGCAACTGAAAGTCACCGAACAGGTGCTTCAGGGAGATGCACATCCGGCCTACGTGAATCAGGTGTTACTGAACGGGGCGGTCCGCCTGGAGCTTGCCGGGCGCGTCGATTCCGTCGAGGAGGGCATCTACACCTGCAAAGCGCTGCTGGACGACGGCAGCCCGTGGGCCACTTACTGCAGCTGGCGCGACACCCTGCGCTTGGAACAGGCGGCCGCCACGGAACGCGCAAAAGCCCCCCATCAAGCCTGATTACAGGCTGAGGGGAGGCTTTCTCTTTAGCAGCGTATCCACGGTCGGTTCGAAATAGCGGTAATTTTTCACCTTATTTCGCCCATCCGGTCACCGAGGCGCCCCAACCAAATTAATAAGCTCCGCGAATATGCTGGGCGACCTCGGATTGGTAGAACGCGGCCAGCCGCATCAGCTCAGCTTCGCTGAACGAAGGCACGTCGATCGCGCCGAGGTTGTCCTCGACCTGGCGTACGTTGCGGAAGCCGGGGATCACGCAGGTCACTTCCGGCTGATCGAGAATCCAGCGCATCGCCGCGCGGGCCATGTCGCCGCGGCCTTCGGCGATCCAGTCCAGTTGCGCCGCCAGCTCGACGCCCTTGGCGAACGGCAAGCCCGCAAACGTCTCGCCGACGTTGAATTGCTCGCCGTTGGCATTAAAGCTGCGGTGATCGTCCGCAGCAAACGTCGTGTCCGGCTTGAACTTGCCGGTCAGCAGGCCGCTGGCCAGCGGAAGCCGCACGAGAATGCCGACGCCGGATTCCTGTGCCTTCGGCAGCAGCTGCGTCAGCGGCTTCTGGCGGAACAGGTTCAGGATGACCTGCAGCGCTTTTACTCCCGGAACGCCTAAGCAGAACAAGCCCTCTTCCACCGTCTCCACGCTAACGCCGTAATGGCGGATTTTGCCCTCCGCCTGCAGCTTGTCCAGCACCTCGAACACCCGGCCGTCCTTCAGCACGGACAATGGCGGGCAATGGATCTGATACAGGTCGATGCGCTCGCGCTCCAGCCGTTTCAGGCTGGCTTCGCAATAGGCCCGCACCCGCGCTTCCGAATACGTCTCCAGGTCATGGATATCGCCGGCGCGGCAAAATTTCGTCGCAATATAAATGTCGTCTTCCTTCCCCTTGGTTGCTTTGGCGAGCAACTGCTCCGCATGCCCGTCGCCGTACACATCCGCCGTATCGAAGAAATTAACGCCTTCCCCGATCGCTTTATCCAAGCCCTTCAAGGCCTCATCATCATTCGTGTTGCCCCAGCTGCCGCCGATGGCCCAAGTGCCGAAGCTGACCTCACTGACTTTTATCCCCGTATTTCCAAGCTCCCGATATTTCATCGGTCTTCCCTCCTAGTAAAGTGTGGTGAGCGCTGCTTCTCAATAACTCCGTTCCGAGTCACAAGAGTGTAGCATGTCTAGGTCTCCAATTGGTGCTGCATACTTCAAAAGAGGCCCTTCCAACCAGAAGGGCCTCTTCCTATTCTACACCGAAAACGCCCGTAGAATAAAGCGTTTTCCCTTTTGCAATTTTCCTTTAGTAAATCGTTCTTCCCCGTTCGTCCGGTACCCCGGATTTGCGGTAAAAATACGTGTTGACGACGTCGCGCCAATGCTTGGCATGTTCCGCCTGCTCGGCCAGCCGGTCCGCCACCGCCGCATGCAACAGCGGATCGACGCGATCCCGGAGCGCCTTTGCATCCCAGGTTTTCTTCAGCCTTTCCGCCGCCTCGGCTCCGGCAAAATGCGCGTCATAAATGTGCTGGATCACCGTTTTCCCCGAATGCAGCCGGTGGCTGTAAGGTACATGGTGGAAGAACAGTAGCAGCTCATCCGGACACTGATCCAACGAATCGTACATCTCCCTGTTCGGGCTGAAATACTGCGACGTATATCCCGTCCCCGTGGCGATCGTCCGGTTGACCCCAATTCCATCCCGATCGGCAAAATGATACGTCCCCCAGCGCGAATACTCGTACCCGTCAACATCGGGTCCATAGTGGGTATGCGGCACCACCATCCAGCCGACGCCAAGCGGTGCCGTGTAGCTCTCATAAATCGGCCAGGAGGCCATCAGCATTTCGCGGATCGGACCGGTCACCTCCGGATCGTTGCCGAAGGTCAAGCCGGCCCATTCCTCGGCAATCGTCTCCGCGGAGAGCTCCGGGTTCCAGATCAGCCGTCCATAGCCGAATAAGTTGGCCTGCGCCAACGGATGACCGGTCCAACTCTCGTCGTCGCCGATGTTGGACACCGCCGCCACGCCGCTGTACTTCATGCCGAACAACGATCCGTCCACCACGCGTTTCACCTCTGCACCTGCGTCCGCTGCATGCGTGTTGAAATCCAGCACTTGCTTCCATTGCGGGACCAGATAACACAGATGCCGCTGCTGTCCGGTGTATTCCTGCGTAATTTGGAATTCAAGCATCTGGTTGGTGTGCCGTATGGCGCCAAACAACGGCGATACCGGCTCCCGCACCTGAAAATCCATCGGCCCGTTCTTGATCTGCAGCAGTACGTTGCCGCGGAATCTGCCGTCAAGCGGCTTGAAATGGTCGTAGGCGGCACGGGCCCGATCCGTCGAGCGGTCCCGCCAATCCTGCATGCAATTGTAGACGAAGCAACGCCAGATCACCAACCCGCCGTGCGGGGCCAAGGCATCTGCCAGCATATTCGCGCCGTCGGCATGGTCTCGTCCGTAAGCGAACGGGCCTGGGCGATGCTCCGAATCGGCCTTCACCACAAATCCGCCAAAATCCGGGATCTGCCGGTAGATCCGCTCCGCGGCATCCGCCCACCACCGGCAAACTTCCGAATCCAACGGATCGGCCGTGTTCAAGTCCCCTAGCGATAACGGTGCCGCAAAATTAATGCTCAGGAACACCGCAATGCCGTAATCGCGAAACACTTCGGCCACGCGGGCAACCTCCGGCAGCGATTCCTCGGTGATCCACCGCGTCTCCCGTTCATGCACGTTCACGTTGTTGATCGAAATCGCATTGATTCCCACCGAAGCAAGCAAACGCGCGTAATCCCGAACGCGCTGCAGATCCTGGACAATCTCTCCATCCCGATAAAAGATCGATGCCCCCGCGTATCCCCGCTCAATCGACCCGTCGGCATTATCCCATTGATTGATCATCCGCAGCGGATTTGCCGGGTATTCCTCGGCAATTAGGCGGTCCGGTTCCCAGCCCTGTGCGATGCCGAACAATAGACGAAATACCCCGTACAATACGCCGTTTGCCGATCCGCCGGCCAACTCCAGCCGCTGTGCCCCATCTACCGAATCCATCTTCAGCCTGAATCCATCCCGCCCGGCGTTCCACCTGGCCGGCTCGAAGGAATTCCGCTCGGACTTCAGCCCGGACTCCGGCCCGGACGCATCCCCCGCTGTCGTATAAAGTACTAGGCAGGGGCCCGCAGACGGAATTTCATTCAGCACCTCCGGCCGGATCCCCAGCATCGCCTGCAAACCTGCGCTTAGCTCGGCGATCGCCGTAGCCCATATCCCGCGTTGATCCTCCGCGACGGCGATTCGGCCCAGCAACTGACGGTACGTGTCATAAGGGTCACCTAACGGCTTGCTTCCATACGGGAGCCATGCTTTGTATAACCTGCTCCCGTTCATGTCCGTTTCTCCGCAGCCAGCGCCGCAACGCGCTCAAACGCCGTCTTCGGACGGTGATAGGCGTCGAATAGAAACGGCCAGTTTTTCCGGCCACGGACCGGGAAATCGTCCAGCCAGGTGTAATCGTCCGCCGCCCCCCAGAAGGTCACTCCGCTGATGACATCACGATACTCCAGCAGCAGCCGGAACAAGGACTCATAACGTTCGGCTTGCCGCTCCAGCATGCCCGGCTCCGGCTCGGTCAAGTCGATTCGCCGGTCTTCGAAACGGAACATCGACACATCCAGTTCGGTTAATTGCAGCTGCAACCCCAAGGAAGCATATTTCTCAATCGCCGCCCGAATCTCATCCAGCGACGGATCGAACAAGTTCCAGTGGGCCTGCAAGCCGACGCCATGAATCGGCACCCCTTGCTCCAGCAGCGATTGGACGAGCGTGTAAATCTTATCGCGCTTCTGCGGGTTCGATTCGTTGTAGTCGTTATAAAACAATAGGGCCTGCGGATCGGCTTCATGCGCATACTCGAACGCTTTCGCGATAAAGTCGGGGCCCGCGATCTCCGTCCACTTGGAGGTGCGCAGCAGTGCCTCGCCCTCGTCGGCGATCGCCTCGTTGACAACGTCCCAGGCGTAAATCTCGTTCTTGTAGCGGCCCACCACGGCGTGAATATGCTCCCGGACCCTCCCCAACAGTACATCCTTGCCTACCGTTCCGCCCTGGCGATCTCGGAACAGCCAGTCTGACGTCTGGTTATGCCATACCAGCGTATGTCCCCGCATGGCCATCCCGTGCTCTCGGGCGAATTCGACCAGCCGGTCCGCAGCTTCGAACGTATACGTCTGCTCCTCCGGATGCACACTGACGAATTTCATCTCGTTCTCCGCGGTGATGCTGTTGAAATGATGAGTCAGCAGAGACTCCTGCGTCCGGATCGTCGATGGATTGACCGCTGCCCCGATTTTAAAGTCCGCCGCAAACAGCCCCTTTAATGACGGCACCGAATTGAACGTTTGATTCATGTTGGTTTCCTCCTCTGCTTATCGCGGCCTTAACGGATGTCAAACCAATCGAAGCAAGCCGGAGCCTCGCATGCCGCACCGTTGCCGGACGCATATAAACCGACCACAACGCCGGTAAAACACATCTTCCGGACGTAATCCTCGGGAGACAAGGATAAGGCGGTCTCCGAAGCCAATTCCGTCCACTGCCGGCCGTCCAAAGAATAGCAAAGCGTGTATGTGCTCTCGTCCGAGCGGATTTTCAAATACACATAGTCCGTATACACGGGCACGATCACGGCGACTCGCGTCTCCCCGCGGACGGTCAATCGGGCAATAACCTTGTTCTGACCGTCGTCCCGCGTAAGAAACACCTCATAATGCGCGGCCTCATCGCGGCGAGCACACAGACCGGCCTCTTCGCCGTCCCGGATTCCTTTAAATTGCAGGAACGTGCTCCATTCCGCCGTGGTCCGTTGCTGCCTTCTGCCGACGAAAGCGACCGAAGCCACATCGTTCAACCCCGCAGCCTGGCCGCGCAAGGCCAGCCAACCTGGGCGTTCGCTCAGCGACCAGCTCCCCTCCTCCGGATTGCGAAGGAACGTCCAGGCCGGAGAAAGCGTATCCCGATCGAAATCATCTTTTTCCGCCAATGAGGGTTCTCCGGCGTTCTCGGATGCATTCCCCGGCACCCGCGGCACGCTCATCCGGAGCTGCACGCGTCCCTCGTTGTTGTCGATCATCGGCCAGCCATCCTCATTCCAGGTTACCGGCGCCAGGAACGTTTCCCGGCCCAACACGCTGAAGCCGGAACCAACCAGGCGTACGCCGAGAAACACAGCCCACCAATCGCCGTTCGGGTCTTCAATCAGGTCCGCATGACCGAGGTATTGAATCGGATGCTCCATGCTGCGGTGGGTCAAGATCGGCTCCGCATACAGCTCGAATGGGCCGTACGGCGTGGGGCCGCGGCCGATGATTTCCCGGTGATCCTTGGCGGTGCCTCCCGAAGCGGTCATGATGTAATACATTCCGCGGATTTTATACAAATGCGGTCCTTCCGTCCAAGGCCCGCCGTCCCCCCGCCAGATCACGACCGGTTCGCTTAACGCCTCGCCGGTAGTGATGTCGATTTCGTATTGGATGGCATGGGAATCGTAATCGGCACCTTGCTGCGCGGTCACGTATACCTTCCCGTCGTCATCGAAGAACAGCGATGGATCAATGCCGCCATAAGGGATGCGGATCGGATCGGACCAAGGGCCCGCGGGATCAGCAGCTGTCACGTAAAAGTTGCCGATCCCCCGCACATCGGTCGTGATCATGTAAAATACGCCGTTATGGTGCCGAATCGTCGGCGCATAAATGCCGTCCGAGCTTAACCGATCCCGAAGATCCAGTTGGCTTGGCCGGTCCAGCACATGCCCGATCTGCTCCCAATGGATTAAATCCCGGCTGTGAAAAATCGGTACACCAGGAAAATATTCAAACGAACTATTCACCAAATAAAAATCATCCCCGGCCCGAGTGATGCTCGGGTCGGGGTAAAATCCGGGTAAAATCGGATTCGTGTAAGAGACAGGGGATTTCATCATTATTCTTTGACACTCCCTACGTTAAGTCCAACGACGAAATATTTCTGCATGAACGGATACACCAGCAGAATCGGAACGGAAGCGACGACGGTAACCGCCGCCCGGATGGACAACGGAGTTACCATGGCAGCAGCCGAATCCTGGGTCATGCCGGCACCGTTTGCGACAGCCGGATTGCTGTTCGCGTTCATACTGGAAGACAACAGCTTCATCAGCTCATATTGCAGAGTACTGAGTTCCTGCCTGGAGGAGGTATACAGGAACGCATCAAACCAGGAGTTCCAGGCCCCAACGGCGACGAACAACGCGATGGTCGCCAATACCGGTTTACATAGCGGAAAAATGATCGACCAGAAGATTTTGAAATCACCGGCACCGTCAATTCTTGCGGACTCTACTAAGCTTTCTGGGATCGTGCCGATATAAGTCCGGATGACGATTAAGTTAAATGCGCTAATCATCGACGGAACGACATAAACCCAGAAGGTGTTGATTAAGTGCAGATCCTTCATCAGGAAGTACCCCGGAATCAAACCGGCGTTAAAATACATCGTCAATACAAAGATCGTCGTTATCGGTTTGCGAAATACATATTCCCGCCGGCTTAACGTATAAGCCAGCATCGTCGTCAGGAAAATGTTCAGAAGCGTAGATAACACCGTTCTTGCTACCGAGATCAGAAAAGCATCATAAATCGTCCCGGAAACGAAGATCGCCTTGTAGTTCTGCATCGTGAACTGTCTCGGCCAGAGGTAGAGACCGCCGCGAATCGTATCATTGCCGGCATTAAAGGACACCACAATCGTGTTTAAGAACGGATACAACGTGACGATGACCAGCATAATCATAAAAACGGTATTGAAAGTATTGAACAAAATCGGTTCAATGCGGCCTCTTCCGACCCGTCTCTGCAAAGCGGCAGCAGATACTCTCTCCGGGCTGATCGATTGGTTTGCCATCTCTATAACAGCCTCTCTTCCCCTAGTCGTTTCGCCATCCAGTTCGCGAAGAGCAGCATGGTTACGCTAACGACCGTTTTGAATATACCGCCGGCGGTAGCCAGTGAGTAGTTGCCTTGAGCAATCCCGTATTTTAGTACGAAGATATCGATCGTTTCCGCCCAGTCGACGACCAGACCGTTGCCAAGCAGGTACTGCACCTCGAAGCCCGCCTCCAGAATATGACCGATGGACATAATCAACAAAATGACAATCGTAGGTTTGATGCCGGGAAGCGTGACGTGGAACATTTTCCGGTAACGGCTCGCTCCATCGATATCCGCTGCTTCGTAGAGCGCCGGGTCGATAGCAGCCATCGCGGCCAGATAAATGATCGTATTCCAGCCGACCTCTTTCCAGACGTGGGAAGCGCCAACGACGCCCCAGAAATACTTGCCTTCGCTGAGCCAAAGAATCGGCTCTTTGATCAAGTGCAACCGCATGAGTACATCGTTAATGATCCCGTCGGAAGCAAGGGAGGTGGCCACGATCCCGGTTACAATAATCCACGACAAGAAGTGCGGTAAATAGGAGATCGTCTGCACGGTTCTTTTCCAGAAAATATTCTTGATTTCATTCAGCAACAAAGCCAAAACGATAGCGGTTACAAAACCCAATACTAGGTTGATAATACTCATCCCCAGCGTATTGCGAAGAACACGCATAAAGCTGTCGTCTGTAAACAGAAACTTGAATTGCTTAAAACCAATCCACTCCTGCTGTCCAAAGCTCCTAGCAGGTTTATAGTTTTGGAACGCCATCGTCCAGCCCCATACCGGGACATAAGCAAATAAAATGATATATGCCAATAACGGGACCGACATGAAAATCAGTTGTCTCTGATCTTTAATGATGGACCAGGTAATCCGCTGCCGTTTTCGCTTTTTTGCTTTTGGGACAATGGGTTCTTGCAATAAGGTCTCATCCATATTTGTTCTCCCCACAAATCCTATGATTTTCGAAGTGGAAGGCTTCGCGCCTTCCACTTCGAATGGTTTCCAATTCTTTTATTTAACAGTCCAGTTGTCAATACGCCATTTCAGCACTTCATTGATGCGGTCTTCGTACGCTTTGATGTTGAGCTTGTGGATTTCTCCGACGTATTCATCCCAGACATTGTTGAAGTCGGACGGATTAGCCAAAATCGCTTTTGGCAGATATTTCGTGGACAGGTCGTTCTGCTTGGTGTTTACAATCTTAGCCTCAGACCCTTCTGCCAAGTCAACGGACCATGCCGGATAAGAAATTTCATTTTCCGGAGCCGGAGTGAAGAAGTCAACATAGCTGTTGAATCCGTATGCCTTCAAGAAGTTCTTATCGTACTCCTCCAACCCTGCTTGGTATTCTTCAGGTTGTGCTGCTGCATCGGTCGCATTGCCGTCGCTGAAGTAACCTTCCATTTTCGGGCTGAACTTATGAAGCGCATCGGCTTTGTTCGCCAGCTTCCAAGTCGCATCCGTAAACTTATCGCGTTGATCCTGCGTCTTCATAAAGCGGCCTTCTTCGTTGACGATGTAGTCTTCGCCTTCAATCCCCCAGGACATGATTTTCTGCCAATCTTCCTGAATCAGGCGGTCCCACATCTTGAGGATCTTAATGGCCTTTTCTTCACCCGCATTCACGCTAATCCCAAAACCATTGTTCAGGTTCAACGCCGGGCGATCCAAATAGTGGTCGGTAATGCCTTTATCATAAACCAGCGGCAAGCCGACATACGTTCTTTCATGCTTCTTCGCCGTAATCAGCACATTCTCGGCGTCTTGGAAGTTCCAGTGCTGATCAAAGAATCCAAGAACCGCGCCGCTCGAAATTTTCGCCAGGTATTGGTCATAGTTTTGCGTAAATGTTTCTTTATCGATAATCCCTTGCGCATTTACTTCGTTCAGCTTCTGATAATACTGTTTCGCAATATCCTTATCTGCAAAGATTTCGGCTTTGCCGTCCTTAACGATGACGCCGCCGTCGTTCGGATGTCCGATCAGGTGCTGAGGCGCATTAAACAATCCCCAGTTTCTCCAGTCATAGTTCAGAATTTCAAAGCCGATCGTCGGTTTGCCTTCGATGGTCGGGTTCTTCTCCTTATACTTGGCAATCAAGTCAAAATATTCATCAAGCGTTTTTACTTGCGGGTAACCTGCATCCTCCAGTACCGCTTTTTGAATCCAGAAAGCCGGTCCCGAGTACCAGGTCGTGCTCACTTCCCCGTTATAAGCCCCGTAGTTCGGCAGGATATAAATATGGCCGTCGTTCGGATCTTTCATCATGTTCCAGTACTTCTCGTAATGCTTCTTCAAATTCGGAGCATGTTTCTCAATGAGGTCTTCCAGCGGAATGTATGCGCCTGCTGCTGTTAATTTCGTATTGCCTGTCATGATATCGGGATAATCAGAGCCTGCAATCATAACACCAAGCTTCTGGTTAATATCCCCGGCAAGAAATTCGAATTTAAACGTTGCGCCAAGCTCATCTTTGATCTTCTTGTAGATCTTGTTGTCCGGCGTCGGCTGCTGACCAGCTTCGCCGATAAACGCCGTAATTTCGAACGGTTCGATCTTGTCTCCGGCGTTGTTTCCTGTTGCTGCCTCATTGCCGGTGTTGCCGGTGTTGTTTTCGGCTTTGGTCGCGTTGTTATTGCCGCCGCATCCCGACAGGACGACGCTGAGCGATAACAGCAGGATCACGCTGAGCCGGAGCATTGATTTGGTCTTGCCCCCCATGTAAAGCACCTCCGTCATGATTTGTTGATGTTCGGGTTATTTGTAAGCCCTTTCATCAACTTATCTTTATTCTAAAAGCGCTACCAAACCGTAACTAGTTCACAATTAAAGTTTTAACCTTCAAAATCTCAGTTCCTGTTTCTGTATTCGTTAGGCGACATTTGTAACCTTTTTTCGAATTGCTTGAGGAATTGGCCGTAGTTGGCGTAACCGACCTGCTCAGCGATCTCGCCGTTGTTCAAATTCCCGTCGTGAAGCAGCTTGAGGGCTTCTTCAATCCGCAAATTATGGATCATTTCGTTAAAATGAATGCCGTTTTTCTTCTGCAGCAGCTGCCCTAAATAAACCGGGTGGAGGAAAAAGACCTCCGCCAGTTTCTTAATCGTCAAAGGCTCCCGATAATGCTCCCGGATATAAGCGTTAATGTTCTGGATGATCCCCTGGGAACGCTGGGATTTATCCTCGAGGAGCAGATCGATGCATGCCATACCGAAGGAACGGATGCGATCCATCAACTCCCACAATGTACATGCTGCTGCGGCATTCCCGGGGATATCATATTGGTTCTGGAGCTCCACCCCCTTGTCCGGGACCCCCTCCAAATGCTCGATCATCAGGTACGACAAGTGGATCACAAACTTACGCACAATATCCGGTGTAAGATAGTGCTCCCGGAAATTGCCCTCCGCCTTGGCCAACGCCTCCTCCAAGCCGGCTTTATCCAGCAGTTGCAGCGCTCCTACGATCTGATCCGCCAGCTCCGTTTGATCGTACTGGCAGCGAAACGCGAGTTCGGCCACGTCACGGTAAACGGTTATCCCGACAGGTCCGTCCGCGTAAAAATGATGCAGCATCGCCGTTTGAGCCTGACGATACGCCTCCGCAATTTCTTGCAGAACCGCCGCTCCTTCACCGACAGCCGCAAATGCTCCGCGCTTGCGGAGCCGGCTCTCCAATTCGCCAATCCGCACAAGACCGTCCAGGCCGTCTTGATCGGGGTTGAACCCATATACCAGCGCCAGGTTTCCAAGCTCCAAATCGATGAGATACATCGCTTCCTGCTCCTCGGCATAGGCGGAGATCTGCTCTCGCACCTCCGCCGCATTGCTGCTCTTCGGGCGGATCAGACAGACATTCCATGCCGGCCGAAGACCCGATAACGCAGCGAGCCGTTCCGCATCCCGCGGGGGGCTCGGCCGTTGATTCAGCAATGCCTTGAACAGGCTGACCGCTTCCTCGTAGGTTGCGATCCGATGGATGCGCTGACGCCTCCGTTCCTCGAGCAGCTCCTTGTAAATGGCCGCCAGCTCTTCGGCGGCCATTTCCTCGTCGATCGGTTTCAGCAGATACCGGGTGATCCCGAAGCGGAGCGCTTTTTGGGCATATTGAAACTCGCTGAAGCCGCTGACGATGGCGAAGCTGACCTGCCGGGCATTCTGCTTCTGCCAGGCCTCAATCATCTCCAGTCCGTCCATCACCGGCATCCGCACGTCCGTTATGACAAGATCGGGCTGCAGCTCGCTGATTTTTGCCAGCGCCTCCGCTCCGTTACAGCTGGTCCCGCAAATATCGAAGCCAAGCTCCGGCCAGTTGATCCACAGCTGCATGCCTTCCAGCGCTGCCGGCTCATCATCCACCAATAACACCTTGAATCTCATCTTATTCCTCCCCAATAATCCCTTCCTGGTGTTCAAGCAGTTTAACCGGGATTTCAAAGGACACTTCCGTTCCTTCCCCCGGCTTGCTGTTGATGTTGAAGCGAACCTGGTCGTTGTAGTACAACTCGAAACGGCGGTACACGTTGCGGATGCCGATGCTGTGCCCGGAGGTGCTCTCGCTCCGCACGGCGAGCAGCATTTCCCGCAGCTGCTCGGGTTCGATGCCTTTACCGTTATCCGAAATGACGATGCGCAGACGTCCGTCTGCCACGCGGGCCTTGACCGTAACGAGTCCGTTTCCCTGAACGGCCTGGATGCCATGTTTGCAGGCGTTCTCGACCAGCGGCTGAATGCTCATTTTCGGAATTTTATAATGCAGCGCATCCTGTTCAAGATCGAAGACGTATTCGAATTTGTCCCGGAAGCGGAATTTCTCAATTTTCAGATACATGTCGATAAATAAGATCTCCTCCTCCAGCGTGACCAGATCCTCCTTCCAGCGCAGCAGACGGCGCAGCAGCTTGGACAAGTTCTTGATGATATCCGTCACGTCGGAGTAATTATTCTTCGTACAGACGACCAGAATCGCATTGAGCGTATTAAACAGGAAATGCGGGTTCATCTGGCTCTGCAAAAAGTTCAATTCTGCCCGCACCCGCTCGGCCTCCAGGCTCTTCTGCTGGATCTCCAGCTTATACACGTTGTTGATCAGCGCATTGATCCGGGCTGTCATCATGTTAAAGTTTCGAATTAATTCGCCGACTTCGTCGCGCCCCTCATCGATATTGATCAGGTCGAACTTCTCGTGGGTCACCTTCTGCATATGGCGGGACAACCGTTTCACCCGGTAATGGTACGATCTCAGCATCACGTAGATAAAAATTGACGTGAACAAGGTGATCGCCGCCGCCATCATCCCGAAGAACAGCCTCATATCGAACATCGCCTTCGACACTCTTGTCCCTTGCGGAATGCCGATCAGGCGCCAGCCTTTTACGTATCGGGCGTTGCCTACGGCGACGGACTCCACACCCTTCTCCGCATCCTCTGCAGACAATTCGAGCTTCGGATATCCTCCGCTTGCATCCTGCCGGTAGCCGCTGTTGGCCGATACGATGATTTCGTCGTTCCCGTTGACCAAATATAAGTCCAGGTAATCCTTCTCCCGAACGATGACGTCGTAGATTTTGCTGAGGTCGATGTCGATCCGCAGCAGCTTGTCGAACGTGTTATAGGAATCATAGTAGTCCATCTTCTCGATCACGCTGAAATAAGGCTCGGTAATGGCCTGATTGATGGCTTGTGAAGCACGGTACGCAGCGACGACCACCGGGTCGCTCGAGTTCTCCCACATCCGGTACCAATCACTGCTCTTCACCTCCTCGTCGAGCACATGATAATTGCCGCCGGGGACGATCGTCGGATTCGTCGTGTAAATCCCGATCCGCAGGATCTGATTATTGACCGGAATATAACTGGTGACCCGATTACGCAGCTGTTCGTCGAACGTTTCGTAAAAATCAAGCGGGTCGGCATACGTCTGGTCCATCTTCTCGTACAACGTTTTATCCGTGTTCAGTGCATGGCTGACGGCCACTCCGCCGTCGATGAAATCGTGAATGTCCTTTCGGGCGCGCTCCATGGAAATATCCAGGTTCTGCTCCTCGCGCTCTTTGATAAAGTCGGCCATCCGCCCCATGAACAGCACATTAATGACCAGAATCGGCAGCAGCACACCCATGAGGTAGATCAGCAAAAATTTTATGTTCAGCGGAATATCATTAACCTTACCCCGGAATCTCCATCTTCTCATGCTTGCACCACCTCGGGCTTATTCGGCAGGCTTGGGCCCTGCCTCATGTCTAGAGACATCATTCGCGGACTCGGATTTGTAGACAGACGGCAGCAGGCCGGTAGCCTGTTTAAATTTGCTGATAAAATAATCCGTGTTCGGATAACCCACCTGAAGCGCAATGTCGGATATTTTCATGGGAGTGCGCTTCAGCAGACGTTTGGCTTCCTCGATCCGTTTCTCGTTTAAATATTCGTTGAAAGCTTTACCCGTTTCTTTTTTGAACACTTGTCCTAAATAGGTCGGATTCATGTGAAACTTCTTGGCAAGGGTTTGCAGCTTCAGTTTGCTGCGGAATTCCTCGTCCACGTACTGAATGACCTGAAACATCGTGTTGTTCTCGTTCTTCCGCCGCAACCCTGCCAGCAGCAGCGCGGCCTCCCGGCACAGCCGAAGCAGTTGATGCTTCAACGCCGGGTAACCGCTCAAACCGTTCGGACCCCCTGCGTCCGCCTGCATACGAACCATAAAAGCGTCGGGGTCGCCGCCCGCTTTCTTGATTTTGCGGCATAACGTCAGTTCCATATTGGCCGCGAACGCCCGTAAGGCTTCTACACCGGTTTGGCTGCAAGCCAGAGTGCCGAACACCTCATCCACCGCCGCCTCGGCCGCATCGGGCTCCCCTTCAAGGACGGCATCAAGCAACTGCTCGAATTTCCCCTTTAGCAGGTCTTCGGCTTTGGAGGACTGCGGATAGTGACAAGGCAAGAAGAGGCCGGTTTTCCCCTGTTCGCGCTTGGCCTTGACGGTCTCCAGCGTTTGCAGGTACAGCTCCCGGATGGAACGGATGCCTTTTCCGGCGCCGCTAACCGCAATGATGACCGGCGATTCCGGATTCGAAAGTCCGCTGCTGATCGCCAGTCCGATCTCTTCCACCCGCGGCTGCGGAAGTTCATCCGTGCGAACGATCACGCCGACCCGGCCCAGGCCGTCCAGAAACGCGCGATCCGTGTTTTGCGAGAAGAAGCCGAGCACCCGCTGCTTCAGATCCGGTAGATAAGCGCCGGCATCGATCAGCATGCACTGCAGCTCCGGCTCCCCTTCGAGCTGAAGTGCGGTCGCTGCTTCTTGCTCCAGCCGAACTCCTTCCTCCCCCTGAATCAATCGGTTCAAGATGTTATTTTTAAACAACGATTGCTTGCGGGACGAGGAACGCTCCATTTCCCGCTCCTCGGCGATGGTCTGACCAAGACGTTCTAGAATCACTTCGAACTCGTCCTCGTCAATCGGTTTCAGCAGATACTCCGCAACCCGCTGCCGCATGGCCGTTAACGCGTAGTTGAAATCGTCGTATCCGCTCAAAATGACGAACTTGGGCGGCTTCCCCAGCAGCCGCTTGCTCCTCTCAATCAACTCCAAGCCGCTAATGACCGGCATATGGATATCCGTGACGACCAGCTCTGGCCGGAACTCCTGCATTTTGACCAGCGCCTCGGGGCCGTCCAGCGCCTCCCCGCATACTTGAAAGCCATGCTTTTCCCAATTCACCATGGTCCGGAGCCCTTCGAGCACCCAAGGCTCGTCATCCACCAGAAGCACTTGCAGCATGACCGCGATTCCTCCCCTTCAAACGATTCCTTGTTTATATATAGATGCTGAAACACACCATGTAAGCGTACTCATTTTTATGCTAGCACACTTTCTCCCATCGTGGAAACTTAATTTATCGAACAAACAAAGACAGCCCGGAGCAGTATGCTCCGAACCGCCTTTTCTATTGCCGCTAAGTTCACGGCCTTTAATGTGTTTGTTGACTGCCAACGGACCCGGCGATCCCCAGATCGTACCTCGGCCGTTCCAATTCGAAAACTTCGCCCAACCGGGCATAACTGTTCCCCGCCAAACGGCTGACCGGACGCAAACCATGGGGATCGATCCGACCGGACTCGTACAGCGCCTCGTCGATGTGAAACCGGACTACCCGGCCGACCAACAGATCGACCGAAGGGACCTGACCCGTTCCGCCTAAAGGGATCGAGCGTTCCAATACACACTCCATGCGAATCTTGGCTTCGGCGATCCCGGGGACCGCCACCGCTTCGCTGGTGATCGGCGTGAGGCCCGCCGCCTCCACTTCGCTCTCCTCCGGGGGGAGCGGCGCCGCCGTCAGGTTCAACTCGCGAATATACGCTTCATCGGCGATATGCACGACGAAGGCGCCCGCCGTCGCGGCATTCCGGGCCGTATCCTTAGTCGCGCCGTTTTTCCGCTGCACCGCCACCGACACCATCGGCGGGTCGGCGGTCACGATGTTGAAATAACTGAACGGGGCCGCGTTCAGCACGCCCTCCGGCGACAAGGTCGTCACCAGCGCAACTGGCCGCGGGATGATGCTGCCGATCAGCAGTTTATAGTTGTCCCTCTCGGTTTGGTGCTCCGGGTTGATCGAGATCATAGCGGCGAACCTCCCTTTTTGATCAATTCTTCAGCAGATGGTTGCGGAACCACTCCGCCGCTGCCTGAACTTCGGTTTCGGTCAATTGATGGCCATACGGCTCCCAATGCACATGGACCTGGGCACCCGCGTCTCTGAGCAGCCCTTCCAGCTCCTGCGTTTCCTCCGGCCGGCACATGGCGTCATTCCGGCCCGCCCCGATAAAGACGGGAAGCCCCGCCATCTCCGGCAATTGCACGCCGCGCCGCGGCACCATTGGGTGGTGCAGGATCGCCCCGCTCAGTGCCCCCGCATGGTGGAACAGCAGGCTCGCCGCGATGTTCGCTCCGTTCGAGTAACCCACCGCAACGACGCGGTTCCGGTCGAAACCGTATTGCGCGGAAGCTTCGTCCAGGAAGTCGTGCAGCTCCTTGGTGCGGAACACCAGGTCCTCCTCGTCGAACACGCCCATCGCCAGCCGCCGGAAGAACCGCGGCATCCCGTTCTCCAGCACGTTGCCCCGGACGCTTAGCACCGCCGACGTTGGGGAGATCATCTCCGCCAGCGGCAGCAGGTCCTGTTCATTGCCGCCGGTGCCGTGGAGCAGAAGCAGCGTAGGCGCCGCCGCTTCGCCGCTTGCCGAACCCGGCTTGAAGAGATGCTTCATCCCTGCTGATCCTCCTTCAGCACCCGAACTTCGAACGGGGCCAGATTTTGTTCGATCGCTTCGCGGTGCGGTTCGTACCAGGCCGGCAGCATCAGCTTTTCGCCCAAATGCTCCGGCGTCTCGTCATTGGCGAATCCCGGCGGATTCGTGGCGATCTCGAACAGGATGCCGCCTTCCTCCCGGAAATACACCGCGTGAAAATACTGACGGTCAACGATAGGCGTCGGTTTGTAGCCGTGTTCGGCGACCCGGGTTCTCCATTCCTCGTGCTCCGCGAAATCCCGGGCTCTCCAGGCGATATGATGCACCGTCCCGGCACCGCCTGCACCGTATTCCATCGGTTTGACGTTGACGTCGATCACGTCCCCAAGATCGCCTTCGGCTTTAAAGCGGGCGTAGTCGCTGTCCTCGCCGAGCTTCTGCAAGCCCATGACGGTTTCGAGCAAAGCGGCGGTTTTCGCCGGGGCCACGCTGTAGAGCACCGCCCCGCCGAAGCCTTTGATCGCCTTGTCGGCCGGGACGCCGCCGAACGACCAGGTGCTCTGCGAACCGGCGGCACGTTCGACCAGCTCGAGCTGCAGTCCGTCCTTGTCGCGGAAGTGCAGATATGTTTCGCCGAAGCGGCTGGTCTCGGTAGTGGAGATGCCGAATTTGTGCAGACGCTCCTGCCAGAAAGCCATGGCGCCGACCGGAATGGCAAAGGTCGTGATGCCCACCTGACCGGCGCCAACCCGGCCGCGGCGGGCTCCCGCCGACGGGAAGAAGGTCATGATGGTTCCCGGATTTCCGTCCTCATCGCCGAAGTACAGATGGTACACTTCCGGCGCATCGAAGTTGATGGTTTTTTTGACCAGTCTGAGTCCCAGCACCCCTGCGTAAAAATCGACGTTAGCCTGCGGATCGGTTGCGAATGCGGTAATATGATGAATCCCTGAAGTTGGATGTACCATGTGAAATTCCTCCCTTATTTTTATCGTAGTCGTTTAGAAACGGTTATAGCTGACGAACTCGCCAACCGGTTTGCGGTAACCTCGCGGACGGAAGCTGGAGGTGTCCTCCTTGCCGATCGCGATCAGCATCACCGGATCGTAATTGTCCGGGACGTTCAGCAGCAGCCGCATGGCCTCAGGGTCAAAACCGATCATCGGGCACGTATCCCAGCCGCGGTCCTTGGCGATCAGCATCATCTGCATAGCCGACAGGCTGGCGCTGCGGATCGCTTCCTCCCGCATGAACGCCTCGCCCCGGTTCTCATAGAAGCCGATCGTATCGGACACGAGCCGGTCGTACTCCTGCTTGCTGAGCACGCCTAAATTCAACAGCCCTTCGTTCATCGTTCCGGCATCCTTATGGGCATCCCGTTTTCCCAGCACCAGGATCACCGCGGAAGCAGTCCGGACTTTGTATTGCTTGGCCGCAGCCTCATACACCTGTTCCTTCAATGCGGAGTCTTTGACCACCACGTAGTGGGTATGCTGTAAATTAAACGCCGACGGCGCGAATTTCGTGAGATTGAAGATTTCTTCCAGTTCCTTGTCTTGGATTTCCACGCCGGGGATAAATTTATTCGCCGAACGGCGGGATTTTACGATCGCAGTCAAATCATGTTCATTCGAATTCATGACCAAAGCTCCTCCCAAATTAGAAAATCATCGTGATCGCCATTGCGATTACGGATATCAGAGCAAAGCATCGAGAGAATAAGCTCCCGCACCGGACAAAATCAAACCAACCGAGACGGCGATCAGCAGCAGATTGTATTCGTACCCGCCTGCCGTCGACCAGAACCCGTTCTTGGCGTGAACGGAAGCGATCGCCACGATCATTGTAAGGATCAGCAGCGCAGCGCCGATCGGCGTAAACAGACCGGCCGCCACCAGCAATCCGCCGCCAAATTCGGCCAAGCCGGCCAATACCGCCATCAACACCCCGGGCTTGATGCCCAGCGATTCCATCCAACCTCCGGTTCCTTTGGGGCCGTAGCCGCCAAACCAGCCAAACAGCTTTTGCGCGCCGTGCGCCATCATCGTGAATCCCAACACCAAACGGATAATTAATAAGGCCAATGCCATAGACATGTTCATGTCTCCTTTGTTTTTGAATTTTGTCGTATTCGTACTTGACGAACCGATTGTTCATTTCTGTATTTCAAGATTCTTTATATTAAGATATTAGGGCTGAGAAGACGTCCGGTGACGCCTTTCCCCACCGCCTATCGGGAACTTCGTTAAGGTCTAGCTCATTCGCGTGCGACGATTCCGTAATTTGGGAGTCCTGCCGCTACTTAAAGCCTTCCTTCGCCGATTTCCCGAGCTTTTTTAGCAGCATAGCGGCGATTTCCTTCTCTTCCGGCGAAAGACCGCTGACCGCTTCTTCGATGAGGCGGGTATGCTGCGGGAACACCTCTTCAATGAATCGGCGTCCTTGCTCCGTTATTTCCGCATATACCAGCCGCCGGTCTTCCGGACAATCCTGGCGGGTCACGTATCCCTTCTTCTCCAGCTTATCGACGACGTACGTGATGTTCCCGCTGCTCATCAACACCTTGCTGCCGATTTGCTGTATCGGCTGGCGGCCTTTGTGGTAAAGCAGATCGAGCACGCCGAATTCGGTCCGGGTCAATCCATATTGCCGAATGCCCTTGTCGCTATGCGCATGCACCCACTCGCTTGCCCGGGACAATACGACGAATAAATGCAGCGCGTCGTTCTTCGATGGCTCAGTCATTGTCATTCACCTCCATGTCTTTTCGATAAACGATAGGATAACCTTAAACGATTCGGTTAATTCTTAATTTGTTTTATCTTGATTTTAAGATATATCACATCGAGATAATTGTCAACAACAAATTGCTTTAAATCTGAAAAAGAGGGAGAAGAGGGCGTGCGTTCAAGACAGGGGGACGTAAACACATGGAGGAGCACTGTACGAAAAAGGCCGCCCCGGAGATGCACGACTGTGCACCCGGCGCGACCGTCAAGACATGACACTTGGGCGTCGGTCGGCTTATTTTGCGGAATACCCGCCGTCGATCGGCAGCTCGATGCCGGTGATGTACGAGGACTCGTCGGAGGCGAGGAACAATACGCCCTTGGCGATATCCTCCGCTTGGCCAAGCCGCGGAATCGGCGTCTGGGACAAGAACCAGTTTCTCATGTTCTCGTCAGCCATCAAATCTTTGGTCATCGGCGTTTCAATGTATCCCGGATGGATGGAGTTGGCCCGGATGTTATGCTTCGCATAATCCACCGCCGTCGCTTTCGTAAGCAAGCGAACGGCCCCTTTGCTGGCCGTATAGGGCCCCGTGCCGCTGCCGCCGGTCAGGCCGGCGATCGAGGAAATATTGATGATGGAGCCTCCTCCTCCGTTGATCATGTGCGGAATGACGTATTTTTGACCGAGAAATACGCTGGTGACGTTGATGTTCATCACCTTGTTCCACAACTCCAGGTCCGTCTCCAAAAAAGGCGTCGCGCTGGAGATCCCCGCGTTATTGACGAGGATATCGATTTTCCCGAACTGCGTCAGGGCCGTTTCGGTAACCCGCGCCCAATCTTGCTCCGACGTGACGTCCTGCGTCAAAGCTACCGCAACCCCGCCTTGATCGGTAATCTCCTTGGCAACTGCTTGAATCTTCTCGTCCTGGATGTCCGTAATGACGACCTTGGCGCCCTCTTTGGCGAACAACAACGCGTCGGCCTTGCCCATTCCCCCGGCAGCGCCGGTAATAATGGCGACTTTATGATCTAATCTTCCCATGTTTAAACTCCTCCTTGATCGGCTCTTACGGCCGGATATTGTCCCCGCGCGCTTGATTAGCGCTTTCATTTCATTTGGGATCGAACCGTTCCAGCATTTTCTCGAACGCCAGAAGCAATACGTCCGTTTCTTCCTCTGAGAAATCCTCCCACAGTTCCCGCGTCATTTCTTCGTATTTCTGTACCATGCGTGCCTCCACTTCCTGTCCGGCCTCCGTGATGCGCAGGAGAACGTTGCGCCGGTCGCTTTCCGGAATCACGCGATCAATCAACCCTTTGGCCGCCAATTTATTGGCCAGATTGGTCACGGCCGGCAGGGAGACCTCCAGCATCTCGGCCAATTCAGAACATTTCCGCTGCTCCGCGCCGGATAAGATCTGGAGGATCAAGTATTGGGGGGCCGTCAATTCCGGATCGAGGATTTTGGCGTATCCGACGACGAATCGAGTCATTTGCATCGACATTAACAGCGATAAACGCTCCTGCTTATTCAGTACGCATCCCCTCCCAAAAGCCATTAATTAATACTTATTACATTTAAATAGTTAATAGCTTTTAATAATATTATTATAGTACTTCTTTCAATAACCCTCGTCAACTCCTTAAATTATCATTCCCGTCCCACAAAAAAACGCCGATTTTCATCGGCGTTTTCTCCCATCTTATTCGTCGTTATCGACCTTATTTCTTGCCCCGCGAAGACGCGCTGGTCCGCACGTTCGTCAACACGTTGACCGCGAATACGATTACGCTGATCACGACAAGCGTTCCGCCGATCGCCACCAAGGGCTCCAGCTGTTCGGAACCGTTCAGCACCAGCGCTAAACTGATCATCATGACCGGAAGCCCGATGGAGTACGTCCAGAACTGGATTTTGCTCAGCAGACTCTCCCCTGCCCCTGGAAACAACACGTAAATCACGCCGGCCAGCGCGAAGGACGCCCAACCGAGCAGATTCACATGGGCATGCACGCCCGCTAAAGTATAGTCATGCTGCATGGACATGTACATGCCTAGCAATACGCCGATGACAAAATAGACGACCGAAACCTTAATATACGAAATCCCCAAACCAACGCTCCCCCCAACTTAAACAAGTTATCCTTACCTGTTCAAAATATGTCACAATTGAAGGGAATATTCGAGGAGGTTCTAGCGCCATTCCTCCGGGAGCAGCCGCGAGTATTGGGGTTGCAGATAACGATCGTCAATCAGGGCCAAACGGCCTTGGTCGGTCTCCGAACGGATCAGGCGCCCGCCGGCCTGAAGGACCTTGTTCATGCCGGGGAACACGTAGGCGTAATCGAAGCCGTTTCGCCCCGAGGCCTGGAAGTAGTCACGGATCAAGTTGCGCTCCGGACCGATTTGCGGCAGACCGACGCCCACGATCGCTACTCCCGTCAAGCGATCCCCGACAAGATCGATGCCCTCCGAGAACAGGCCGCCCATCACGGCAAATGCGATAAAGGTCCGGCCCGGTGCGGGGTGAGGCACAAAGGCGGCCAAAAACTGCTCCCGATCCTCCTCGGCCATTCCCGCCTTCTGTAGCCGCAATTCCGTACCTTCTTCCGCGACGGCGGCAAAGTCCTCGTAGATCATGTTCATGTAAGCGTAAGAAGGAAAGAAGAACAGATAGTTCCCCGGACGGTCGCGGGTCGCTTCCTGTAAAGCGCGAACGAGCGGGCCGCGCGTCTGTTCCCGGTCCTGATACCTTGTAGACAGCGGCACCACGACCACCTCCAGCTGATCCCGGGAGAAAGGGGAAGGCAGCGATACCGTATAATCGTCCGGCCCCGCCCCCAGCATATCGCGGTAATAACCCATCGGCGATAACGTCGCCGAGAAATAAATGCGTGAACGAAACCCCTTGCTCATCTCCTGCAGCAAATGGGAGGGATCCAGGCAAAACAGCTTCACCCGGACGTCCTCCCGGGTAACCTCCGCGTAGGTGACGAACCGTTCATCGTACAGCTTGCCGATCCGGCCGAAATGCAAGGCATCGAAATACGCCTGGAGCAGCAGCTCTCGCGCATCCGCTTCCGGGCTCCCCGGCGTGCTCGACTGCCTGGCGGCGGAAGGATCGATCGCCAGCTCCCGCTCGGCTGCCTCGGCAAAAGCTTCTACCCGCTGCAACAACGGCTCAGGCGCTTCTATATCGACCCGAAACGGCCCTTCCACCTGCTTCCGCAGCTCGATAAACCAGGCGTTCACCGCCTTGGCCGCCTTCGCGACGGAAGGGCATTTCTCTTTATAAACCCGCTGCAGCGAAAGGAAGCTGGACTTCTGCAGTTCGGCGGAATACATCTCCCTGGCCCGGTCGACCAGATTATGCGCCTCATCGATCAGCAGCGCGGTTTCCTTCTTCTGCTCGGCGAACATGCGTTGCAGGGACACTTTGGGATCAAACACGTAATTATAGTCGCAGATCGTCACATCGGCGGCATAGGAGAGGTCCAGTGAAAATTCGAACGGGCACACCCGGTGCTTCCGGGCGTATGCCTCGATGACCGGGCGGGCGAGCTGCGTCTCGTTCGCCAGGATATCCAGGATCGCCCCGTTGATCCGGTCGAAGTAGCCGTCGGCATACATGCAGTCTTCCTTGGTGCAGCGGATTTCCTCGCGGAAGCAAATTTTCTCCTTGGCGGTCAAAGTCACCACCCGGGCTTGCAGTCCTTGCGCTTCCATAAGCGCGAAGGCGTTCTCCGCCGCGGTCCGGGTGATCGTCTTGGCGGTAAGGTAGTACAGCTGATTCAGTTTGCCTTCGCCCATCGCCTTAAGCGCCGGAAATGTAGTAGAGATCGTCTTGCCGATGCCGGTCGGCGCCTGGACAAACAAGCCCACGGCTCCCTCGATCGTCTTGTACACCGCGCCCGCCAGCTTCCGTTGTCCGGTCCGGTAACCGGGAAACGGAAACGCCAACTCCGCGATGCTCCGGTTTCGCTCGCGCCGATGGTTGCGAAGCAGCCGGGCGTACGGAGCGTATTGCCGAACGACGTCATAAATAAACGTCTCCAGCTCGTCCACCCCGGCGCGCGTCCGAAACTGCTTGCGCTCTCCCGTATCCAGCTGCACATAAGTCAGCTGGATCCCCATCCCGCTCAGACCGTTGGCCTTGGCGTACATGTAGGCGTAGCATTTCGCCTGGGCCCAATGAACGGGGTACGTGTCCTCATGGATCGCGGCCAGCTCGCCGGCCGTCGATTTGATCTCGTCCACGGTCAAGCTCCCGTCCTCGCCGGCCAACAGCCCGTCGCAGCGCCCGTCCACGACGAAGAGGAGATCCCCGCAGGGAATCTCCGCCTTCAAATACACTTCTTTCTGATCGCCTTCGTCGTATTGCTTCTGCACCTGCTGATGGGCCTTCGTGCCTTCCGTCAGCGAAACCGCAGCGCGAAAGCCGCCTTCCAGGCTGCCGCTGCGGAACACATATTCCACCAGAGGACGCACCGCTATCGTAACCGTAGATTCGTTTGCCATTTTCCTCTTTGTCACCCGCCGATACCCCTAGAGAACATTTGTTCCATAAGTATATCATGACCCGACGGGGATCGCCATGCGTAGCGGTTTGGGCTCCAATTCATTAAGCTTAGCAGCGGACGTGCAGCGCCCGGAACTCGTCTTCCAGCATGCTCATCAGAATCGAATCGTGATACTTGTGGTCGTAAAACAAAGCTTCCCGCTGCACGCCTTCCCGCTTGAACCCCAGCTTCTCATAGACATGCATCGCCCGCTCGTTATAGTCGAACACGTTCAGTTCGATCCGATGAAGGGCCAGCACGCCGAAGCCGTAATCCAGCATCAGCTTCATGGCCTCGCTGCCAAACCCCTTCCCGGTATCCGCCGTATGATTAATCGCAATGCGAATGTTGCAGCATCGGTTGCTCGGATCGATATCCTGCAGAGCGATGTCCCCAATCGGCCGATCCTCGTCCCGCCGCACGATGGCCAGCAATACGCTGGACTCGTCCTGTCCTTTCCGCTCCAGGTAAGCAGCGATGAATTCCTTTGTGAAGTGGCGTTTCGTCCCCGTCCATCTTCTCATCTCCGGCTCATGCAAATTGTGAAAATACCACTCGGCATCCTCCACGTTCATCGGGCGCAAATATACTTTCTCTCCCATCAAAAAACCAGCGTAACTCATCTTCAGAAATCCCCTTTTTCATCTCTTGACCGATTCTCTCTCTTGCTGCGGCAACTGGGCCTCTTTATTCGGTGCTTCTTTTCTCTTCGCATCTTAGCACAGTACTGTATACTTAAAAATATACAATTGATTCAAAAAATAAAGGACAGTTTGGATAGGGGGAGTTGAGCGAATGTATATCTTACCGCTGCAAAATGACGGGAAAGCCGAGCTGGCCGGGCGGTCCTACCGGTATGTCGAAATTTACGAGTCGTTCAAGCGGGATATCATTGCCGGTTCGCTCCAGGAGGAGCAGCGGCTGCCATCAATCCGCAAGCTGGCGGAGTTCCTGGGGATCAGTACGACGCCTGTCGAGCTCGCTTACCAGCAACTGATCGCCGAAGGGTTTATCGAGAGTCGGCCGAAACGGGGATATTACGTCGTCAAGTTGCCTGAGCCTTATAAGGCTCTTGAGCTGGGCGGCCCGAATCCGAAACGCAAAATCCCGCCGGAGACTGCGGCAATGCCGCAGACGAAGCTAGCTCCGGATGCCGGGAACGCGGGATTCCTTCTTTACGATTTTCATCTGTCCAAGAACGATTTCAGCCTGTTTCCTTTTGCGGTATGGAAAAGACTGCACAACCAGCTCTTCCGCCCGGAATCCGCCAACCTGCTATTCTACGGGGACGCTCAGGGGGACCCGGGATTGCGGCGGGAAATCGCCGGATATTTAAGCCGGTTCCGCGGGGTCCATGCCACCCCGGATCGGATCGTCATCGGAGCGGAACAGCATCTGCTGCTACTGTTGCTGGGGCAAATGATGAAGGGCGAGTTCAATGCCGTCGCCGTCGAAGAACCCGGATATCGCATCGTTCCCGCAACGCTAGACGCGCTCGGCTTCACGGTACATCCGGTCCCTCTCGACGAGCACGGGCTGTGCCCGGATCTGCTGCGGGCCAGTGGTGCACGAATCGCCAGCGTGTCCCCGTCCCATCAATTCCCAACGGGCCTCATCATGCCGTTAACCCGCCGGCTGGAGCTGCTGGAATGGGCCAAGACGGTGGACGGTTACCTGATCGAAGACGATTACGGCGGCGAATTCCGATATCAGGGCAAACCGGTGCCGGCGCTGCAAGGACTGGTCCCAAACGACCGCGTCATCTATCTAGGCGGATTCTCCCAGGTGCTCGCCCCTGATATCTGTATCCATTATCTCGTGTTGCCTGAGCATCTGGTGCCTCGCTTCCACGCCTTACGGCGCCATACCCTGTTTGAGGCGTCCGCCTCGGGGATTCACCAGCGCACCCTGCAGCGGTTTATGCAGGAAGGGCACTTCGAACGGCATATCCGGCGAATGAGGAACCTGTACCGCAAAAAAAACCGGCAGCTCGTCGCCTCCCTGACGTTTCATTTCGGGAAGCGGGCTGCCGTTTCGGGCGATAGCGCCGGTCTGCATGTGATCCTAAGCGTCAAATCCCGCCTGCCGGAGGCACGGCTGCTGCAGCTGGCCGAGCAGGCCGGCGTGCGGGTCGCCTCCGCTGCCTTCTTCTGGAACGCGCCGCCGGAGATGGAGCGGAAGTCGTTCATGCTGGGGTTCGGCGGCATTGCGTCGGAGCGGATCGACGAAGGCGTGGCCCGGCTGCATCAGGCCTGGTTGCCGTACCTTCAATAACTTCCGCGCACGGTCATTGATCGACCTGAATCTTGTAATCTTTTTTCAAATAAGAATGGATTCGCCGAAAATCGGCCGGCGTCAACTGGCTTAACCGCTTATGATGCTGCTTCCATTCGCGGCTGAGCAGGATGCCCATCGTTTCCCCGGCCAGCGCGGTGGTGGGAACGATGCGGGCGCTTCCGTAGGCTTTGATTTCCGCGCCGACATTCTTGCCGGCCACCAGCACGTTGTCGTATGACTTCAACTCAAAGGAACGCAGGGGGATTCCGTACCGATCCGGTTTGCCGTAACCTACGCCCTTCTTCACGATGCGGGTGGCCTGCAAATCAACGGCATACCCCCCAATCGTGACGTTGTCCCAAAACATCCGACCCGACATCACATCTCTATAGTTCAGCACATATTCCGTTTCATACCGGTTATAGTCGCGAATGTATAAGTAATCGGGATACCCGTTCAGCTCGGCTTTGGCGAAGCCGGGAATATGCTTGCGCAAATACTTGGCGATGTACGGCGCTTCCGTTTTCGCCCTCGCGACGGCAGAATGGACCGATTGCGGATTGGCCGGGTCGACATCATATACAAGCAAGCTGTTGATGATGACCTCGCCGTTTTTTTGATATGTCGCATTTAAGCCCCTCAGCATCAATTGGGAATCCCGCGGTTTGTAGTTGTAGGTCAAGTTGCTGAAGCCGGTGGCGAAGTCCCAATCCACATAAGTGTTGGCACCGTATTTCTTGACGACGTTCGTCAGGGGATAGTCCTCAAGCACCGCCTGATGCAACTGGCCCCAGTTGACGCCTTTGAACCGCAGCATATAAGTAGCCGCCATATAGTCGGGTTTCTTGCCGTTGTATAGGCTCTCCATCCCCGGAATGCGTTGGTTGCCAAGATGGACAGTGAGCGCATTAGAATCGGTATTTTCCACAAAATACCCCGCCTGCACCTGATACAATTTGCCGTCTTTGGCCAGGTACGTTACGGACTTCAGCGTTTTGGCTTTTTCAACCCCGCCGGAGTCCTCGATCTCCACACCGTCGACGGTAATGCCGCTGCGAAGGGGAATCCCCTGAATCAGTTTACGGTAAAAGCCTTCAAAGGCGGACAGTTTGCGAATCGCCCCGGCCTTATAACCGTCGTACAGAGGTTTTAGCTCCCCTTGGACTAAGCTGTGCTTGCGGTTGTCATTGGGCTCGTCCAGCACGAGCATCTGCCCCTGGATCAGCTCCCCGCCCGGCTTCTCGCGCGGATCAAGGATCAACACGCTTAACCCGGCCTCATGCGCTTTCTTCGCCAAGAGCACCCCTTCGATTTCGCTGCCGATCATGACGACGTCATAACGGGTACAACCCGGCCCGCAATTGGAGGCTGGAGTGGACAACGCCGAAGCCGTTGCGGGAAAGCCAACCGATTCAAGCAGCAGCAAAGCACACAGAAACCATACAAGTAACCGTAAAGCAAAAGTTCGTTTTCTCTCGAAATAGATAGACATCAGTTCTGGATAACTCTCCTTGTCATGGGATATACTGACATTCTATCTCCGGAAAAGGTTTGGTATCCAGTAAATATTTGGTATATTATGGAGTTTTCTGTTTGTTTTTGTCGTGCAACAGACGTGATAAGCGCAGCAGCTTGGATGGATCGAGAGGAGCCAACCCATCCCCGCCTATCCGTACGGCGGAACCGAAATGCACTTCAGTCACGCCCGTTTCGGCAACAAACCGTGAGACGGTCTCTAGGGTCAAGCCGTGTCCGGCTAAAATGCGCAGCGGGCTGCCGCCGGCGATCTCCACCAGCTCCCGGATCGCGGGAACCGCCTGAGGTGCGGGGCGCGGTCCTCCCGACGTCAGCACCCGGTTCACCTGCGGGTACCGCAGCAGTGTACGTAGTCCGGACGGCAGGTCGGCCAACTCGTCAAACGCCCGGTGGAACGTGACGTTTAACCCGCCGGACAGCGCCAATATCCGTTCCAGCGCGGCCTCGTCGATCGTACGCTCGGCGGTTATCGCGCCGAACACGATGCCCGCCGCCCCCGCATCGGCAATGGCCCGGACTTCTGCCTCCATAGTAAGCACATCGACCTCCCCGTACACAAAAGACCGGCTATGCGGACGTACCATCACGTGAACCGGAATGGCCACGGCCTTCACTACTTGTTGGACCATGCCAATGCCGGGGGTTAGCCCGCCCTCCGTTATCGCCGTGATCAACTCAAGCCGATCCGCCCCGTTCGCTTCCGCTACGACGGCGTCTTCCACACAGGTTGCTATGACTTCCAGAAGCATCAGGAAACCTCCTTGTTATCGATGATACGATGATATCCAATATGGTATGAAATAACAAACGGGTGATCGAAAGCAACGGCGTCAACTTCTAAGACGGCTTCAGCCAAACGAAACGTAAATGATTCAAAGACCTGCGGATCTTCGGCTCCGACAGGTCTTTTTGGCTTGGAACCAACTAAGATATAGAAGGGATGAAACCTGAACCCCTCTAGATTCGTAAATAATTTCCGTAACGAACCCTACGCATCCAAAATCAGTCACAACCAAATAAAATGGTGAAGGTAGGTTGAAATCATGTCCTTTTTCAAGAAAATGCTAGCCAGCGTGGGTATCGGCTCGGCGCAGATCAATACGGAACTGGATGCGGATGAAGTCCAGCTGGGCGGAGAAATCAGCGGTACCGTTTATGTGGAAGGCGGGCAGACCGACCAAACGATCGGCAACATTTACCTGAAGCTGAAGACCAACTACCTGCGCGAGTCGAATGACCATAAGTTCAGGGAAACCGGCACGATCGCCAAATACTTGGTGGCGGAGGGCTTCCCGCTACGGGCCGGGGAACGCAAGCAGATTCCGTTCCGGTTCCGGCTTCCGGAGCAAATGCCGGTGAGCCTGCGCAACGTGCCGATTTGGGTCGAAAGCGGGCTTGATATCGAGATGGCTGTGGATCCGAAGGACGAAGACCTGATTCAGGTCGTACCGGACGCGAAAATGCAAACCGTGCTGGATGCCGTCGATTTGCTCGGTTTCCGGTTGCGCGAGGTGACGAATGACTACGCCCCGAGACTTGGCGGCGCCTTGCCCTTCGTGCAGGAATTTGAATACGTACCCGGCTCGAAGTTCCGCGGATATCTCGACGAACTGGAGATCCTGTTCTTCCCGCGGGGCGAGGCATTGGAGTTGGTGCTGCAGGTCGATCGCCGTGCCCGGGGTTTAAGCGGGTTGTTCGCCGAGGCGATGGAACTGGATGAGCGGTTCGTGCGAGTCCCTCTGTCGAGGGAGGAGCTCCAACGCGGACCGCAGGCGGTGGCCGGCTTACTGGAGGACGTCATCGCAAGGCATCTCTAGTCAGGCGGGATTTGCCGCAACGCAAACTCTCCTCATTTTCCCCATATCAGGCGAATGACCTCAAATGCCTCATTTTCAAATGTACTTTTACAGTTGAACGGGGATGGGGACGGGGTGTTTCCAGCGCCTCACCTCCAGCAGCCTACAAAAAAAGGACTTGGAGCATTGCTCCAAGTCCTTTCTCATT